>DATNDU010000198.1:0-48558 GCA_035606915.1 Roseiarcus sp. | reverse complement strand
TTGAGTTGAAAAGCCATTGCGTCCTCGCATGTCGAGTTGCCGGCCCGACGCGTCTCGCGCGCACTTAACCGGAGCCTGCGTCCGGATTCTCCCCCCGCGTCGTGTCGCCGGCAAGGCACAAAAGCGCGAGCGGGCGCGCTTATTCGCGATAAGCTTTACGCGCCGCCTGCCTGACCCGCTGCCGTAGCCAGACAAGGCCGGGATCATCTGCGCGGGTCGCGGCGACGACCATCGTGCCAGTCAGCGTCTTCTGCCGCAGCGGCGGCTCGTAGAGCGCCAGCCCCAACGTGTCAGCGAAGCGGCGCGCCAGCGTCGCCGACAACGTCGTCACGCAATCGCTGGCCGCCACCGCCGCCAGCGTCGCCAGGAAATGCGGGCTGGTGAAGACGATGCGGCGCGCCAGGCCCGCCTGCGCCAGTTCGGCGTCGATCTCCGACGCGCGGTCGCCGAAGATCGCCACCGTGGCGTGGTTGGCGGCGGTGTATTCCGCCAGCGTCCACGCCTTGTCCTCGGGAAAGGCGTCGCGGCGGGCGACGAGCGCCAAACGTTCCTCGAACAGCGGCTCGCTGTGGACGCCGGGCGGCAGCGGCATCGTCGCGGTGGCGAAAGCGAGGTCGATGTCGCCGGTCTGGATGCGCTCGCGCACATCGGCGCTGATCGGCACGAAGCTAAGGCGTGCGCGCGGCGCGAGCTGGCGCACCGCCGCCAGCAGCGGCGGCCCGATCAGCAGCGCGTGAACGTCGGTGGCGACGATGCGAAACACGCGGTCGAGCGCCTCGGGCGCGAAGGCCGGCGGGCGCAACACGCCGCCGAGGCGGTCGAGCGAGGCGCTCAGTTGCGGCAGCAACGCTTCGGCGCGCGCCGTCGGCGCCAGACCGCCCGGCGCCTTGACCAGCAGGGAATCGCCGAGCAGCGCCCGCAGCCGCGCCAGCGCCCGCGACATCGCCGGCTGGCTCAAGCCGATGTCGCGCCCGGCGAGGGTGACGTTGCGGCGGCGGATCAGCGCCTCCAGCGCCGGCAACAGGTTGAGATCGACGCCGGCCAAATTCACTTCACGCATGGTCTCGATGATAACAATGCATTTCCGTCATGTGCAAGCGGGCGCTATCTTGAGCGCGGGTCCACGGAGGTCTGGCCATGAAAGAGTGCATTCTGGTGATCGGCTATGGTCCGGTCGGCGCGGCGACCGTCGCGATGCTGCGCGCGCGCGGCCAACAGGTGCGGGTGGCGCAGCGCCGCCGGCCGGCCGATCTGCCCTCGGACGTCGCCTTCGCTAGCTGCGACGTCACCGACCGCGCCTCGCTCAGCGCCGCGGCGCAAGGCGCGGCTGAGATCGTGCTGGCGATCGGCCTGCCCTATTCCGGGCCGCTCTGGCGCGAGGCTTGGCCGAAGATCATGGCCAACGTCGTCGACGCCGCGGCCGAGACCGGGGCGCGCGTGGTGTTCGTCGACAATCTCTACATGTACGGCCCGCAGACCGAGCCGCTGACGGAGACCATGCCGCTGTCCGACCATCCGCTAAAGCCCGCCGCGCGCTCGGCGGCGACGCGCATCTGGCAGGCGGCGAGCGCGGCCGGGCGGTTGCGCTTCGCCGCCGTGCGCGGGCCGGATTTCTACGGGCCGGGCGTGCGGCTCTCAATGCTCGGCGATACGTCGCTGGGCGCGCTGGCGCGCGGCAAGGCGGCGCTGTGGATCAACGACGCCGATATCCCGCACGACATCGCCTATGTGCCGGATTACGCGCGCGCCGTGGTGAGCTTGCTCGACGCCCCGGACGATGCCTTCGGCCAGGCTTGGCATGTGCCCTGCGCGCCGATCCGCGCCCCGCGCGAACTGCTGGCGCTGGCGGCGAAGGCGCTCGACGTCCCGTTGCGGGTGCGCAACCTGCCGTTCTGGGCGCTGCGGCCGTTGAGCGTGTTCACGCCGGAACTCAGCGAGTTCGCCGAGATGCGATTCCAGTGGGATCGGCCGTATCGGGTCGACTCCTCGAAGTTCCAGGCGCGTTTCTGGTCAGACCCGACGCCATTCGAAGTCGGGATGCCGGCTGCGGCGCGTTCGTTCGCGATGCACGTCGCGGCGTGATTTATACCGGCGGCCTTGGCGACCAACCGCCGTCATGACCGGGCTTGTCCCACGGCTGTCCGGTTCGTCGTGAGAAGCCAAAACCTGAGTCGAACCAAGCGCTTGTCCGCGCGAAGCAAGTTCGCAAATGCCTGGCGAGTGCTTTGGTTTGGTTGCTCGTCGTCCATTCGTTTCGGCTCGGCGAGGGGACGGCTCGGAAAATTCGGCATCGCCAGGGACAGAAATGCGAGTCGGAACAGCATGGGGCTGCGCGCAAAGCGAGTCGGTCGACCCCATGGCAACCGATTTCCGCGAACCGGACAGCCGTGGAACAAGCCCGGGCATGACAAGTCAGCGCCGGGCCGTCGGCATTACACGCGAATATGCCGCCATTTCACCAGATCCGCCGCCGCCTCGGCGATCGCGGCGCGCGCCGGGCGAAAGCTCAGGCCGAGATCGCGGCGGATCTTGGCATTGTCGTAGCGCAGCTTGCGGCCGATGTGGCTGCGCAAAAAGGAGCCGACCCCGGCAGGTTGCATATAGGAGCCGAGCTTGACCATCGTCGTACCGGCGAAATTGTCGAGTGGCAGGCTCGGCAGCTTGGCCTGCGGCAGCGCCTCGCGCAGCGCCGCCACCGTCTCGCGCATAGTCAGGATGTCGCCGGCGCAGAGATAGCGGCCCTGCGCCGAGGGCGTCTCCAGCGCCAGCACATGGGCGCGGGCGACATCGCGCACGTCGACGAAGCCCCAGTTCAGCGCCAGCACGCCGGGATAAACGCCCTTCGTCATGCCAACGAGCAGCTTGTGGGATTCGTTGAGCGCCTTCGTGTAGCTCGGCCCGATGACCACGGACGGGTTGACGACGACGAGGTCGAAGCCGGGCTTGGCTTCGTCCATGAAGCGCCACGCCGCCCGCTCGGCCTGCGTCTTTGAGAAATGATAGGGATTGCGGGTGAGCGAGCTTTTGGCGTTCCAGTCGGCCTCGCTCAGCGCGTGGTCGGCCGGCGGCTCATCGGTAATCGCCGCCATCGAGGACGTCAGCACGACGCGCCGGACGCCCGCCTTGGCCGCCGCCGCCAGCACCGCCTTCGTCCCCTGCACAGCGGGATCGACGAGATCGCGTTGCGGGTTCTCGACCTGGATCGCGTAGGGGCTGGCCATGTGCAATACGGCGTCGCAGCCTTGCGCCGGCCGCTCGAACGAGGCGGCGTCGAGGAGATCGGCCTCGATCAGTTCCAGCCGCTCGGCGCCGGGGATACGCGCCAGCGCCGCCTCTTTCAACGCCTTGGCGGTCGAGCGCACTGTGCCGCGCACCACATAGCCCTGGGCCAGCAAATCGGCGATCGCGTGGCTGGCGAGGAAGCCGGTCGCGCCGGTGACGAGCACGCGGGTCATGCGCTTCTCCTTTGATATGCCGCTTGGCCACTATACGGGTCGGGATATGAATGCGCCCGAAAGCGCGAAACTCGGCCCGATGATCGCCGGCCTCTTGCGGGCGCTCGGTCGCCTACGTCCGGCCGCATCCTCGCGTATAAGAGGCGCCATGCCCGAATTCACGGCCCGCACGATTCCCTCGCTCGACCGCATCGCGCCCGAGGCTTGGGACGCCTGCGCCAATCCCGCGGACTTGAGCGCCACTGAGGCCGCCGGCGAGCGCTACAACCCTTTCATCAGCCACGCTTTCCTATCCGCGCTGGAACGCTCGCGCTCGGTCGGCGGGCGCACCGGCTGGACGCCGGCGCATGTGCTGGTGGAGGATGGCGCCGGCCGCCTCGTCGCCTGCGCGCCGACCTATGTGAAAGCGCACAGCATGGGCGAATACGTGTTCGACCATTCCTGGGCGCACGCCTACGAGAGCGCCGGCGGCAGCTACTACCCGAAATTGCAGGTCGCCGCGCCGTTCACGCCGGTCACCGGCCGGCGCCTGTTGGTGGCGCGCGCCGCCCCGCCGGGCGCGCGCGAGACGCTGATCGCCGCTTTGCGCGGCTTGCGCGACGCCGTCGAGGCCTCGTCGGTGCATGTCAGCTTCGCCAACGCTCCGGACGCCGAGGCGCTGGGCGCGGCGGGCTTTGCGCGCCGCACCGGCGAGCAATTCCACTTCCTCAACGAGGGCTACGCCGATTTCGAGGCCTTCCTCGCCGCGCTGTCGTCGCGCAAGCGCAAGACCATCCGGCGCGAGCGGCGCGACGCCCTTGGCGGCGACATCGCCATCGACTTGCTAACCGGGAGCGACATCAAACCAAGCCATTGGGAGGCGTTCTTCGCCTTCTATATGGACACCGGCGCGCGCAAATGGGGCAGGCCCTACCTCACCCGCGCCTTCTTCACCGAGATCGGCGCGACGATGGCCGACAGGGTGCTGCTGGTGATGGCGCGCCGCGACGGGCGCCCCATCGCCGGGGCGATCAACTTCCTCGGCGCGGATGCGATCTACGGCCGCAACTGGGGCGCGATCGAGGAGCGGCCGTTCCTGCATTTCGAGGTCTGCTATTATCAGGCGATCGAATATGCGATTTCGCACGGCTACGCGCGGGTCGAGGCGGGCGCCCAGGGCGAGCACAAGCTGGCGCGCGGCTACCGGCCGGTTGCGACCTATTCCGCCCACGATTTCGCCGACCTCGGTTTTGCCCGCGCGGTGCGCGATTATCTCGTGCGCGAACGTGAGGTGGTGGACGAGCAGATCGCCGATTACGAAGCGGGGTTGCCGTTCAAAAAGGGGGAATAGAGCTTCGGTCCGCGCCACGAGGCGGCTATAGTGCGCCGATGACGCAGTTGCTCGACCAAGCGATCCAAGTCGCGCGCGCTTTGCCCGAGCGCACTCAAGATGAGATCGCGCGCCTGATCCTGGCGGCGGCGCGACACGAAGCGCCGGTCATTGCGCCCTCGAACGAGGAAGAGGCTTCGTTTGACGAATCTATCGCACAGGAGGAGCGTGGCGAGTTTGTCAGCTACGACGAACTGCGCGCGTTCTGGAGCAAGATCGGCGCGTGAGCGTTCGGGCCACGCCGGGCGCGGAATAAGCGAGATGATTCGCGCTCAACCAAGATTGGTATAAGGGATACGCTCAATAGGCAGATCGGACGATACGATCCGGCGGATCAATCCGTCTGAACTGGGCGCCCCGCCGGGCTATTCGCAAATCGTGGATGTCGGCGCGGCTCATCTCATTTTCATCTCCGGCCAAACTGCTCTCGATCACGCAGGCGATCTCGTCGGGAGAGGCGATTCTGCAGCGCAAGCCGAACAAGTCTTCGAGAATTTAGGCCATGCGCTACCGTCGGTCGGCTGCACGGCAAGCGATCTGGTGAAGCTGACAGTGCGTCCTATCGCCAAGCGCGCAATCGATTTTTTGCCACCGTCGATCCTCCGGCCGCGCCTGCCATCACTTTGATGGAGGCATCGAAGCTCTACGGGCCGGAATTTCTCATCGAAATTGAGGCCATAGCGGCGAGAACTCGCGAAGCCCCCTAGAACGCCATCCTGACGCCGATCAGCGCCAGCGTTCCCGCCAGCAGCGGCCGCAGCACGCGGTCGGGCACGCGCGCGGCGAAATGGCTGCCGATCATGATGCCGGGGATCGAGCCGATGAGCAGCGAGAACAGCAGCGGGAAATTGACGGAGCCGATCCACCAATGCCCCGTGCCGGCGATCAGCGTCAGCGGCACCGCATGGGCGATGTCGGAGCCGACGAGCCGCACGGTCGGCATCTTCGGATAGAGCATCAGCAGCGCCGTGACGCCGATCGCGCCCGCGCCCACCGAGGACAGCGTCACCAGTACGCCGAGAATCACGCCGAGGCCGGTGGTCATCGCCGCAATCCGCCGCTCGCTGGCGCGCTCCAGCATGGCGCCGTAGTGTCCGATCAGCCATTTGCGGAACAACAACGTCACCGCGGTCATCAGCAGCGCGAATCCGAGCGTCGTGGTGATGACGTGGCTGGCGACGTTCGACCCCTGCCCGAGCACCGACAGCGCGATCAACGTCAGCGTCGCCGCCGGCGCGCTGCCGAGCGCCAGTCGACGCACCACCTTCCAGTCGATCGCGCCGTTGTAGCCATGCACCGCCGAGCCGCTGATCTTGGTCAGTCCCGCATAGAGCAAGTCCGTGCCGACCGCCGCCGAGGGGTGGATGCCGAACAGCAGCACCAGCAGCGGCGTCATCAAGGCGCCGCCGCCGACCCCAGTGAAGCCGACCAGCATGCCGACCACCAGGCCCGAGAGCGAATAGAGCGGGTTAATCGCGTGCAGCACATCCGCCTCCGACGCCATGGAGGTCTTAAAATATACAGTCTATAACTTCTATCAAGTTATTTCTTCACCCGCCCGCGCTCCCTAAACCGCGAGCGCGATGGCGACAGCGCCGACGCCGATCAGGCTGCCTGCCCACAACTTGTCGAGATTGATCCAGACGGTGGAAATCGCCCTCAAGCCCAACCAGTAGTAGATCGCCGCGGCGGCGACGCCTCCGGCGGCCATCATCGCCAGCGTATGCGTCAGGGCGACGAGCCCGGCCTGGAGCACGCCTTCGCGCATCAACTGTCCCGCCGCCGCATGGGCTGCGTCCGGCGCGCCGACGGCGCAAAGGCCGAGATAGATCGGCAACAGCATCAGCGCCGCGCCATGCGCCGTGGCGACGAGAAACGACCACAGCGCCAGCCGATGCGGCGCGACGCGCTGCAAAAATCGCGGGTGGCGGTTCGACAGCAGCAGATACACGCCGAGCCCGATCACCAGCGTCGCCGCGCCGAGGCGGATCTGGATTTGCAGCGCCGCCAGCGAGGCGATGATCGAGAACGGCGCCAGCACCACCAGCATCGCCAGCAGATGCCCGACGCCGAGCGCCGCCAGCGCCTTCAACAACGCGCCGGCGCGCCGCTCGAACATCGCCGCCGAGACGGCGAGCGGCCAGCCCATGCCAGGATTGGCCCCGTGATAGAGGCCTGACGCGACCACGGCGGCCCACAGCGCCGCCGTATGTTCCGCCCCCATCGCCCTAACGGACGGACGGGTAGCAGAAGCTGTCGGTGGAGCAGTCACCGCCCTCAAGGCGAATCTGATGCGCGCGATAGCCGGCCGGGAATTCGACGTGGAAGCGCTTGTCGAGCGTCAGACCGCCGTCGGGGCCGACATCGGCCTTCACCATCGCGCCCGGCACGCCGCCGGGATAGAACTGATCGTCCCAGGTCGAATAGAGCGAGTTCGTCCAGTAGACGCGCTTGGCGTCGCGGCTGATCTCCACCATCTGCGGGCCGCCGCCGAACGCCTTGCCGCCGGGATGGGCGGCCTTGCGCACGATGCCGCCGATCTCGACCGTGCCGGTCAGGCTCGGGTTCATGGGATCGCTGACGTCGTACTGGCGCATCTCGCCCGTACCCCAGCAGGCGACATAAAGATGCTTGTCGTCGAGGCTGAGGTCGATGTCGGTGATGAGCGGCGGCACGGCGCCGAAGCCCTTCAGCAGCGCCGGCAGCTCGTCGGCCTTGGCGGCGACGGGCGGAATGGCGATCGTCTTCTTGGCTTCGAACTTGCCGTCCTTGCCGCGCCACCAGGTCCAGATCGAGCCTTCGAGGTTGGTGGTGTCCACCACCACGCCGCAGAAGCCGTATTCCTTGATCGGGTCATGGGCGGGCCGCACCTCCAGCGCCATCTGGTGATTGGCGCCGAGGTCGATGGTCTGCACGTTGCGGCGTTCGCGCAGGTTCCAGAAGTGCAGCTTGTGGCCGTATTTGTTGGCCAGCAGATCCTCGGGCACGATGCCATTTTCGAATTGCGGCGGCAGGCCCCACTCGCTCGACACCATGTAGTCGCGCGGCAGGTTCCACCAGAAGTCGTAGTGCTTGTCCTGCTCGCCGCGATCCATCTCGTAGCGGCCGATGACGTCGAAGGTCTGGCAGTCCATCAAGAAAATGCCGGGCGGCCCCTTTGTCCCGTCCTTGCCGGCGCCGCCGAGCGTCGAGACGTAAATGCCCTCGGGGCCGCAATGGATCGTATGTGGGCGCGAATAGCCGGTCTTGGCGAAAACCTCCTCAGGCTCGATGACCTTGTGGATCTTGAGCTCCTGCGGCGCGTTCTTGGTGTCGACGATATAGATCCGCGACGAGCGAATGCCGGGGATGACGAGATAGCGCCGCTCCAGGAACGGGTGGCCGCTGATCGGCGACAGCGCCGAGGAACAGGCGTTCCAGCCGAAATGATGGAACTCGTCGCCCTTATGGGGCATGAACAGCGTGTTGAGCACTTTGCCGTAGCTCGGCGACGAAGGCGCGACATCGACCACCGCCAGCCCGTCCGGCTGCGATGCATCGGGGCTCAGCAGCAGCACATAGGCGATCTTTTCCACCGGCGCGGTCATCGCAAGCTGCGGCGAAGCGTAAAAAGTCGGATCGGGCCGAACGGTCATGCCAACATCTCCTATCGTGCGATATTTGTGCGCCATGCTGTTTTCCGGCGCTGGAACTGTCAAGACATTTCAGGGTGATGTCTTAACTTGAATTTCGGCTCGCGACCCCGAGCGGTCACGCAATTGCGCCGGGATTGAAGAGTTGCAGGGAAAACTGTTTTCCAGATTCAAAGGTGACCAACTTCTCGGAGAGAAAGCTAAACCCCAGCCCTTCCGCGACCTTCCGCAGATCGTCCGGCGGCATTAGCCGCATAATGGAGCCCAATTCCTTCAACGTCACAAACTGGGAAGGTGAAACGCTCGCCGCGCCATCCTTTGGCAACTGCAAAAGGGCGGCTAAAACCCCATTAGCTCGGGCTTATGTCGAGGCCGACAAGGCGCGTACCGCCTGCCTTGGCGGCTTCCTCGAAGCCATTGCCCCCTGCACAGCCAATGACCGCAACTGATGACCGACGTCAGGCAACGCCATGTGGCCTTCATAGCCTTCCAGGGGGATCGACAGCCATGGATTGCTCATTGTGCCTCAACGGGTTCAAAGCGCGGCTTCGGAACGCTTGCGCGCCAGCTTAGCACCGCAGAAGGCGGGTGCGACCGTTGCGCGCGTTGACAGGACGCGCGCGGCGTCTGATCGTGCCGGAAATTGGCAAGGGGGCGCAAGTGCGCCGCGACGGCGACAGGCGAGCGGATAGGCGGCGAACCGCGTTTGCGGGGCTGTGGGCGCGCATCGGCGTGTGGCTCGCCGCCTTCGCGCTGCTGGCGCAGAGCTTCGCCGTCGCCGCGCCGCCGATGCCCGCCGACGGGCCGCAGGCCGCCGAGGCCGAGTTGCAAGCCCTGCTCGGCCCCGGCGTCGTCATCTGTACGCAGGCCGATCCGTCCGCGCCGCACCATCACCCGTTCGATTGCCACGACCGATGCCCGCTGTGCCGGCTGGTCGCCAACGCCGCCATCGTCGTCCCGCCGATGGCCGAGCCGCTGTCGGCGCCGGCGCTGTCTCTGTCGGGCAAGCTCGGCGTTGCGCCGCAGCCGCCGACCCAGGCGCCGCGCCCGAGCGGTTTTTCCCTCGCCAGAGGCCCCCCTTCGCAGACCTAAGCGCAACGACATCCTCGTTTCCTTATGTCTCGAAAGGCTGCATCCTTGTCATCTCGAATCCACCCCGCGCTCGCGGCGACGCTTTTGCTCGCCTCGACCGCTCTGGGAACGTCGCAAGCGCTGGCCCATGCGGTCTGCGGCTCGCGCGTCTTCCCCGCCACGCTCGGCATCGACGATCCCGGCGTCAGCGACGAACTGGCGCTGCCGACGCTGAGCTATCTCCCGACCAACGGCGACGGCGTCAACGAAGCCGACGCCAGCTTCGCCTACACGAAAACCATCCTCCCCAATGTCGGCCTGAATATTTCCGACGGCGCGACCTTCGCCAACCCGCAGGGCTGGGGCCGCGGCGATCTTAATGTCGGCCTCAGCTATCAGTTCCTCTGTATGCCGGAGACCGAGTTCATGGCGACGATCGGCGGCAACGTCGACATCGGCAAGACCTACACGAACGGCATGGGCAACGACTTCAACACCTACACGCCGCAACTCGACGTCGGTCTCGGCTTCGGCGCTTTGCCGACAAGCCTCAATCTGCTGCGCCCGTTCGCCCTCACCGGCGAAGTCGGTTACGACATTCCCGATCGGACCTGGACCAATGGCGGTCAGAACTCCCAGAACTTCAACTGGGGCTTCTTCGTTCAATATAGCCTGCCCTACTTCAACGCCAACGTCGCCGAGATCGACAATCCTTTCCTCAAACACCTGATCCCGCTGACCGAATTCACGTTCTCCAACATAATCACCGGCACAATCCAGCCCGGCGTCATGCATCTCGCCAGCACCTATCAGGTGTTGCTGGAGGCGATACTGCCGATGAACGGCGCCAGCGGCCACGGCGTCGGCGTGGTTTGGCGAGTTGCACTTCTTCCTCGACGACATGTTCCCCAATTCCATCGGCAAACCCCTGTTCGGAGCTAGCAAATGACAAAGCTTACCGTTCTCTCACTCGCTGGCTGCCTGGCGCTTTGCAGTTCCGGCGCCTTCGCCCACGCTTCGCTGCAAAGCGCGTCGCCGCCGGTCGGCGGCACAGTCGCCGCGCCCTCGCAAATCAGCATCCATTTCTCGGAAGGGATCGAGCCAAAGTTCTCCGGCCTGACGCTGTCGGGTCCGCACGGCGCTGTACCGGTTGGCCACACGGGCCTCGCGCCGGGTGACGACAAGACGATGGTGGTCAAGATCACCGGCAAACTCGCGCCCGGCCAATACACCGTCAAATGGCACGCGATTTCCACCGACACCCATCGCACGCAGGGCCATTTCGCTTTCACCGTGAAGTGAGGCGGCGCGCTTTATCCAGGGGAAGATCCATGAAAATGCTCGCATCTACCGCCCTCTTGGCGCTGGCGCTGGCCGCCGCGCCGGCCATCGCGGCGTCCGTGAAAGTCGGCGACCTGACGATCAAGGACGCCTGGGCGCGCGCCACGCCGAAGGGCGCGCCCGTCGGCGCCGGCTACCTGACGATCGAGAACGGCGGCGCGACGGCCGATCGCTTGACCGGCATCGCTGTCGATTTCGCCAATGTCCAGGTGCACGAGATGTCGATGAACAACGGCGTCATGAAAATGCGCGAGGTCGCCGGCGGCGTCGAAATCCCCGCCCATAAAACCGTGACGCTGGCGCCCAGCGGCTATCACCTGATGTTCATGCAACTCAAGCATCCGATGGTCAAAGGCCAGCCGTTCAAGGCGACGTTGACTTTCCAGCACGCCGGCCAGGCGACAGTCGAATTCCCCGTCATGCCCGTCGGTTCGCCCGGTCCTGACATGAAGGGGATGAAGATGTAGCGTCGCCGCCGCTATGGACCTTGCCCTCATCGTCGCGCGATTGCTGCATTTCTCGGCGACGATGCCGTTGTTCGGCGCCAGCCTGTTCGTCGCGGGGCTCGCGCCCGCCTCGCTGACGCCCGATCTCACGCCGCTGCTGCGCCGGTTCGGCCCGCCGCTGGCGCTGCTGGCGCTGGTCAGCGCGCTCGCTTGGCTGGCGCTGGTCGCGCGCGACATGGCGGGCGGCGCGCTCGATCTCGACACGCTCGGCGTGGTGCTCGCCGACACATCGTTCGGCAGGGTCTGGCAGGGGCGGCTGGCGCTGCTGGTTGTGCTGGGGATCGCGACGCTGTGGCCGGACCGGCGCTGGCGGGCGCCGGCGGTGGTCGCGGGGCTTTGCGTCGCCAGCCTCGGGCTCGTCGGCCATGCCGCGATGCAGGAGGGCGCGCTCGGCCTCGCCCACCGGCTCAACCACGCCGTCCATATCCTGGCGGTCTCGGCCTGGCTCGGCGGCTTGCCGCTGTTCGTGGTTTGCCTGCGCTGTTTCATGCGCTCGCACGAGCGCGGCGACGCGCTCGCCGCGATGATGCGCTTTTCCCATGTCGGCCAATTCGTCGTGGCGGCGGTTTTCATCAGCGGCGGGTTCGAAATCGCGATGACGACGGGCGCCCTGCCCTGGCCGCCGATCAGTCCCTATCGCCTTGGTCTGGATGCGAAAATGCTGGTGTTCGCGACGATGGTCGGGCTGGCGCTGGTCAACCGCTACGTTTTGTCGCCGAGGATCGCGCACAGCGCCGTCGCCGCGCGGATGCTCGCCGCCAGCGCCGTCGCCGAGATCGCGCTGGCGCTAGTGGCGATCGCGCTCGTCAGCGCCTTCGCAACTTTCAATCCCCAATGACGTGGCGCAAAGCGTCGAGAATCACCGCTCGATGCGGATCACCTGCGGCTTGTCGCGCACCACGCCATCCTGCAACGTCAGCGCCAGCGCCTCGCGGATCGAGGCCTCCGTGGTCGCATGCGTCACCAGCGCCACCGAGACATGCGAGCTTTCGTCGCCGCCGGCGCGCTTCTGCACGATCGATTCCAGAGAAATCAGCCGCTCGGCCATCCGCCGCGCGATGGCGGCCAGCGACCCCGGCCGGTCAAGCACCGACAACCGCACATAATAGCCGCCCTCGTGGCGCTGTAACGAGGCGCGCTCGCCCTCGATGAGCGCGCCGACCGGACGGCCGAAGGCCGGCGCGACGATCCCGCGCGCGAGATCGACGAGATCGGCGGCGACGGCGGAAGCCGTCGCCGGCCCGCCAGCGCCGGGACCAACGAGGGTCAGCGCGCCGATCGCATCGCCATCGATCGTCACCGCATTGAGCACGCCCATCGTCTGCGCCAGCGCCGAGGATTTGGCGATCATCGTCGGATGCACGCGCTGTTCGACGCCGTGGTCGGTGCGCGCCGCCACGCCGAGAAGTTTGATGCGAAAGCCGAGGTCGTCGGCGGCGGCGAGATCGGCGAGCGTAATGCACTCGATGCCCTCCACCGACACCGCCGCGGCATCGATGCGGGCGCCGAAGGCGAGCGAGGCGAGGATCGACAATTTATGCGCGGTGTCGAAGCCGCCGACGTCGAAGGTCGGGTCGGCCTCGGCGTAGCCGAGCCGTTGCGCCTCTTTCAGGCACTCGTCGAAGCCCGCCCGCTCGGTCTCCATCCGCGACAGGATGTAATTGCAGGTGCCGTTGAGGATGCCGCTGACGCGCTCGATGCGGTTGCCGGCGAGCGCCTCGCGCAAGGTCTTGACCACCGGCACGCCGCCGCCGACCGCCGCCTCATAGGCGAGGCCGACGCCGGCCCGCTCGGCCAAGCCGGCGAGTTCGTGGCCATGGGCGGCAAGCATCGCTTTGTTGGCGGTGACGACAGATAGGCCGCGCGCCAGCGCCGCCTTCACCGCAGCCAACGCCGGCCCTTCGGCGCCGCCGATCAGTTCGACGAAGACCTCGATATCGGCCTGCGCCGCCATCTCGGTGGCGTCGGCGTAGAATACGGCGCCGGCAAGCGGCAGGCCGCGATCGCCCTCGGAGCGCGCGCTATAGGCGACGATCTCGGGCGTGCGGCCGGTGCGGGCGACGAAGTCGTCGCGCTGCGCGGCGATCAGCCGGACCAGCGCGCTGCCGACTGTGCCGAGGCCCGCGAGCCCTACCTTGAGCGGTCTAATGGGCATCGCGGCCTCGGGGGTTGGGCCGGGTTAGCGACCCCAGCGCTCGGCGACGCTGAGCTTCTTCTTCTTGCGCTCTTTACGCGCGGCGTAGCGGGCGTCGCGCTCCAGCTTCTTTTCGAATTCGACGCGGTCGAGTTCGGCGCGCTGGGCCGATTCGGCTTCCTGGCGGGCGACCTCTTCGAGCCTTAGCTGCTCCTGGCGGGCGGCTTCCTCGGCGACTTTGCGCGCCGCGTCGGCGGCCTCTTGCTCGGCCTTGCGCTTCGCGCGCTCTTTCTCGCGCTCGGTGCGCGCTTCCAGAATCCTACGCCGCTCGGCCTCGCGGGCGAGCACGGCGGGATCATTGGGGTCATATTTCGGACGCGACAGAAACTTCTCCGCCATCGCCTTGCGGGCTTTGGCGGCGGCTTCCTGACGGTCCTGGAACTTGTGCGAGTTCAGGAACGACATTGCTTTCCGGACTAGGTTGCGGGAACGGGCGGTCCTTGCCACAGACGCGACGAAACTTCAACGCTTGCTACGGCGGAGCCGACATCGCGCATATGCATGGCGTAAGCCGCCGTTTCAAGAGCCGCAAATGTCGCAGCGCCAAACATAAAATTGAAGCGCGACAACCTGCTTGCGCTGGCGCCCATCAGATCATAAACTGGGCAATATGGCGAATGCACAGTATTTAGGCAATTCAGCCGCGCCGCTGCAAATCGGCAATCTGGCGCTGGCCGGCCGGGCGCTGCTCGCGCCGATGGCGGGCATCACCGACGCCGGCATGCGCCGCGCCGCCCAACGGCGCGGCGCCTCGCTCACCTTCTCCGAAATGGTCGCCTCCGCCGGATTGCTGGACGGCGACGCCGAATGCTGCGCGCGCGCCGAGCGCACTGAGGGCGCGCCGTTCGCGGTGCAACTCGTCGGCCGCGACGCCGTCTCGATGGCGGAGGCGGCGCGGCGGCTGACCGCCGAGGGGGCCGAACTCATCGACATCAACATGGGCTGCCCCGCCCGCCGCGTCGCAGGCGCACTCGCCGGCAGCGCGCTGATGCGCGACCTCGACGCGGCGACCCGCATTCTGGCGGCGGTGGCCGAGGCGACCCCGGTTCCGGTGACGCTCAAGACCCGCCTCGGCTGGGACGACGCCAGCCGCAACGCCGCCGCGCTGGCCAGCCGCGCCGAGAGCGTCGGGGTGAAAATGCTCACCATCCATGCCCGCACGCGCTGCCAGTTCTATCAGGGCGCGGCGGATTGGCCGGCGGTCGCCGAGATCGTCGCCGCAGTCCATATTCCCGTCGTCGTCAACGGCGATTGTCGCAGCGTCGAGGATGCGCGCGCCATGCTGGCGGCCTCCGGCGCCGCCGCGGTGATGATTGGCCGCGCCGCGACCGGCGCGCCATGGCTGGTCGGCGCCATTGCGCGGGCGCTAGACAGCGGCGGCCCGGCGATCCCGCCCACGCCCGAGGCGCGCCGCGCCGACGCGATCTCCCATTTCGACCATCTGTTGACGCGCATGGGCGCCAAGGCCGGCCTACGTCACGCACGCAAGCATCTGGCGGCCTACGCCGCCGGCGAGGGCGCGACCGCGGCGCTGCGGCGCGAACTGGTGACGACGGAGGAGCCGGGACGCGCCGCCCGCCTGCTCGTCGACGCCTTCGACGACGACGGCAAGAGGGCGGCGTGAACCGGCGCGAACTCCCCCTCAAGCCCCGGCCGGACCCGCTAAAGCTGCTCAACGCCCTGCCGCAGCCGCTGCTGGCGCTCGACGGGTCCGGCGCGATCATCGAGGTCAACACGGCGGCCGAAAATTTCTTCGACATGGGCCGCGCCGCGCTGACGCGCTCGACGCTTCAGGATCTGTTGCCGTTCGGTTCGCCGGTGTTCGCGCTCATCGCCGACGCGCTCGCCGCGCAGGCGACCGTCAACGGCTACCGGCTCGACATATCGACGCCGCGCACCGGCCAGGGGCGGCTGGTCGACGCCTTCATCGCCCCGCTGGCGAGCCATGACGGCGTCACGGTTCTGCTGCATGAACGCTCAATTGCCGAAAAAATGGACAGGCAGCTCACCCACCGCAGCGCCGCCCGCTCGGTGACGGCGCTCGGCTCGATGCTGGCGCATGAGATCAAGAACCCGCTGTCGGGCATCCGCGGCGCGGCGCAGCTTCTCGAAAGCTCGGTCGGCGATGAGGACCGGGCGCTGACGCGGCTGATCTGCGAGGAGACCGACCGCATCGTCAAACTGGTCGATCGCATGGAGTCGTTCTCCGACCAGCGGCCGGGCGAGCGCCAAAGCCTCAACATTCATGCGGTGCTCGACCACGTCAAACGGCTGGCCCAGGCGGGTTTCGCCCGCCATATCCGCATTGCCGAAAGTTACGATCCCTCGCTGCCGCATGTGCTCGGCGACCGCGACCAGCTCATCCAGGCGTTCCTCAACCTGATGAAGAACGCCGCCGAGGCGATCGGGCCGGACAGCATCGACGGCGAGATCGTGCTGTCGAGCGCCTATCGGCCGGGGATGCGGCTGAAATCGCGCGCCAGCGCCGAGCCGGTGAGCCTGCCGCTCGAAATCTGCGTGCGCGACAATGGCGGCGGCATCGCGCCGGAGATCGCCGCCAACCTGTTCGACCCGTTCGTGACCACGAAGGCGCAGGGCACTGGCTTGGGTCTTGCATTGGTGGCGAAAGTCATCGGCGATCTCGGCGGTATCGTGGAGTGCGAATCGTTGCTCCGGAAGACCACCTTCCGCGTGCTGATGCCGGTCGACGCCGGCCGTCTGAAGATCGAGGCGTGACGCGGCGCGGGAGTTAAAGCATGCCGAGCGGCCATATAATCGTCGCCGACGACGATGCGGCGATCCGCACCGTGCTCAGCCAGGCGCTGTCGCGCGCCGGCTACGAGGTGCGCACCACCGGCACCGTCGCCGGCCTCTGGCGCTCGGTTGCCTCGGGCGAAGGCGATCTCGTCATCACCGATGTCGTTATGCCCGACGACAACGCCTTCGAGCTGTTGCCGCGCATCAAGCGCATGCGGCCGGAGTTGCCGATTATCGTCATGAGCGCGCAGAACACCTTCATGACCGCGATCAAGGCCTCCGAGCGCGGCGCCTATGAATATCTGCCCAAGCCCTTCGATCTGAAGGAGCTTGTCGCCATCGTCGGCCGCGCGCTGGCGCAACCGCGCCCGCGCGGCGAGCGCGAGCCGCCGGAGGACGCCGGCGACAACATGCCGCTCGTCGGCCGCTCGCCGGCGATGCAGGACATCTTCCGCTTGCTCGCCCGTCTCATGCAGACGGACCTGACGGTGATGATCTCGGGCGAATCCGGCACCGGCAAGGAACTGGTGGCGCGCGCACTGCACGATTACGGCAAGCGCAGGAGCGGGCCGTTCGTCGCCATCAACATGGCCGCCATTCCGCGCGACCTCATCGAGAGCGAGCTGTTTGGGCACGAGAAGGGCGCCTTCACCGGGGCCAACGCCCGCTCGGTCGGCCGCTTCGAACAGGCCGAAAGCGGCACGCTGTTCCTCGACGAGATCGGCGACATGCCGATGGAGGCGCAGACCCGCCTGCTGCGCGTGCTGCAACAAGGCGAATACACCACCGTCGGCGGCCGCACGCCGATCAAGACCAACGTGCGCATCGTCGCCGCCACCAACAAGGATTTGCGCAACGCCATCGCGCTCGGCCAGTTCCGCGAGGATCTGTACTTCCGCCTCAACGTCGTGCCGCTGAGGCTGCCGCCGTTGCGCGAGCGCAGCGAGGATATTCCCGATCTCGTGCGTCGCTTCTTCCAGCGCAACGTCGCCGAGGGGCTGGCGCCGAAATCGCTGGAGAGCGCGGCGCTCGACCGTCTCAGGCGCTATCCCTGGCCCGGCAACATCCGCGAACTGGAGAACCTGACCCGGCGGCTCGCCGCGCTCTATCCGCAGGAGGTCATCACCGAACAGATCATCGAGACGGAGTTGGGCCACGTCGCGCCGTTGGCCTCGTTCGGCGGCGCCGTCGCGCTCGACGCCGGCGAGGCGCCGCGCCTGTTGGTCTCGCACGATCGCGGCGCCGGCAACGAGCAGTTCGCCGCCGGTCTCGACCGCCATGTGGCGGAGTTGTTCAAATCGTTCGGCGAGCAATTGCCGCCGGTCGGGCTCTATCACCGTGTGTTGCGCGATCTCGAAGCGCCGCTGATCGCTGCGACCTTGGCCGCCACCCACGGCAACCAGATCCGCGCCGCCGAAATCCTCGGCCTCAACCGCAACACGCTGCGCAAGAAGATCAGGGATCTCGATCTCAGGCCGATGCGCGGCCTGCGCTAGAACGGCTACCGATCAAGTTGAGCCACCGTCGTTGCGAGCGAAGCGAAGCAATCTAAGCCTCCGCCGGGCTGCGCCTTCCGATTAATCTGCGATCTCGGCGAGATGGATGGCTTCGCTGCGCTCGCAATGACGAGGTCTGCTGATTCAATCTGTTCGGATACTGCGCTAGAGCAGGAACTGGGCCGGCGCCGCCCCTTCTTACAAGCCAACGATCTCGTGCAGAGGGCTGGCGCCACTTCGCTGGCGCGTGACCGGCGCGTTTATGAAGCACAGTTAAAATCAAGCAAACCAGACTCTAAGTCGTGCTTGACGCAATACTAATTACGTAACGTAAGCTAACGCAGTCTCATTAACTCTAATTGTATGCCGCTGTTCGCCCCTTTTTGCCTTCACCTGGAAGTAAGGGCCGAAACTTATATCTTTTTCAGAGATCGAAAATCATGATTCGCTAAGAAATTAGCAGATCGTGAACTTAGGTTTTCCAAATCTTTACCGCGAGCAGCGCGTTATGTCCAACCCACAACAATCATCGACGGGGGCGATCGCCATCGTCACGCCGCTGAACGTCGTCGCCGGCGCCGTGGTCACGGCCGCCAACGCCATCACTTGCCCGGTGCTGATCTACGGCACAACCGACGATGGCGCCGGCGGCAAGTTGATCCTGCAATATGGCGCGACGATCAGCGGCCCGATCTCGTTTTTCGGAGGCGGCGGCGAGTTCCACGATCTCAGCGGCGTCGCCGGCTCCTATCGGTTCTATGGCGGCGGCGGCGTCATTCGCCTATCCACCGCCGGCGCCTCGGCCACCATCGCCAACACCGGCGGACGGTGGGACGACGTCTACGGCGCCGCGATCACCGTCGCGCTCAACAACGGCGAGGCCAATGTCTACGGCGGCGGCAACCTCGTCAGCTTCGCCCAGGGCTCCACCAATGCGGTGTGCCTGCATGGCGCAGCGTCGCAGTGGAACACGGTGGTCGGGACGATGGGCGTCGCTACGGTCGATAGCGGCTCGGCCTCCTTCGTCGGCGGTGGCGACACCATCCACGCCGCCGCCGGTTCGTGGCTCAGCCTCTACGACACCAATGGCGTCGCCGACATCGTCGACGCCAGTTCCGCCTTCCTCATCCTCAATGGCGTCGAGGCGCAGGTCTGCGGCGGCGGCGACAATATCACCCTCACCGCGCCCTCGACGATGACGCTCAGCGGCGGCAATGGCGCGTGGGACAGCGTCGTCGGCAACGGCGCCACCGTCCATACCAACGGCGTCAACGTGTCGATCGGCGGCGGCGGCGAGACCATCTCCGCCAGCGCCGGAACCTGGATGACCCTCTATGACACCACGACCGCGGCGGATTCCGTCTCCGCCAGCGGCGCCCATGTCATCGTCGAGACGGCCCGCGCCGCGATCGCCGGCGGCGGCAACGAGATCTTCACCGTCGGCGCCGCCTCTGTCAGCCTCAGCGGCACGGCGGGGAACTGGGACGTGGTGCGCGGCTCCGGCGCCGAGATCGCGGTGACCAGCGCGCAAGTCTCGGTCGTCGGCGGCGACAACGCCATCACCGCCTCGGCAAGCTCGATCAGCCTCTATAGCACGGCCGGCCAGGCGGACACCGTCTCCGGCGCCCACGACAGGCTGGCGCTCGTCGGCGCCGAAGCGCAACTGCAAGGCGCCTACGATTCCGTCTATTTCAGCGGCGCCTCGGCGCTCACCGTCTTCGGCTCGAACGAAGCCTTCTATTTCGGCGCGGCGCTCGGGCGATCCTCGATCGCCGGCTTCAACGCCAGCGACACGCTGCACTTCAGCGCCGCCGATTGGGCCAGCTACAGCGCCCTGATGGCGAGCGGCGACGTCATCCAGTCGGGCGCCAATACGTTGATCCGGTTCGACGCCTCCAACACGCTGACACTGACAGACACGCAGGCGTCGAGCCTTAGCGCCTCGCAGTTCGTTTTTTCGTGAATGCGCCGCCCTTGTCTTGGCGCGCCGAAGCCCTCGTCCTGGCGCGCGATATCAAAGGGAGGGCGTATAATGGCGCTCAGTGGACGCTGCTTTTGCGGCGCGGTGGAGATCGATGTCGAGGGTGAGCGGAGGCGATGGGCTATTGCCATTGCGAAGCCTGCCGCTCGTGGTCGGCGGGCCCAGTCAACGCCAAGGCAGCGACAAGGTCGGCGCATTCGCAAAGACGCCGATGAGCAAGCGTCAATATTGCACCGTTTGCGGCGGCCATCTGATGACCAACCATCCGCCGCTCGGCATGGTCGATGTCCATGCGGCGACCCTTCCCGGGCTCGGGCGGCTCCGGCAACGTGCTGCCGGAGTGAGGCTAGTTGCGTAGACAATGACGACGCATCGGCGCCCGTCATGCCGTGGCCTTGTGCCGGGCATCCACGCCGTCGTGCGAGCGAAGCGCTTAAAGCCTTGCGCGACCGTCGGAACATGCAAGCCATGCCGCAATCCGGTTGTGGACCAGATTGATTTTTGGTCAGAGCTTCAACGGCATCCGCGAGCCGGTCGGCCGCAACTGTACGCATAGCGGAGGGATGCTAAAAACATAATGTTATAGCTCCACCTCAAGCGGCTGACTCGTTGCCTGTGAGGACTCCTCGGGCGTCAAGGCAACCCGCTTTCATAGCTACTTGCGATCCCGGCGGCCCGGCGCGGGTGGCCGGGACAAGCCCTGCCATGACGAGGCACGCAGCCGAACGCCTCAGAGATCCTTGAACCCCCTGCCCTCGGCGACCAGTTTCTCCAGCAGCGCCGAGGGCCTGAAGGCCGCGCCCATCTTGGCCTCGAAGCCTTTCATCGCCGCCAGCACCTTGTCGAGCCCGATCTCATCGGCCCAGAACATCGGGCCGCCGGTGTAGACCGGCCAGCCGTAGCCGTTGATCCACACGATATCGATGTCTGAGGCGCGCTGCGCCTTGCCCTCTTCGAGGATTTTCGCGCCCTCGTTGACCATCGGATACAGGCAGCGCTCCAGAATTTCCTGGTCGGAGATCTCGCGCCGGTTGATCCCCTTGGCGGCGGCGAAATCGAGGATGATCTTCTCCACCAGCGGCGACGGCTTGGCCGTCCGGTTCTCGTCGTAATCGTAGAAGCCGGCGCCGGTCTTCTGCCCACGCCGGCCCCGCTCGCACAGGATTTCGCGGATCGTCGAGGACGACGATTTCTCCTTCGTCCAGCCGATGTCGAGCCCGGCGAGATCGCTCATCGCGAACGGCCCCATCGGCAGGCCGAAATTGTAGATCACGCGATCGACATCCCAGGGCATCGCGCCCTCCAGGATCAGCGCCTGCGCCTCGCGCTGGCGCTGCGCCAGCATGCGGTTGCCGACGAAGCCATGGCAGACGCCGACGGCGACGCCGATCTTGCCAATCTGCTTGGCGACCTTCATCGCCGTGGCGAGCACGGCCTTCTCGGTCTTCGCGCCGCGCACGACTTCGAGCAGCCGCATAACGTTGGCGGGCGAGAAAAAATGCATGCCGATGACGGAGCCCGGCCGGCTCGTGACGGCAGCGATTTCGTCGATGTCGAGATAGCTGGTGTTGGAGGCCAGGATCGCGCCCGGCTTGGCGATTGCGTCGAGCCGGTCGAAAATGTCTTTCTTGATCGCCATCTCCTCGAACACGGCCTCGATGATGAGGTCGCAATCGGTGAGCGCGGCGAGATCGAGCGACGGCGTCAGCAGGCCCATGCGGGTCTCGACGTCGGCGGCGCTGATGCGGCCCTTCTTGGCGGTGTTTTCGTAATTCTTGCGGATGACGCTGAGGCCACGGTCGAGCGCGGCTTGCGCGGTCTCGACGATGGTGACGGGCAAGCCGGCGTTGAGGAAGTTCATCGCGATGCCGCCGCCCATGGTGCCGGCGCCGATGACGCCGACCTGTCGCACCGGCAGCGCGGCCGTATCGTCGCCAATGTCGGCGATCTTCCACACCTGCCGCTCGGCGAAGAACACATGTCGCTGCGCCTTCGATTGCGTCGAACCGAGCAGCGCAAGGAACGCCGCGCGCTCGTGCTTCAGCCCCTCCTCGAACGGCAGTTCCACCGCGTCGCGCACCGCCGCGATCGCCTTCGTCCACGCCTCGAAGCCACGGAATTTGCGCGCATTGACCTTGGCGATGGCCTCGAACAGTTCCGGCTTGCCGCGCACCGGCGCGACTTTGTCGTCGCGGTCGCGCACTTTCACCAGCGGCAACTTCTCGTCGACGACGCGCCGCGCGAAGGCGAGCGCGCCCTCGCGCAGGTTGCCTTCCGCTACGATCTCGTCGACGACGCCCCATTCTTTCGCCTGCGCCGCCGCGAACGGCGTCCCCGACAGGATCGCCTCGGCCGCCGCTTGCGGCCCGATGAGGCGCGGTAGGCGCTGCGTGCCGCCGGCGCCGGGGATCAGCCCGAGCTTGATCTCCGGCAATCCGAGCTTGGCCGAGGGCACGGCGACCCGGTAGTGGCAGACCAGCGCCACCTCGAAGCCGCCGCCGAGCGCCGTGCCGTGCAGGGCGGCGACGACCGGCTTCGAGCAATTCTCGATGGCGTCCTGTGTCTCGGGCAGGCTGACGCCGCTGAACGGCTTGCCGAACTCGGAAATATCGGCTCCGGCGACGAAGGTGCGGCCGCCGCAGATGAGCACGATCGCCTTGACGGCAGGGTCGGCCTCGGCCTGCTTGACGCCGTCGCGGATGCCCTGGCGCACATTCGCGGAGAGTGCGTTGACCGGCGGCGAATAGATCGTCAGCACGGCGATGTCGCCCTCGCGCGTCAGCTCGGCGACGGAATTGACGGCGGTCATGGAGGCTCCCTTGGCGGTTGCCCGCCGGCATAGCGCGCCGACGGCCGTCGCGCCAGCCTCTAGAGCAGCGCCGCGCCGAGTCCGTTGCGGAACAGATTGCGGAAATGCTCGCGATATTCCGCCGCCTGCACCATCATCACCGCGAACATGTCGAGCCCCGGCGAGACGACGAACGCCGTGCCGGCGACGCCGCCCCAGAAAAAATCGCCGACCGCGCCGGGCGTCGGCGCCAGCCCGGCGTCGGTGCGCACCGCAAAGCCCAAGCCGAAGCCGTGGCCCGGCGGCATCAACGGCGTGTCCTGGATCGCCATGCCGGGCAGGATGTGGTTGCTCGCCATCAGCGCCAGCGTGCGCGGCCCCAGGATCGGCGCGCCGCCGCGCGCCAGCATGGCCGAGAAGCGCGCGTAGTCCGCCAGGGTGGAGATAAGCCCCGTGCCGGCCATTTCGAAACGCGGCGGCGCGGTGTGGTTCATGCGGTCGACGCCCGCCGCGTCGAGCATGGCGAAGCCGTGCGGCTCGGCGCGGCGCACGACTTGCTCGGGCGGGGTGTGAAAGCCGGTGTCGCTCATGCCGAGCGGATCGAAGATGCGCGCGCGCAAAACCTCGCCGAGCCCGGCGCCGGCGACGATCTCCACCACGCGGCCGAGCACGTCGGTCGACAGCCCATATTCCCACGCCGTTCCGGGCTGGTGCATGAGCGGCAGGGCGGCGAGCGCCGCCATCGCCTCAACGGGATCGCGCGCGCTGTCGATCAGCCCGGCGGCGTGGACCTGTTGCTGCACCGGCGAGGCGCCGGTGAAGCCGTAGCAAAGGCCGGAGGTGTGGCGCAGGAGATCGTGAACGGTGATTTCGCGCCGCATCGCCGCGCGCTCCAAGCCGACGGTCGCGGTTTTGAAGACGGGCAGATATTGGCTGAGCGGGTCGGTCAGGAACAGCCGCCCCTCCTCGACCAGCGTCATCGCCGCCACGCTGACAACAGGCTTGGTCATCGAATAGATGCGGAACAGCGCATCGAGCGGCATCGGCGGGCCCCCTGGCCGGATCGCTCCCATCGCCCGCGCCAGCCCGACCTTGCCGTGGCGCGCCACCATCAGGCTCGCCCCCGGCGCGCGTCCCGCGGCGATCTCGCGCGCCAGGATGGCGGCGAAGCGTTCGAGCCCCGGCGTCGAAAGGCCGATGCTCTCCGGCTCGGCGACGGGAAGGCCCGCGAAGTCCTCGGTCATTTCGGTTCCTTTAGCTGGCGCAGAGATCGGCGACCGTCGAAGCGGCCTTGAGGCCCGATCCGCTCAACACCACGACGACGCGCTCGCGCGCGCCGATGCGCCCGGCGGCGGCGAGCGCGTCGAGCGCCGCCGCGGCGGTGGCCGAGGTCGGCTCGACGAACAGGCCGATGGCCGCCAACCGCCTGAGCGCCGCGACGATGTCCGCCTCGGGGATCGCCACCGCCTCGCCGCCGCTTTGCCGCAACGCCGCGATCATTTCCCTAAGCCGCAGCGGCGCCTTGATCGCCGTGCCCTCGGCGACGGTCGGCTTGGTCTCGCGCGCGATGGCGACATCGACGCCGGCGGCGAAACTCGCCGCCAGCGGCGAGCAATTCAGCGGTTGCGCCGCGATGAGGCGCGGCAGGCGGGCGATCTGGCCGGCGCGCAGCAACTCGCCGAAGCCGAAATGCAGCCCGAGCAGCAGGCTGCCAGCGCCGACCGGAACGATGACGGCGTCCGGGGCGGTGAAGCCGAGATCCTCCCACAACTCATAAGCCAGCGTTTTCGTGCCTTCGAGAAAGAACGGCTGCCAGTTGTGGCTGGCGTAGAATATCGAGGCGGATTGGCGGATCGCCTTCGCCTGCGAGGCCTCGCGCGGCCCCTCGACCAGTTCGACCTCGGCGCCATAGGCGCGCACCTGCGCGATCTTGGCCGGCGAGGTATAGGCCGGCGCCAGCACCTTGACGCTGAGCCCGCCGGCTGCGCCGTAGCCGGCGATCGCGGCGCCGCCGTTGCCGGAGGAATCCTCCAGCACCGCGCCGATGCCGATGCCGCGCAGGAACGACAGCATCACCGAGGCGCCGCGATCCTTGAACGAGCCGGTGGGGCTGAACCATTCGCATTTGAACAGCGGCCGCAGCGCCCCCCACGGCCGCTCGATCAACGGCGTGCAGCCCTCGCCCATCGAGATCGGCCGTTCGATGCCGCCGGCAAGCGCCGCCCGGTAGCGCCACAGCGACCGCTCGCCGCGCGCCACGTCGTCGCGGCTCAAAGCCGGCCCCGGCGTCAGCAGCAGCGGCGCGCCGTCGTCGGAGCGCCAGCGCGGCGCATCGAGCGGATAAAGCACGCCGCTGCGCGGGTCGATATAAGAGGCGGACATGAAATTCGCTGAGATCGGTTGGCGGCCTACTATATAGATCGCAGGGAGTCTTGCATGCCGCATAAAATGCAAAACGACGATCTCAGCCGGCTGGCGCAGGGCATCGCGGCAGGCTTATCGTGCCGCGAGATCGCGGCGCGGCTCGGCGTCAGCCCAGCGACGGCGATCCGCTGGACCAAGCGCTGCGGGCTGGTCAGCCAGCGCTCGCGCCGGCTCGCGCCGGAGACCCGCGCCGCGCTGCGGCGGGCGCTCAGCGACGGCGCCGCTCCCGCCGAGGCGGCGGCGCGTTTCGGCGTCAGCCTCCGCACCGCCGAGCGCCTGCGCGACCCCGCCGACGCCGAAGCGCGCCGCCGCCTGCTCGACGAAATCCGCGCCGGCGCGCCGCTCGAAGAAGCAGCAGCCCGCGCCGGCGTCAGCGCCCTTATCGCCGCACGCTGGACGCGCGGCGCGGAGCTTGCGATCTCCGGCCACCGCCGCGATGTCGAGGCCAGAGCGCTGGCGGCGATGGAGGGCGGCATGAGCGCCGAACAGGCCGCCGCAGCCTTCGCGCTGAGCCCGGCAAGCCTCGTCAGGCTCGCCCGGCGGCCGCGGCTTTCGCCGGAGCGGCTCAAGCGGCGCCAGCAATTGTTCGCCGCCCTCGCCTCCGGGCTCTCCTGCCGCAAGGCCGCCGCCGCACTCAACATGCCGGTCGCCACCGCTATCCGCTGGGCGCGACAGCGCCCGGCGCAACGCGAGGGTGAAAACAATCGTCCGACGGATGGCTAATTGCGCCGATGCCGGCAGCGCCCGCATTCACAGCGCGTTAATGCACGCCAGCCCATCCTTCGTCTCGTTTCAGGCGCGCCGCATCCCGCGGCGCTGATTCGAGATGGAATTGGACATGCGCTCTCTTGCTGGATTGGCCGCCGCCCTGGCGCTCGGCTTCTCGACTGTCGCCGCGACGGCGATGCCGTTCGACGGCTACCTCGGCAACGCCAATAGCCAGGTGACGCAGGTCCGTTACGGCTGCGGCCCGAACGGGATGCGCGGCCCCGGCGGCCATTGCCGGCCGCGCTACAACTGCCCTCGCGGCTGGCATCCCGGCGCGCACGGCTGGCACTGCTTCCGCAACTACTGATAAGCGTTCCGTACCTACGCGCACGAATAACAAAGCGGCGGGCTCCCGCCCGCCGCTTTGTCGATGAGCGCCCGCCTCAGGTCGCCTGCGGCTCGCTCGGCGTCTTTTCCTCCGGCGCGTCGTCGTCGGGGTTGGAGGCGGCGTCGGATTTGCGCTTCGACCTGCCGCGGCGGTTGGCCACCACCAACTCACGCTCCAGGCGCGGCTGCGCCGGGCCGTCGGGATAGACGAAGCCGAGCTTCTTCTCGCCCTTGTCGTCGGCGATCACCACCACCCTGACGACGCCGCCATTCTTCAGCCGGCCGAACAGCACCTCGTCGGCGAGCGGCGTCTTGATCTGGGTCTGGATGACGCGCGCCATCGGCCGCGCGCCCATCGAATCGTCGTAACCGTTCGTCACCAGCCAGCCGCGCGCCTCGTCCGTCAGCTCGATCGACACATTGCGGTCGGCGAGTTGCGCTTCCAGTTGCAAGATGAACTTGTCGACGACGCGGGCGATGATCTCCCGCGGCAGCCGCCCGAACGGCACGATCGCATCGAGACGGTTGCGGAACTCCGGCGTGAACAGCCGGTTGATCGCCTCCATGTCGTCGCCCTCGCGCTTCGACTGGCGGAAGCCAAACGCCGCCCGCTCCATGTCCGCCGCGCCGGCATTGGTCGTCATAATCAAAATGACGTTGCGGAAGTCGATCTGCTTGCCCGAATGGTCGGTGAGCTTGCCGTGGTCCATCACCTGCAACAGGATGTTGAACAGGTCGGGATGCGCCTTCTCGATTTCGTCGAGCAGCAGCACGCAATGCGGATGCTGGTCGATGGCGTCGGTCAACAGCCCGCCCTGGTCGAAGCCGACATAGCCGGGAGGCGCGCCGATCAGCCGCGACACGGTATGGCGCTCCATATACTCCGACATGTCGAAGCGGATGAGTTCCACCCCGAGACCCGAGGCGAGTTGCCGCGCCGCCTCGGTCTTGCCGACGCCGGTCGGGCCGGAGAACAGGTAGCAGCCGATCGGCTTCTCGGGATCGCGCAGGCCGGCGCGGGCGAGCTTGATCGCCGAGGCCAAAGCCGAGATCGCCGTGTCCTGCCCGTAGACCACTTGCCGTAGCGTCGATTCGAGATGCTGCAACACTTCGGTGTCGTCCTTCGACACGCTCTTGGGCGGGATGCGCGCCATGCTGGCGATGGTCGCCTCGATCTCCTTGACGCCGATGGTCTTCTTACGCTTAGCCTCGGGCAGCAGCATCTGCGACGCGCCGGTCTCGTCGATGACGTCGATCGCTTTATCCGGCAGCTTGCGGTCGTGGATGTAGCGCGCCGACAGCTCCACCGCCGCCTTCACCGCCTCGGCGGTGTAGCGCAGCTTATGGAATTCCTCAAAATACGGCTTCAAGCCTTTGAGAATCTCTACCGAATCCTCGACGCTCGGCTCCTTCACGTCAATCTTCTGGAAGCGGCGCACGAGCGCCCGGTCCTTCTCGAAATATTGCCGGTATTCCTTGTAGGTGGTCGAGCCGATGCAGCGCAGCGTGCCCTGCGCCAGCGCCGGCTTCAGCAAGTTGGAGGCGTCCATCGCCCCGCCGGAGGTCGCCCCGGCGCCGATGACGGTGTGGATCTCGTCGATGAACAGGATCGCGTCCTTGTGCTGTTCGATCTCCTTCATCACTTGCTTCAGCCGCTCTTCGAAATCGCCGCGGTAGCGCGTGCCGGCGAGCAGCGCCCCCATGTCGAGCGCGAACACCGTCGAGTTGGCCAGTACCTCCGGCACTTCTCCTTTGATGATCTTGCGCGCCAAGCCCTCGGCGATGGCGGTCTTGCCGACACCGGGATCGCCCACAAGCAACGGGTTGTTCTTCTGGCGGCGGCACAGCACTTGGATCGTGCGCGCCACCTCAGCCTCGCGACCGATCAGCGGATCGACCCGGCCGTCCTTCGCCTTGCGGTTGAGGTTTACGCAATAAGCATCCAGGGCGCCTTCCTTTTTCTTCGGTTCGCCATTTTCCTTAGCTTCTTTCGCCTCGCGCGCCTCGGCGTCATCGTCGACGCCGCGCGGCGAGCGCGAAGCATCGTTGAGGCCAGGACGCTTGGCGATGCCGTGGCTGATGTAATTCACGGCGTCGTAGCGGGTCATGTCCTGCTCTTGCAGGAAATAGGCGGCGTGGCTCTCGCGCTCGGCGAAGATGGCGACCAGCACGTTGGCGCCCGTCACCTCCTCGCGGCCGGAAGATTGCACGTGGATGGCGGCGCGCTGGACGACGCGCTGGAAGCCGGCGGTCGCCTTCGCCTCCTCGCCATTCTCGATGACGAGGCTCTGCAATTCGTTGTCGACATAACGTGCCACGGTCTTGCGCAAGCCGTCGAGATCGACGTTGCAGGCGCGCATCACCGCCGCCGCATCGGGATCGTCGAGCAAGGCGAACAATAGATGTTCGAGCGAGGCCAGCTCGTGGCGGTGCTCGTTGGCGATGGCGAGGGCGCGGCGCAGCGTTTTCTCAAGCGCCCTGGAGAATACCGGCATCACGACCTCACTTCTTTTCCATAATGCATTGCAGCGGGTGCTGGTTCTTGCGTGCGTGGTCCATTACCTGCGCAACCTTGGTTTCGGCGATCTCGTAGGTGAATACGCCGCACTCCCCTACGCCGTTGTGGTGGACATGCAGCATGATGCGCGTGGCTTCCTCGGAGTTCTTATTAAAAAACGATTGCAGAATGGTGATTACAAACTCCATCGGCGTATAGTCGTCATTGAGCAACAGCACGCGGTACATATTGGGGCGCTTGGTCTGCGCCCGCGTGCGGGTAATCACCGCCGCGCCCGAGCCCGGCGTATCCGGGTTGCGGCGCGGCTCCTTGGCCGCCATTGGCGCGCGCCCCGCATGCTGCGGCGCGGCGCGATTGGAGAACCAGCGGACGATCAGCGCCATGCCTGCCCGGAATCGAGTCAAGAGCGGAAGCGGCTCGGCGATCAAGGATGGACCCCATATTAGCGCCGCGGATGACGACGACCACCTCGCCGCGGCGCGCTAAACCGCCGAACTCATCTAGGCGCCGATAGGCCGAGGCGCCAGAGGGTCGACGCAACGCCATCAGGTTCGCCAATTCCGCCTGCAAGCGCAAGAGGCCGAGGCAACAAAAAAAGGCCGGCGCTTTCGCCGGCCTTTCCCGATTTCGTGATTTTAACCGCAACCAGCCGAAACGACTAGGCCACGCTGGCGTCTCCCAGCGCTTGGCTGGCGAGCCGCATCAGTGCTTGACGTCGGGCGAAAACGCGCTCTGCGCCGGCTTCATCGCGTCAGCGGCGAGCTTGGCGAAGATTTCGTTGATCTTCGTCGACTTGGCGACAAAGCCTTCGAAGGCCGACTTGGCGTAATCGGTCTGGATCTGCACCGCCGTTTCGACCGACTTGGCGCCCATCAGACGCTCCATCGCTTCCGCCCCCGCCGACAGCGAATGCTTGGAGTATTCGGCGGTCTCCGCCGCGATCTCCTGGAGCCCCTTGGAGAGGGTCGCCGCGAAGGCGGTCGCCGCTTCGACCTGCTGCTTGGAAAGGTTCTGGAAATTTTCGAAAGAGAGGGCGGCCATGAGTTGCCTCGCAATTTGGATGTGGCGACGGCGACGCTCGCCGTGCTCAGGCTTCTACTTAGGTGCGACGCACAATAAAGTCAATGATACCTTCGCAGTGCAGCATAAAATGCCCGAAGCCGCGCCGCACGGAAATTCTCGAACACGCGGTTAATCGGAATTAACCACACAATATCAATATCTTAAACCACAGCAAGGCGGCCGCTGAACCGCCGATTCTCATCCGCCCGGCGCATTTTCAACGGCTTAGGAAGCGAATCAGTGCATGCCGTCGATGCCATTAACGCCGGCGTAACTGCGATCTCATAGGCTTCGCAACTGTGTGCGTTTTGCAACGCCGCCCGCTCGCCGGGCGGGGGTTGCACGGGGTTAAGGGCGCGTCATGGTATTCGGTGAATTGCGTTTGGGCTTGTCTCGTCTTGTGCCGCTCGCCGCGGGATTGTGCGTTGCGGCGTCCGTTCTGGCCCTCAGTTCGTATTCCGCCGAGGCGCGCATGCGCCACCACCATTACCACCACCATCACCATTTCCGCGTCCGCCACGTCGCGCGCGGCGTCGCCGCCTCGACCCCGGCGGAGGTCCAGCCCAGCAAATATTCCGCCATCGTCGTCGACGCCCGCACCGGGCGCGAACTATGGGGCGTCAACGTCAACGCGCTGCGCCATCCGGCCTCGCTGACCAAGGTGATGACGCTCTACCTGCTGTTCGAGCAGTTGCAGAAGGGCAATCTGACGATGGCTTCGCGCATCCCGTTCTCCGCCCACGCGGCGGCGCAACAGCCGACCAAGCTCGGCGTGCCGGCCGGCGGTTCGATCTCGGTCGAGGAGGCGATCAAGGCCATCGTCACCCGCTCGGCCAACGACGTTGCGGTGGCGATCGCCGAGAAGATCGGCGGCAGCGAGTCCAACTTCTGCGCCCTGATGACGCACCGGGCGCATGAACTCGGCATGGCGCGCACGCTCTATCGCGACGCCTCGGGCCTGCCCAACGACCAGCAATTGACCACGGCGCACGACCTCGCCGTGCTCGGGCGAGCGATGCAGCAACGCTTCCCGCAATATTTCCATTTTTTCTCGCTGCGCGAGTTCACCTTCAACGGCCAGGTGATCGGCAACCACGATCACCTGCTCGGCCGCATCGACGGTGTCGACGGCATGAAGACCGGCTACACCAACGGCTCCGGTTTCAACCTGCTGACCTCGGTGCATCGCGACGGGCGCGCGCTGGTGGCGGTGGTGATGGGCGGCATCTCCGGCCCGGCGCGCGATCGGCTGATGACGCGCCTGATCGAAACCCATATCGCCGACGCCTCGGTCGGCGGCGCCACGACGCGCGTCGCCGATTCCTCGGCTGACGACTACGCGCCGCCGCGGCCGCCCCGCGCCGTCGCGCGCGTGATCCCGGTTCGCCAGCAGGTCGCCGACGCCGAGCCGGCGCGCGGCGCCGCGCCGCAAGGCGAAGGCGACGACAGTGAGGACGACGTGGCGCCGTCGCCGCCGCCGCGCGCCGTCCGGCCGGCGCGGGCGGACGCCGCGATTCTCGCCAAGGCCGCCGCCCTCGACCCCAGCCAGCTCGGCTGGCGCACCGGCCCCACGGGCAAGCCGCTGGCGCGCGGCAAGGCGGCGGCCGAGGAGAGCCGCGTCGCCCGCGCCGACGACGACAACGGCGACGATGCCCGCCAGCAGGCCCGCAAGGGCGGTTGGTCGATCCAGATCGGCGCCACCGACGACGCCGCCAAGGCGCGCCGCCTGGTGCAGCGCGCCAAGTCGCGCAACCGCACCCTGGCGCTGGCCCACGCCTCGACCGAAAAAGTGCGCAAGGACGGCGACACGCTCTATCGCGTCCGTTTCGCCGGCCTCGATTCCGCCTCGGCGGCCAAGGCCTGCCGCGATCTCAAACACGGGGGATTGGACTGCTTCACAACCCGGGATTGAGTCTTCGTTAAGCTTTACACGCCAGATTTGTTCAAAAGCGTTGCGTACTGGAGTTCCTGTGTCCCATGTCAGCCCAGCAGAACATCCTTGGCCTGATTGACCCTCGCGGCCAGAGCGGTCGAGCCGCCATGATCTGGATGAAGCTTCTTCATCAGGCTGCGGTGCGCGGCGACGATCTCCTCGCGGCCCGCGCCCTTCGCCAGGCCCAGGATTTCGTACGCCTCATCTCGGGACAGCGGGCCGCCGCTCCAGCCCCCCGACCGCGCGTCGCCATTACCCTGTTGTGCCTGTCGCCAGGCGGCGAACCGGCGGTCGAGATAAGTTTCTAGCAACGCCGCGCCCTCGGGGTCGTCGCTGAGACAGAAGCGGTAGGCAGCCATGCATTCGGCGCGCGTCATCTCGTCGAGCCCGCGGCCGGCGAACGGGCCGGCGAGGACGCGACCGCTCATGCGGCCGTTCTCGCGATCGAGCCGCATTTCGATGGCGGCCGACTTCGCCACCGATTCGCGGCTCTTCGTCGCCCCCCACCCCGCCGCGTTCATCATCGTCGCGAACGGATTGCCGCCGCGGCGCAGCACATTGGCGAACATCAGGCTCGCCAACATGCCGACGAGCCCGAAACTGCCGCGCAGCAGCAGCGCCAGCAGCGCCGCGACGCCCACCGCATAGCCGCCGCCGCGCACGATCTTGGCCGCTGAGGTTGGCGTCACGCGGCCGAACCAGCGGATCGCCATTAGCACCAAATAGAGCGCGACAAGACCCATAATGAGCTGCGGCATTGCCGGTCAGCCCTGCATCTGCGCGAGCAGCGGGCGCGCCTCGGCCTCGCGCGCGGCGAGCGCCACAAGCGCCTCGCGACCGCCCGCAGCATAGGCCGCCGCGGCGCGCAACAGCGTCGCCAGCCGCGCCGCGGCGCCGGAATCGAAGGCCCCATAGGCCCCGCCAGTCAACCGCGCCACCTCCTTGAACGCTTTCTGAGCCCGCTTGTCGTCGCCCTCCTGGAACATGAACGCCTTGACGCCGACCAGCGCCAGCTCGCCGGCGAGAGCGAGCAGTTCCTCGATATTCTCCTCCATCGCGTCGCCGACGCAAACCAGCGCGCCAACTCGGGCCGCCCGCGCTTCGTCGCGCGCGTGGGCGAGCGTGCGCCGCCATTGGGTGATGCCGCCGCGCACGGAAATGCCGCGCATGAGGTCGGCGAGGCCCTCGCCCTGCGACAAGAATCGCGACGCCTGGCACTCGCCCTGGCCGCGAAAATAGACGAGCTGCGCATCCAGGCCGCCGACTTCCGCCGCCGCCTCGAACATCCGCCCTTGCAGGCCCAACGCCATGTCCCAGGTCGGCTGCCGGCTCATCGTCGCGTCGAGCGCGAAGATCAGCCGCCCGCGCGCAACGCCGGGGACGGGGAGCCGCCGCGCCTCGGACAGAAAGGCGGCGATCTGCGACGACGTGCTTTGCGGGGTCAGCGATCTGGACATGTCAAAACTCCAAGCCTCGCATTTTGGGTCGAAGCCACATAAACGCAAGCGCCAGCTTGACCCAAGCCGGCGCGAACGGCAGGAAACCGCTGTTCAGTGGAAGGAAACGTCATGATAAGGGTCGCCGCCGTCATTACCGCTCTGCCCGGCCGCCGCGCGGAGGTGCTGGCGCTGTTTCGCGCCAACATGCCGAACGTCCACGCCGAGGCCGGCTGCATCGAGTACCAGCCGTTCGTCGACGCCGAAGGCTTCGGCGGCTTCCAGGCGCCGATCGGCGGCGACGCCTTCGTCGTGCTCGAAACCTGGGCGAGCGCCGAGGCGCTGAAGGCGCACGCCGCCGCGCCGCACATGGCCGCCTATGGCAAGGCTTCCAAGGCGCTCATCGCGGAAAGAAAAATTCATATCTTTGCGCCGGCGTAAAGCGGGCGTCTGCGGCGTTGGTTAGCGGGAGACGCCGCCGAGTGCGGCGGCGTCAACGCGAAGGGACGTCTCGCACATGAAAGCCCTGTATCTCGCCCTTGGCGCGCTCTGCCTGGCCGGGGCCGCGGAGGCAAGCCCATGCGCCAAGCAGATCGCCGCGCTGGAAGCGCAACACAAGTCCGGTCCGGCGCTAGACGCCGGATCGTCCAGCGAGAGCGTCGCGGCGTTGCTGCATCGCCAGCCGACCGCCTCCTCGGTCAACGGCGCCGGCGCCGCGGCGGATGCCGCGGATTCGAAGCAGGCCGAGCGCGACGCCCATTTCGAGATCGAGATCGAGCAGGCCAAGGCGGCGGAAGATTCCGGAGACACCGGCGGCTGCGAGGCCGCCGTCGCAGAGGCGCGCAAGGCGCTCGCCCACGGACGCCGCTAGGGGTTCAAATCTGACGCTCGGCGTCCGGTCGCGGGGGGCGGCGGATTGCGGACTCTCCGCGCAATCCACCGACCTCGCCCTGAGGCGCGAAGCCAAGCGTAGCCTCGAAGGGCGTTCCCGCTGGCTCCGCCGGTTGTGCGAGGCAGCGGTTGATTGCAGAAAAGTTCGGGCCAACGCGCGTCCTTCGAGGCCCCTTCGGGGCTCCTCAGGATGTCCTTCGAGGCCCTTCGGGGCTCCTCAGGATGAGGGGGGTGGCGCAGACACGGCCCGCTCGGTTCGAAGGCGGGCATTGCAAGCGACCGGCGGCTGGGCATCGACCGTTAGGTTTGAACCGCTAGTTCTCCGGCGCGATCGGCACGCAATCACGCCGCCCCGAGGCTATGCAATCGCCGACCTCGCGATGATGCTGCAACTCGCTCATCAGCCACCAGCCACCGATGAGCAGCAGCGCCACGACGACGGCCGCCACGACCGTCTGGCGATTGCGGGTTTCGTCGTCGGGCTGCGGGTCGTCTTCGTCGGCCATGCCGGCTTCCTGCCCGAGCGGCGCAGCGCCGTCCAGTGGACGAGGGAGCGCGGCTCGCCTAAACCCACGCGGGGAGCTTCAAAATGCGCAAGGCGATTTGGGCGATGTTGCCGGCGCTGGCGCTGGCGGGCTGCTACGTCGATAGCGACCAGCTTGCGCAGACGCGCCTGTTCAACCAGCCGGCGGCGAGAGTGCGCGCCTGTTTCGGCAAGCCGGACCAGCGCATTTCCGTCGGCGTCGAGCAGATCTGGGTCTACCACGTCGGCCGGTTGGTCGACGAAGGCTGGGTTCCCGCGCTCGGCGAGGACGAGCGGCCGACCTTCTCGGCCCCCAACGGCGATTGCGAGGCCCGCTTCACCATCGACAACCACGGCCTGCGCGGCATCGCCTACGCTGATGCGCTCGGCCGGCCGATTCCGCAAGCCGAGCGCTGCGAGATCGCGGTCAGGCGTTGCCTGGAGCCCTGAAAGCGCGCTCGGGCTGTGCGCCGAAGCGATTCGCGCCAGGCGTTCCGCTGGTGGCGAACCACACGATCAGCACGATCCAACCGATCAGCGGCACGAACGCGAGGAGTTGCCACCAGCCGGATCTATCGGTGTCGTGCAGCCGGCGCGCGGCGGCGGCAAGGGTCGGAATGATCGTCCCGAGCGAGACAAGCGTTTCGACAAATTGACGCCCGGTGGCGACGTCGATGACGGCGCCGATCACCCCCGCGATCATGCACGCCAGAATGAACCACCAATATTCCGAGCGGCTGCCGCGGCCCGAGAAGTTGAAATAGTTCGTCAGGCAATAGTTGACGGATTCCGTGAATGTCATATCAACCCCTCCCCGACCGTCATTTAGCGAACGAGGGACGGGAATGGAAAGCGCATAAACGCGCTCAAAGCAGGCCGAGTTCGCCGAGCGTGCGTCTGAGCGTCTCCGGCATCTCGCCGGCGCCGGATTTGCCGAGATCGGGCGGCACGTCCTTATCGAGGAAATAGCGCCAGCCCTGGAAAGCGCGGAACGGGCGGGGCGCCACCTTGATCACCTTCGGATCGAGCCAGAGACGGCAGCGCCCGACGCCATCCACATCAAGGAACGGCTCGATCCCGGTGACGCGCTGGCGCGCCGAGAGCTGGCCCTTGATGATCCAATAGAGCGAGCCGCCGCCGACAATCTCCGCCGCCCGCGACGGGACCATGCGAGTGACATGCAGCGCACGCCGCGGCTCGCCGCGCGCCACCCGCTCGCCGACGCGCTCCTCGATCCACTCTTCGAGATCGACAATCGACTCGGCGCCGACACAGAGCTTGATGAGATGCAGCCGCATCGCAGCGTGTTAGCGCGCGGCGCGGCGCTGCGGAAGGCGGGGGGTGTGGACAACCTGTCGGAGCGCTGCTCTTCGCGCTCATTGGGCGCCGCGCTAAGGCTATGGGCGCACTTCGCGTTTTACCATAAGGCGAGAACCGGTCTCGATCATCGAGTCTTGGCTGAGGAAATTCGGAAAGGCGCCGAGCGCTCAATCCTGACCGCCGACGAGGCTTTCCTCCAGCATCAGCCGCGCTCGGGCGCGCACACGCTGGGTCTCGCTCTTGAGCTGGCCACAGGCGGCGAGAATGTCGCGGCCGCGCGGCGTCCGCACCGGGCTGGCGTAGCCGGCGTTGAAGACGATCTCGGAGAAACGCTCGATAGTCTCCCAGTCCGAGCATTCGTAAGGCGAGCCGGGCCAGGGATTGAACGGGATCAGGTTGATCTTGGCCGGCAGGCCCTTCAGCAGCTTGACCAGCGCCCGCGCCTCGGCCGGGCTGTCGTTGACGCCCTTCAGCATCACGTATTCGAAGGTGATGCGCCGCGCATTCGAGGCGCCGGGATAATCGCGGCATGCCTGTAGGAGCTGGGCGATCGGATATTTGCGATTCAACGGCACCAGCTTGTCGCGCAGGGGATCGTTGGTGGCGTGCAGCGACACCGCCAGCATGGTCCCGCATTGCTCGCCGAGCCCCGCCATCTCGGGCACGACGCCGGAGGTCGAGACGGTGATGCGCCGCTTCGACAGCGACAGCCCCTCGCCATCGGTGAGCACGCCGATGGCGTCGCGCACAGACTCGAAATTATACAGCGGCTCGCCCTGCCCCATGAACACGACGTTGGACACCGCGCGCACGCCCTCGCCGCTCGGCACGAGCCCGTCGGTCGGCGCGACGCCGCCGGGGAAATCGCCGAGCCGGTCGCGCGCCACCATCACCTGAGCGACGATTTCGGCGGCGCTGAGATTGCGCGCCCAGCCCTGCGTGCCGGTGTGGCAGAACGTGCAGTTGAGCGTGCAACCGACCTGGCTGGAAACGCAGAGCGTGCCGCGATCCGACTCCGGGATATAGACGCACTCGATCTCGGCGCCGCTGTCGCGCGGCCCCTTGGGCGGCATGCGCAGCAGCCATTTGCGCGTGCCGTCGGCCGAGACCTGCTCGCCGACGATTTCCGGCCGCGTCAGCGTGTAATGCGCCGCGAGTTGCTCCAGCAGCGGGCGGGCGATGTTGCGCATCGCCGAGAATTCGCCGACGCCGCGATGATAGATCCAGTGCCAGAGCTGGGTCGCGCGCATACGGATTTCGCGCTCGGGCGTCCCAAGCTCGGCGAGCGCGGCGGCGATCTCGGCGCGGGTGGCGCCGGCGAGGCTGGATTTTCTTTCCGGGGAGGCCATCGGCCTCATATAGATAAGCTCGGCTGGGAGGTCCATCGGCGGGCTCAATGCCCAAAACGGCTCAGCGCGAGAACCGCGCCGAGAATGACGACGGTCTGAAAGCCGATGGTTCCGAACATCCATTTCAGGATATCCGCCTTGCACCCCACGATCGCTGATTTTATCGCCGCCTCCAGGCGCAATACCGTTTCGCGCAGGTCGGAGCGCAAATCGGCGATAGCGGTCTTGGTCGCAAGCTGGTCCGCGCCGGCCTGAGCGAACGCCTCGGACAAGCCTTCGGCTTGCTCCGGACTGAACTTGGCCTTGTCGCGAAGGGTTTTGGCAAATTTCAGAGTGTCAAAAGCGACGGCGCTCACATTTCGGCTCCAGGTGCGCGGAGAAGATAGGCCGGATCGCCTCGCCGCGCAGCCCTTTGCGCGGCGAGAGCCTCGCGTCTCCCAAGCCGCCGCGCCGTCGCGACGGCCAGCCTCTTCCCGGCGCCCCGCCCGCCATGCGAGGATGGCGGCCATGATTATCTCGACCTGGAACGTCAATTCGGTGCGCCAGCGCCTGCCGCACTTGCTCGACTACCTCAAGGAGGTCGCGCCCGACGCCATCTGCCTACAGGAGATCAAGTGCGTCGACGAGCAGTTCCCGCGCGAGGAGATCGAGGCGCTTGGCTATAATGTCGCGACGCACGGCCAGAAAACCTTCAACGGCGTGGCGATCCTGTCGAAGCATCCGCTGGAAGTCGAGCGCGGCCTGCCCGGCGACGATGGCGACGTGCAATCGCGCTACATCGAGGCGGTCATCCCTTGGGGCAAGCAAGCGCTCAGGCTCGCCAGCCTCTACCTGCCGAACGGCAACTCCGCGGGAACCGACAAATACGCCTACAAGCTCGCCTTCATGGACCGGCTCATCCGCCATGCGCGCAAGCTCCTGGCCTACGAGGAGCCGATGGTCATCGCCGGCGACTTTAATGTCATCCCGCAGGCCCGCGACGCCGCCCATCCCGAGCAATGGATCGGCGATGCGCTCTATCTGCCGCAAACGCGGGCGAAATTTCAGGAGTTGATGGCGCTCGGCCTCACCGACGCGCTGCGCGCCACTACCGACGCCGGCGGGGTCTACACATTCTGGGACTATCAGGCCGGCGCCTGGCAGCGCAACAACGGCATCCGCATCGACCATCTGCTGCTGTCGCCGCAAGCCGCTGACCGGCTGGCGTCGGCCACGGTCGATAAGGAGATGCGGGCAAGGGAAAAGGCGTCCGACCATGTGCCGGTGCGGATCGCGCTGAGTTGACGCTGCCACTTCACTCGTAATGCTTGAGCCGTGGCCAGCGCTTGGAAAGCGACCACTTCGGCTGCCGCAACACGTAGATGTCGAGCCCGCTCTCGTAGGGCATCGCGTAGGCGTTTTCGATGTGCCCGGCGACCTCGATGCCGCCGAAGGCGCCGGAGAACTTCGCCCCCGGCGGCCCCAGCGCGATGACCACCGAACCGTCGAAGCCGCGCGGCCCCCACAGGAAATATTGGTTGTGGCCGCTGATCGCCGGCGGACCGCCGAGCGCGGGGCCGTAGATATCGACCGCCGCCGCCTCGCCGTAGTTGCGGCCGAAGAACACGGCGCGCCGGCGTTCGTCCTCTGGCAGCGCCCGATAGACCCGCGCCACCTCAGCCGCCATTTCGCGCCAGCCGAACATATCGGCGAATTGCTGCGGCAGAACGGCCGGCTTGAGATGCTCCGTCGAAGCCGCGCCCGGCGCCAGGCCGAGACGCCGCGAATAGGCGATGACCTCTTGCGGCGGCAGGATCGGCAGCACCAGCGGCGCGGTGAGGAGTCCGGCCAGCACGACCAGCGCCAGCGCGGCGAGGCGCGCCGCCCGTGGTCGCAACACGCCTTCCCACCACACGCCGCCGGCGGCGAACAGCGCGGGATAGGCCGGCGCGAGATAATAGGCCTTGCCATGCCCGGCGATGAACAGCGCCGCGGCGGCGAAATAGGCGACCGCCAGCGCCCGCTCCTGCGGCGCTTTCGCGAGCCGCCAAAGTCCGGCGATCCACACCAGCGCCAGCGGCGGGCCGACGAACAGCAGTTCCTGCCCGAAAAAGCCGAGGGGCGACAGCGCGATGTTCTTGCTGGCCGCCCCCGCCGCGCCGATTTCCAGAAACGGGAAGCCGTGCGCCGCCTGCCAGGCGAGATTCGGCGCGATGATCGCCAGCGCCAACAGCGCCCCGGCCCACGGCCATACGCTGAGGAGTTGGCGGCGCATCGGCGCGGCGATGATCCCGACGAGCAGCGCGACGACATAAAAGGCAATGAGATATTTGCTCCACAGGCTGATGCCGACCACCGCGCCGAGCGCCAGCCACAGCCGCCGGTCGCCGCCGCGCGCCAGCCGCGCGACGAGATAGGCGCACGCGAGCCAGGTCAGCGGTTGCAGGCAATCGGTCGACATCAACAGCCCGTCGACCAGCAGGATCGGTGAGGCCAACGCCGCGAGGCCTGCGAGCGTCTGCGCGAACCGGCCGCCGCCGAGAAACCGTGCGAATTCCGCGACCAGCGCCACCGTCGCCGCCATCGCCAGCGCCGGGAAAAGTCGCAGCGGCGTCAGCGCGACGCCGAACAGCTTGTAAGACGCCGCCGCGATCAGCGGAACCAGCGGCGGCTGATCGACGTAGCCGAGCCCCGGATGCAGCCCGCAGACAATGAAATACAGCTCGTCACGGAACACGCCGTGATGCGGGTTGGCGAACAGATGGATGCCTAAGCAGAGCGCGGCGAGCCAAAGCGCCGGCGCCGCAACGCGGGCGGCCGTCATAACCTTCTCCGTCGGCGTTTCGCGGGCAAGCTAGGCGGCGGCCGGCGCGTTTGCAAACCGTGCGCTTTGGCGAAGCGCCGCACATCTGCTAGAGGCGCGCCATGTCCGAGATCGTCACCCGCTTCGCCCCCTCGCCGACCGGCTTCCTGCACATCGGCGGCGCGCGCACCGCTTTGTTCAACTGGCTCTACGCCAAGCACGTCGGCGGCCAGTTCCTGCTGCGCATCGAGGACACCGACCGCGAACGCTCGACGCCCGAGGCGGTGGAGGCGATTCTCGACGGCCTGCGCTGGCTCGGGCTCGATTGGGACGGCGAGGCCGTGCATCAGTTCACCCGCGTCGAGCGCCATCGCGAGGTCGCCAGACAGATGCTCGCCTCCGGCAACGCCTATCGCTGCTATTGCAGCCCCGACGAACTGGCTGAAATGCGCGAGAAGCAGCGCCTCGCCGGCCTGCCGCCGCGCTACGATGGCCGTTGGCGCGACCGCGACCCCGCCGAGGCGCCTGCCGGCGTCGCCCCGACCATCCGTTTGCGCGCCACTCAGGAGGGCGAGACCGCCATCGACGACAAGGTGCAGGGCAAGGTGGTGTTTCCCAACAAGGACCTCGACGACCTCGTGCTGCTGCGCTCCGACGGCAACCCGACCTATATGCTGGCCGTCGTTGTCGACGACCACGACATGGGCGTCACCCACGTCATTCGCGGCGACGACCATCTCACCAACGCCGCCCGGCAGACGCAGATTTATAGCGGCCTCGGCTGGGAAGTCCCGGTCTGGGCGCATATCCCGCTGATCCACGGTCCCGACGGCGCCAAGCTCTCCAAGCGTCACGGCGCGCTCGGCGTCGATGCCTACCGGGCGATGGGCTACCTGCCGGAGGCGCTGCGCAACTATCTCGTGCGCCTGGGCTGGAGCCACGGCGACAAGGAGATGTTTACGCAAAGCGAGATGATCGCCGCCTTCGAACTCAGCGCCGTTGGCCGCTCGGCCTCGCGCTTCGATTACGCGCGGCTCGAAAACATGAACGGCCATTTCATGCGCGCCACCGACGACGCGGCGCTGTTCGAGCAGTTTCTCAACACCCTGCCTTATCTCCAGGGTGGTCCGCAGATGGCCGCCGCGCTCGATGCGCCGAAGCTGGCGCAGCTTCGCGCCGCCTTCCCCGGCCTGCGCGAGCGCGCCAAAACGCTCGTCGAACTCGTCGACGGCGCGCAATTCCTGTTCGCGCATCGCCCGCTCGCCATCGAGCCCAAGGCCGAGGAGGTGCTTGCCAAGGGCGGCCGGCTGCATCTGAAGGTGCTGCTGCCGCGCTTGACGGGGCTCGCCGAATGGAGCGCCGCGACGACGGAGGCGGCTGTGCGCGCCTATGGCGAGGAGATCGGCGCCAAGCTCGGCACGGTGGCGCAGCCGCTGCGCTGCGCGCTGACCGGGCGCACGACGTCGCCGGGCATTTTCGACGTGCTGCGCGTGCTCGGCCGCGAGGAGAGCCTGGGCCGGATCGCCGATCAGGTGAACGCCTGAACGGCGGGTGGCTTGCGCTAAGCGCCGGGCCTCAGCCACATCGCAAAAGGAACCCCCGCCATGTCCGAACCCATCCTGCGCGCCGAGGCGCAAATCCCCACCGTCAGCGCCAGCAAATATCTCCAGCAGCTTTGCAAGCACTTCCAGCACAAGCTGCCGGCGACGTTCGACCCGCAGGCCGGGCAGATCACCTTCCCGCTCGGCCAGACCAGGCTCGCCGCCGACGATGCGACGCTGACCATCTGCGTCGAGGCCGCCAACGTTGACGATCTGGAGCGGCTGAAGGATGTGGTTGTACGCCATCTGGCGCGCTTCGCCTTTCGCGAAGAGCTGAGCGTGAACTGGCGCGAGCCGATTGCCGGGGCTTGAGGCGCCGTGTTATCGTAAGCCCGTAGTCAAGCGAAACCGGAGCCGATGCAACCCCTGACTTCCGCCAGCAGCCAGACGATCGCTCACATCGCCGCGCTGGAGAGTGCACGCCCCTGAGCCCCCGATTTGAGCGGCCCCAGCCGGTAGAGCTCCGGCCATGACCCTCGTCGTCGCCGTGCTCGTCATCGTCGTCAGTCTGGTCGGCGCCGCTTTCTTTGCGGGCGCGGAAACCGCCCTCACCGCCGCCTCGCGAGCGCGGCTGCAAGCGCTGGAAACCTCCGGCGACCGCCGCGCCAAGCTCGCCAACCGGTTGATCGCCAACAAGGGCCGGCTCATCAGCGCCATGCTGGTCGGCGGCCAGTTCGTCACCATCGCCTCGTCGGCCTATATGACGAGCGTGTTCGTGCGCGCCTTCGGCAAGGGCGGCGTGCTGGAAGCCACCGCGATCATGACGGTGCTGATCGTCGTCTTCGGCGAGGTGCTGCCCAAGACCATCGCCATCGCCTATCCCGACCGCGTCGCACTCATCATCGCACCAATCGTCGCCGTCGTCGTCACCGTGTTCGCCCCGCTGGTGCGGGCGGTCGAAATCTTCGTCGGCCTGTTGCTGAAGCTGTTTGGTTTCGCCGCCGGCGTGCGCGATTCCGGGCTTTCGGGGGCGGAGGAACTGCGCGGCGCCGTCGACGTCCTGCACCGCGAGGGCGAGGTGGCGCGCGACCAGCGCGACATGTTCGGCGGCCTGTTGGAGCTAGAGGACGTTCCCGTCCGCGACGTGATGATCCATCGCACCAAGATGCGCACGCTCGACGCCGATTTGCCGGCCGCCGAACTGGTGCGCGAAGCGCTCAACTCGCACTATTCGCGCATTCCGCTGTGGCGCGACGATCCCGAGAACATCATCGGCATTCTGCACATAAAGGATCTGTTCCGCGCCTACGCGGCGGCCGGCGGCGACGTCTCCAAGCTCAGCCCCGCCGACGTCGCGCTCGATGCCTGGTTCATCCCCGACGCGACCTCCTGCCGCGCGCAATTGCAAGCGTTCCTGCGCCGCAAGACCCATTCGGCGCTGGTGGTCGACGAATACGGCATGGTGCTCGGCCTCATCACGCTGGAGGACATCTTGGAGGAGATCGTCGGCGACATCACCGACGAGCACGATGTCGCGATGCCCGGCGTGCGCCAGCAACTCGACGGCTCGCTGCTCGTCGATGGCTCGGTGACGATTCGCGACCTCAACCGTGCGATGGATTGGGATTTGCCCGACGATGAGGCGGCGACCGTCGCCGGCCTGGTCATTCACGAGGCGCGCACCATACCCGAGGCCCGCCAAGCCTTCGTGTTCCACGGCTTCCGCTTCGAGGTGCTGCGGCGGCAGAAAAACCGCCTCGCCATGCTGCGCATCACGCCGACGGAGGCCAAAGGCAAGGCGAAAGCGGCCAGCTAAGGCCGCCCCATAAGCTCAGTGGCCGGAGCTATCCGCCGAACGGCTTGCCTCGAACAGGAACCATACGCGCCGCTCGGTCTCGTCGATGAAATTTTCGAGCAGGCTGGCGGTGGCGACGTCGTCGGCGTCGTCGCAAATCTCATGCGCCTCGCGCATCGCCTTTATGCAGGCTTTGTTGTCGTCGATCAACTCGCCCAGCATCTCTTCCGGGTCGACATATTCGCGGTCGTTGTCCTTGATGCGGCTGCGCCTGGCGATCGAGCCGATCGAGGTCAGCGTCGGCTGGCCGAGCTTGCGCACGCGCTCGGCGAGCGGGTCGATGGAGGCGTAAATCTGCTCCCCATGCTCATCGAGCAAGAGGTGATAATCGCGAAAATGCGGCCCGCTCATGTGCCAGTGGAAATTCTTCGTCTTCACATAGAGCGCGAACGTATCGGCGACGATGCCGTTGATCGCCTCAGCGACCGCCTTGACCTGCTTGGGGTCGAGATCGGTCGGGGTTCTCAAATTGGAAGCAGAGCTGGTCTTGACGGACATGGAAGGCCCTCACGAATGGAACGGCTGCAGCGAACACAATCAGGCCGGCGCAAGGCCGGCCATCCCACGCGAAAGAAGGGAGGCGAACCTCCCTTCCCTCTTGCGTTACGCCTTGTCAACGGCGTCCTTTACGGCGTCCTTTGCCTCGCCGACCGCCTTCTGCGCCTTGCCTTTAGCCTGCTGCGCAAGGCCCTCGGCCCGCATCTTGTCGTCGTCCAGAGCGCGGCCGGCGCTCTCTTTGACCTTGCCCATCGCGTCGTTCCCGGCGCCCTTGATCTTGTCGGTGGTGCTGGACATCTGAGGTCTCCTTGGTTGATTTCCGATTGCCTTGTTGAAACGGTCGCTCCCCCTCGCAGGTTCCCTCGGGGTCCGCGCCGGCAGGGCTATTTCGAAGCCAAAGGGGCCGGCGGGCGGCGGGTCAATTCGTAATTGACCTGCGCCCCCAACAGGATGATCGCCGCCGAGACCCACAGCCAGGTCATCGTCACGATCACCGTCGCCAGCGATCCATAGGCGGCGCTGTAATTGGCGAGCGCCTCGACATACCAGCTAAAAACGTATGATCCGAACGCCCAAAGAAAAGCCGCGGTCGCGGCGCCCGGCAGCAGCCGCGGGTAACGTGCGGGCGGACGGCACGGCCCCGCCCAATATAGAAACGCGATGACGAAAACGGCGAAACAGAAGAACAGCGGCCAGTGCAGCAAACCGTAGAGTTGGGCTGCTTGCGGCGGCAGCCCGCCGCGCATCAGGAGCGTCAAAGCGCATTCGCGCCCGGGAATAGCGGAGAAAGTCGCGCAGGCACGCCGACGTTCCGCCGCTGCGAAATCAGTCGCCGGCAGCGCGCTCGGCGATCGTCGCCAGCGCCTCGCGCGCCGCGGCGCGGCTCGGGGCCTCGTCGCCGGGCAGCCGCATCTTCGCATCGAGCCGCGCCAGCGCCGCCAGTTGCGCCTCGCGCTCCGGGCCTTGCGTCAAAATTCCCGCCATCGCCAGCGCCAGCGGCCCTGGCATGCAATCGCGCTGTAGGAACTCAGGGATCACCTGCTGCTCCAAGATGAGGTTCGGCAGCAGGATCGACGACACGCTGATGAAGTGTTTAACCGGCTCTTCGAGCCGCGACACCTTATAGGCGCCGATCAGCGGCACGCCGGCGAGCGCCACCTCCAGCGTCGCGGTGCCGGAGGCGACGAGGGCGGCGCGGGCGGTGCGGTAGGCGGCGAATTTGTCGGCCTCGCTAATCAACAGCCGAGGCGCGGCCGGCCAATTCGCGGCGCGCGCCGTCACTTCGGCGTGCAGATGCGGCAGCGTCGGCAGCACAATGTCGAACGGCCCCATCGAATGCGACAGCGCGCCGAGCGCGGCGCCGAAATCGCCCATCAGCCGCGCCACTTCCGAGCGCCGCGAGCCCGGCAGCGCCAGCACGACGGGAGGCTTGGACTCGCGCCGCGCCCGCTCCTCGGCGTCGGGGCGCAATTCCACCAGCCGCTCGATCAGCGGATGGCCGACATAGACGCATTTCGGCCCGCCAAGCCGCTCGTGCGCGGCAGGCTCGAACGGCAGCAGCGCCATGACCTTATCGACATAGGCCGTCATCTTGCGGGCGCGGCCCGGCCGCCAGGCCCAGATCGTAGGGCTGACGTAATCGATCACCGGCAGCTTCGGCAGATGCGCGCGCGCCCGCCGCGCGACGCGATGGGTGAAATCCGGGCTGTCGATGAGGATAAGCCCGTCCGGCGCCGAACGGATCACATGATCGGCGGCCCAGGCGATATGGGCGAAGATGCGCGGCAGCCGCGCCAGCACCGGCAGGATGCCCATGACCGCGACTTCCGACAGCGGAAACGCCGATTCGAGCCCCGCCGCCTCCATGCGCGGGCCGCCGACGCCGACGAAAGTCACCCCATCGTCGGTCAATTCCCGCAGCGCCTGGATGAGTTTGGCCCCGAGCGCGTCGCCCGAGGGTTCGCCGGCGATGAGGGCGATTTTCAATCGCCTCACGCCGACCACCCGCAGACGAACAGGCCCGCCTTCGCCGCCGCCTTCTTGAACGCCGGCCGGTCGGCGATCAGCACCTCGCCGGCGGCGATCGCCAGCCCCACGAGCTGCGCCCGCCGCGCCGCGGCGATCGTCGCCGGGCCGACGGCCGGCAGGTCGAGCCGCACGTCCTGCTCGCGCTTGGCAGCCTTCACGAACACCCCGGCGCGGCCCTTCAGCCGCAGCCGCCCGCCGGCGCGCAAGCCGGCGACGCGCTCCAGCATCTGGTCCGTGCCCTCCGCCGCCTCGACCGCCAACGCCCGCTCGGCGCAGACCACGACGCCCTGGCCGATGTCGAACGGCGACATCGCCTCCAGCAGCCGCGCGCCGAAGGCGATGTCGGCGCGCGCCTCCTCGTCCGGCGGCGGGCCGACGATCTCGCCCTTGGGCGCCAGCAAGCCGGGCGCGAACTCGCGTGGGCCCAGGATGCGGAAGCCCTCGCCCTCGAACAGCCGCGCCACGCCGCGCAGCAGCATGTCGTCGCCGCCGCGAAACAGCTTGGCGATCTCGCCGGCGCGCACGATCGCGCCCCAATCCGGCAACAGATCGCCGAGTTCCGGGCGCGTCACCGCGCCGAGGAACGCCATCTCCCGCACCTTACGCGCGCGCAGCGCCGAGATCAGTTTGCCGACCTCGCCGAGCCGCACCCAGAGATGCGGATAGGCCTCGATCTCGCGCGGCGCGGAGCCGACGAGCCCGACCAGGAACGCCTCGCGGCCGCTGTTGCGAACTTCCCGCGCCGCCTCCAAAGGAAGCCCGCCGCTGCCGCAGACAATGGCGAGCGGCGCCGTCACGTAGTTTCATCCCGGCGCTCGCGCGGCGTCACCACGCCGCGATCGCCGCCCTCGCGCAGGAAATCGACGATCATCTGCGTCGCCCGGTTGCCGGCGAACTCGCTTGCCACCGCTTCGGTGCGCTCCTTCAGCGTCCCCGCCTCGCTAAACAGCGTCTTGTAGGCCCGCCGCACGCACTGGATGTCCTCCAGCGTGAAACCGCGCCGCTTCATGCCGACGACATTGACGCCGCCGAGCCGGCCGCGATTGCCGATAGCGACGCCAAACGGGATCAGATCGTCGGTGACGCCGGTGAGGCCGCCGAGAAAAGCGTGCGCGCCGATGCGCACGAACTGATGCGCCGCCGCGCCGCCGCCAAGGCTGGCGTAATCGCCGACGCGGCAATGCCCCGCCAGCATGACGTTATTGGAGAGCAGCACGCCCTCGCCGAGCCGGCAATCGTGGCCGACATGGGCCTGGGCGAGGAACACGCAAGCGTCGCCGATGACCGTTTCGCCGCCGCCGCCCTCGGTGCCGGGGTTCATCGTCACCCCCTCGCGGATCAGGCAATCGGCGCCGATCCGCAGCCGCGTGCGCTCGCCGCGATATTTGAGATCCTGCGGCTGGTGGCCGATGGCGGCGAAGGGGAAGATGCGGCTGCGCGGGCCGATCTCGGTCGCGCCGACCACCACGACGTGGGAATGGAGCTTCACCCCGTCGCCGAGGATCGCCTCGGCGCCGATATGGCAGAACGGGCCGATCTCGACGTCGGCCCCGAGCGTCGCGCCGGGCTCGACCCAGGCGCTGGGGTGAACGGAAGCACTGGGGTGAACAAAGGTCAAGCCCACACCATCATCGCCGACACCTCCGCCTCGCAGACCAGCACGCCGTCGACCTTGGCTTCGCCGCGATACCACCAGATATTGCGGCGCTTGGTGAGTTTGGTCATGTGCAGCCGCAATTGGTCGCCGGGCACGACGGGCTTGCGGAATTTCGCCTTGTCGATCGTCATCAGCAACACTTGCGGCGCGGGGTTCTGAAAGCCCTGCGAAGCCGCGCATAGCGCGCCGGCGGTCTGCGCCATCGCCTCGACGACGAGCACGCCAGGCATCACCGGATGGCCCGGAAAATGGCCCGTGAACTGCGGCTCGTTGGCGGTTACATTCTTGATGCCAATGCAGGATTCGTCGCCCCTCGCCTCAATGATGCGGTCGACCAGCAGCATCGGATAGCGATGCGGCAGCAGTTGCAGGAGGCGCTGGATGTCGTAACTGTCGATCGTCCGTTCCGTCGCCTCGCTCATAATCGCCTCCGCGCCCTGTGACGCGCTTGCCCCGTCCGCCGTCGCGCGTCAAGCCCGGCCGCCAAGCCCCACGGCGTCGAGGCGCGCGCCCGCCGGCGGCGCCGACTATCCGCGTCGCTTGAGGAACGAAAGCCGGCGGCGGCGGTTGCCTCTGCAATTCTGCTGTTGGCGAAAGAAAAAAGAGCGATGCTTACCACTATCTTAATTGCGGAGGACGATCCACTGATTGCGATGACCGTCATCGACGCGCTGGGCGATGCCGGGTTCTTCACCGTCGGCCCGTTCGCGACCAATTCGCAGGCGCTGGCCTATTGCCGCAAACACATCCCCGATTGCGCTGTGCTCGATGTGTGGCTGGAGGATGGCGAAAGCTTTCCTCTCGCCGATTTTCTCGCCGAGCGCGCCGTGCCGGTGGTGTTCCACTCCGGCCAGGCCGAACCGCATGAGCTGGCGCGGCGCTATCCCGAGGCGACTATCTGCGCCAAGCCCATGGCGACCTCGCAACTGACGGCGATCGTCGCCGAGTTGAGCGCGCATCACTCTCGCGCATAGCGCGGGAACACCGGGGCCGGCGGCGGCAGCGGCGTCCCCGGCGCCAGGCGCCCGGCCTCGCCGGCATCGGCGAAGCTGCGCC
>DATNDU010000195.1:0-27752 GCA_035606915.1 Roseiarcus sp. | reverse complement strand
CGCGCTCGACGACGTCTCCTACGACGAAAACGTCATCAGCCACGATCGCGGCCAGCGCGCCTTCTCGCAGAGTTTCGCTACCTTCTCCTCCCGCCACATCACCGCCTTTGGCCTGAAGAAGGGCCGCAAGATGATGCTGCGCTACGCCGAGCCGTTGCAGCAGATCGAGCAGCGCTACGGCGTGCCCGGCCAGGTGCTGGTCGCGATCTGGGGGCTGGAGACCGGCTTCGGCTCGACCATCGGAAAATTCGACACGCTGAGCGCGCTGGCGACGCTCGCTTATGATTGCCGGCGCAGCGAGAAATTCCACGAGGAATTGCTGGCGGCGCTGAAGATCATCCAGCGCGGCGACCTCTCGCCGCGCGAAATGCGCGGCGCTTGGGCCGGCGAAATCGGCCAGACCCAATTCATGCCGACCTCCTATCTCAAATACGCCACCAGCATTGCCGGCGGCAATAGCGGCGACCTCATCCACAGCCCCGAGGACGCGCTCGCCTCGACCGCCAATTACCTGCACGCCAAGGGTTGGCAGCGCGGACAGGGGTGGAATCCGGGCCAACCGAACTTCCAGGCGCTGTTGCAATGGAACGCGGCGACCGTCTACACCCGCACCATTGCGCTGTTCGCCGACAAGATCGGCGGCAATCAGGAATCGGAGTGAACGGGCGTCAGAGCCCGGTGACGAATTTCGCCATCACGACGATGATCGCCATCTGCATGACGCCCTGAGAGGCGACGGCGAGGAAGTACCAGCGCATCAGCCGGCCGATGCGCGCGCCGTCCGGCTGCGGCTTCTTGAGTTCGAAATAGACCTTCAGATTCGTCGGCAGCAGGAAGCAGAGCCCCTGGAGCGTCAGCACCGTGACGATCGCCAGCGCCGCGACCACCCACCAGAATTGCGGATAAGGCGCGGCCATGAGACCGATCTGCTTGGCGTGGAAATAGCCGGCGGTCGAGGTGACGATCGACAAAGTCGGGAGCAGGAACAGGGTCTTGGGCGTCAGCCGGAGCACGAAGGCGCGCCGCGCCGGCGCCGGCATGGCGCGCACGATCGGCCCGACCACGAAGCCCATGAACAGGTCGATCCCGGTCCACATGACGCCAGACATGACATGCACGAAATTGAGCAGCCAGATGTTGTCGATGGCGATGACGAGCGCCAGCACGACGAAGGCGATCGCCATATAGACGAGGTTCTTCAGCTCGATCGGCGGCGCGTCAGCGGGCGCGGCGGCGGCAATATTGGTCATAGCCGCCGCCAGACTATGAGGCAGAACATGGCGGCGCCGACGAACAGGCCGAGCGAGCCAAGGATCACCGGCAACTCGACGCCGCCCTTGAGGGTTAAATAGAGCCCGATCACCATCAACGGCGTCGACAGCGCGAAAATCCAGAATTGCGCGGTCGCCAGCGCCGAGCGCGCCAGCTCCGGCCATTGGCGCAGCGTCAGCCCGAACAGCATGTGGCAGGCGAAGCCGACGAGGTTGATATGGGCGTGCAGCGGCGCGAGTTCGAAGGATTTCGCCATGCCCATGTAAATGCCGAGCGCCATGCCGACGACGAGCCATGTCGGCCCGAGCTTAAGATAAAGTCTGGCTACGTCCATGGCTCGCGCCTCCCCCGCCGACCGCTAGAAAGCCACGGCAAAGATGGTAAGGCAAGCGCGGTCTGCAGCCAACCTCAAGCCGGACGTTATCGGCATCGGGGCGCGGCGAGCGGCGCACGGCGGCGGCGCGGCGCTCGCTGGGCCGCGCTTGCGGGCGGATTGCGCTTATCGCGTTAATGGACCATAGAGGCCGCTGAGGGGGCCATCGAGACTCAAGCCGACAGGATGAGGCGCGATTGAGACCGAGCTTAAGCGGGCCACGGCGGTTGCCTGCGCTGTTCATATCCGACTTGCATCTCGGCACGCGCGGATGCCAGGCGGAATTGGCGCTGGAGGTGCTCGCCGGCCACGAGGCGGATGTCTATTACCTCGTCGGCGACATCATCGACGGCTGGCGGCTCAGCGAAAGCTGGCGCTGGACGGAGGCGCATAGCGCCGTTGTGCGCCATTTCCTCGAACGCGCCCGCGCCGGCGCGCGCGTCGTCTATATCCCGGGCAACCACGACGAATTCCTGCGCCGCTTCGCCCCTCGCCGCTTCGAGGGCGTCGAGATCGTCGAGGACGCGGTGCATGTGGCGCGCGACGGCAAGCGCTATCTCATCGCCCACGGCGACACTTTCGACGTCGTCATCCAGCGCTCGAAGGCGCTCGCCGTGCTCGGCGACCGCGGCTATCGGCTGGCGCTGGCGATCAACACCGCGCTCAACCGGGCGACGCGCCGGCTCGGCCTGCCCTATTGGTCGTTCTCGGCCTGGATCAAGCTGAAGATCAAGACCGCGGTCAACGCCATCGGCGATTTCGAGCGCCAACTGGCGGCCGAGGCGCGTCGGCGCGGCGTCGACGGCGTCATCTGCGGCCATATCCACCACCCGACGATGCGCGAGATCGACGGCATCGCCTATGTCAATATCGGCGATTTCGTCGAATCCTGCTCGCTGGTGATCGAGCGCGAGGACGGCGCGCTGACGCCGCTGCGCTGGGCGCGGGAACGCCGCCCGGCGCCGGCGGCGCTGGAGCTTGAGGTCGGGACCGAAAACGCCGGATGAGAATCGTCGTCGCCACCGACGCCTGGGGTCAGACCAACGGCGTGGTGTTCGCCTACCAGCGGATCGCCGAACCGGTGCGCGAATTCGGCGCCGAACTGGCTTTCGTCACTCCGGAGGGGTTTCGCTCCGTACCGATGCCGACCTATCCCGGCATCCGCCTCGCCTTCGCCACCGCCGCCGAGGTTGGCCGGCGCATCGAGCGAATAGGGGCGACGCATGTGCATATCGCCACCGAAGGCCCGATCGGCTGGGCGACGCGCCGCTATTGCATGAACCGCGCCCTGCGCTTCACCACCAGCTACCACACCCGCTTTCCCGAATATGTACGCGCCCGGCTGCCGGCGCCGCTCGCTTGGAGCTACGCCTATCTGCGCCACTTCCATGCGCCGGCCGAGCGGGTGCTGGCGCCGACGGCGTCGATGAAGCAGGAATTGGAGCGGCGCGGCTTTGCCCGCGTCGCGCTGTGGACGCGCGGCGTCGACCATGCGCTGTTTCGCCCGCGCCAGAGTTCGAGCCTCGACCTGCCGCGCCCGATCTTCCTCAATGTCGGGCGCGTGGCGGTGGAGAAGAACCTCGAGGCCTTCCTCGACCTCGACCTGCCGGGCTCGAAAGTTGTCGTCGGCGACGGCCCCTCACGCGCCGCGTTGCAGCGCCGCTACCCGCATGCGCATTTCCTCGGCGAGAAATTCGGCGACGCGCTTGCCGAAATCTTCGCCTCGGCCGACGCCTTCGTGTTTCCCTCGCGCACCGACACCTTCGGGGTGGTGCTGATCGAGGCGCTGGCAAGCGGCTTGCCGGTGGCGGCCTACCCCGTCACCGGCCCGCTCGACGTGATCGAGGACAGCGGCGCCGGCGCACTCGACGACAACCTGCGCCGTGCCTGCCTGGCGGCGCTCGACATTCCGCGCGAGCGGGCGCTGGCGCGCTCGCTCGCCTTCACCTGGCGCGAATCGGCGCGCCAATTCGTCGAGCATGTCGGCGCCGCGCGCGAGTTGGCGGCGGCCTGAGTTTCACTCGGCCTTTTTCAACTCCTTGAGCTTGCCGAACACCGCCTCGACGTCGATCTTCTCCTCCTCGCGCGGCTTTGGCGTCGCGGATTCGCCGAACACGTCCTGCGCGCTCGATGGCGCGGGACGGGCGGTGGTGATTTCGGCCGGCACCAGGGTCGGCCCCTGCGGCGCCTCGACCTTCGGCCGGTCCTTGGCGGCCCGGTTGACCTCGAAATCGAGGTCCATCTGCGAGCACAAGCCAAGCGTCACCGGGTCCATTGGCTGGAGGTTGGCGCTGTTCCAGTGGCTGCGCTCGCGAATCGCCTCCAGCGTGTGCTTGGTGGTGCCGACGAGGCGCATGATCTGCGCGTCCTTCAGTTCGGCATGGTTGCGCAGCAGCCAGAGGATGGCGTTCGGCCGGTCCTGGCGGCGCGACAGCGGCGTGTAGCGGGCGCCTCGCGGTTTCTTGAACTCGGGCACGCGCACTTTCGAGGTCGCGAGCTTCAGCTTGCGCTCGGGGTCCTTCTCGGCCGCCGCGATCTCCTCGCGGCTGAGCTGGCCGGTGGAGATCGGGTCGTAGCCCTTGATGCCGGTAGCGACCTCGCCGTCGGCGATGCCTTTGACCTCCAGCGGGTGCAGCTTGCAGAACTCGGCGATCTGGTCGAACGAGAGCGAGGTGTTCTCTACCAGCCAGACGGCGGTGGCTTTTGGCATCAGCGGGGCATCGCTCATCGGAAACTCCTGTTTTCGGCCAAGCTTTGGACCAAGCGCCGCCGCCCTGCGACGAGGGGGAGGCTTGGCCTCTCGTGCGAATTGAATGGGAAAGCTTGTTATATAAGAGGAACGCGGCGGGAAGGCAAACCTTTCCCGCCGTTCAGACCTTGGCCTGCCGGCGCAGCGCCGTGACCTCGATCTCGATTTGCATTCGCGGATCGGCGAGGCCGACCGAGATCATCGTCGCGGCCGGCCGGACATCGCCGAACCAGCGCCGCAACACCGGCCAGCATTGTGGAAAATCGGCGGCGACCGGCAACATGTAGGTCGCGCGCACCACATCGGCCATGCTCGCGCCCGCCGCGACCAGCGCCGACTCGATATTGCGCAGCGCCTGCTCCGTCTGCTCGGCGAGATCGGGCGAGATCGTCATCGCAGCGTAATCGAAGCCGGTCGTCCCCGCAACGAACACGAAGTCGCCCTCGACGACGGCGCGGCTATAGCCGATCTCGGCCTCGAAACGGGAGCCGGAACTAATGAGTCGGCGGGTCATGGCGGCTTGCTTGCTCGTGGCGCGAGATCGGACCATACCCCGCCCCGGGAGGAGACGCCATGACGACGACCATCGGCTGGGACATCGGCGGCGCCCATCTGAAGGGCGCGCGCGCCAAGGACGGCCGCATCGTCGCCGCCGCGCAGGCCGCGACTCCGCTGTGGCAGGGGCTCGCCTGCCTGGACGCCGCTTTCGCCGATCTCGTCGGCCGCCTTGGGGCCGCCGACGCCCACGGCGTCACCATGAGCGGCGAACTCTGCGACGCCTTCGCTTCGCGTCGCGAGGGCGTGGTTGGCCTGGCCGCCATCGCCGCCCGCCATCTGCCGGCGCCGCGCCTTTACGCCGGCCCCGCCGGCTTTGTGCGCATCGAGGAGGCTGCCGAGCAAGCGGCGAGCGTCGCCTCGGCCAACTGGCGGGCGAGCGCGCAGGCGACGGCGCTGAAAGTCGCCGACGCGCTGTTCATCGACATCGGCTCGACCACCACCGACCTCATCCCCATCGTCGGCGGCCGCGTCGCCGCGATCGGCGTTGACGACGCCTCGCGCCTCACCCATGGCGAACTTGTCTATACCGGCCTGACGCGCTCCTTTGTCATGGCGATGGCGGCGCGGGCGCCGTTCGCGGGCCAGTGGACGCCGCTGATGAACGAATATTTCGCCAGCGCCGCCGATGTTCACCGCCTGCTGGGCGAACTCGACGCCGCCGCCGACCTGATGGCGACCGCCGACGGCCGCGACAAGAGCCCCGCCGCCTCTCGCGCGCGGCTCGCCCGCATGATCGGCCGCGAGGCGCGGGAGGCGCCGCCGGAGGCGTGGCGGCGGCTCGCCGCCTGGTTCGCCGAGGCGCAGACGCGCGACATCTGCGACGCCGCTTTCCTGCGGCTGTCGCGCGGCGATCTCGCTCCGGGCGCTCCGGCGGTGATCGCCGGCGCCGGCGAGGCGATGGCGCGCGAGGCGGCGCGGCGGCTCGGCTTGCCGAGCTTGCGCTTCGCCGAACTCACCGGCGGCGGCGACGAGGCCTCGCTGTGCGCGCCGGCCGCCGCCATCGCGCTGCTGCTGGCGAACGTGCTATAGGGCCGGCTACAGTTTTAGGAGGAAACATGCGCGCCTTTCTCATCGCTTTGGCGCTGCTCGCCGGCCTGCCGGCGCAGGCCGCGGTCTCCGCGCTCAACGATTACCCGACCGACGCGCGCGCCGATTATGTGTTCGCCTGCATGAAGACCAACGGCGAAACGCACGACGCGCTCGAACGCTGTTCGTGCTCGATCGACGTCATCGCCTCGCTGCTGCCCTATGACGCCTATGTCTCCGGCGAAACGGTGGCCTCGATGATCCAGGACAGCGGCGCCCCTGGCCGCGCCATCAAGGCGTCGGCGCTCGCCAGGAGTAAACTCGTCACCCTGCGGCGCGCGCAGGCGGAATCGGAAATCCGCTGCTTCTGAGATCAGGAGCCGCTGGCGAGCGGCCAGGCGTCGTGGAAATGCGTGTTGTCGATGTCGCGGGCGTCGACGCGCAGCGACTTGGCGCCATTGCGGGCGAAGTCGACGCGGAAATTCGGATTCTCGCTGATCGAAATGCCGCCCTCGACCGCGAAGACGAGATCATCGCCCTGATAGACGGCGAGGTGATCCACATAACGCGCCAGTGTGTAAAGCCGCGTCACTTGGTCCATCTGCATGCCGGTATTGTTGGGATGATGCAGCATCACGACAAAATCGCCGCGGCCGGGGCCAGCGTCGGCGATGACGCGCAGCTTCATCTTGCCGAGATCTTTGTTGGCCTCGTCGGGCGATTTGGTCGCTGGGGCCGAGCAGCCGCCGGCCGCTTTCACGTAAGCCTTCGTCATATGCAGGCTGCCGTCGCTGAGTTGGGCGATCAGGCGTATATAGGTGTAGGCGTCGACGCGCACCCGCGTGGCGAGGCTGGTGACGTCGGCTTTCGGTCCGAGCGTGAACGCGCCGGCGAGCGGCACGGGATTCTCGTCGATCACCAGGCTCAGCTTGACGACGCGGCGCGTGTCGCCCTTCGGCACATGCACGCTCATCGTCACCGGCGTCAGCGCCGCGTCTTCAGCGCGCGGCGGCGCGGTCAACGATACGAAAGTATTATCCTGCGCGATCGGCGCATCTTTGAACAATTGTATCTTTATATTGTCCCATGAATCAGGCCTTGTCTGCGAATCAGGCGCCGGTTGCGCTGCGGCGCCGGTGGCGACGAAACCGATGAGAACGAGGCAGCGAAGCATGTTCATAGTAGGAACTCTGACCCTGGGTGGCGCTGCCGTCAGCGATCCCACTCGTATTCGGCGTAGGCGTCGACGGCGTTGCGCGCGTTGTAGGCGTCAAACAGCTTCCATTTCGGCCGCTCCGAGGCAGCAGCAGCGGCGGCGGCGCTGCGCATGTCGAGGCCCCGCGCGAGCGCGGCTTTGATATCGCGCGACAATGTGTCGAAATAGCGCCGCTCGTCGTTCAGCGCGGCGGGCCACGGCTCGCCGACCGGCCCATGTCCGGGCACGACGCGCGCGGCGGGAATGGCGGCCAGTTCGTCGAGGGTCTTCATCCAACCTTTGATTGAGCCGTCAATCACCGGCAAGTGTTCGTTGAACACGAGATCGCCGGCGAACAGCGTGTGGCTCTGCGAATCATAAATGGTGAGGTCGCAATCGGTGTGCGCGGGCGGCCAAGCCTTCAGCGTCAACTGGCGGCCGCCGAGGTCGAGCGACATTGTGTCGGAAACCAGCAGCGTCGGCGCGACGAGCCGCACCTCGTTGATCGCGGCGTCGCCGAGGATCGGGCGGAATTGCTTGAGATAGAACGGGCCGCGGGCGGCGAGCGCGCGCGGCAGGTTCTTGTGGCCGACGAAGACGGCGCCGAGGCCTGAAAACGCCGCATCGCCGAAAACGTGATCGGGATGTTCATGCGTGTTGATGACATAGAGAATCGGCTTGTCGGTGAGGTTGCGGATGGCGGCGAGGAAACGCCGGCCGACCGCGACGCTGCCGCCGGCGTCGATGACGGCGACGCCGCGCGCGCCAATCACCAAGCCGACGTTGGCGATGTCGCCCTGGTTGATCGCGTCGGCGTCCGCGATGGCGCCCTCATGGGCGTAAACGCCGGGCGCGATTTGCTGCAATGCAAAATCGTCGCGCGGCGCGGCGGCCGCTTGCTGGCTCCAGACAAGCGGGTGGCCAAAGAGAAGAATGAGAGCCGCCCAGCCCGGTAATCGCCGCGCCGGCGATCTGCGCGGCGGCGAATTCATGCTGCGTTGCACCATTGTCATTTTGATTGATTGAGCTTCGTTCAGTAGACGCTACTTATAAAGCAAGCCTTAGCCGGTCATGCCTGAAAATTGTCAAGTCCTCGAATTTTCGCTTGCGCTGGCGGGGGCGTCGAAATAGAATGCGGGAGTAACCGGCTTCACGGGCGTCGAGGATAGGGAGCCTCGACGCATCTTCGCAAGCAGGCAAGATTCCCGGTAGGGAAGATGCCTGAGTCTTGACTGTTGTGACACGCTGCCGGTCACGAATCCCCATGACAGGTGTCGCCATTGGCGACGGCGCGCGACGCATGTGTATGCGCTGTTGCGAATATTAAGATGTATGGGAGGAGCAAAAATGCGCAAATATCTTCTTGCGACGTGCTTGAGCGCCGCAGCGTTCTGCGCGGCGAGTTTTGCATACGCCGCTGACGATCCGCTGCTGGCTATGCAACAGGACGCCAAGCAATGGGTGACGCCGCGCGCCAACTATGCGGCGACCGCCTACTCCACATTGAATCAAATCACCACGGCGAACGTCGGCAAGCTGGCGCCGGCGTGGCAGTTCTCGACCGGCGTGTTGCGCGGTCACGAGGGTGCGCCGCTGGTCGTCGGCGACGTCATGTACGTCACCACGCCGTTCCCCAACATCGTCTACGCTCTCGACCTCAACAACGACGGCAAGATCCTGTGGAAGTATGAGCCCAAGCAGGACCCGAACGTCATTCCCATCATGTGCTGCGACACCGTCAACCGCGGGCTCGCCTATGGCGACGGCAAGATAGTGCTGCATCAGGCCGACACGACGCTGGTGGCGCTCGACGCCAAGACCGGCAAGGTCGATTGGTCGGTGAAGGACGCCACCTCGGTGACGGGATCGAGGGGCGAGAGCGGCACCGACGCGCCGCTCATCGTCAAGGATAAGGTGTACATCGGCGTCTCCGGCGGCGAGTTCGGCGTGCGCGGCTGGATGTCGGCCTACGACCTCAAGGACGGCAAGCTGGCTTGGCGCGCCTATTCGGAAGGCCCGGATTCCGACATCATGGTCGATCCGGAGAAGACCACCTCGCTCGGCAAGCCGATCGGCAAGGATTCCAGCCTCAATTCCTGGAAGGGCGACGAGTGGAAGATCGGCGGCGGCGACACCTGGGGCTGGTATGCCTATGATCCGAAGCTGAACCTGATCTATTATGGCTCCGGCAACCCCTCGACCTGGAACCCGGCGCAGCGCCCCGGCGACAACAAATGGTCAATGACCATCTTTGCGCGCGACGCCGACACGGGCATGGCCAAGTGGGTCTATCAGATGACGCCCCACGACGAGTGGGATTATGACGGCGTCAACGAGATGATTCTCACCGATCAGAAGATCGACGGCAAAGAGCGCCACTTGCTGACGCACTTCGACCGCAACGGCTTCGGCTACACGCTCGACCGCACCGACGGCGAGTTGCTGGTGGCGCAGAAGTTCGATCCGAAGGTCAACTGGGCCACCGGCATCAACATGGACAAGAGCTCGCCGGACTATGGCCGTCCGATCCGCGTCAAGGCGATGTCGACGGAGAAGACAGACGTCAACGTGCAGGGCATCTGCCCGGCGGCGCTCGGCTCCAAGGACGAGCAGCCGGCGGCCTATTCGCCGCAGACCGAGCTGTTCTACGTGCCGACCAACCATGTCTGCATGGACTACGAGCCGTTCAAGGTCAGCTACACCGCCGGCCAGCCCTATGTCGGGGCGACGTTGTCGATGTATCCGCCCAAGGGCGACAGCAACATGGGCAACTTCATCGCCTGGGACGGCAAGACTGGCAAGATCGTCTGGTCCGATCCCGAGCAGTTCTCGGCTTGGGGCGGCGCCCTGGCGACGGCCGGCGGCGTGGTGTTCTACGGCACGTTGGAAGGCTATCTGAAGGCGGTCGACGCCAAGACCGGCAAGCTGCTCTATAAGTTCAAGACCCCGTCGGGCATCATCGGCAACGTGATGACTTACGAGCACGCCGGCAAGCAATATGTCGCGGTGCTGTCGGGCGTCGGCGGCTGGGCGGGCATTGGTCTGGCGGCCGGCCTCACCAAGCCCAACGACGGCCTCGGCGCGGTCGGCGGCTATAAGGCGCTGTCCGATTATACCGCGCTCGGCGGCGTGTTGACGGTGTTCGCGCTGCCGACCGACTGAGACGATATCGTCTGATGTAAAGGTTGAGTCCGGCGGATCGGGAGTTGCCGAACGCCGGACTTTCTTATGAAACAGACGCTTCTCGGTTGGCGTCCTGGGAGGGCAGGTTTCGTGAAATTTCCCGTTTGGCGATTTTTATTGACCCTGGCGGTGGGTCTTTCATCCGGCATCGTTGTCGCCAAGGCGGACCCGCCAGGCAATCCGGCGGCAGTCAAACAAGGCGACGACGGCTATTGGCGCGATAAGAGCGGCGATCCAACTTACAAGATAGACAAGGACGGCACGGTTGATTACGCCACCTTCAACGGTTTCCGGCGCTTCAACTCCACTTGCAACGTCTGCCATGGCCCCGACGGCAGTGGGTCCTCGTTCGCCCCGGCGTTGGCGGATTCGCTGAAGACCATGGACTACGCGACCTTCGCCGGCACCGTGGTCAACGGACGCAAGGACTTCCTCAATGGCAAGGACAACGTCATGCCGTCCTTCGCCGAGAACAAGAACGTGACCTGCTATCTCAACGATATCTACGTCTATCTGCGCGCACGCTCGACGGGCGCCCTAGGGCGCGGCCGGCCGGCCAAACACGTGGCAGCGACGGACCAATACGGCGCCAACGAAGACAAATGCATGGCGGACGATTGATCCGCTCGACGCTTGGGCGCAAAGTGCGCGCGCCGGCGAGACGGATCGGACAAGGAGGCTAGCGACGTTGGAACGAGACTCTGGCGCTGCCGAAATTCTGTCGCGGGCGCCCTCGGCGATCCCCGGCGCCGCCGCGCGGCCGGCGGCGAGATGGCGGTGGTTCGGCGCGGCGGCGCTGGCGTTGGCGCTGGGCATGCCGCTGGCAACGGCGCGGGCGCAGAACGCCGACGCCAACGGTGCGCTTGAACTCGTCGATCCGCATGTGTTCCGCGCTTGCGCCGACCCGCGCGACCTGCCGTTCTCCAACGAGGCCGGCGAAGGCTTCGAGAACAAGATCGCCGCCCTGTTCGCCAAGCAGCTTGGCAAGGATCTGGCCTACACCTACTATCCCGACGCGACCGGCTTCATCCGCAATACGCTCAACGCGCTGCACTGCGACGTCGTCTTGGGCGTCGCGCTCGGCGACAACATGGTGCAACCGACCAATCCCTATTACCGCACCGCCTACGCCGCCGCCTACACCAAGAACGGACCGCTGGCGGGGCTTGATTCGCTGAGCGACCCACGCCTGAAGACCGCCAAGATCGGCGTCATCGGCGGTACGCCGCCGGTGACTTATCTCGCCGCCAACGGCCTGCTCGATCATATCAAGTCCTACGAGCTGGTCGTCGACACTCGCTTCGAATCGCCGAGCGCGCAGATGATGGCCGATCTCGACAAAGGCGTCATCGACGTCGCGCTGGTATGGGGGCCGCTCGGCGGTTTCTACGCGCGCACGGCTCATACGCCGATCGCGGTGCAGCCGCTGGTGAAGGAGACTGGCGGGCCGAAGCTCGTCTATCGCATCGCGATGGGCGTGCGCCATTCCGATCAGCACTGGAAGCGCGCCCTCAACAAGCTGATCGCGCACAACCGAACCGAGATCGAGACCATCCTGCGCGGCTATGGCGTGCCGCTGCTCGACGAAAACGACAAGCCGATCAGCCCATGAAGCGCGGCGCGCGGCTGGCAATGAAGCGCGGCGCCCAGCTTGCGATCTTATGCCTCGCGCTCGCCGCCGCGGCGCCGCCCGAGCCTGCCGGCTATCGCAACGAAGCGTATCGCGGGCCGACCCCGGCGACGCTGAGCGGCGCCAAGGTGCTGACCAGCGCCGAGGCGCATGCGTTGTGGATGAACAAGGGCGCGGTCTTCATCGACGTGCTGCCGCAAGCGCCGCGGCCGAAGAACCTGCCCAAGGACGTGCTGTGGCGCGACAAGCCGCGCGACGACATTCCCGGCAGTCTGTGGTTGCCCGACACCGGTTACGGCGAACTGGCGCCGTCGATGCTCGGCTATTTCGCCGCCGGCCTGAAGCAGGCGAGCGGCGGCGATCTCAACCGGACGCTGGCGTTCTACTGCAAGCGCGACTGCTGGATGTCGTGGAACGCCGCCAAGCGGGCGCTGACGCTGGGCTACAAATCCGTCGATTGGTACCCGGACGGCGCCGACGGCTGGCGCGACGCCGGCTATCCGCTGGAGCGGCGCACGCCGCAACCACGCCCGTCATGAGGCGGCTGTCACAACACCGGGCGCAAAATCTTGACCAAGGCGCCGATGCGCGCCTCGACCGCCTGCGGCGCCTCGCAGACATAAGAGATCGTCTGCCGGCGCTCGTCGTAGATGCGCAGGTCCCATTGCAGTTTCTGCAGGGCCGCGTCGTTGGGCGCCAGGCCCGGCGTCTCGGCCTTGTGCGCGGCCTCGTTCTCGGCGCGGATGCGCTCGGCCATGGCGCGTTGCTTGTTGCCGAAGCGGTCGAGGCCGTGGATGATCTCCGAGCGCTGGTGCACGAGATCGTTAAAGGCGGCGGCGAAGGCGCGTTTGATCTTGTCCTTGGCGTTCGGCTCGGGGGAGGCCGCAAGCTTGACCACCGCCGCTTGCACGTCAGCGATCGGCACCCGCCGCTGCGACATCTGCGCCGCAAGATCGGCGACCTCGGGATCGTCGCTCGGCGCCGCCTGGGTGTCGATCGGCGGCCCGTCCCATACGGAGGCGAGCGGAAAGCTTGCCACCTTGGGCTGCTGACACGGCCAATCCTGGTCCGCCGGTTGGCGGCCGGCCGCTTGCGCCGGCAGGGCGAAGGCCGATACAATCAAAGCGAAAAGGCCGCTGCGCCCCAGGTGTTTCATCTGTGTTTCCTCGTCGAGGCAGACATAGGCGCGCGCCTCGCCTGGCTCAAGCGGATTCGCCCCGCAGAGCCACGCACAGCGCGGTGGAGACAGTCATGACTCTCATGCTCGCCAGTGTCGCCGATGCCGAGGAGGCGGCGCTCGTCGCCCGCCTCGGCGCCGACATCGTCGATTTCAAGGATCCCTCGCGCGGCGCCATTGCCGCTGTCGAACCCGAGATCGCGCGCGCTGGCGTCAGCGCCGTCGCCGGCATGGCGCTGACCAGCGCGACGCTCGGCGATCCCCCCTATGCGACCGAAAGCCTCATCGCCCGCGCCCACGCCTTCCGCGAAGCCGGCGTCGATATGCTGAAGCTCGCCGTCGACGGCCCGGCGCTTGCAGCGCTGAGCCCGTCGCTGGCCGAGATCGCGCGCGGCGGCGCGCTGATCGGCATGCTGTTTGCCGACGAAAACCCGGATTTCGAACTGCTGGCGCAGTTGCAGACGCTCGGCTTCTCCGGCGCCATGCTCGACACCCGCCGCAAGGGCGAGGGCCGGCTCATCGACCATCTCGACCTCGCGCGACTCGCCACTTTCTCGGCCCGCTGCCGGGCGCTCGGCCTTACGGCCGGGCTCGCCGGCTCGCTGGAGCCGCCCGACATCCCGCGCCTGCTGCTCACCGGCGCCGACGCGCTCGGCTTTCGCGGCGCACTCTGCGCCGGGCGCCAACGCGGAGCCGGCATCGACCGCGAGGCGGCGGCGCTGGTGCGCGACCTCATCCCGCGCGAGCGGCGCGAGGACGCGCCGAACGTCGACTGGCGGTTGCTCGGGCGCGGCCTCGTCGGCGCCGACGAGCCGGAGAGCGATCTCGACCGCATATTCGTGCGCGATTTCGTCGTGCAGACGGAGATCGGCGCCTATGATTTCGAGCGCGGTCACAAGCAACGCGTCGCCTTCGACGTCGAGGCGCTGGTGCGCCGCACCGGCGCCGAGCCGCGCGACATGCGGGCGATCTTCTCCTACGACGTGATCCTCGACGCCATCCGCATCGTCGCCGCGCAAGGCCATCACGAATTCGTCGAGGGGCTCGCCGAGGCGGTGGCGGCGATGATCCTGAGGCACGAGCGGGCGCGGCAGGTGAAGATCGTGGCGCGCAAGCTCGACGTCATCGACGGCGCGGTCGGCGTCGAGATCGTGCGCCGGCGCGCGGCGGCGGCGGTGGCGCCGGGGCCGCTGCACCAGAGGTTGGGGCGGTAACCGGAAGGACTTTTCGGTTTTATTCACGGGAACCACTTCCGTATAGTTCGTATAGTTTTTTTTTGAATTTTGTGTTTGGCCTGACGAGGCGCGCTGACTCGGAGGAGGACGCGAATCTTCGGCCAGGCGACGCGGATCTGTCGATGCTCGATCAGCGTGGGATCGCGCCGGTCGACGAAACGCCCCGCCGTCGGAAGTGGCCACCAACCCTGTCAACCGGCGATTCGCAGGCCGGCAGTGCGCCGCAGGGTCGACGGTCGGCCCGTCTTGATTGTGACCAAGCCAAACCAAGGGGTTGACCGCGGCGCCCGATCAGATAGCCTCGCCGCGGCCTGGAGCGCGCCGACCAAATCCGACACAATTCATAACAAGGCAAGAATTTGTCATAACAAGGCAAGAATTTGATTGGAAATTTCTGCGGTCCTTGCCGCTTGGAACTGATTCCATGGACACAAATATTAAAATCTCCGTTCGTGATATAAGAAAAGACGAGTGCCGGTTGATCGCCGAATTGCTCGCCAATGGATTGGGATATCAACCAGAAATATTCTGGCTGATGCTTTATCAAATAGGAAATCGTCCAAAACTTGAAAAATATCCACAATACGGCCTTGTGCTTGAGGATAACGGCCGCATCGTGGGAACGATATTGACAATATATTCTAGAATAACGCACTCACTTCCGGAGCAAGTACGATGTCATCTGACCGGGTGGTGGGTCGAACCAGGTTACACGCTCTACGCGGCGCTGCTCGCCAAAGTCGCGACGAAATACACTGAGGTCACTTACATAAACGTCTCAGCGCGACCGCACACCTATAAAATTATCGAGGCGCAAGGCTTTCGCCGCTACGCTCGCGGGCAATTTCTGGTCCTCTGTCCATTGCATCTTTTGGACCAAATGCATCTTTTTGACCAAAAAAACGACGCCGCAATCTTCGTTCATGACGGGCCGCCGCCGCAGGCTCACCGGCCGGCCGAGCTTGAGATGATGGACCTGCACGCGAAATACGGCTGCGTCTGCTTGTGGGGCACGGTGAACGGGGAGGCCTACCCGTTGATATTCCGCCGGCGGAATTTCAAAGGCGTATGGCCTGGGGCCGAGGTCATATTCTGCAGGGACGCGTCCGATCTCAAGACCTTCGCCGGCCCATTGAGCCGCTATTTCCTGAAACGGGGAATAGCCGTTTTCTCAATCGACGCGAATGGCGCTTACGCCGGGTTGAAAGGCCGCTATTTCGACGGCGTCGAGCCGCGTTTCTACAAAGGGACCCCTCCTTCGCTGGGCGATCTGGCCTTCACGCTGAACGCTATGATACCCTTCACGCGCCACAGCGCGAGCAAAGCCGGTTCTCACTGAGTCTCGGGGTGGACTTCTTGGCCGCTTTTGCAGAAGGCCTGGCTCACATTTCTCAATCCACCCGCGCGGCGCGCGGTTCACTTTCGTATCGCGTTTGTTGAATTTTGTGTTCGGCCTGACGACGCGCGCTGCCATCCGACTCGGGACTGGATGTTGGATAAACAGCGGGCGGGCGTGAACCGACGGATGCGCCGTAACGCTGCGTTCAGGCTAGCGTCCTAGCCAGCGCGAAAGCCTGGCGGAAATCGAGCTTCAGCGGCTTGGCGCTCTCCGTCATCTGCTTGAACAGGCCGGATTCCGTGCGATACTTGACATTGCCGATCGCCAATGCGCCGACGCCGACCGCGCCGTGCGGCCCGAGCGGCGCGCCATTGGCGTGAAGCTCGACGCCCTCGACGCCGAGCGGCGGCACGGCGTTGACGTCGGCGGCGATTCTGAGCTTCGGCGCGGCGGCGACGTCGGCCGCCTCCAGCACCCGAACGCCGGCCCGGGCGGCGCAGAGCGCGATCTCCACCCCGCCGAGGATTTCCCGGCGGCCTTGCGGCGTCGAGCCGTCGGCGACGCCGACATCGACGCCGAAGCGGCGCTTGAGCTCGGCGGCGTGGCGGGTGACGCGGGCGGTTCCGTCATGGCCGACGAAGATCACCTTCGCGCCTTCGAGCGCGCCGATGACGCCCGCCGCCGTGCCGACGACGCCGGTTGCGCCGAAGATGGCGATCTCGGCCCCGGCGAGGGTGCGGCCGAATTTGGCCTGGAAGGTCTTCTCGACCACGGCCAGCATCGCCGCGGCGGTGGTGAAGGAGCCGGCGGGATCGGCGAACAGCGAAATCTCGAACGGCTTCAGCAGCGATTTCGCCGCCGCGTCGAGCATGTCGAGGGCCAGGAAGGCGTCCTTGCCGGCGATGAACAGCCCCGTGCGCAGCGCATCCTTCGGCGAGCGTGAGAACATCGCGTCCTGGGTCAGCGGCGAGACCTCGGCGAGCGTGACGTTGGTGTAGGTCGCCACCACGTCATAACCGGCGTCGGCGGCCATGTTGACATCGAACGGGCTCATGTGGGCGAGCGGCGTCAGCATGTGCAGGATGGTTTTGGCCATAACAACCTCTCAAGGAAGGGAGACACATTGCGCGCCGCCCGCGCGCGCGGCGCATATTTGCACGCCGAGCTTGCCGCGCGCCGCTTCGCGCGCCCGCGCGGCCCAATGGGCGGCCGCGTCGGCATCGGGGGCGAAAACGAAGCCGGTCGGACCCCAGGAGCTCTGGCCGACGCCGAGCGCGCCGGCCCGCTCCAGCGCCGCCGCGACCTCGCCGACGCGCGCGCTGGTGAAGCGCCCGCCGCCCTGGGCAGGGGCGAAAAAATCGCCGAGCCGGCGCTGGATGGCGCTGACCCCGGCGCCGAAAGTGGCGAAATCAGCCTCGGCGACGCCAGGCAGCACCTGCATCAAGGCGTGGCGGCAGATGTCGGCGGCGGCGGCGGCAGGAAACGGCGGCAGCGCCGCGAAAGCGGCGCGCTCGGCGGCGCCGTGCGCGGCTTCGATCTCGTCGTCGATGACCAGCACGGCGCGCCAGTGTTGCGGAAATGATAGGTGCGAGACGATCGGCGGCAGCACGGTGGAAGGCCCGCGCCCGACGTCGAGCATGAAGCCGCCTTGCGCGAACAGGCCGACGCCAACCCCGGAGCGCGCGCCGCGCATCAGCGCGGCGGCGTCATCCTGCGGGGTCTCCGGCAGGCCGTGCAGGCGGCGGAACGCCAGCGCCAGCGCCAGCGCGAGTTGAGTGCCGGAGCCGAGCCCGGCATGGGCGGGAATGGCGCTGGCGACATCGACCTCGACAGCGCCGTCGGCGCCATGCGTCTCGGCGAGACCACGCACCAAAGCCTCGACGCGCTCGGCCTCGACGCCACGCACGGCGAAGCGCCGCGCCCGGCGCATCTCGATCGCGGTCTCGAAGCCGTCGATGGCGAGCCCGAGCGAGCCGAAGCGTCGGCCGAGATCGCCGCTGAGATCGAGAAAGCCCAGATGCAGCCGCGCGCCGGCGTTGACGCGCACAGCCTTGGGTTTAAGCTGGTTTTCTCCCACTGGCACGGGAATGGCTGGTCCTTTTGCATTGCAACAAAGCGATTATGGAAGACCTGCGCTTCTATGGAAGATCTGCGCTTCGGCGCCAACATAAGGTAGCGGGAAAAAAAACCCGATTCTAGGCCAGTAGCGCAGTCCGCTGCGGCTTTGCAACGTATGAGAAGCGCCGAAAGCCCGGAGATCCCAATGCTCGTGCTCATCATGACCGTCTGCTCGCTGGCTTCCCCGACGCATTGCACCGAGGCGCGGATGGAGTTCACCTCCGGCGAATCGCTCATGCAATGCATGATGCGGGCCCCGCCCTACCTCGCCCAATGGGCCGGCGACCACCCGAACGACCGCATCACCCGCTGGCGCTGCGCCTATCCCGACCGCGAAGACCAGCATATCTAGGGTCTGGAAGAGCCGCAATTGCCGCCTACCCCCTCGTGCCGAGGCGGGTAGCGAAGCGAAACCTCGAAGCACGCTCGGTTCACACCAGCGTTTCCGCAGGGCCGCACCACAGGCTGGCGCGTGCGGCGGCGCGAACTGGAGCGTGCTTCGAGGGCCGCTTCGCGGCCACCTCGGCACGAGGGCTGCGCCTCGCACAAAAAGCCCCTTGCCGCCTATCGGCGACCGGGCGCCGAGCGTCAGATTTGAGCCGCTAGAACCGAGCGCGTCGCCTCGGCGAGGATTTCGAGGCAACAATCGAATCCGCGCTGGCCTAGCCGCAAAACATTCGCGCCCCCCTAGTCAACCGAAGGACGACGAGCCAGACTTTGAATTTCGAGTCTGGCTCCAAGGCCCGCTGACAAGCCCCGTTAACCCGGATTCGTCGCCGGCGAGCCGGAACGTCCCCACCCCTCCGTGCGATGCCTCAACGCAGCCGCCATCGCTCAATAAGCGATGGTGCGCCGCAAAATAAATTTCGGTAATGAAAATTAACGCAGCGTAAGTCTTGCCGGCCTCGCCGCAGGTCTTCACCCTTGCATTTCAAATAATTGTCATATTGCATTCTCGCGATCCGTCATAACTTCGTCGGGTTTTCGATTTACGAGATCGGAACGTTAACGCCAGAGGAAAGGCCCAAGGATGATCTATCGCGAGATCGTTCACACCTGCTCCAATTCCTATGTGGCTGACGCTGCTCTTATTTCAATCGGCGGCGAAATCGCTCGCGTGGTCGCCGACGACGCGAGTCGTCACGCCATGAGCCGCGGCGCCTACGCCGCTAAACTCGTGCGCGATTTCGCTAGCCACGCCGACGACGGCGAGCGCGGCCGCATGCTGGCGGCGACGCAGGGCTCGGAACAGCCGATTCTCAGCGGCCTGCGCTATATTCTCGAACATGGCGTCGGCCCTGATCCCACGTGGATGAGCGTCGCCCGCATGTAGGAAGGCCGTCCTTGGCGCCCGGGGCGTCTTTCGCCATACTGCCGCCATGGCCTATATCGGCGTCGATTGCGGCACGTCCGCTCTGAAGGCTGTGCTCGTCGACGAAGACGAGCGCGTTATCGCTTCCGTGTCGCGCGCTTACGCGCCGGATCGGCCGCGGCCGCTATGGTCGGAGCAGAACCCCGAGATCTGGCGCGAGGCGATGTTTTCCGCCCTCGCGGCGCTACGTGCGCAAGTGCCCGAGGTCTGGCGCGGCGTGAGCGGCATCGGCTTTTCCGGCCAGATGCACGGGCTGGTCGCGCTCGGGCGCGACGACCAGCCGCTGCGCCCGGCAATCCTGCACAATGACGGACGCGCGCACGCCGAGGCGGCGCAGTTGCACGCGCAATGCGGCGCGCTCGAACGGATCGTCGGCGTCAAAGCGATGGCGAGCTTTCCGGCCGCCAAGATGCTGTGGCTCAGCCGCCACGAGCCTGAAATCCACGCCCGCATCGCTGCGATATTGGCGCCCAAGGACTGGCTGCGCCTGGCGCTGACCGGCGACAAGGCGACCGACATGAGCGACGCCGCCGGCACGTGGCTGCTCGACCAATCCGCGCGCGCCTGGTCGGCGCCGGCGCTCGCAGCCAGCGCTGCGCTGCCCTCCCAGGCGCCGCCGCTGTGCGAAGGCTCGGCCCCGGCGGGGCGGCTGCGCGGCGAAATCGCCGCGGCGCTGGGCCTGCCGCGCGAGACCGTGGTGGCGGCGGGCGGCGGCGATGCCGCGGTCGGCGCCGTTGGGCTCGGCGCGGTCAGGTCCGGCGACGCTTTCATTTCACTCGGCACCGCCTGCCAATGGATACTCGCCGCCGACGCCTACGCCGCCGCGCCGGAAAAACTCGTGCACAGCTTCGCCCATGCGCTGCCCCGGCGCTGGTATCGGATGGCGGCGATGCTCAACGGCGCCGGCGCGCTCGCCTTTGCCGGCCGGCTGCTCGGCGCGGACGTGACGGCGCTCGAAGCGGAGGCGGCGGCCGGCTATCGCGGCCCCGGCGCGCTGCTGTTCCTGCCCTATCTCTCCGGCGAACGCACGCCGCACGACGATCCGCACGCCCGCGGCGTCGCCTTCGGGCTGACGGAGGCGACCTCGCGCGCCGATTTCGCCCGCGCGGTGATGGAAGGCGTCGCCTTCACCCTCGCCGAGGCGCGCGATTGCCTCGACGCGCCGGCCAAAGTCGGGCTCATCGGCGGCGGAGCGCGGAGCCTGTTGTGGACGCGCATGATCGCTTCGGCGGCAGGCGTCGAGGTCGCGCGCTATCGCGGCGGCGAGACCGGGCCGGCGTTCGGCGCGGCGCGGCTCGGCCGGCTCGCCGCAACCGGCGAGGCGCCAGAGGCGTTGTGCCAGCCGCCGCAAACGCTCGACGTCACCGCGCCGGAGCCGGCGCTCAGCGACGCCTTCGCGGCGCGGCGGCCGCGCTTCCAGGCGCTCTATCGCGCGCTCAAGGCGGAATTTGCGGCATGAGCCGGCGCGACCTCGCCGACGCTGAAGAGGCGCTGGCGGCGCTGCGCTGGTGGGCGGCGGCGGGCGTCGAGACGCTTTACGAGGACGCGCCGCGCAATCGCTTCGCCGAGGCCGCGAAGCCGCCGCCGCCCCGGCCGGCGCCCGCCGCGCCGCCGCCGCGCCTTGCGGTAGTTGCGCCGGTCTCCGGTGCGCTTGTCTCCGCCGCGCCCGATGCTGCGGCGCGCACGGCGGCGCAATGGGCGGCTGAGGCGCAAAGCCTCGACGCGCTCGCCGAGGCGATGAACCGTTTCCAGGGCTGCGCGCTGCGACGGACGGCGACGCAACTGGTGTTCGCCGACGGCGCGCCGGGCGCGGCGGTGATGATCGTCGGCGAGGCGCCGGGGGCCGAGGAGGATCGGCTCGGCCGCCCCTTCGTCGGTCGCGCCGGGCAATTGCTCGACCGCATGCTGGCCGCCATCGGCCTCGACCGGCGCCAGGTCTATATCGCCAATGTCGTGCCCTGGCGGCCGCCCGGCAACCGCACGCCGACGACGCAGGAGACGGCGGTCTGCCTGCCGTTCATCCGCCGCCAGATCGCGCTTTGCGCGCCGCGCCTGCTGGTGACCATGGGCAATCCGTCGACGCAGGCGCTGCTCGGCGTCAAGGACGGCATCACCCGCATTCGCGGCGCGTGGCGCACTTACGAGGTCTCGCCCGGCGCGACCATCCCGGCGCTGCCGACGCTGCATCCGGCCTATCTGTTGCGCAGCCCCGCCGCCAAGCGCTGGTCCTGGCTCGACCTGCGGGCGCTGCGGGCGGCGCTCGATCGATAACCGGAGTATCCGAACAGACTGAATCAGCGACCCCGTCATGGCGAGCGAAGCGAAGCCATCCACCTCGCCGAGATCGCAGGCCACTCGGAACGCTCAGCCCGTCGGAGGCATAGATTGCTTCGCTTCGCTCGCAAAGACGGTGGTTCAATTCGATCGGCAACTGCTAGCGTAAGCCAGTTGGCAAAGAGCGATCAATTCGCCCCGGCGACCTCGGCGACAAGCGCCGCCAGCCGCTCGGCCGCATCGGGGACGCCGACCCGCCGGGCCGCCGCCGCCCTGGCCGCAAGGGCTGCGGGATCGGCGAGCGCGGCGCGCCAGATCGCGGCCAGCGCTGCCGGGGTGAATTCGCTCTGTCGGATCACCGTCGCCGCGCCGTCGCGCGCCAGCAGCGCGGCGTTGGCCGCCTGATCCTGGTCGAGCGCATGCGGATAAGGCACCAGCACCGCCGGCCGGCCAATCACCGCCAGCTCGCTGACCGTCGAGGCGCCGGCGCGCGCCACGACGAGGTGGGCGCCGGCGATGCGCGCCGGCAGGTCGGGGAAGAACTCGGCGATCTCGGCCGAATAGCCGAGCTTGGCGCAATCGGCGCTCGCTCGCGCGCGGTCCTCGCCGCGCGCCTGGAGCGTCAGGCTCAGCCGCGCCCGCTCCTGCGCGCTCATTTCCGCCAGCGCCGCCGGCACGATTTCGGACATCACGTGCGCACCCTGCGAGCCGCCGGTGACGAGCACGCGAAGCTTACCGTCGGCGAAATCGGGATAGGGCGTCTCGGCCGCCTTCAGCACCGCCGGGCGCACCGGATTGCCGGTGAAGCGCAGCTTGCCGCGCGAAGCCGGCGCGACGCCGCCGGGCTCGGGAAAGCCGCAGGCGATCAAGGTGACGCGACGGCTCAGGAAGTGGTTGGCGCGGCCGAGCACGGCGTTCTGCTCGTGCAGGATGCTGGGTAGGCCGAGCAACCAGGCGGCTGCCAGCGGCGGCACAGTCGGATAGCCGCCGAAGCCGACCACCGCCGCCGGCTTCAACCGCATCAGCAACCGCAGCGCCGCCAGCACGCCGACGCCGAGCCGCGCCGTCGCCTGCGCCTTGGCGATCAGGCCGGCGCGCGTCGGCGTCGCCGATGGGATGGCGTGAACGGCGCGGGCCGGGAACTCGCCGCCGTATTTGAGCGCGCGATCGTCGGTGGCGAGATCGACCTCGATGCCGCGCGCCTTCAAGGCCGAGGCCAGCGCGGCGGCGGGAAACAGATGGCCCCCGGTGCCGCCGGCCGCCAGAAGCACGTTCATGCGCGCTCCAGCACGCTCGGCGTCGTCAGATGCCGGCGGGTCAGGGCGATCAGGAAGCCCATGCCGATGGCGAGCGCCAATTCCGAGGAGCCGCCGTAGGAGATGAACGGCAGCGTCATGCCTTTGGCCGGGATGGCGCGCAGATTGACGGCGATGTTGATCCAACTCTGCACGCCGAACATGATCGTCAGCCCCGCCGCCGCCGAGCGGCTGAACGGATCGCAGTTGCGGCTCGCCAGCCACAAGCCGCGCATGATGACGAAGGCGAAGATGGCGATCAGCCCGAGGCAGGCGATGATGCCGAACTCCTCGCCGGCGACGGCGAACACGAAATCGGTGTGCGCGTCGGGCAGGATGCGCTTGTAAACGCCCTCGCCGGGGCCGCGCCCGAACCAGCCGCCGGAAAGGATCGCCTGCAAGGCGGTGTCGACCTGGAAGGCGTCGCGGACGCCGCCGGCCACCGTATCCGGGTTGAGGAAGTGCTGGATGCGGTCATGCACGTGCGGCGAGAACTCGTAGGCGAGCAGGCTGCCGAACGCGCCGACGCCGCCGAGCCCGATGACCCAGAACCAGTGCAGCCCGGCCAGGAAGAACAACGCCCCCCAGACGACGGAGATCAGCATGGTCTGGCCGAAATCGGGTTCCATGATGAGCGGCGCGATGGTCAGCGGCAGCAGCAGGAAGGCGAGCGCGCGCGCCAGCCCCTTCGGCGCCCCCGGCCGCCCGCCCTCGGTGAACGCCCAGGCGGTGAGCACGACGAAAGCCGGCTTGATGAATTCCGACGGCTGCACGCCGAAGATCCAGCGCCGCGAGCCCTTCACTTCGACGCCGAACATCAGCGCCGCGATGATGAGCCCGAGCGACAGCGCGTAGAGCAGCAGCGCCGCGCGCCGGGCGTGGCGCGGCGACAAGAACGAGGTCGCCGCCAGCGCCGTCGCGCAGGGGATCAGCAACGCCGTCTGGCGGTTGACGAAATGGAAGGGATCGAGGCCGATGCGCTCGGCGACCGCCGGGCTCGCCGCCAGCGCCATGATGACGCCGATCGCCATCAGCGCGCCGAAGGCGCACAGCAGCCAGGGATCGACGGTGCGCAGCCAGTCGGCGACGGGTCCGCGTTCGGTGCGAGCGACCATTCGGGGGCTCCTCTAAAGCATTGGCCGTGCGCGCTCCGTCATGACCGGGCTTGTCCCGGCCATCCACGTCGAAGCGTGATCGGGTAGTTGTCGGTCAGCCGCGGCTTGCGTAAAGCAAACGCGGAGCAAGTCTTCTGGTCCCGCTGCGCTCGACGGCGTGGATGACCGGGACAAGTCCGGTCATGACGAGAGGCCGCGCGTGTCTGAAGCAGGCTCATCATTTCAACCCCCACACCAGCGCGCGGAAGGCCTCGCCGCGCGCCTCGAAATTGGCGAACTGATCGTAGGAGGCTGAGGCCGGCGACAGCAGCACCACCGGCTCGGCGGCGCTGCTTTGCGCGGCGTCGCGCGCCGCGGCGGCGACGGCGTTGTCGAGCGTCCCGCACAGTTCGTAAGCCAGCGCGCCTTCGAGGGTCTGCGCGAACGCCTGGCTGGCCGCGCCGATCAGATAGGCTTTGCGCACGCGGGCGAACAGCGGCCGCAGCGGCTCGATGCCGCCTTGCTTGGCCTTGCCGCCGAGAATCCAGAAGATGTCGCGGAAGGACAGCAACGCCTTTTCCGCCGCATCGGCGTTGGTGGCCTTGGAATCGTTGACGAACAGCGTCGCGCCGATGCGCCTTATCTGTTCCATGCGATGCGCCAGGCCGGGGAAGCTTTGCATGCCGCTGGCGATCGTCTCGGTGTCGAGCCCCTGCGCGCGCGTCGCGGCGAAGGCGAAGGCGGCGTTCTGGCCATTGTGCGCGCCGCGCAAGGCGGGGGCGACGCGCAGATCGATCAGCGCCGCCGGCTCGCCCTTCACAAACAAACGATGGTCGTCGACGAACACGTCGGCCGTCGCGCACCGCTGCGCGGAGACGCCGAGGACCTTGCGCCCCTTGGCGATGAGCCGCGCGGCGATGGCGCGGCAATGGTCGTCGTCGAGCCCGACGAGCGCGACGTCCGAGGCGGCGACGAGGCGCTCCTTGATCGCCGCGTAATTCTCCATCGTCCCGTGACGGTCGAGGTGGTCGGGCGTCAGGTTGATGAGCAGGCCGACGGTCGGCTTGAGCGAGGGCGCCAAATCGATCTGGAATGTAGAACATTCAAGCACATGGGTGCGAAATTCTGCAACCGGCGGCAGTTCCAGCGCCGGCACGCCGATGTTGCCGCCCAGCGCGACTTCGCGGCCGGCTTGGCGCAGGATATGGGCGATGAGCGCCGTCGTCGTCGATTTGCCGTTGGTGCCGGTGATGGCGATCAGCGGCGCAGAGGGCGCCAGCGCCGCCCGTTCGCGGGCGAAAAGCTCAATGTCTCCAATGACTTCTATGCCAATGGCGTTCGCCCGCCCGACGGTCCAATGGGGCTTCGGATGGGTCAGCGGCACGCCGGGCGCGAGCACCAGCGCGGCGAAGCCGGACCAGTCGGCGCCGGCGAGATCGGTCAGGGGCACGTCAGCCTTCGCTCGCGCGGCCTCGCCGTCGTCCCAGGCGGCGACCTGCGCCCCGCCGGCGATGAGGGCGCGCGCCGTGGCGAGGCCGGAGCCGCCGAGGCCGAACAGAGCGACGCGCTTGCCGGCGAAGGTCGAGACGGGCGTCACGTTCACCTCAACTTTAGGGTGGCGAGGCCAACCATCGCCAGCACGAAGGCGACGATCCAGAAGCGCATGACGATCTGCGCCTCCGACCAGCCGAGTTGTTCGAAATGATGATGGATCGGCGCCATCTTGAACACGCGCTTGCCAGTCATCTTGAACGAGGCGACCTGCACGACGACGCTCAGCGCCTCCATGACGAACAGGCCGCCGACGATGGCGAGCACCACCTCGTGCTTGATGATGACGGCGATGGCGCCGAGCAGGCCGCCCAGCGCCAGCGATCCCGTATCGCCCATGAAGATCTGCGCCGGCGGCGCGTTGAACCAGAGAAAGCCGACGCCGGCCCCGATCAGCGCGCCGCAGACGACGATGATCTCGCCGGCGTTGGGGATGTGGTTGATGAGCAAATAATGCGAATAGACGAAGTTGCCGGCGAAATAGGCGATCAGGCCGAGGGTGGCGGCGGCGATCATCACCGGCACGATGGCGAGGCCGTCGAGCCCGTCGGTCAGGTTGACCGCATTGCCGAAGGCGACGATGACGAAGGAGCCGAAGGCCAGGAAGCCCCAGCCGAGATTGGCGACATAGCCGTTGAAGAACGGCAGCGCCAGCGAAGTCGCCGCCGTGCCGCCGACGTATTTCATCGCCAGGCACGCCAGCGCCGCGATGACGAATTCGCCCAGCAACCGCGCCTTGCCGGAAAAGCCCCGGTGCGATTGCTTGGTGACCTTCAGATAATCGTCATAAAAGCCGATGCCGGCGAAACCGAGCGTGACGAACAGCACGATCCAGACATAGGGGCTCTCCAGGTTCGCCCATAGCAGCGCGGAGACGAACAGACCGAACAGGATCATCAAGCCGCCCATCGTCGGCGTGCCCTTCTTGGTGAGAAGGTGCGAGGCCGGCCCATCGGCGCGGATCGGTTGGCCCTTGCCCTGCTTGAGGCGCAGCGCCGAGATGATGCGCGGCCCGAAGAAGAACACCAGAAACAGCCCCGTCGTCGCCGCGCCGAGGGTACGGAACGTCAAATAGCGAAACAGGTTGAAGAAGCCGTGGACGTGGTTGAAGTCGCTCAGCCAAGTCAGCATGTCGAACGCCCCGCGCCGCAATCGCCCGGCGAAAAATGCTCGCGCAAAGCCGCCGTCAGCGGCCCCATGCGCGAGCCGTTGGACCCCTTAATCATCACCACATCGCCCGCCCGCAGCGCCGCGACGAGCGGCGCGCGCAAAGCCTCGGCGCGCTCGGCGTGAGCCCCGCGCGTCGCCGCCGGCGCCGCCTCGTAGAGGGCGCGCGTCAGCGCCCCGGCGCCGAACAGCAGATCGACCTGGTTGGCCTCGAGATCGGCGGCGAGCCCGGCGTGCAGCGCCGCGCCGTCGGCTCCAAGCTCCAGCATATCGCCGATGACCGCGATGCGCCGCCCGCCGGGGCCGGGCTTGGCCGCGCCGAGCAGCGCCAGCGCGGCGCGCATCGACACCGGATTGGCGTTGTAGCTCTCGTCGATGAGCGTGAACGGGCCGGCGGGGGCGCTCAGCGTGAAGCGCTCGCCGCGCCCCTTGGCCGGCGCGAACGCCGCCAGCGCCGCGGCGCAGCGCGCCAGCGGCGCGCCGAGCGCTTTAATTGCAGCGAGCACGCCGATGGCGTTTTCCGCCATGTGCCGGCCCGCCGCGCCGAGCGCGAACTCTATCGGCTCGCCGTCGATCTCGGCGGTAATGCGCGAACCCTCGCCCTGGGGCTCGCAGGCGATCAGCCGCGCCGCGCCTTTGGCGCCGAAGTCGACGATGCGCAGACCGCGCCCGCGCGCCGCGGCGGCGAGCCGCTCGAACTGCGGCGCATCGCGGTTGAGGATCGCCGCGCCGCCCGCCGCGACGCCGCTGAATATTTCCGCCTTGGCGTCGGCGATCGCCTCCAGCGAGCCGAAATATTCGATATGCACGGCCCCGATGGCCGTCACCAGCGCCACCTGCGGGCGCACCAGGCCGACCAGCGGCGTGATCTCGCCGGGATGGTTCATGCCGATCTCGAACACCCCGAAGGCGGCTTCCGCCGGCAGCCGCGCCAGCGTCAGCGGCACGCCCCAGTGGTTGTTGAACGAGGCGACGGAGGCGTGCGTCGTCCCGACGGCAGACAGAGCGAGGCGCGCCATCTCCTTGGCGCTGGTCTTGCCGACCGATCCGGTGATGGCGAGGATTCCAGCGCCGCTGCGGGCCCGCGCGGCGACGCCCAGCCGCTCCAGCCCGCGCAAGGCGTCGTCGACGACGAACAGCGGCC
>DATNDU010000189.1:0-15894 GCA_035606915.1 Roseiarcus sp. | reverse complement strand
ATTCTCGCCGGCGACGGGCTGCTGACGCTCGCCTTCGCCATTCTCGCCGACCCGGCGACGCACCGGGACGCCGAGGTCCGCGTCGCGCTCTGCCTGGGCCTGGCCCGCGCCTCCGGGCTCGGCGGCATGGTCGGCGGCCAGATGCTCGACATCGAGGCCGAGACCTCCGCCACGTCGCTCGACGATGCCGCGATCCGCCGTCTACAGGCGATGAAGACTGGCGCAATCCTGCGTTTCGCCGTCGAGGCCGGCGCCATCGTCGCCGGCGCCGGCGCGCGCCAGCGCGCGGCGCTGCTGCGCTATGGCGAGGCGCTGGGCTCGGCGTTCCAGGTCGCCGACGACATTCTCGACGCCGAGGCGACCTCGGAGCAACTTGGCAAGCGCGCCGGCAAGGACGCCGAGCGCAACAAGGGCACTTTCGTCTCCATCCACGGTCTTGACGGCGCCAAAAGCCTGCGCGACGCGTTTGTTGGCGAGGCCATCGCCGCGCTTGGCGAGGCCGGCCTTGGCGGCGAAGGCGATATCTTGCGCGAGGCGGCGCGCTTCGTCGCCGCGCGCGCCAACTAAGGGAGAACGGCATGAGCGCGTTCAATTGGGCCGATCCGTTCGACCTCGAAACCCAACTCACCGAAGAAGAGCGGATGGTGCAGAAGACCGCCTTCGCCTACGCCAAGGACCGGCTGGCGCCGCGCGTGCTGGAGGCGTTCCGGCAGGAGAAGACCGACGTCGCCATCTTCCGCGAGATGGGCGAGCTTGGCTTCCTCGGGCCGACGGTGTCGCCCGATTACGGCGGCTCGGGCCTCGGCTATGTCGCCTATGGGCTGATCGCGCGCGAGGTCGAGCGCGTCGATTCCGGCTATCGCTCGATGATGTCGGTGCAATCCTCGCTGGTCATGATCCCGATCGAGACGTTCGGCTCGCCCGGCCAGAAGGAGAAATATCTGCCCAAGCTGGCGCGCGGCGAGTGGATCGGCTGCTTCGGCCTCACCGAGCCCGACCACGGCTCCGATCCCGGCTCGATGATCACGCGGGCCAGGAAGGTCGCCGGCGGCTACAGCCTCTCGGGGGCCAAGACCTGGATTTCCAACGCGCCGATCGCCGATCTGTTTCTGGTGTGGGCGAAGACCGAGGACGGCGCGATCCGCGGCTTTCTGGTCGAGAAGGGGACCAAGGGCCTTGAGGCGCCGGCGATCCACGGCAAGGTCGGTCTGCGCGCCTCGATCACCGGCCAGATATTGTTGGATAATGCGTTCGTGCCCGAGGAGAACCTGATGCCGGGCGTGCGCGGGCTCAAGGGGCCGTTCACCTGCCTCAACTCGGCCCGCTTCGGCATCGCTTGGGGGGCGCTCGGCGCGGCGGAGGCCTGTTACGCGACGGCGCGCCAATATGTGCTCGACCGCAAGCAGTTCGGCCGGCCGCTCGCCGCCAACCAACTCATCCAGAAGAAGCTCGCTGACATGGCGAGCAACATCGCGCTCGGCTTACAGGGCTGCCTGCGCCTCGGCCGCATGAAGGAGGAGGGGCATCCGCCGGTGGAGTTGACCTCGCTGGTCAAGCGCAACTCCTGCGGCACGGCGCTCGACATCGCGCGCGCCGCGCGCGACATGCTCGGCGGCAACGGCATTTCCGACGAATACGGCGTCGCCCGCCATCTCGTGAACCTGGAGGTGGTCAACACCTACGAGGGCACGCACGACATCCATGCGCTGATCCTCGGCCGCGCCATCACCGGGATCGCGGCGTTCAGTTGAGCGGCGCGGGACGTCTAAGGACGGGGCGTCGTCATGGCTGGATTTGTTCCGGCCATCCACGCCGAGGCGTAGGTCGACGATCGTCAGTCCTTCGCTGTTCGCGCGCCGCAAACTCGAAATAGGCCTTCCAACCTCGTTGCGCCCCACGGCGTGGATGATCGGAACAAGTCCGGTCGAGACGCGGAGGGGGCGTCGCCTTTCTTATCTTGCGCCCGCGAGGACGAGCCCCCGCCATGAAGGGCGCTAAGCCTCCATCCCGATCCGCTTGATCTCCCATTCCAGCGTCACGCCGCTCGTCTCCAGCACGCGGCGGCGCACTTCCTCGCCGAGCGCCTCGATGTCGGCCGCGCTCGCCGCGCCGCGGTTGATGAGGAAATTGCAGTGCATCGTCGACACCTCAGCGTCGCCGATGCTAAGCCCCCGACAGCCGGCGACGTCGATCAACCGCCACGCCTTCTGACCCGGCGGGTTCTTGAACGTCGAGCCGCCGGTCTTGTCGCGAATCGGTTGCGAATCCTCCCTGGCGCGGGTGATGCGCGCCATCTCCGCTTCGATCTCGGCGCGCGCGCCGGGGCGGCCCTGAAACACGGCGCGGGTGAAGATCACGTCGTCGGGCGCGGCGCTGTGACGGTAGCTGAATCCCATCGCGGAATTGTCGTAGCGGACCCGCCGTCCGGCCCGGTCGAAGCCCCGCGCCTCGACCAGCGTGTCCCTGGTTTCGCCGCCATGCGCGCCGGCGTTCATCCTCAGCGCGCCGCCGATGGCGCCGGGCACGCCGCGCAAGAAGGCGAGGCCGGCGATCTCCGCCTCGGCCGCCGCCTTGGCGACGGCGGCGTCGAGCGCCGCGGCGCCGGCGATCACGCGATGGTCGGCGGTGGCCTCGATCGTCCCGAAAGCCCGGCCGCCGAGCCGGATGACCACCCCGCTGAGCCCGCCGTCGCGCACGATGAGGTTGGAGCCGAGGCCGATGACGGTGACGGGGACGTCGGCGGGCAGCGCGGCCAGCAGATAGGCGAGGTCTTCCTCGTCGGCCGGCGAAGCGAGCGCCTCGGCAGGGCCGCCGACGCGGAACCAGGTGAAGGGGGCGAGCGGCGCCTCATAGCTGAGGCGGCCGCGAAAGCCGGGAAGCGGGAGGTCTCTCACGCCCGCCGCAGCTCCTCGGGCAGCGCATAGGCCCATTGGGTGATGTTGCCGGCGCCCAGGAACACCACATAATCGCCGGGTTTGGCGATGCCCTTGACGATATCAGCCAGCTTGTCGGGCGCGGCGAGCGCGATGGCGTGGCGGTGGCCGTGGGCGTTGATCGCCGCCGTCAGCGCCTCCTTGTCGACGCCGGGGATCGGCGCCTCGCCGGCGGGGTAGACATCGGCGACGATGACGACGTCGGCGTCGTTGAAGCAACGGGCGAAGGCGTCGAACAGGCTTTGCAGCCGCGTATAGCGATGCGGCTGCACGATGGCGATCACCTGGCCCTCGGTGGCGCCGCGCGCGGCGCGCAACACGGCGGCGATCTCGACCGGGTGATGGCCGTAATCGTCGAAGATGGCGACGCCGTTCCACTCGCCGGTGCGCGTGAACCTTCGCTTGACGCCGCCGAAGCCGGCGATCGCCTTGCGGATGGTCCCAATCGAGACGCCGAGTTCGTGCGCCACCGCGATCGCGGCGGTGGCGTTGAGCGCGTTGTGATGGCCGGGCATCGGCAACGCCAACTCGTCGATATAGGTCGCCCGGCCGGTCTTGCGGTCGCGAATCAGCACGTTGAAGCGGGCGCCGCCGCCGGAGGGGTCGAAATCGAGCAGGCGCACATCGGCTTGCGGGTTTTCGCCATAGGTGATGACGCGGCGGTCCTCGATGTGGCCGACCACCTCCTGCACCGTCGGATGATCGAGGCACATGACGGCGAAGCCATAGAACGGCAGGTTCTCGACGAAGGCGAAGAAGGCGTCCTTGATCGCCTCGAAGGTCCTGAAATGGTCGAGATGCTCGGGGTCGATATTGGTGACGATGGCGATGTCGGCGGGCAGTTTGAGGAAGGTGCCGTCGCTCTCGTCGGCCTCCACCACCATCCAGTCGCCGGCGCCGCGGCGGGCGTTGGTGCCATAGGCGTTGATGATGCCGCCGTTGATGACCGTGGGGTCGAGGCCGGCAGCGTCGAGCAGCGTCGCCACCAGCGAGGTCGTCGTGGTCTTGCCATGCGTGCCGGCGATGGCGACGCATTGCTTGAGGCGCATCAACTCGGCCAGCATCTCGGCGCGGCGCACCACCGGCACGCGCCTGGCGCGGGCGGCGGCGAGTTCGGCATTGTCGCGCTTGATCGCCGAGGAGACGACGACCACCGCCGCCTCGCCGATTTGCTCGGCCCGGTGGCCGACGAACACCTGCGCCCCATGCTCGCGCAGGCGCTTGGCGTTGGCGTTGTCGGAGGCATCCGAGCCCTGCACCTTGTAGCCGAGGTTGATAAGCACCTCGGCGATGCCGGACATGCCGATGCCGCCGATGCCGATGAAATGGATGGGGCCTAGCTCGCTCGGCAGTTTCATCGCGGTCTCCGCGCGGGGGAAAGCCCCGCATAGAGGGTTTCCAGCGATTCGACCAGATTGCGGGCGCCTTTGCGCAAGACGCAGGCCAGAGCCCGCGTTTTTGCGGCGCGATGTCGCAATTCCGCCTTCGTCAGCGCGGACTAGGGCCGCCTTCAAGTCGAGTTGAGTCCCAAAAAAGGAAAAAACGTGATGAGAACCTTGCTGCTCGCCGCCGCCGTGTCCACCGCCCTCGCCGTCCCGGCTTTCGCCGAGCAGGTCAAGGTCGGTGAGTTGACCTGCGAGGTCTCGGCCGGTCTCGGGGCGATCATCGCCTCGTCGAAGGACATGACCTGCCGCTACGCGCCGTTCCGCGGCCGCCACGAGGTCTATCACGGCCATATCGGCAAATTCGGCCTTGACGTCGGCGCCACCGACCGCGGCGTGCTGGCCTGGGGCGTGTTCGCCCCGAGCGCGCGGTTGCCGCGCCATGCTTTGGCGGGCGGCTATAGCGGCTTTGGCGCCAACGCCACCGTCGGCGTCGGCCTCGGCGCCGCCTCGATGATGGGCGGCATGGGCCATGAGATCAGTCTGCAACCGTCCACGGTGCAGACCCCGAACGGGCTCGATTTCGCCGCCGGCGTGACCTCGATGTCGCTGCGCCCCGGGCACTGAACGGGCTGCCGCCTTATCCGAACCGGCAAATCCGAACGGGCAAGCGTCGCGCCCGGCGCGAGACCCGTCAAAGTTTTTCGATGACGCAGGCGACGGTGGGGCTATCAGGCGGGCTGAGGCGAACTATCCTTCCGAGGTCGGCGATCGCGCTTGCGACATTGAATGTCTTAGTTCGATTGGCGATCTTGAAATCAGCGCCTTCGACATAGAAGTTCCACTGATGAAAACCCACCCAGTTTTCGACGGTCGCCTCGTTGGGCAGATGGACGGTTATAATCGTTCCTCCCGGCTTGGCGACCTTCACCATTTCGATAATGGCTTTAATCGGCTCGTAGCCGTGATCGAGCGTGTTGCGGGCATAGACGACGTCGAAAACGTTCTCTCCGAATTTCTCGCTTAGGCGTTCGCTGTCGCACATCAGGGTGCGCACTAGCGGCAATCCGGGCGGGAAGTCGAGTTCGTCATACCGATCCGCCAAGGCGTCGACCGCGGTGAGGTCGATCGGCGCGCCTCTAAAGCGCTTGGCGACAATCGTCATCGGCCCTGCGCCGACATCGAGCAGCTTCAATACATCGCCGTGGAAGCCTTGGATGTGCTCGGCGATCTCGTACTGAAGTTCCGTGTTGGGGTCGATGCGATACGCGTAGTCGTCGGGCCATTGCGCCCCTTTGGCTCCCAGCCAAAACTTCCAAAATTGAATCTCCGAGTCCGTGCCCGCTGACCACTCGTCCCGATTCATGGCTGCCCCGCCGTCTTCGTTGCACGCCGCCAGCTATGCGTCATCTCACTGTCCGGCGACCAGCCTATCGTCCAAGGTCAGCACGCCTCAAGTAAAATTCATATCGGGACCTCTGCGGGCATTTCCGCCGCCGCCGGCCGTGGTCGCGCTCAAACCTCGACGTGAGCGCCGACTGCGAACCCGGTCGGCGTTCGACCGAGTCTACGGGCGCCATTTCATTCGAGCTTATTGGCGCATTGAGCCGCCGTAAGGGAGTGGAATCAAGCGCGCATCCGCAGACCCTCGGGATCGTAAGCCGGCGCGGGCAGGCGCCGCGCCGGGCGACGCTCGCCGATGATCTCGATCTCGAAGCCGTCGGTCGCTTGCGCCTCAGCCTGCTCGATGTAGCCCATCGCCAGCGACTGGCCGACGGTGTGGCCATAGCCGCCCGAGGTCACCCAGCCGATGACGCGGCCGTCGCGCCAGATCGGCTCGTCGCCGATGGCGTCGGCGTCGGCGGCGTCCACGGCGAAGGTCGATAGCCGGAGCTTGCCGCCCGCCGCCTGCGCGGCCGCCGCCGCCGCCGCGCCGACGAAGCCGCCGCGCTTGGCGTCGACGAAACGGCCAAGACCGGCCTCGTAAGGCCCGTAGATCGGCCGGTACTCGCGAAACCAGGTGCCGAAGCTCTTCTCCAGCCTGAGGCACAGCAGCGCCCGCATGCCGAAGGGCGTGGCGCCCGCCTGCGTGAGCAGCGTGTATAGCGCGCGCTGGTATTCCGGCCGCACCCAGATCTCATAGCCGAGTTCGCCGGTGAAGCTGACGCGCCCGACCAGCGCCGGGATCATGCCGATGTCGAGCTTGCGGAAGCTCAAGAACGGGAAAGCTTGGTTCGACAGGTCGTCGCGCACCAGCTTCTGCATCAACTCGCGCGCGCGCGGCCCCGCCACCGACAGGCCCGGATAATCCATCGAGGCGCCGCGGCAACTCACGCCGGGCGTGGCGTGCTTTTCGAACCAGCGCAGGTAATAATCGACCGCCGCCAGCGAGCAGATCAGCAGGAACTTGTCTTGCCCGTAGCGGCTGATGGTGAAATCGCCGATCAGCCGGCCGTTGTCGTTGAGCATCGGCGACAGCGCCAGTCTGCCAACGGCGGGGATGCGGCCGGCCATGACGCGGGCGAGGAATTCCGCCGCCTTCGGCCCCTCGACTTCGATCTTGCCGTAATTGGCGATTTCGGTGACGCCGACGCCGGCGCGCACCGCGCGACACTCGGCGCCGACGTGCTCGAAAGCGTTGGAGCGGCGGAAGGTGACGTTCTCGATCGGCGCCGTCCCCTTCGGCGCGAACCACAACGGCTGCTCCAAGCCGCAGGCCTCGCCCATCACGGCGTTGTCGGCGACCAGGCGGTCGTAGATCGGCGAGGTGCGCAACGGCCGCGCCGCCGGCAATTCCTCGTTCGGGAAGCGGATGCGGAAGCGGCGCGAATAATTCTCGCGCACCTTGGCGTTGGTGTAGGGCAGGCTCGCCCAATCGCCGAAGCGGGCGACGTCCATGCCCCAGACGTCATGGCCGGGATCGCCCTCGATCATCCAGTTGGCGAGCGCCAGCCCGACGCCGCCGCCCTGGCTGAAGCCCGCCATGACGCCGCAGGCGACCCAGAAATTCTTCAGGCCCTTCACCGGCCCGATCAGCGGATTGCCGTCGGGGGCGAAGGTGAAGGGGCCATTGACGGTCTTGCGGATGCCGGCCTTGCCCAGAGCAGGGAAATGCTCGAAGGCGATTTCGAGCGACGGCGCGATGCGTTCGAGGTCGTTGGGCAACAGGTTCTGGCCGAAATCCCACGGCGTCTGCTGCTCGCTCCAAGGGACGCAGGCTTGCTCGTAGGTGCCAATGAGCATGCCGCCGCGTTCCTGGCGCATGTAGATCTCGCCCTCGAAGTCGATGACGTGGAACTTGTCGACCTGGGGGTCGATGACCTCCGGCAGATCCTCGGTGATGAGGTAATGATGCTCCATCGCCAGGATCGGCAATTCGAGCCCGACCATGCGCCCGACCTCGCGCGCCCACAGGCCGCCGCAGTTGACGACATGCTCGGCGTGGATATTGCCCTTCTCGGTGATGACGTCCCAGGAGCCGTCGGGGCGCGGCTGCAAATCGACGACGCGGTTGAAGCGCACGATCTCGGCTCCGGCGATCTGCGCGCATTTCGCATAAGCCTGCGTCACCCCCCAGGGGTCGAGATGACCCTCGACGGGGTCGAACATGGCGCCGACGAAATGCTTCTTGTCGATGAACGGGTACATTTTCGCCGCTTCGTCGATCGACAGGATTTCGAGATTCATGCCGAGATAGCGGCCACGGGCTTTCGCCATCTTGAGCCAGTCGAGCCGCTCCTGCGTGCCGGCGAGATTGAGCCCGCCGGTGACATGCATGCCGCAGGAGACGCCCGAGATCGTCTCGATCTCCTTGTAGAGATTGATGGTGTATTGCTGGAGCTTGGCGACGTTGGGGTCGCCGTTCAGCGTGTGCATGCCGCCGGCGGCGTGCCAGGTCGAGCCGGAGGTCAGCTCCGAACGCTCGACCAGCACGATGTCGCGCCAGCCGCCCTTGGTCAGGTGATAGGCAACGCTGGCGCCGACGACGCCGCCGCCGACGACCACGACCTGAGCATGCGATTTCATGGCGCAAGGCCTCCATAGGGCTGAGATTTGGGGAATGCGCGCTGCGCGCGCGGCACGAACAAGGCGACGCCGAGCATCGCCAGCAGCATCAGCGCCGCGAGCCCGGCGAAGGCGGCCGACAGCGACAGCGCGTCGGCGATGAGGCCGGTGAGCAGCGGCGCCGGCGCACGCGGCGCGAGGCCGAAGAACGACACGGCGGAGATCGCCAGCCCCGCCGACAGCCCCGGCCGGCGCGCCGCCAGCGAGAAGCCGCAGGGCACGATCGCCGCCGTGCCGGCGCCCAGCACCGCAAAGCCGGCGGCGCTGAAGCCGAAGCCGAGATCGGCGGCGACCAGCGCCAGGCCGGTGGCGGCGACGGCGTAGGAGGCGAGCATCAGCGCGCGGTCGTTGACGGCCCGGCGCAGGCGGTCGACCTGGAAGCGCATAACGGACTGGCAACCGGCGAAAAACGCCGCGCCGAGCCCGGCGTAGGCGGCGAGCGATGGCGCGCTCTTGCGCAACAGCAGCGCCCCCCAGGCCATCGCCGAGGTCTCGCAGACGATGGAGACGCCGACGGCGAGGCCGAGCACGGCGAGGCCGAGGTCGAGGCGCCTCCACCGCGGCCCGGCGGCGCGCCGCGGCGCCTCGTACCGCCGGTCGGCAAGCGCGCGCGCCACCGCGAGCGCCGCCGCCAGCAGGCTCGCTTCGGCCAGCAGCGCCGCGCTCCAGGCGAGGCCGTGGAAGGCGAGCCAGCCGCCGGCCGCCGCGCCAACCGCCATCCCCGCTGAAGCCATGGCGTGGAACTGCACGAAAATCGGTTTGCTGCCGCTCTGCTCGACGCGCGCCCCCTCGGCGTTCATCGTCGAGTCGGTGAGACCGCCGATGAGGCCGTAGAGCGCCAGCCCCAACCCCAGCCATAGCCCGGAGCGGGCGGCGAAAATGAGCGCCAGCGCCGGCCCGGTCGCCAGCAGCGCCGCCAGCAGCGCCCGTCTCGCGCCAATGCGCTCGGCCAAGGCGCCCGCGCCCGACATGGCGGCGAGGTAAAGCACGGTGAAGATGGTGAGCGCGACGCCGAATTCGGTGGCGCTGACGCCGACGCGCGCCACGATCGCCGCGCTCGCTCCCGACCACGCGCCGAGGCTGACGCCAAAGGCGGCGAACGTCGCCGCCACGGCGCGGCGCGGCGAGAGCGCGAACAGCTTCACGAAGCCGCCGTCGGCGAGCGCATGGCGGCCTCAGAAATCGGTCGGCGCGCCGCCTTCCGCCTTGCGGCGGGCGACGAACGCCTCCAGCGCCTCGCGCCGCTCGGGCTCGATCGGCGGCGCCTCGAAGCTGGCGAGTCGCGCCTTATAGAGCCGCTCGGCGCTATCATAGGCCGTCGGCGAGCCGGCCTCGCGCCAGGACTCGTAGTTGCGCCAGTCGGAGATCATCGGCGCGAAGAAAGCGTCGCGATAGCGCGCCTGGGTGTGCTGGGCGCCGAAGAAATGGCCGCCGGGACCGACCTCCTGCATCGCCTCGAAGGCGAGTTCCTCGACGTTGACTTTCGCCGGGGCGAGGAAATGCGCCACCATTTCGAGCAGGTCGGCGTCAAGCATCATCTTCTCGAAACCGGCGTGCAGGCCGCCCTCCATCCAGCCGGCGGCGTGCATCATCATGTTGACGCCGCCCATGATTGCGCCCCACAGCGAGAACACGCTCTCATAGGCCGCCTGCGCGTCCAGCATATTGGCGGCGTTGGCGTTGGAGGAGCGGTAGGGCAACCCCAGGCGGCGCGCGAGCTGGCCGCCGATGATGGCGGTCTTCATATATTCGGGCGTGCCGAAGGCCGGCGCGCCGGATTTCATGTCGACGTTGGAGGTGAAGCCGCCATAGACGAAGGGCGAGCCGGCGCGGGCGGTTTGCGCCACCACGAGCCCGGCCAGCGCCTCGGCGTGCTGCTCGGCGAGCGCGCCGGCCAGCGTCACCGGCGCCATCGCGCCGGCCAGCGTGAATGGCGTTAGCACGACGACCTGATTGCGCCGCGCCATCTGCAACACGCCTTCCAGCATCGGCGTGTCGAGCCGGAGCGGCGAGGACGAGTTGATGACGGTGAACAGCGACGGCTCGCGCTCCAGCGTTTCGTCGTCAATGCCGCGCGCCAGCCGCGCCATCTCGATGCCGTCGCAGATGCGCTCGCGCCCGAGGCTGTAGGCGTGGATCGCCTTGTCCGACAACGTCAGCATGTCGAACAGCGCCACCAGATGGCGCACCGAGGCGTGGATGTCTATCGGCTCGACGGGATAGCCGCCCCACAGATGCACGGCGTCGAGCGACTGGCCGAGGCGGATGAAGTTCTGGAAGTCGCGATGATTGCCCGGCCGCCGCCCGCCTTCGCGGTCGAAGGCGTTGGGCGTAGAGGCGACGGAGCAGAAGGCGACATGCGCGCCGCCGATCTCGACATTGCGCTCGGGGTTGCGGGCGTGCAGCGTGAAGCTCCGCGGCGCGAGGCCGATCTTGGATTCCACCAGCGCCGGATCGAAGCGCACGCGGTCGGAGGACGGCGACACGTCGGCGCCGGCGTCCTTCAGTAGCGCCTTGGCCTCGGCGTGCATGACGTCGATGCCGATCTCGCGCAGAACCTTCAGCGCGGTCTGATGGATCGCCTCCAGTTCGTCGCGCGAAACCAGCTCCACCGGTGGGAACGCCAGGCGCGGCTGGGCTTTGCGCGCAACTGGGCGCGTCGCGCGCTCCGGCGCGCGCCGGCGCCGACGCGGCTGATCCTCGCCCGGACCTTCGTTCGACATGCGCCTCGCCTTGAACTCTCGATTGCCGAGCAGACTATCCTCTAGCCAGCGCAGGCGCCATGCCGGAAATAGGCATCGCCATATGCTAAACTACTTCTGCGGCCCTTGCCCGACCGCCTCCTCCAACTCGCGGCGGTTGGCGGCGAAGCGGGCGATCAGCCAGGAGCGGAACAGCGCCACCGCCTCGTTGCTGAGATCCTCGGGGTGGGTGGTCAGATAATAGCCGTAGCCCTCATCGAGCCAGACGTCGAACGGGCGCGCCAGCCGCCCGGCCTTGATATCCTCGGCGAACAGGATCGGATCGACCAGCGCCAGGCCGTCGCCCATCATTGCGTATTGGACGGCAAGCTGCTGGGTGTCGAACACCAGGCCGCGATCGACGGCGAGGTCGGGCCGGCCGATCAGCCGCGCCAGCATCTCCCAGAACATGTGGCGCGGCTTGTCCTCCAGCTTCAGGTGCAGGAGGTCGCAGGAGGAGATGAACTTGGCGATGTCGGTGTGCTCGACCTGCTGCAACAGCTTCGGGCTGCACACCAAAGTCGAGCGCACCATCCACAACAGATCGTGGATCGCGTCAGTGACGCGCGGCTCGGTGTAGACGATGGCGATGTCGATATCGCCGTCGGTCTCCGGCCCCGTCGTCGGCTTGGAGACGATCTCGACCGAGATGCCGGGATGCTCGGCGCGGAAATCGCGCAGGATCGGGATCGCCAGCCGATGCGCGAACGAGGTCGGCAGCGCGATCTTCAGCACCCGCTTCGGCCGCCCCTTCTCCTTGATGACCTCGCCGAGCGCCTGATCGATGCGATCGAAGGATTTCGTCACCACCGGCAGGATGTGGCGGCCGGCCTCGGTCAGCACAAGCTGCTGCGGCCGGCGTTCAAACAAAGCGACGCCGAGGAAATTTTCGAGCACGATGACGTGGCGGCTGACGGCGCTCTGCGCCACGGTCAGGCTGTTGGCGGCTGCGGTGAAGCTGAGATGCTGCCCCGCCGCCTCGAACGCGCGCAGCGCGTTGAGCGGCAACCATTTGCGATCCATCTTCACTCCCTTATGGGGAGGACCCGTCAGCCGATGCGCGCAGCCGCCAGGCGGTCCTCCGCCAATTCGTAGCCCATGCCGGGAGTGTTCGTCAGCACGATATGGCCGCTGGAGTCAACGCGCAAAGGCTCTTGCATCAGAAAATCGCGGGCCGGCAGATCCCATTCCGGCGGATCGTAGGGAAATTCGAGGAACGGCGCGTCGCACAGGCCCGCCGTCAGATGCGCGTTGGCGACGACGCCCATACCGTTCGTCCAGGTGTGCGGCGTGAAGATCAGATTGTGCTCCTGCGCCATCGCGGCGACCCGTCTCAAGCCCGTAATTCCGCCAACCAGCGCCGCATCCGGCTGCAACACGTCGAGGCAACCTTCGTTGATGAGATCGCGGAATTCGTAAAGTTCGCGGGTCATTTCGCCGCCGGCGATGCGAATGTCGACCTTGTCGCGCAAGCGCCGCATGCCCTCGCGATCGCCGCGATGCAGCGGCTCCTCCATCCAGTAGACGCCGAGGCGCTCCAATTCGCGCGCGACTTCGACGGCGTCCTTCAGCGACCAGGAGGGATAGGCGTCCCACGACATGCGCCAGCCCTGATTGCAATCGACCATCAGTTGCAGTTTGTCGCCGACGCGGGCGCGCACGGCCTCCAGCGCCTTCACGTCGTCGCGCCAATCGCCGCGATGGAAGCGAATCTTCAGCGCCGGGAAGCCAAGGGCGAGATAGCGTTCGGCCGCCTCGGCGAGTTCGGCGGCGTTGCGCAGCGTGCCGGAGGAGGCATAGGCGCGCACGCGATCCGAAAGGCCGCCGAGCAGCTTCCACACCGGCTGGCCCGAGATCTTGCCGGCGAGATCCCACAAAGCGAGATCGAGCGGCCAGCAGCGGCCCCAATGAAAACTGATGTTGTTGAGGATGCGCCAATGGCGCTCGATCTGCATCGCGTCGTGGCCGACGAACAAGCGCTCGTGGCCGGAAAAACCCAGCATCATGTCGCCGGAGCCGACGCCGGCGACGCCGAGATCGGTATGCACGCGCACGACGCTGGCGTCGAAATGGGTGCGCGGCTCGGTGTCCCAACTGGCGCGGAACGGCGGATCGAGCGGCAGCCGGTGATGGGTGATCTCGATGCCGGTGATGATGGCTTTCGCAGCGGACATGCGGTCTCCGATTCAGGCGCCGGCGACGTATTCGTCGAGCCCGGCGTTGGCGGCGGCGGCGCTTTTGCGGGCGCGGGCGTAAGCGCGGGCGAGAGTCGCGTCGTCGATAGCGTAAAGCGTGGCGAGCCGCAGCAGCGTATGCAGGTCGACGTCGCTAAACAGCGCCCGCAGATGCGACGGCTCGCCCTCGCCGGTCGAAAGCAGCGCCGGCAAATCCTCACGGCGAATGGGCACGCGGCTGGCGTTCCCGATCGCGTTGAGCGCGATCTTGGCGGCATCGGCGCTCATCATGCGCCGGCTTCGAGAATGGCGCGGGCGTCGGCGCAGAGCGTCGGCAGAAGCCGGACATAGTCTCCGAGCGCCGCGATGTCGGCGCTTAGCGCCTCGGGCGGGAGGCTGGCGAGTGCGCCGAGGCGCCTCAGTTGCTCGCCGCGTCGCGGCGCCGAGGCGGCGACAGCGCGCCGGACCGCATTAGGGTCGATGCGCTGCGCCGCAACCAGATCGAACACGTCGCGCGGCTTCAGCAGCCCGGCGCGGAAATAGAGCTTCTTGGCCAGAATCTCCTCAGTGCTTTCGAGCGGCAGCGACCACCCCGCGAAGGCGAGACGCTCGGTCGGTTCAACCCTCGTCACCACGCCGGCGACCACGAAGTCAATGTCTCCGCCCGGCAGAACCAGCTTCAGCGAATTGGCCTGCTCGGAATAATCGGCGATGCGCGTCGCGACGCGATCGTTGAGACGCGGCGTCAGCAGCCCCAGCCATTGCGCGTCGTGCAGGAAAAGGTCGATGTCCTTCGACAGCCGATGGCGAAGGCGCATCATCAGCACTGTGCCGCCGCCGAAAACCACGCCGGGGACGCCCAACCCCTGCTCGCGCAGCTCGTCGAGCATGGTTAGCGCCTCGGAAAGCAGGGGTTTCCAGGAGTTCTCATCCATGCGCGACCCCGGATGCGTGGCTTAGCGGTAATCGATCCAGATCGTCTTGTAATCCATGTATTTGTCGATGGCGTGGGGCGAGCGGTCGCGGCCGAAGCCGGATTGTTTGAAGCCGCCGAACGGCGTCGTCAGCGACGAGCGGTCGTAGGTGTTGACCCACACCGTCCCTGCCTTGATCGAGCGCGAAATGCGATGCGCGGCGCGCATGTCGTTGGTCCACACCGCGGCGCCCAGGCCGTAGATGGTGTCGTTGGCGAGACGGATCGCCTCGGCCTCGTCCTTATAGGGGATCACCACCACGACGGGGCCGAAAATCTCCTCCTGGGCGATGCGCATGTCGTTGCGCGCGTCGTCGAGGATCGTCGGCTCGACATAGAAGCCGCCGGTCTCGGCCAACGCCTGGCGGCCGCCGAGCGCCACCTTCGCCCCCTCCCGCATGCCGAGCGCGATATAGCCGAGCACCCGCTCCATATGGCTCTTCTCGATCACGGCGCTGAGTTGCGAGCCCGCCTCGAACGGATGGCCGAGGGGAATTTGCGTGCGCTGCACCTCGGCGATCGCCGCGACCAACTCGGCGCGAATCGATTCGTGGGCGATGACGCGCGAGCCGGCGTGGCAGGTCTCGCCCTGGTTATAATAGATGCCCCAGGCGATCGCCGCCGCCGCTTTGCCGATATCGGCGTCGGCGGCCACCACGTGCGGCGATTTGCCGCCGCACTCCAGCGACACCCGCTTCATGTTGCTCTGGCCGGCATAGACCATCATCAGCTTGCCGACCTCGGTCGAGCCGGTGAAGCTCACCATGTCGACGTCGCCGTGCAGCGCCAGCGCCTTGCCGGCCTTCTCGCCGAAGCCTGGCACGACGTTGAGCACGCCCTCCGGCAGCCCGGCCTCAAGCGCCAACCGCCCCAACAGCAGCGCGCCGAGCGAGGATTGCTCGGCCGGTTTCAGCACCACGGAATTGCCGGCCAGCAGCGCCGGGCCGATCTTCCAGGCGGCTATGATGAGCGGATAGTTCCACGGCACGATCGCGCCGATGACGCCGAGCGGCTCCTGGCGCACCAGCGCCAGTTCGTCCGGTCCGGCGGCGGGCGCGATCTCGCCATAGTGCTTGTCGGCGTGCTCGGCGTAATATTGCAGGCAATCGGCGCAGAAGGGCAGGTCGACGCCGATCGCATTGGCGATCGGCTTGCCGACGTCGAGCGTCTCCAACAGCGCGATTTCGTCGGTGTGGGCGCGCACCAGTTCGGAAAAGCGCAGCAGCACTTTCTTCTTCGTCGCGGCGTCGGCGTCGCGCCAGTGCCCGGCCTCGAAGCTGCGCCTGGCGGCGCCGACAGCGCGGTCGATGTCGGCGGCGTCGCCGCTGGCGATCTCGGCGATGACGCGCCCGTCGATGGGCGAGACGCGGGCGAAGGTCTCGCCGGAGGCGGCGGCGACGTAACGGCCGTCAATGAAGGCGCGCGCCTCCGGCTTCAGCGCCGCGGCGCGGGCGAGCCAGGCGGCTTTCGAGTTCGGGCGGTCGAGCATCTAACCTCGCTGTTTGTCGACGGGATTGGCGCCAGCATCGGCTGTCCGGCGTGGGCGCGAAAGGCGGTTTTTGGGATGGCGCGATGCTTTAGCGGCATGCCGTCAGGCGGAGAAGTCTAAATCGACGAGATCGGCGA
>DATNDU010000186.1:0-20573 GCA_035606915.1 Roseiarcus sp. | reverse complement strand
CAGCGCCGTATCTGACCCTGCCGCTGTAGCGACGGCGTCAAATATCCATGCGGCGTCTTCTTCCAATCGCAGCGAATATTCTACTATACGCCGCTTCACTGGCCCATCTTGACCCGCGCGGCGTGAAGCTTGTGGATATTCTCAAGCCATCGCTCGCCCGAAATCGCTCGCTCCGGATGCGCCTTCATTTCGTCATAGGTGGCGACGACCTCTTCGCGCAGCCAATGCTCTATCGCCACGTCGCGCGCTTGCAAAGAACGCAGGCCCTCGCGCACAACTTCGCTCGCGGTCGCAAAGGCGCCAGAGGCGACTTGCGCGTCAATATAGGCGGCTTGTTCGACGGAAAGGCTGACGGTGCGTTTCTGAGTGAAGGCTGACGGTGCGTTTCTGAGTGGCGGGCATGATCGAGACCTCCGGTATGAATATATCATACCGACCCGATCCGTCCCATCGAAAACGGGCTGCGCATCTCGCCGTGGCGCCCTATGCTCGGGCGGCAAGCGCGGAGGCGATATTGACGAAGGCGGGCAAGATCAGAATCGGCGTCGGCGGCTGGACCTATGAACCCTGGCGCGGCGTCTTCTATCCCGAAAAATGGCCGCAGAAGCGCGAACTCGAATACGCCAGCCAGCGCCTCACTTCGATTGAGATCAACGGCACCTATTACGGCTCGCAGAAGCCGGAGAGTTTCGCCAAATGGCGCGACGAGACGCCGCCGGATTTCGTCTTCTCGCTCAAGGCGCCGCGCTTCGCCACCAACCGCAAGGTCCTCGCGAGCGCGGGGGAAAGCATCGAGCGCTTCTTCGCCAGCGGCGTCATGGAGCTTGGGGATAAGCTTGGCCCGATCAACTGGCAGTTCATGCAGACCAAGAGCTACGACGCCGAGGATTTCGCGGCGTTCCTCGCGCTGCTGCCGAGATCGGTGGACGGGCGGCCGTTGCGCCATGTCGTCGAGGTCCGCCATGACAGCTTCCGCTCGCCCGAGTTCGTCGCGCTGGCGCGCGCGCAGGGCGTGGCGATCGTCATGGCGGCCGATGGCGCTTATCCGCAGATCGCCGATCCGACGGCGTCCTTCGTCTATGCCCGCATCATGGGCACCCAGGAGGGCGAAGCGCAGGGCTATTCCACAACGGCGCTCGACGCCTGGGCGAAACGCGCGCAGGCTTGGGCGAAGGGGCAGGCGCCAAGCGGATTGGACTATGTCGAGAAAGCCGCAGCCGGCGCGCCGCGCGACGTCTATCTCTACGTCATCAGCGGCCACAAGGCGATGAACCCCGCGGCGGCGATGGCGCTGATCGAACGCACGCGCTAGGCCTCACGCCCAGCCGAGAAGCTCGCGTCGCACTACCGACTCCAGTACGTCGACGCCCGCGTCGGAATCGTTGAGGCAGGCGATGGCGGCGAATTTCTCACCGCCGGCGGCGTGGAAATATCCGGCGTTCTCGACCCGGATCTCCTCCAGCGTCTCCAGGCAATCGGCGGCAAAGCCGGGCGTGACGACAGCGAGGCGCTTGACGCCCTGCTGCGCCAGCCCCCGCACCGTGGCGTCGGTATAGGGCTTCAGCCATTGCGCCGGTCCGAAGCGGGATTGGAAGCTCATGCGCAGGCGCTTCTCGTCGAGGCCCAGCGCCGCGCGCAGCAACCGCGTCGTTTTCGCGCAATGGCAGAAATAGGGATCGCCGCTGTCGAAATAGGTCTGCGGGATGCCGTGGAAGGAGGCAAGCAGCACCTGCGGCTCGAAATCCAGCTTGGCCAATGCGGCGCGCGTCGAGGCCGCAAGCGCCTCGATATAGGCGGGCTCGTCGTAATAGGGCGCGGCGACCCGCAAAGTCGGCTGCCAGCGCATCGCCTTCAGCACGTCGAACGCCTTGTCGCAGACGGTGGCGGAAGTCGCGGCGCAATATTGCGGATAAAGCGGCAGCAGCAGGATGCGGTCGCAGCCGGCCTCTCGCAGGGCCATGAGGCGGTTGGCCATCGACGGCTTGCCGTAGCGCATGGCCCAGTCGACGAGGAGCGGCCGCGCGGTCGCCTGGCGGGCAAAGCGCTGCGCGAGTTTGTCGGCTTGCGACCGGGTGATCGTCTTCAGCGGGCTCTCGTTCAGCTCCTTGTTCCAGATCGCATCGTAATCCTTGCCCTTGACAGCCGGGCGCTTGGTGAGAATGACGAGGTTGAGGATCGGCCACCACAGCCAGCGCGGCGTCTCGATGACGCGCCGGTCCGACAGGAACTCCTTTAGGTAGCGCCGCATCGCCCAATAATCGGTCGCCTCGGGCGTGCCGAGGTTGACGATCAACACGCCGATCTTGCCGCTGGCGATTTGCGGGTGGCCGGCGGGCTCGGCGCCGGCGAAGGCGCTGGCAGGGGGCGCGGCGTTCATGCTCTCCCCGCTTGCGGGGTGAGGGGGCGCCCCTCACCCTCACCCTCTCCCCGTGAAGAACGGGGCGAGGGAAGCGGCGAGCGGGCGAGAGAACCGGCGGCCATCAGGCGTCCGCCGCCGGGGTGAAATGCGTCGCCACGCCGTTGATGCAATAGCGCAAGCCCGTTGGCGGCGGCCCGTCGGGGAATACATGGCCGAGGTGCGAGCCGCAGCGCGCGCAATGCGCCTCGGTGCGCACCATGCCCCAGGCGCGGTCGGTCGAGGTCTCGACCGCGCCGGGCACGGGATCGTTGAAGCTCGGCCAACCGGTGCCGGATTCGAACTTGCGCAGCGATTCGAACAACGGCTGCCCGCAGCCGGCGCAGGCGAACACGCCCGGCCGCTTTTCATAGTTGAGCGCGCAGGAGCCGGCGCGCTCCGTGCCGTGCTCGCGCATGATCTGGAACTGCTCGGGCGTCAGCCGCTCGCGCCATTCGGCTTCGGTGTAGGTGACGGGATAGGTCTTGGCGTCCATGAAGCTCTCCTTAACGTTAGAATATCGTCGTCGGCCAGCCGCCTTCAACCCGCTGGCGCCGGTTGCGGCGAAGTTTTGGCGCCGGCGAGCCTGGCGAAGGCGCCGCCGCGGGCGATAAGCTCTTCGTATCCGCCCGCCTCGACGATACGCCCGCGCTCGAACACCAGGATCACGTCGGCGTTACGGATCGTCGACAGCCGGTGGGCGATGATGAACGTGGTGCGACCGCGCCGCGCGCTCTCCAGCGCCGCCTGGAGCCGCGCCTCGGTGACGGCGTCGAGCGCGCTGGTCGCCTCGTCGAGAATGAGGATCGGCGGGTCTTTCAGCAGCGCGCGAGCGATAGCGAGGCGCTGGCGCTCGCCGCCGGAAAGGTTGCGGCCGCGCTCGCCGATCGCCGCCTGCGGGTCGGCGACGAAATCGGCCTGCGCCAGCGCCAGCGCGCGGGCGATCTCCGCCTCGCTGGCGTCCGGCTTGCCGATGCGCAGATTGTCCGCTGCCGAGCGGGCGAGCAGATACGGCTCCTGCAACACGACGCCGATGTTGGCGCGCAGCGACGCCAGCGTCATCTGGCCGATGTCGAGGCCATCGATGGCGATGCGGCCGGCGCTAACGTCGAAGGCGCGATAGAGCAGCGCCATCGCCGTGGACTTGCCCGAGCCGGTGGCGCCCACCAACGCCACGGCGGCCCCGGCCGCCGCCTCGAAGCTGACGTCGGCAAGCGCCGGCCGCTCGCCATAGGCATAGGCGACGTTTTCGAACCGCACGCGGCCCTCAAGCCGGCCGACCGCGCGGGCGTGGGGCAAGTCGGCGACCGCCGGGGCGACCGCCATCGTATCGAAATAGAGCGTCAGATCGGCCGCCGCGCCGAAAATGCGGTAGAGAAAGCCGTTGATCTGATCGAGCCGGCCGATCAACCCGCCCGCCAGCCCCATGAAAGCGACGATCTGCCCGAGCGAGGTCTGCCCGCGCATATCGAGCCAGACGCCGAACACCAGCACGCCGATCAGCGTCAGCGTGGCGCTGGCGCGGGTCGAGATCGTCGCCAGCGCCCACCATGCCAGCACCGGCAGTTGCGCTGCCAGATAGCGCGCGCTGGAGGCGCGGTAGGCGTCGGCCTCATTGCTGGTGCGGGCGAAGGCCTGGAGCATCGGCAGGTTGGCGAGCGCGTCGGCGACGTGGGCGGCCATCGCGTGATAATGGCCGTCGGCCGCGCCCTGATGGCGCTTCGTGCGGCGGATCACGCTATTCATCGCCAGACCGAAGACGGCAACGAGGCCGATCAGCGCGATGGCGAAGCGCCAGTTGACCGCCAGCGTCGCCGGCAGCGTCACGAACAGCGCCACGAAGGCGGCGCAATGCTCGCGAAAGAAGGTCAGCCACAGGCCGAACATGGCGTTCGGCCCGTCGAGCATGATCTTCGTCAGCCGGCCGGTATGGGTCTCAGCGTGGAAGCTGGCCGGCAGGTCCATGAGATGGGCGAAGAAATCCGCCATCGCCGCCATGCGCCGGCGCTGCGCCAACCGGTCGGAATAGAGCGCGACGAGCACGCCGGCGAGGATCGCGAACAGGCCGAAGCCGCCCCAGGCGGCGACCAGCGGCGCGATCTCGCGCCATTCGGGCGGGCGCGCGGCGCCTTGCGCGGCGGCGAGCCGGTCGACGACGCGCCCGAGCAGCAGCGGCTCCGCGAATTGCGCGAAGGCGACGGCGACATTGGCCGCCACCAGCGCCAAGGCGAGGCCGCCTTCGGGCCGCAGTTGGCCGAGCACGCGAGCATATAAGGCGAGGTAGCGCATTTGCCGCCGGCTTATACACCAGCGCGCGCACGCCAGAAGCTCAAGCGCCGGCTGGTGTCGCGGGGCGGCCAGGCGGGGTTGCGATGCCAGAGGTTCAAATCTGACGCTCGGCGCCCGGTCGCGGGTGGGCGGATGGCGGACTCCGCGCGCAATCCACCGACCTCGCCCTGAAGCGCGAAGCGAAGCGTAGCCTCGAAGGGCGTTCCAGCTTGCGCCGGCGGTTGTTCGAGGCAGCGGTTGATGGCAGAAAAGGTCGGGTCAACGAGCGTCCTTCGAGGCCCCTTCGGGGCTCCTCAGGATGAGGGGGGGCGGATTGCGCAGACACGGCCCGCTCGGTTCGAAGGCGGGCATTGCAAGCGACCGGCGGCTGGGCGTCAACCGTCAGGTTTGAACCCCTAGCGCGCCGCCACCCGCGTCGGCGTCTCGCGGTAGAGCCTCGGAAACAGCCGCTTCAGCGTCGCCACCTTCGGCGCGTCGTTGAAGGCGACATAGGGCTCGGCCGGATGGCGGGCGGCGTAATCCTGGTGGTAGCTCTCGGCCGGGTAGAACCGCGCGCCGGTCGCGACCTTGGTGGCGACCGGTTGCCGGAACGTCTTCGCCGCGCCGATCTCGGCGATATAGGCGCGGGCGAATTTCGCCTGCGCCGGGTTGGCGGCGAAAATCTCGGAGCGGTATTGCCGGCCCTCGTCGGGGCCTTGCGCGTCGACCTCGGTCGGATCGTGGGCCGCCGAGAAATAGACCCGCAGCACGTCGCCGAGCCCGATCCGGCGCGGATCGAAGGTCACCTCGACCGCCTCGGCGTAATCGGTGCGACCGCCGCTGACCGCCTCATAGGTCGGATGCGGCGTGACGCCGCCGGCGTAGCCCGCCACCGCGCTCTCGACGCCTTTAAGGTGCTGGAACACCGCTTGCACGCCCCAGAAACTGCCGCCGGCGAGCACGATGCTTTCCGAGGCCGCGGCGCTCACGGGGGCCGGCGCGCGCGCCGCCGGCGCCGCGACGGGGCCGCGATCCACGGCCGACAGCGTCGCCGCGACAACCAGCGCGGCGGAAACGGCGAACGCCAGGGCAGGCATCACCGACAATCTTGGCATGAAACATCCTTTTTGCAGCGCAACATGCGCGCCGGAGCTACGTGGCGCGCGATGGCGACGTTTCAAGGATTCACGCAAAGTTCAGCGGATTTATAAATTTTACGCGCCGTGGCGCTTGACGCGCCGAACCCTTACATGGGGGCGTCAACCCCGCCGCGAGCCTGCTTTGCCCGAATCCGCCTTCTCCCGCCTCGCCCCGACGCCGCGCCTGCCGGCGCTGTTCGTCGGCCACGGCAACCCGATGAACGCCATCGACGACAACGCCTATAGCCGCGCCTGGGCGGAGATCGGCGCCCGCCTGCCGAAGCCGCAGGCAATCCTGTGCGTTTCCGCGCACTGGACGACGTCGGGCGGCGGGCTCGCCCATGTCGGGCGGCGGCCGAAGACCATCCACGACTTCGGCGGCTTCCCGCGCGCGCTTTATCAGCAGCAATATCCGGCCCCCGGCGCGCCCGAAGTCGCTGAGGCGGCCATCGAGCTGGTGCGCTCGACGCATCTTCAGCCCGACGCGGAATGGGGCCTCGATCACGGCGCCTGGTCGGTGCTGATGCACATGTTCCCGGATGCCGATGTGCCGGTGTTTCAGCTCTCGCTCGATCTCGGCCGCCAGCCTGCCGCCCATCTCGACATCGCGCGCGACCTCAAACCGCTGCGTGAGCGCGGCGTGCTCATCATCGGCAGCGGCAATCTCGTCCACAACCTGGGGGCGCTGAACCCGGGCGGCGCTCCCTACGACTGGGCGCAGGTCTTCGATGAGGCCATGAAGGCGCGCATCGCCGCCGGTGACGGCGCCGGCGTCGCCGAGGCGCTGGACGGCTCGCGTCTGGCGCGGCTCGCGCATCCGACGCCCGAGCATTTCCTGCCGGCGCTGTATCCCCTCGGCGTCGCCGACGCCAAGGACGAACTGAGCTTCTTCAGCGAATCCTTCGATCTCGGCTCGATCTCGATGCGCTCTTTCCTGCTGTCGTGAGGGCGCTCGTCGCTGGGGCCGGCCCGGCCGGGTTGATGGCGGCAGAGACGTTGGCGCGCGCGGGCTTGCGGGTCGAGGTCGCCGACGCGGCGGCGAGCCCGCTGCGCAAGTTCCTGCTCGCCGGGCGCGGCGGCCTCAACCTCACCCACGCCGAGCCGTTCGAGCGCGTTCTCGGCCGCTACGGCGAGGCGCGGCATCGCCTGGCGCCGGTGCTGCGCGCCTTTCCGCCCGACGCCTTGCGCGAATGGGCGGCGGATTTAGGCGAGCCGACCTTCGTCGGCTCAAGCGGACGGGTGTTTCCTCACGGCTTCAAGGCGACGAAGCTGGCGCGGGCGTGGCTGAAGCGGCTCGGCGAACTCGGCGTCGTCTATCGGCCCCGGCGGCGGTTCCTGGGCCTGGTCGAGGGCGGGGCGCTATTCGCCGGACCCGAGGGCGATGAGCGGCTCGACGCCGACGTCGTGGCGCTGGCTTTCGGCGGCGCGTCCTGGCCGCGGCTCGGCGGCGACGGCGGCTGGGTCGAGCCGCTGCGCGCCGCCGGCGTCGAGATCGCGCCGCTGAAGCCGGCCAATATGGGCGTGTTCGTGGATTGGTCGCCGGTGTTCGCGGCGCGCTTCGCCGGCCAGCCGGTAAAGGCGGCGCGCTGGTCGCTCGGCGGCCTGAGCACGCGCGCCGAGGCGGTGGTCACGGCGCGCGGGCTGGAGGGCGGGGCGATCTACGCTTTATCGGCGGCGGCGCGCGACGGCGCCGCAGACCTGCTGGTTGACCTGAAGCCCGATCTCGCCGAGGCGGCGCTCGCCGAGCGGCTATCGCGCCATCCCCGCGCTTCGCGCGCGACGCGGCTCGCCAAGGCGGGGCTGGCGCCGGTCGCCGCCGGGCTGCTGCGCGAGGCCGGCGAGCTTCCCGCCGATGCCGCGGCGCTGGCGGCGCGGGTCAAAGCCTGTGCGGTGAGGATCGCCGGCGCGGCGGGGATCGAGCGCGCCATCTCCAGCGCCGGCGGCGTGCGCTGGTCGGCGCTCGACGAGGCGTTCATGCTGAAGGCGCGCCCCGGCGTCTTCGTCGCCGGCGAGATGATCGATTGGGAGGCGCCGACCGGCGGCTATCTGCTGCAAGCCTGTTTCGCCACCGGGGTCGCGGCGGCGCGCGGGGCGCTCGCCTGGCTTTCTTGACCTTGGCTCAGGGCAGCACGATGTGCGTCGCCTCCGCCAGCGCGCGGCCGAGGACGGCGTGTTGGTCGGCCTCGTAATGGATGCCGTCGAGATCGGAGCAGCGGATGAATTGCCCGGCGTCGACGAAGCCGACGCCGCGCCGCTGCGCGACTTCGGCGTAGCGCTGGGCGAGGTCGCGCGACTTTGACTCGGCGCCGCGGAACATCTCGGCAAAGCCCGTGAGCCTGGCGACTGGCGGCGGCGCCACCAGCAGCACCCCCGGCGGACGCCCGTTCGGCCCCACCGGCTCGGCCAGCGCCAGCATGACGAGGCGCTCGACGCCATAGGCGATCTCGGCGGCGGAGACGTTGAAGCGCGCCTTCATGTCGTTGCAGCCGAGCGCGATGACGACGAGATCGAGCGGCGCGTGGCTGCGCAGGCACGGCGGCAGATAGTCGGCGCCGCGCCGGTCGGGCTCGATCGGATCGAGGAACACCGTGGTGCGGCCGTTGAGTCCTTCCTCGATGACCCGATGGTCGGGGCCGAGCGCCGCCGCCATGACGCCGGTCCAACGGGTCTGCGGCGCAAAACGCGCCCCCGTAGCGGGGTCGTAACCCCAAGTGTTGGAATCGCCGAACGCTACAATGACCGCCATGCCGCCCTCCCGAAGGACGCTCTTGTTAGGCGGCCGAGGCGCGCAGGGTCAATCTCGGCGACGGATACGGTGTCGGGGCCAAGGGCTCGGAAGCGCTGGCGCGAAATACATATGTAAAGAAGAAGACCCTCGCGCGCGGAGAGGGTCTATCGGCGAAAGCTTTATGCCCCAGCTTCATCATCGCGCTGGCCGCCGCGAACGCAGAATATGGCTGCAATCGTAGTGTCGGTATTAAGCCGATTTTGACCTCTCGCGCGCTTCATCCGTCGCGGTCTCCGCGGGGCGCTTGGCCAATGCTCATTCGATTTTTCGACAACGTGTTTCGGCCCAAGGTCGCCGACCGTAAAGACTTGCAGCGCTACGTGGCGTCAGTGGTCGCGTTCGCCTGGATCGTCGCCATGACTGCCGAAATCGTCAACAAGCTTTGTTTTTTCTCGGGCTGGGGCGACTTCTGGCGCGAGTTCGCGATCACTACGGTCGAAGTACTGGCGCTCGCGATCTCCCTCGCATGGTCGATTGGCCGCGTCCATCTGCAACTGGGCCTCGCCAAGCGTGAAGCCGACCGGCTCGGCCGCGTCGATCCCATGACCGGGCTCGCCAACCGCCGCGCTTTCTACGAGGCGGCCGACAGCTTCGCTGGAGGCGCGGTGGCGCTGGCGATCGTCGACATCGACCGTTTCAAGCGCATCAACGACAGCAACGGCCACGCCACGGGCGATAATGTGCTGAAGGCGGTGGCGACGTTCATGCAGGCGCAACTCGGCGACCTCGGCCTCGTCGCGCGCATCGGCGGCGAGGAGTTCGCGCTGATTTCGGCCGAATTGTCCGCCGCCGAGTTGCGCGAGCGGCTCCTGGCGTTCAGCCGCCGCCTCGCCGCCGCGTCGACGCCGGGGCCGCACGGCGCCATCCACGTCACCGTCTCCATCGGCTTCGCCTGCCGAGGCGACATCGGCCTCGATTCGCTCTACGCCGCCGCCGACAAGGCGCTCTATTTCGCCAAATCCGCCGGCCGCGACCGCATCGTCGATTTTGACGAAATCGGCGACGCCGTCGGCGCGGCGCGGCTGTGCGCCGGCTGAGGCGCTCAGTTGAGCCTGCGGCGAAAGCGCAGCAGCGCAAACAGCGACACATAAAGGCTTAGGACACCGAATTCTTGGCCGATTTCGGCGAAATCAGCGACCGGGATCAGCGCTTCGGCTTCGGCATCGCTTCGCGACCGCGCCACGAAGCGATGATAGTTGCTGACCTCCAGGGCCGGAACGACGGCGCGTGTAATTGATTGACCTCGGTCAACAGCGCGCCCACCGAACCGCCGAAGTTGAATGCGGGGCGCGGGCCGCCTAGAGCGGTTGCCGAACCAACAGAATCAGCGCCGCCGTCTTTGCGAGCGAAGCGAAGCGAAGCAAGCCATCTCGCCGAGATCGCAGGCCGCTCGAAACGCTCAGCCCATCGGAGGCATGGGTGGCCTCGCTTCGCTCGCAAAGACGGTGGTTCAACTTGATCGCCGCTCTAGCGTGCGCGCCGCGTATCCATCAGCCGCAGGATGAACCAGATCGGCACCACCACCATCGCCCCGGTGAGCAGGATGCGGCCGAAATGGCGCAGGTCGGCGAGGCCGAAATCGATGAGATAGCGCGACAGGTCGATAAGGCGCGCATAGATCGTCTCGGGGTCGAAGCCGAACATCGCCAGCAGCATGCCGACGACGAAGGAGACGACGAGCAGCCGCACGGCGACGGCGGGAAGCGATCCGCCAAGGAAGGCGTTCATCAGGCTTGGCTCCAGGGGACTTGACTCCAGGGTCTTGGCTCCAGGGGTCTCTAGCTACAACATCCGGCGCGCGCCTGACGCGCCGATCCGGCCGCCGGGCGGCCGGATCGGCGCGGACTCACGCGCCTTTGGGAAAGTTGACCACCGTCGGCGATTTCGCCGCCGGGCCTTCGCTGGCCTCGCCGCCGACCGGCTTGCCGTCGATGGTCAGCCGGCCGAGCGCGGCGCTCACCTTCACCGTCTGCCCGTCGCGCACCTCGCCGGCCAGGATCGCCTGCGCCAGCGGGTCCTGCACCCATTTCTGGATGACGCGCTTCAAGGGCCGCGCGCCATAAGCGGAATCATAGCCCTTGTCGGCGAGCCATTGGCGACCCTTGGCGTCGAGCGCCAGCTCGACTTTGCGCTCCTCAAGCAGCTTGGCGAGCCGCTTGAACTGGATGTCGACGATCGCCCCCATGTCCTCGCGCTTCAAGCGATGGAACAGGATGATCTCATCGACGCGGTTCAAGAACTCGGGCCGGAAGTGGGCGCGCACGACATTCATCACGTCCTTCTCGACGGCGCGGGTGTCCTCGCCCTCGGGCTGGTTGACGAGATAATCCGAACCCAGGTTCGAGGTCATGACGATCAGCACGTTGCGGAAATCCACTGTGCGGCCCTGGCCGTCGGTCAGCCGGCCGTCGTCGAGCACTTGCAACAGCACGTTGAACACGTCCGGATGCGCTTTCTCGATCTCGTCGAACAGCACCACCTGATAGGGCCGTCGGCGCACCGCTTCCGTCAACGCCCCGCCCTCGTCATAGCCGACATAGCCCGGCGGCGCGCCGATCAGCCGCGAGACCGAGTGCTTCTCCATGTATTCGGACATGTCGATGCGCACGAGCGCGGAATCGTCGTCGAACAGGAACGACGCCAGCGCTTTCGTCAGCTCGGTCTTGCCGACGCCGGTCGGCCCCAGGAACATGAACGAGCCGATCGGGCGGTTCGGGTCTTGCAGGCCAGCGCGCGCGCGGCGCACCGCGGTCGAGACGGCGCCGACCGCCTCGGCCTGACCGACGACGCGCTTGGCGAGTTCAAGCTCCATCTTGAGCAGCTTGTCGCGCTCGCCCTCCAGCATCTTGTCGACCGGCACGCCGGTCCAACGCGACACCACCTGCGCGACATTGTCGGGCGTCACCGCCTCGTTGACGAGCGCGGCGTTTTGCGTCGACTCGGTCTCCGACAGCTTGCGTTCGAGATCGGGGATCACGCCATAGGTCAGTTTGCCGGCCTCGGCGTAGTCGCCCTTGCGCTGCGCCTGGGCGAGCGCGTTGCGCGCGACTTCAAGCTCCTCCTTGAGCTTTTGCGCGGCGCCGATCTTGTCCTTCTCCGCTTTCCAGCGCTGCGTCAGCGCGTCGGATTTCTCCTGTAAGTCGCCGAGTTCGGTCGACAGTTTCGCCAGCCGGTCGCGCGAGGCGGCGTCGGTCTCCTTGCGCAGCGCCTCCTGCTCGATCTTGAGCTGCATGATGCGGCGGTCGAGTTCGTCGAGTTCTTCCGGTTTGGAATCGACCTGCATGCGCTGGCGCGAGGCGGCCTCGTCGATGAGGTCGATCGCCTTGTCGGGCAGGAAGCGGTCGGCGATGTAGCGGTTCGACAGCGTCGCTGCGGCGACGATCGCCGCATCGGTGATGTGGACGCCGTGGTGGACCTCGTATTTCTCCTTCAAACCGCGCAGGATCGAGATCGTGTCCTCCACTGTCGGCTGACTGACGAACACCGGCTGGAAACGGCGCGCCAAGGCGGCGTCCTTCTCGACGTGCTTGCGGTATTCGTCGAGCGTGGTGGCGCCGATGCAATGCAATTCGCCGCGCGCCAAGGCCGGCTTCAGCAGATTGGAAGCGTCCATCGCCCCGTCGGCCTTCCCGGCGCCGACGAGCGTGTGCATCTCGTCGATGAACAGGATGACGCCGCCCTCGGCCGCCGTCACTTCGGACAGCACGGACTTCAGCCGCTCCTCGAACTCGCCGCGATATTTGGCCCCGGCGATCAGCGCCCCCATGTCGAGCGACAGCAACCGCTTGTCGCGGATCGATTCCGGCACGTCGCCGTTGACGATGCGCAACGCCAGGCCCTCGACGATGGCGGTCTTGCCGACGCCGGGCTCGCCGATCAGCACCGGGTTGTTCTTGGTGCGGCGCGAGAGCACCTGCATGGTGCGGCGGATTTCCTCGTCGCGGCCGATGACCGGGTCGAGCTTGCCGATCTTGGCCGCCTCGGTAAGGTCGCGGGTGTATTTCTTCAAAGCGTCGTAAGCGTTCTCGGCGCTTGCCGAATCGGCGGTGCGGCCCTTGCGGATGTCGTTGATGGCGCCATTCAGCGTCTGCGGCGTGACGCCGGCGGCGCTGAGGATCTTGGCCGCCTCGGCGCCCTTCTCCAGCGCCAGGGCGACAAGCAGTCGCTCGACGGTGACGAAGCTGTCGCCGGCCTTCTCGGCCAGCTTCTCGGCGTTGTCGAACAGCCGCGCCGTCGTCGGGGCGAGGTAAAGCTGGCCGGCGCCGGAGCCCTGCACCTTCGGTAGTTTCTTGAGCGCCGCCTCGACCTGGGCGAGCGCCTCCTTCGAGCGGCCGCCGGCCTTGTCGATGAGACCGGCGCACAGCCCCTCGCTGTCGTCGAGCAGCACCTTGAGCACATGCTCGGGCGTGAATTGCTGATGGTTCTCGCGCAGCGCAAGCTGCTGCGCCGACTGGACGAACCCCCGCGCGCGTTCGGTGTATTTTTCCAGGTTCATAGACTAGCTCCCCTACCGGCCCGGCGCCGCGCCCCGAAGCGACGGGGCGCCGTCCTGAAGAATCGCCGCGTATCCCGCAGCTTCGATCAGGGATGTAGGGAGGGGGTGGGCGGGGCGGAAGGGCGAAGTCGCAAAGATAGGGGAGAAACTCGCGATCTCCTACCGCCAGCCGATCGACACTTCAAAAGAGCGTTCGCCGACACGGCGAACGGAGCCTCGTCACGCCGCCCAGTCGACCGAGTTGAGCCGCGGCACGCGTGCGAACTCTTTGAGGTTGTGCGTGACTATCGTCGCGGCGCGGCGGCGCGCCTGCGCGGCGATGAGCATGTCGTAGGGGCCGATCTCATGGCCCGTCTCATGGCCCGCGCTGCGCAGCCACGCCCGAATGGCGCCCGCTTCCGCAGCGTCGTCCCTGTCGAACGCAACGATGTCGATCTCGGCGCCTTCCAACAGAGCGTCGAGGGCGCGGGCATTGGCTTCTGGACGCGCGCTGTTGGCCACACCGAAACGCAACTCGAACAGAGCGATGCTCGACAATAGCAGCTTGCCGCCGGACGCCATCGCCTCGTCGAAATAGCGCCTCACCTGCGGGCGCTTTCGCCCTAGCAGGTCGATCACGACATTCGTGTCGAGAAAGATCACAGGCCTCTAGCCGTCGAAATCGACGTCGCTGTCGAGGTCCGGATGCAAGTCGTCGTCGGTGATCTCCGGGAACGACTCCCCTCCGAGAAGGCAATCGATTTTCGCCCAAAAGGCCTCGGCGTCGTACGAAAGGTCGTGATCGATCGGTTCCAACAATACCGCGAAGCAAAACCTTAGCGCGCCGGCTTCTCCGTCGCCGCCGACGCGAGCCAGCGCCTGACCGCGCCTTCCTCTGCTTGACTAAGGCCCGCCGTCAAAGTGCGCTCAACCCCACGCACCCTCGCGGTCGCTTCGTTCAGCAGCGCCGCGCCGGGCTCGGTCAGTTCGATGTGCTGGATTCTGCCGTGCGCCTCATGGCGGCGGCGCCCGATCAGGCCGGCGCGCTCCAGATTGACGACGATCACGCTGACCGTCTGCGGCGTCAACAGCGCCAGCCGCGCCAGATCGGCGCTGGACTGGCCGGGATAGGCCCGCAGCATTGTCAGCAACGCAAACTGCGGCGTCGTAATCGCGAGATCTTCCAGCGCCTTGTCCATGCGATGGCGATGCGCCGCCGCCGCCTGCCGCAACAAATAGCCGAGATAGCCGGCCTCGCCGCGCTTGCCTTGGCCGGGTTCGGGAGGGGCTGCGGTCTTGCTCAATGTCAGGGGTCTGATATGTTGTTAGAACTCTGATATACCCGAAGCCGCGCTCAGGAGCCAGCCCGTGCCGAACCCCCGCGTCAGCTACGAACAGTTTCGCGCCCTCGCGCCGTCGGCCCACGCCGGGCTCGTCGGCCTCGGCAAGACCGTGCACGACGCCGGCCTGGAGGACGAACTCGCCGAACTCGTCAAGATCAGGGCGTCGCAGATCAACGGCTGCGCGTTCTGTCTCCAGCTTCATCTCAATCGGGCGCGGGCGCTCGGCGTGGCGGCGGTCAAGCTCGATCTGGCGGCGGTCTGGCGCGACGCCGGCGTGTTCACCGAGCGCGAGGCCGCAGCCCTTGCCTGGACCGAGGCGGTGACGCGGCTCGAAGGCGAGGCGGCGATGGACGAAGCCTGGGCGGCGCTGCGCCAGCGCTTCAGCGAGCAACATGTGGTGGCGCTGACCGTCGCCATCGGCGTCATCAACAACTGGAACCGCATCGCCGCCTCGCTACGCTTCGCCCCGCCGGTCGAGGCGCGCCGCTGATGCGCCAAGCCACTGAAATCGCCTTCGCCGACAGCGAGGCGCAGGTGCGCGCCTGTTTCGCGCTGATGCGCGAGTTGCGCCCGCATCTGGCCTCCGAAGACGAGTTCGTCACCCGCTGGCGACGCCAGACAGCGACGTCCTATCGGCTGCTCGTGCTCAGCGAGGATGGCCGCCCCGCCGCGCTCGCCGGCTTCCGCGTGCAGGAGAACCTGGTGCATGGCCGGTTTCTCTATGTCGACGATCTCGTCACCCGCGCCGATCGGCGCGGGCGCCGGATTCGGCGGCGCGCTGCTTGATCGTCTCAAGCAGGAGGCGGCGGAACTGCGCTGCGACAAGCTGGTGCTCGATACGCCGATGAGCAATTTCCTCGGCCATCGCTTCTATTTCCGCCAAGGCTTGTTGGCGAAGGCGCTGCGCTTCTCCTTCGACCGCACGGCGGGTTGAACGGCTTCAAGCTTCCAGCCGATACACCCGCCGCGCCACGCCGCTGAACAGCGCCGCTTTCTCGCTTGCCGACGCGCCGGCGACGCTGCGTTTCAGCGCGTTCCACAGCGTGCGATAGCTACAGGTATAGCGGTCGACCGGAAAGTTGCTCTCGAACATGCAGCGCTCGACCCCGAAGGCTTCGATGCACGTCTCGATATAGGGCCGCCACAGCGCCGCCAGCCGCTCGCAGCCGGGGGCATCGCCGACCTCGAAGCCGCAGAACGGCATGGCGAGGCCGCCGAGCTTGACGACGACATTGTCGGCCGCCGCCAGCGCCCGGATGCTGCGCCGCCAGATCTCGAAGCGCTCGTCGCGCCGGCCGGCGTAAGCGCCGATGCCGAGCGGCGTGCCGACGTGATCGAGCACGATCGCGGTGTCGGGAAAAGCGCTCGCCAGCGAAAGCACTTCCGGCAGTTGCGGCTCCAGCACCCAGGCCTCGAACGAAAGCCCGAGGCGCGCCAGATGCGCGAAACCGCGACGGTAGGCGCTGTCCGCCAGCAACCCCTGCGGCCGGAAACCAAGCGGCCCCAGCACCGCCGGGTCGGCGTCCCAGGAGGCGGAATGGCGGATGCCGCGGAAGCGGTCCGGCGCGCGGGCGAGATGGCCCTCCAGCACCGCCGCCGCGCCATCGCCCAAAGTCAGATCGACATGGCCGACGATGCCGGCGCCGACGCGCGGCGCGCCATAAAGCCCCGAAGCGCTTTGCGCGGCGATGCCGTTGACGAATTCGGTCTCGCCCACCGGCCGGAACGCCGGCGGGCCATCGGCGCGGTACATCGAGCGGCATTCGATATAGACGGTCGCCTCGACGTGATGGCCGGATTCGAGGTCGGCCAGCAATTCGCCGAGCAGATAGCGCGGCGTCAGGCGTTGCACCGTCTCGTAGGCGTGCTTGGCCGGCGGCGCCCCCGCCAGTCGCGACGTCCAGTCCCAGAGATGATGGTGGGGATCGACGATCGGCAGATCGGGATCGAGAATAGGTTCGTCGTTCACCATGCTTTCCGCCCTCCCCGCGCGCGGCGACATCGTAGCCGGCGCGCGCGCCGCCGCCAATCGGCGCTCGGCGCTATTTCGGCGGCTTGGGCATGGCGGCGTAAACGTCGCCGGGAATGACCGTCATCACCAGCACCGACGGCTTTTCATCCGGCTTAAACGGGCCGGGGACTTTGTGGCTGACCGGCGGCAGCGACTTCAGATAGGCGGCGATCGCCTCGGCGTCCGGGCGCGTGAGCTGCGACAACGCCGGCCACGGCATGATCGGCGCGAGGGTCCTGCCTTCGGGAGTCTTGCCGCGGGTGATGGCGGCGATGATGTCGTCGACACTCCAATTGCCGATGCCGGTTTCCTTGTCCGGGGTGAGATTGGGGCCGACGAATACGCCGACATTGGGAATGCCGAATCCGACGTCGGAGCCGCCCAGGAAGCGTTTGAAATCGGGATGGCCGAGGAAATTGCCGGGCGTGTGACAATCCGAGCAGCCGCCGATGGTGACGAGATATTTTCCCCGCTCCACCGGCGTCTCGGCGAAGGCCGCGACCGAACAGAAGACGCCCAAGACAGTAAGCGTTGCGAATGCTTTCAAGCGCATGATAGCCTCCCCAGATCATTCTCGTGCGAATATTACGGCGTCGAACATAGCGCCGCGACGGCGACGTTAGAGATTTTCGATTGGCGCGCGCGCGCTTTATTGCATTCTAAATCCACACTTTCATTAACGAACCAGACGCAGGCGAGCGCGAAGACGCTAGTCTCTTCGGACGAAAGTTATATTCAATAACTAATTGTGCGCGCCGCCGCCCCGCGCTACCCTCAGCCGCAACGGAGGTGCGCGCCCATGAACATCGACGATCTCGTCGCCATCGACGTCCATACCCACGCCGAGGTCTCCTGCCGGCAGCCGGCGGATGCGTTCTGGGAGCCGTTCGAGGCGGCGGCGAGCCAATATTTCAAAGTCGGCAAGCGGCCGACGATCGCCGAGACGCTTGCCTTCTATCGGAGCAAGAAAATCGGCCTGGTGATGTTCACCGTCGATTCCGAGTTCCAGATCGGCAACCGCCGCATCCCCAACGAGGAGATCGTCGACGCCGCGCGCGACAATGCCGACATCATGATCGCCTTCGCCTCGATCGACCCGCACAAGGGCGTTATGGGCGCCCGCGAGGCGCGCGACCTCATCGAGGGCGGCATCGTCAAGGGCTTCAAGTTCCACCCGACCTGCCAGGGCTTCTTCCCCAACGATCGCATGGCCTACAAGCTCTATGAGGTGATCGCCGAGTATAAGCTGCCGGCGATCTTCCACACCGGCCATTCCGGCATCGGCACTGGGTTGCGCGGCGGCGGCGGCTTGCGGCTCAAATATTCGCAACCGATCCATATCGACGACGTCGCCGTCGATTTCCCCGACATGACGATCATCATGGCGCATCCCTCCTGGCCGTGGACCGACGAGGCGCTGTCGATCGCGCTACACAAGTCGAATGTCTACATCGACCTGTCGGGCTGGATGCCCAAGTATTTCCCGCCGCAGCTCGTGCAATACGCCAATACGCAGTTGCGCGAGAAAATGCTGTTCGGCTCCGATTTCCCGCTGATCGCGCCCGACCGCTGGATCGCCGATTTCGAGAAGGCGGCGTTCAAGCCCGAGGTGCGCCCGCTCATCCTGAAGGAGAACGCCATCCGCGCGCTCGGCCTACGCAACCCGTAGCGCGTTCAGGCCTTTTCGACCTCCGCCATCGCCAGCTTGGCCATCAGCGGCACGCCGGCGCCCATCTTGAGGCCGCGCTGCGGGTTGGAGGCGTTGCCGTCGAGCGCCCGCTTGTAGACGCCCTGCACGATGGCGGCGATGCGGAAGAAGCTGAAGGCGATCAGGAACGGCCAATGCGGCACGCCGTCGATGCCGGTGCGCCGGCAATAGGCGGCGACATAAGCCTCGTCCGAGGGAATGCCGAGCGCGGCGCGATCTAGACCGGCGAGGCCGCGGAAGTCGCCGGCATTGGGCAGCCGCCACTGCATGCACTGATAGGCGAGATCGGCGAAGGGATGGCCGATCGTCGATAGCTCCCAGTCGAGCACCGCCAGCAGCTTCGGCGATGTTTGAGCGAAGATCATGTTGTCGATGCGGAAATCGCCGTGCACCAGCGCCGCGCGGCCGTCGTCTGGCGGCATGTGGGCGGCGAGCCAGTCGATGAGTTGGTCCATCTCCGGGATCGCAACGGTTTCGCTCAGCCGGTATTGTTCGGCCCAGCGCTGCGTCTGGCGGGCGAAATAATTGCCGGGCTTGCCGAAATCGGCCAGCCCGGCCGCCGCGACGTCGATGAGATGAAGCTGCGCCAGGCCGCGATTCATGGCGTCGTAGACGCCGGCGCGCTCCTGCGGGTTCGAATCGGCGAGGCCCGGGTCCCAGAAGATGCGGCCCTCGACATGCGCCATCAGATAGAAAACCGAGCCGGCGACGCTCTCGTCCTCGCACAGCGCGAGCGCTTTCGGCGCCGGGAAACCCGCGCCCGCCAGCGCCCTCAAAACGCGGAATTCGCGCTCCACCATATGGGCGCTTTTCAGCAGCTTGCCCGGCGGCTTGCAGCGCAGCACATAGACGCCGGTCGGCGTCTCGATGCGGTAGGTCGGGTTGGACTGGCCGGTGGGATATTTGATCGCCTTCGAAGGCCCGGCATAGCCCTCGACATGCGCGCCCGCCCAGGCGTCGAGCCCGCCCGTGTCGTCGGGAAATGCGCTCAACGCTCGCCGCCCTCGTTGCTGTAGCGCTTCAACTCCGCCTTCGAGATGACGCGGCGATGCACCGCATCGGGCCCGTCGGCGAGGCGCAGCGTGCGCACGCTGGTCCACATCCGCGCCAGCGGGAAATCCTGGCTGACGCCCGCCGCGCCGTGCATCTGCACCGCCTGGTCGATCACCTCCAGCGCCATGCGCGGCGCCACCACCTTGATCTGCGAGATCAACGGCGCGGCGGCGCGGTTGCCCATGGTGTCCATCGCCCAGGCGGCCTTCAGGCAGAGCAGGCGCGCCATCTCGATGTTCATGCGCGCCTCGGCGATGATGTCACGGTTGGCGCCGAGTTGAGCGAGCTTCTGACCGAACGCCTCGCGCGAGACCGAGCGCCGGCACATCGCCTCCAGCGCCCGCTCGGCCTGGCCGATGGCGCGCATGCAATGGTGGATGCGCCCCGGCCCGAGCCGCCCCTGCGCGATCTCGAAGCCCTTGCCGCGCCCCAGAATCAGCGCGTCCTTCGGCACGCGCACGTTGTCGAAGCGCAGGTGCAGGTGGCCGTGCGGCGCGTCGTCGCTGCCGTAGACCTTCATCGCCCGCAGCTTGGTGATGCCGGGCGCGTCGGCGGGCACGAAGAACATCGAGTGACGCGCGTGCCGGGACGCCTCGGGGTCGGTGACCGCCATCGTCACATAGAGCGCGCAGCGCGGGTCACCGGCGCCGGAGGACCACCATTTCTCGCCGTTGAGCCGCCAATGATCGCCGTCTAGCTTGGCTTCCATCGCGATATTGGTGGCGTCGGAGGAGGCGACGCCGGGCTCGGTCATCAGATAGGCCGAGCGCGTCTTGCCGGCGAGCAGATCGGGCAGCCAGCGCGCTTTGTGCTCGGCATTGCCGAAGCGCTCGACCACCTCCATGTTGCCGGTGTCGGGGGCCGAGCAGTTGAAGACTTCCGAAGCGATGGCGGACCAGCCCATCTCCTCGGCGAGATAGGCGTATTCGACGGTCGACAGGCCATAGCCCTTGTCGGAGCCGGTGAGCCAGAAGTTCCACAGGCCTTTGTCTCGGGCCTTGGCCTTGAGCCCCTCCATGATCTCGGTCATGCGCGGGGTGTAGGCGAAGCGGTCGCCGCCCTTGCCGATCTCGGCCTCGTACTCATGCTCGACCGGCATGATCTCGTCGCGCACCATCGCACGCACGGCGGCAATGAGCGGGCGAACTTTGTCGGTGACGCCGAGATCCATGTTTTCCTCCCAAGGGCTGGCGCAGTTTATGGCGCGGAATGGCGGGCGCCGGCAAGCGGGCGAGCGCGGCCCGCCTTATCTCGGCGGCCAGCGCTCGAATTGTTTGACGCCCTCGGGCACGATGTGGAACGGCTGTTTGTCGGCGACCTGGATGGCGACGTCCGGCCTGAAGGCGGCGGGATCGTCGAGGGCGCCGACCTTGACAATGACGAACGGCCAACCG
>DATNDU010000192.1:0-4776 GCA_035606915.1 Roseiarcus sp. | reverse complement strand
CGCTCGCAATGACGATTTCATACCGCTCTGAGCCACGCCTTCGGAGCGGCGCTCTCGTCGGGTTGCCCCGACAACGCCGCCACCAACTCCGCCATGCTCGCCAGCGAGTGGATGGGGCGGAACTCGTCGACATGCGGCAGCATGGCGCGCAGGCCCTGCGCCTTGGCGGCGAAGCCGTCGAAACGCAGCAGCGGGTTGAGCCAGATCAGCCGCCTACAGGACATGCTGAGCCGCTGCATCTCCGCCGCCAGCCCGTCGACGCCGTCGCGCTCCAGCCCATCGGTGAACAAGAGCACGATGGCGCCCTGGCCGAGCACGCGGCGCGACCAATCGCGATTGAAGGCATGCAGCGAGGCGGCGATGCGGGTGCCCCCGGACCAATCCTCGACCTGCGCCGAACAGCGCGCCAGCGCCTCGTCGGGGTCGCGGCGCTGGAGCGAGCGCGTCACGTTGGTCAACCGGGTGCCGAACAGGAAGGTCGAGGCCCGTCGCGTCTGCCCGAGCGCGTGCAGGAAATGCAGAAACAGCCGCGTATATTCCGCCATCGAGCCGGAAATGTCGCAGAGCGCGACGATCGGCGGCGCCTTGCGGCGCGGGGCGCGGAATTCGAGGTCGATGACGCCGCTGAGCGAGCCGCGGAAGCTGCGGCGCGGATCGACGCGGGCGCCGCGCCGGTCGGGGACGAAGCGACGGGTCGGGCGGCGGTCGTCGGGGATGACGAGCTTGTCGATCAGCAGGCGCGCGCGCGCGATCTCGTCGGCGCTCATCTGCGCGAAATCGCGCTTTTGCAGGATTTCCGCCGCCGACATGGTGAGCTTGGCGTCGAGATCGAGCGACGGCTCGGGCTTGTCCTGCTGGCGGGGGGCGTTCTTGAACATAGCGTCGGCGATGCGCGTCGCGCCGGGCTGGGCTGCTTTCGGCTTGCGGTCGGGGCGCGCCTGCGGCGACATCATCGCGATCAGCTTCTCCAGGAAGCCCTTGCGTTTCCAGTAGATGTCGAAGGCCTGATCGAACAGCGGCGTATGCTCGTGTTTCTTGACGAATACGGCGTGCAGCGCGGCGCGAAAATCCTCGCGCTGGCTGAAGCCGGTGGCCTCGATCGCCGCCACCGCATCGAGCACGGAGCCGGGGCCGACGGGCAGGCCGGCGGCGCGCAGGGTGCGGGCGAAATGCAGGATGTTCTCAGCCAGCGCGCCTTGGCCGTCGGGCGCAGCCGTCACTCGACGCAGCCCTTGGCGCGCTCGGCCCTAAGGATGGCGGCCCCGTTGTAGCGCTCGTTCGAATTGAGGCCGAGGGCATTCGGGTTGCTGGTGACGCAGCCCTGGTTGCCGAAGGTGGCGCGGCCGCGCGCGGTGTGGAAGCAATAGCCGTGGTCGGCGTAGATGCCGTTGCGCATGGTGTAGAGGAACTCGCAGCTCGGCCCGGACAGCAGATCGTTCATGTGGAACCGCGTGGCGTTGGTGCAGCCGAACCCGCGGTAGCAGCCGGCGCTAGCGCTTGCCGCGCCGAGGAGGCTTACCAGACAGGCAACAGCGAGTGTCCGCATTTCAAGACCCTCATATTTGCGCCGTCTTCCATTCGGCGCGCGCCGCCTCGATCAGTTCGCCCGCTTTGGCGCCCTGCACCTTGGCGATGTCGTCCTGGTACTTGAGCAGGACGCCGAGGGTGTCGCCGACTTCAGCCGGATCGAGGCTTACGGCGTCAAGTTCGGCGAGCGCAGCGGCCCAGTCAAGCGTCTCGGCGACGCCGGGGGATTTGAACAGGTCGAGCTTGCGCAACCGCTGCACGAAAGCGACGAGTTCGCCGCTGAGCCGTTCGGCGGCGAGCGGGGCTTTGAGCCGGAGGATCGCCCGCTCGCGCGCCGCGTCGGGATAGCCGACCCAGTGATAGAAGCAGCGCCGCTTCAGCGCATCGTGGATCTCGCGCGTGCGGTTGGAGGTGACGACGACGATCGGCGGCGCCGGCGCCTTGACGACGCCGAGTTCGGGGATGGTGATCTGGAAGTCGGACAGCAATTCGAGCAGATAGGCCTCGAACGCCTCGTCGGCGCGGTCGATCTCGTCGATCAGCAGCACCGGCGCGCCGCCCTCGTTGGGCTCCAGCGCTTGCAGCAGCGGGCGGCGGATGAGGTAGCGGTCGGCGAAAATGTCGTGCTCGATGCGGTTGCGGTCATGCTCGCCGGCGGCTTCGGCGAGGCGGATCGCCATCATCTGCGCGGGATAGTTCCACTCATAGACGGCGGTGGCGACGTCGAGGCCCTCGTAGCATTGCAGGCGGATGAGCTTGCGGCCCAAAGAGGCGGCCAGCACCTTGGCGATCTCGGTCTTGCCGACACCGGCCTCGCCTTCAAGCAGGATCGGCCGACCGAGACGAAGGCCGAGAAACACCACGGTCGCCAGCGCGCGCTCGGCAACGTAATCCGCGCCGGCCAGCATCGCCAGCGTGTCGTCGATCGAAGCGGGGAGGTCGATAGGCTTGGCGGTCATGCGGCAGAAGAATCCATTTTTGCGTTCAACACCCATATAGAGTTTTCGCGCCAGCGGCAGGGTCGCGCCGATTTCGGCTCGTCAACGCCGCGTTTCCCACAGGAGCCACAGCGCGACGAGCGCCAGCAGCGCGGCCATCGCCTTGCGCAGACGCGCCGCGCCCGCCCCTTGTAGAACTGCGCCCGACCGCAACGTCGCTGCGCCGGCGACAATACCCGTGTGAACGAGCGTCGCGATCGCGACATAAATTGCAACCAGCGTCAGCAATTGCGAGGCCGGTGCGCGCGCGGGGTCGACGAATTGCGGCGGCACGGCGAGGTAGAATAGGGCGGCCTTCGGATTGAGCAGATTGGAGACCAGCCCGCGGCCGAAGGCGCCAAGCGCCGGCCGCCCGACGGCGGCCTCGCCGTTGTCGGCACGCCACGCGTCCCAGGCAAGCCAAAGCATAAAGGCCACGCCAGCGAAGCGTAGCGCGGCGTAGAGCGCCGGCGACGCCTCGATCAACCGCGTGAGGCCGAAGGTGGCGCAGACGCCGAGCGTGGCCAGACCGAGAGCGACGCCGCAGACGGCGCTGAAACCGGCCTTCGCGCCGCGCGTGACCGAAAGCGCCGCGAGATAGGTCATATTGGGTCCCGGCGTCAGCTCGATCAGCAGCGCGGCGAGAGTGAATTCACCGAGCCGCGCTGCGCCTACCAACGTCCGGGAACCGCTTACGCCGCCGCCTCCACCGCGCGGCGCGCCATGACGCCGACGAGATGGGCGCGATACTCGGCGTCGCCGTGCAGATCGGAGAGCAGCCCCGAGGCGTCGGTCTTCGCCCAGGCGATCGATTGCGAGGTGAAGCTCGCCGAAAGCGCCGCCTCCATCGCCGATTGGCGGAACACGCCGTTTGAGCCTGCTCCGGTCACCGCCACGCGCACGCCTGAGGCGCTCTTGGCGACGAAGACGCCGACCATCGCATAGCGCGAGGCGGGGTTGGGGAACTTCATATAGGCCGACTTCTGCGGGATCGGGAAGCGCACGGCGGTGATGATCTCGTCATCCGCCAGCGCGGTCTCGAACAGGCCTTTGAAGAAGGCGTCGGCCTTGATCTCGCGCTTGTTGGTGACGATGGTCGCCCCCAGCGCCAGGGCCGCCGCGGGATAATCGGCGGCGGGATCGTTGTTGGCGAGCGAACCGCCGATGGTGCCGCGATGGCGCACGGCGGGATCGCCGATGTGGCCGGCGAGCGTCGCCAGGCCCTTGATCGCATCCTTGACGACGGCGCTAGCGGCGACGTCGGCGTGGCGGGTCATGGCGCCGACGACCAGCACGTCGCCCTCGCGCGATATCCCGGAAACGCCGGGAATCTTGCGTAGATCGACGAGCACGGTGGGGGCGGCGAGGCGCTGCTTCATCGTCGGCAGCAGGGTCTGGCCGCCGGCGAGCAATTTGGCGTCTTCCTTGGCGAGAGCGGCGGCGGCGTCGGCGACGCTCGACGGCGCGACATATTCGAAGGCGTGCATGGAATTAAGCTCCGGAAAGGGGGGTCATTCGGCGGCTTGGCGCAGGCCGCGCTTGCGCGCGGCGCGCCAGACGGCGGCGGGGGTGGCGGGCATGGCGATGTCCTCGTGGCCGAGGGCGTCGGTGATCGCGTTGATGACCGCCGGCGGCGAAGCGATGGCGCCGGCCTCGCCGCAACCCTTGATGCCGAGCGGGTTGGAGGGGCAGGGGGTCTCGATGGTGTCGACCTGGAACGAGGGCAGGTTGTCGGCGCGCGGCATGCAATAATCCATGTAGCTCGCGGTGACGAGTTGGCCGTCGTCATCGTATCTCGCGCCCTCCAGCATCGCCTGGCCGATGCCCTGCGCGATGCCGCCGTGGACTTGGCCATGCACGATCATTGGGTTGATGAGCTTGCCGAAATCATCGACCGCCGTATAGCGCTCGACCGTCGTGACGCCGGTGTCGGGGTCGATCTCGACCTCGCAGATGTGGACGCCGGCCGGGAAGGTGAAGTTGGTCGGGTCCCAGAACGCGCTTTCCTTCAGGCCCGGCTCCAACTCCTGCCCGTTGAACTTGTGCGCGACATAGGCCTGGAGCGCGACGGAGGCGAAGTCGATCGCTTTGTCGGTGCCCTTGACCGTGAACTTGCCGTCCTTGAACTCGATGTCGCTTTCGGCGGCTTCGAGCACATGCCCGGCGACCTTCTTGGCCTTCGCCTCGATCTTGTCGAGCGCCTTGGAGATCGCCGACATGCCGACCGCGCCGGAGCGCGAGCCATAAGTTCCCATGCCCATCTGCACCTTGT
>DATNDU010000166.1:0-5895 GCA_035606915.1 Roseiarcus sp. | reverse complement strand
AGCTCTCGAACTCGTCCATCGTGATTAGACCCTTCGTGTGCTTGGCGGCTCACGACGGCAAAAATCACGGTGGACCCCCGTAAAAGTCAAACTTCTACGGCCACCCCGGCAAAGCCGGGGGATCTCTTGAATTTGGTTAGGCCCCCTGGCCGAGGCGCGATGGTGGATTTTTGGGGCGCGGCAAATCCACAGATTTCCCCATATTCACAATTGCATAGAATTACTTAATTGTCAGATGATTGGTAATCGGCCGAATAATCACAAATTAATCTTGTATCTGCATCGGTCTCATCTGGAAAAACTGCGCACCGCCCAGGGCGCTTCGGCGATTGACCGCCATACATGTCGCCAAACGGGGAGCGCGTCGTCGGCGTTGCTAATCTGTAGCTAACGCGCTTTCCCCAAAACCACCAGGATGAGCAAGCGCCTGGAATATATGGGAAACCCTGGTGGAGCTGAGGGGATTTGAACCCCTGACCTCTGCAGTGCGATTGCAGCGCTCTCCCATCTGAGCTACAGCCCCGGTCGGGGCGCTCTTTAACGTGCGCTTGTGGCGCATGTCAACGCGGGGATGGGCGAAAACCGCCCCCATGCGCCGGCTTCTCACGGGAGACTGCATGCGCGCGATCCTTAATATCGTCCTTCTGGCGCTCGATATCTACAAATACGTCATCATCGCCACCGCCGTCATGTCGTGGCTAATCGCCTTCAACATCGTCAATGTCCGCAACGACATCGTGCGCTCGATCTGGAATACGCTACTCGCCCTCACCGAGCCGTTGCTGCAACGCATCCGACGTTACTTGCCAAACACCGGCGGCATCGACATATCTCCGGTCATATTGTTCCTGATTATCCTTCTAATTCAGCAGATCATCATTCTATATATTTATCCTTACGTCTTTTAGTTCATGTCGAAAACCGCCACGGGCCGCTTCTTCGAGGATTTCCAAGTCGGCCAGACGCTACGGCACGCGACGCCGCGCACGCTTAACGCCGGCGACGCGTCGCTCTATTCCGCGCTCTACGGCGCGCGCTTCGCCGTGCAGAGCGCCGACACTTTCGCCCAAAATCTCGGCTACCCGCGCGCGCCCCTCGACGATCTGCTCGCCTTCCATGTCGTGTTCGGCAAAACCGTGCCCGACGTTTCGCTCAACGCCATCGCCAATCTCGGCTACGCCGAGGGCCGCTTCCTCAAGCCCGTTTATCCCGGCGATACGCTGAGCGCGCAAAGCCAAGTGATCGGCCTCAAAGAAAACTCCAACCGCCAGAGCGGCGTCGTCTATGTGCGCACCCAGGGCGCCAACCAGGACGGCGAGACGGTCGTCGACTATGTGCGCTGGGTGATGGTGCGCAAGCGCGACGCCGCCGCCCCCGCCCCACCGGCCGTGGCGCCGTCGACAGCGGCCCGCGTCGGCCCGGAGACGCTCGGCGGCGCCTGCCCGATGGTCCGCGGCTACGACTTCGGCCTCGCCGGCTCGCCGCACCGCTTCGGCGACTACCGGGCTGGCGAGAAGATCGACCATGTCGACGGCGTCACGGTCGAGGAATCCGACCATATGCTAGCGACGCGGCTGTATCAGAACACCGCCAGGGTGCATTTCAATCAGCTCAGCGAAGGCCAGGGCCGCTTCGGCCGGCGGCTGATCTACGGCGGCCATGTCATCTCGCTCGCCCGCGCGCTCAGCTTCAACGGCCTCGCCAACGCCTTCCATATCGCCGCCATCAACGGCGGCCGACATGTCGCGCCGCTGTTTGCCGGCGACACCGTGTTCGCCTGGAGCGAAATCCTCGAAACGGCGGAACTGCCGGACCGCGACGATGTCGGCGCGCTGCGCGTCCGCATGGTTGCGACCAAGAACCGCGCTGCCGCCGATTTTCCCTTGCGCGACGGCGAGGGCTATGACCCCAGCGTCATTCTCGATTTCGACATCTGGGTCTTGATCCCGAGGTAGCCCGATGCGCTTGCCGACCGACGCGACCCTGCTGATCGGCCCCGGCGCCGAGCCGGCGCTCGAACAGGCCTGGCGCGAGGAGCGGCTGCCGATGCTGGCGCTCGACGGCGACCTCTCCGGCATCGAGGCCACTTTGGAGGCGATCGGGACGGCGACCGTCGTCGCCTGCGGCGAATACGCCGCTTCGGCCGCTGCTGCCGCGGCGGCGCTGGGCTTTCGCACCTTCCTGGTCGGCGAGGCCGCCGCCGAGGGCGTCGTTACGGTCTCGCCGCGTCAGGCGCTCGATGCGGCCCGGCTCGCGCGCGCGATCGAGCGCTGGAAGGCGGCGCGCGCCGCCTCAGTCTAGCTGTTTGGCCAGCGCGTCGAGCGTGCGGTAGCAGGGCAGCACCTGCGCCAGACTGGCGTTGGGCTCGCGGCCCTGCCTGATCGCGGCGAAGAACTCGCGATCCTGCAATTCGATGCCGTTCATGCTGACGTCGACCTTGGAGACGTCGATCTTCTCGTCCTTGCCGGTATAGAGATCGTCGTAACGCGCGATGTAGGTGGCGCTGTCGCCGATGTAGCGGAAGAAGGTGCCGAGCGGCCCGTCGTTGTTGAAGGACAGCGACAGCGTGCAGATCGCGCCGTTTTCGGCCTTCAACTGAATGCTCATATCCATCGCGATGCCAAGCGTCGGGTGGATCGGCCCTTGCAGCGCATTGGCCTGCACGATCGGACTGCGCGCCTGATAGGCGAAGAGATCGACGGTGTGCGCGGCGTGGTGCCACAACAGATGATCGGTCCACGAGCGCGGCTGGCCGAGCGCGTTCATGTTGGTGCGGCGGAAGAAATAAGTCTGCACGTCCATCTGTAGGATGTTGAACGCGCCGGCCAGGATGCGCTGGCGCACGAATTGATGGCTCGGGTTGAAACGCCGCGTATGGCCGCACATGGCGATCAGCCCGGTTTGCTTCTGCATCGCCACCGCCGCCTCGGCGTCCTTGAGGCTGTCGGCGAGCGGGATCTCGACCTGCACATGCTTGCCGGCTTGCAAACATTGGATCGTCTGCGCCGCATGCATCTGCGTCGGCGTCGCCAGGATGACGGCGTCGAGGCCCGGCTGCTTCAGCGTCTCGGCGAGATCGGTGGCCGCGTGGCCGACGCCATATGTCCTCGCCGCCTCCCGCGTCTTGTCGAGATCGCGCCCGACCAGCGACACGCATTCGACGCCGTCGATGCGCTTGATTGCATCGAGATGCTTGAGGCCGAAGGCGCCGGCCCCGGCGAGCGCGACTTTGAGGGTCATGACATCAACTCCAGATGATTGTGGGCTCTCCGCGTCATGCCCGGACTGTCCCAGGCATCCACGTCGAGGCGTCGCTCGATGGGCGCCAACTAAACTCTAAGCCTCGCTGCGCTCTACGGCGTGGATGACTGGGACAAGCCCGGTCACGACACGGCCGCGGCGGCCCCCATGAGGGCAAGCTCGGGCATGACGAAGCGCCTGACGGCTTAAGCCGCGTTCTCCAGCACCAGATGCCCGACCGCCGTGTTCGACGCCGGCACATGATAGAAGCGATGCACGACCTCCGGCTTGCCGCCGCCGCGCGCATCCGCCATCGCGCCGCGGGCAATCAACCACATCACCAGTTCGACGCCCTCCGAGCCCGCCTCGCGCACATATTCGATGTTGGGCATCTTGGCCAGATGCACGGGATCGCTGATGAGTTCGTCGAGAAACTTGTTGTCCCACTCGCGGTTGATGAGGCCGGCGCGCGGCCCCTGCAACTGATGGCTCATGCCGCCGGTGCCCCAGATCTGCACGTTCAGATCCTCGGGATAGCTCTCGATCGCCTTGGCGATAGCCTGTCCCAGCGCGAAGCAGCGCGCCCCCGAGGGCACCGGGTGCTGCACGACATTGACCGCGAACGGAATGATCTTGCACGGCCATTCTTTCACGTCGCCGAACACGCAGGTCAGCGGCACCGTGAGGCCGTGGTCGACGTCGATCTCGTTGACCATCGTCAGATCGAAATCCTGCTGGATCACTTCGGAGGCGATATGCGAGGCCAGTTCGGGATCGCCGATCACCGGCGGCACCGGGCGGCGACCGTAACCCTCGTCGGCCGGCATGAACTCCGGCCCGGTCATGATGGCGAAGGTCGGCACCATTTGCAGGCTGAAGGCGGTGGCGTGATCGTTGTAGACGAGGAAGATCACGTCGGGCGTATGCGCCTTCTCCCATTGTTTGGTGAAGTCGTAGCCGGCGAACACCGGCCTCCAGTAATCCTCCTGCGTCTTGCCGAGATCGAAGGCGGCGCCGACGGCGGGGATGTGCGAGGTGTAGATCGATGAAGTGATGCGGGCCACAGGGCGCCTCCTCAGTCTTTGCGCGGGCGCTGCGCGTCGCCGCTCTCGCCGATGCGGCGGTTGCCCTCGACGCTGCGGCCGCCCTTGATCATCATGTCGCGATAATCCTGCTCGCTCATGCCGGTCATCGAGCCCGCCATCTGCTGGAAGCTCTTGCCGTCGGTGGCGCCGATCTTGGCCAGGAAATAGATGTTGCCGCCGAGCGCCATCATGCGGTTGAGATCGCGATCAATCACCGCCTGCTTCTGCTCCTCGCTCATCTTCCATTCGTCGAGATAGGCGCGCTCGTTGGCTTTGAACCTGGTGCGGTTGTCGGCCTTCATCAGCGACATGCAGAACTGGTTGAGCCAGTAGCCCTTGCGCGACTGTTCGGCATCGAAGACGATGGTGCCGGGGATTTGCTTGAATTCCTTGTCGAGGGACATCAGATCCTCCCTTGTTCCGGCCAGCAGAGCCGCATCGGGTTGTCAACCAGCAGCTTGCGCTGCGACTCAGCCGTCGTCGCGATATCGGGAATGAAATCGACCAGCAGCCCGTCGTCGGGCATGTGGCCTTTGAGGTTGGGATGCGGCCAGTCCGTCCCCCACAGCACGCGGTCGGGGAAGGTCTCGACGATGCGGCGCGCGAAGGGAACGACATCGCGATAGGCGGCCTGTTCGCCGTTCAGCGCCGGCGGGCCTGAGGCGGAAAGCCGCTCCGGGCACGACACCTTGCTCCAGACATTCTCATGCTCGCGCATGAACTTGAGGAACAGCGAGAACTCTGGCCCGTCGATCGGCTTCGTCACGTCCGGCCGCCCCATATGGTCTACAACCACAGTAGTCGGCAGCGCCGTGAAAAACTCCCACAGTTCCGATAGATCGACCGCCTCGAAATAGATCACCACATGCCAGCCAAGCTTGGCGACGCGCCCGGCGATCTCCATGAGTTCGTCGCGCGGCGTGAAATCGACCAGCCGCTTGACGAAATTGAAGCGCACGCCGCGCACGCCCGCCTCATGAAGGCGCGACAGTTCCTCGTCGGACACGCCACGTTTGACTGTCGCCACCCCGCGCGCGCGCCCGCCGCTGGCCAGACAGGCGTCAACCATGGCGCTGTTGTCGGCGCCGTGGCAGGTCGCCTGCACGATTACGTTGCGGGTGAAGCCGAGACGGTCGCGCAAGGCGAACAATTGTTGTTTGCTAGCGTCACAGGGCGTGTATTTGCGCGCCGGGGCGTAAGGAAACTCGGCTCCGGGGCCGAACACATGGCAATGCGCGTCCACCGCGCCCGCCGGCAACACGAAGCGCGGCTTCGACGGGCCGTCATACCAATCAAGCCAGCCGCTCGTCTTCTCGAACGCGCCCGTTACGGGCCTGCCGTCAGTCGACATATTTGAGCCCCGCCTTGGCGAGCGGTTCGCGCATTTTATACATGTCGAGGCCGAGCACGCCGGCGCCAAGTTTCGCCCGTTTCTCGCCCTCGTTGGCCTCGCGCGCGGCGGCGGCTTCCGCCGTCTTGGCCGCCCACGCCGCCGGAACAACCACCACGCCGTCGTCGTCGGCGACGATGGCGTCGCCGGGGTTGATCGCCGCGCCGGCGCAGACGATGG
>DATNDU010000153.1:0-44988 GCA_035606915.1 Roseiarcus sp. | reverse complement strand
CGCTGAAGCGGCTCGACCGCGTCGGCCTGCATGTCTTCTACGCGATGCGGCCGGGCCTCTATTGGGCGCCGGGCGCGCTCAACGGCCACGGCGACCTGCCGCCGGTGATGGCCGAGGCCGGACCGGGGCCGAGGATTCGCTGAGCAAGATTCGGTAAGCTTGGCGCGCGCGGCGCGAAGGTCTAGGCTCGCTTGGAAAGAAGGGAGCCGAAATGCCCAAAGGTTACGTCATCGCGCGCGTCGACGTCAAAGACCCCGCCGCTTACGCCAAATACGCCGAGGCCGCCGGCAAGGCGATCGCCGCCCACGCCGGCAAGCCGCTCGCCCGCGGCGGCCGCTCCGAGGGGCTCGAAGGCCAGGCGCGCAAGCGCAACGTCGTGCTGGAGTTCGAAACTTACGAGGCGGCGCGCGCCTATTACTACTCCGCCGAATACCAGGCCGCCAAGGCGCTGCGCGAGGGCGCCGCGGACATGGAAATGGTGCTGGTGGAGGGCGCCTGAGATGGCCAAGGCCTATTGGATCGCCCATGTCGAGGTCACCGACCCCGACGCCTACAAGGCTTACGTCGCCGCCAACGCCGCCGCTTTCGCCAAATACGGCGCGCGGTTCCTGGTGCGCGCCGGCCGGCACGAGGTCGCCGAGGGGACGTCGAAGTCGCGGCAGGTGGTGATCGAGTTCAAGGATTACGAGACGGCGCTCGCCTGCTACCGCTCGCCGGAATATCAGACGGCGATGAAGCTGCGCGAGGCCGCCAGCACCGGCGATCTCGTCATCGCCGAGGGCTATGACGCACCCCAATGAGGCATCTTGATCTTTTCAATAACCAAAACGATCTCGTATGATCCAAAGGGATGGATGTCGGGGCCATCCTCATATCTGTAATCTCGGTCGTTCTCCTCCAGCAGGCGAACCCGGTAGCTGTTCGGCGCAAGCGCCGATTCGAACTCGGCGAGCAGCCTGGCCGGCGAATAGAAGCGCTTATGGTCATTGTTCCAACGCGAAGGCGGCCGGCTTTTTCGTTCATATAAGGCCGCACTGGGAACCGCGGTGATGACGTGACCGCCGATTTTGATGACGCGATGCCATTCCTGGATCGCGTTTACATAATCGCTTATGTGTTCGAGGCAGTGACTCGAAAACACGGCGTCCTGACTGTCGTCCTCAAAAGGAAGCCGTTTTCCGTCATAGCCGGGGTAATCGACATCGACGCCGATTGCGCCCTCCAGAATCGGCAATATCCCTGAAAGATAGCCTCTGAATCCGATATCGAGAACCTTCGGCCCGTTCATGAAGCGTCTCCAGAAGCCGCTTTCGATGCGTTGATCAAATGTTTTCGACGCTTCGCCGCCCACATGCCGGCCGTACTGCCAAAAGATATCCGTTTCCGCTGGGCGTTCGTTTGCGGCCTCGATGACAATTCGCTTGAGCATGACGCCAAGCGAACGCGTATCCGAGTTGACCCCGATGCGTTCGGGAGCCATGTGGTCGGGCAAATCAAGGCGGATCGTAAGGGTGGCGCGGCCCGCCAGCGTGGCGCGGCCGACCGCATAAGCCAAGCGGCGAAGGCCCTCGCTGCACGCCACCCGCGGTGGCTGCGGTTCGCCGTTCACGCTGACATTGATGCGCTGAATGGGAAGCTTTTCGCCGAACACGAAAGCGCGAATGTCAATGTATATGAGCACTATCTCGCCAAGTTGAAGCAGGGCGGCATCCGTGATCGAAAGTTCGGCGCGCGCGCCATCGGTCCATCGACCCTCCGCCTCGACGCCCGAAACGCCCGTGGTTTCAACCGGACAATGGCTATCGGCGAGATCGAATACGAGGCGATTGGGGGAATTTTCCTGTGCAGAGGCGGCCATTCCCGGTCCTTCGCTTCGAAACAATTAGACCGCCGCGCCCGATTCCTGATTCTCGACACGAAACCGCCGTAGGCTCGCGGTTTCAAAAAGTTGACCAGGCTTCAAAAAGACGGCCGGCGAAAGGGCGACGCGCTGGCGCCGGCCCTGCCGGCAGAGTAGCAGAAGCGCCGCCGCCGAGCTAACGGGGATTGCATGTCGGATATGAGATTGGTCGTCACCGGCGCCGCCGGGCGCATGGGCCGCACGCTGATCAAGGCGATCTCAGAGACGCCCGGCGTGACGCTGGCTGGCGCGCTGGAGCGACCGGGCGCGCCCGGTCTTGAGCAGGACGCCGGCGTCCTGGCGGGCCTGCCGGCGCTCGGCGTCGCCATCACCGACGATCCGCTGCCGCTGCTCATCGGCGCCGACGGCATCCTCGATTTCTCGACGCCGGCGGCCTCGGTGGAACTCGCCGGCCTCGCCGCGCAGGCGCGCATCGTGCATGTGATCGGCACGACGGGGTTGAGCGCGGCCGACCTCAGCAAGCTCGAAGCAGCGGCGCGCCACGCCGTCATCGTGCGCTCCGGCAACATGAGCCTCGGCGTCAACCTGCTCGCCGCCCTGGTGCGCATGGCGGCCAAGGCGCTCGGCGAGGAGTTCGACATCGAGATCGTCGATATGCATCATCGCATGAAGGTCGACGCGCCCTCGGGCACGGCGCTGATGCTTGGCGAGGCGGCGGCCCTCGGGCGCGGCGTCGATCTCGAGTCGCATGCGGCGCGCGGCCGAGATGGCGTCACCGGCGCGCGCCAGCGCGGCGACATCGGCTTCGCGGCGTTGCGCGGCGGCGGCGTCATCGGCGACCACAGCGTCATTTTCGCCGGCGACGGCGAGCGGCTGACGCTGTCGCATCAGGCCGAGGACCGCAGCTTGTTCGCGCGCGGCGCATTAAAGGCGGCGCTGTGGGCGCGCGGCCAGAAGCCCGGCCTTTATGCAATGGCCGACGTGCTGGGGCTCGGCTGACCGCACGCCGGCGCCAACGCTTCCGGCGGCGACGATCGTCAATGGCGTCGCCCGCGGCAGTCGCGGCCGGCGGCGTTCGCCGATATTTCCCGCGCCCGCGCGCCGTGTTATCGATCACATCGGAACGCCACGGGGGCGCGATGCGACGAACACCAGAGGCGAGGACGCCCAAGCCGCCGGCCTCGGTCGGCGCCGTCACCATGCAGACCGTCGCCCGCATGGCCGGCGTCTCGGCGATGACAGTGTCGCGGGCGCTGAAGCGCGACGCCTCGATCTCGCCGGAAACGCGCGACCGCGTGCTCGAAGTGGTGCGGCAGGTCGGCTACGTCCCGGACGCCACGGCGCGGATGTTCGCCACCCGCCGCTCCGGCGTCGTCGCCGCGCTGGTGCCGTCGCTCAACAGCTCCAATTTCGCCGACACCGTGCGCGGCATGTCCGAGCGCTTCGGCGCCGCAGGCCTGCAAATGTTGCTCGGCGACACCGAATATTCGCTGGCCCGCGAGGAGGCGCTGATTCGCGCCTTCCTGCAACGCCGGCCGGAGGCGATCATCCTCACCGGCGGCGTCCATTCCGAAGGCGCGCGGGCGCTGCTGTCGAGCGCCGACGCGCCCGTCGTCGAGACCTGGGACCTGCCGGCGGCGCCGCTCGGCGACGTCGTCGGCTTCTCCAACGAAGCCGCCGGCGCCGCGGCGACGCACTTTCTCTATAAGCGCGGACGGCGGCGCATCGGCTTCATCGGCGCCGAGAGCAGCGACGACACGCGCGGCGCCCAGCGCCGCGAAGGCTTCCGCAAGGCGGCGCGTGAACTCGGGCTCGCCGACGATCGCATCGTGCTCATCGGCGCGCCGCCCGCCTCGATGTCTCAGGGCGCCGACGCGCTCGACGCCATGCTGGCGCGCTGGCCCGAGGTCGACGCCATCGTCTGCGTCTCCGATCTAAACGCCTTCGGCGCGCTGTCGCAATGCCAGCGGCGCGGCGTCGAGACGCCGGGGCGGTTGGCGCTCGCCGGCTTCGGCGATTTCGAGGTCGCGCGCAGCTGCCATCCGCGCCTGACGACGATCGCGCTCGATTGCCTCGATATCGGCCGGCGGGCGGCGCAGGCGGCGCTCGCCGCCATCGCCGCGCGCCGCAGCGGCGAGCCGCGCGCGCCGCAGACGGTTGAAATTCCCTTCCGCGTCGTCGCGCGCGAGACGACCTGAGGTCGAAAATGTCAGTTGGCGGCGCGGACCGCCTTCGGCGCGATGTCGGCGATCAGCGCCCGCCGGTCGCCCTGGCGCTCGGCCAGCACATGAATCTGGAACTCGACGTCCGCCAGCCGCGCCGCGAGCCGGCGGCGCAGCTTGAACAGGCGCGCCTCCGGAAACGGCCCGAGATCGAGACAGGCGAGGACTTCGCCGCCGCCCCGCGCGGCCACCACCAGCACCGTGTTTTCATAGGCCGGGCAATCCGTCGGCGCATAGACCGAGAACGCATAGGAGCGGCCCGAGCGGCCGCGCCAGTGCCGGAACTTGCGCAGGTACATGTCTTCATGGGCGAGATAGCGGCTCTCGCCCTCGTGGAACGCGCCGGCGGCCCCGGCGCCGCTGTCGTCGCGTGCGAACTCATAAGCTGCGCTGAGGAGCGACATCCGCTTCCACTCCGTTCGGGAATGCGAACGTAAGTAGAACATACAGGGGCCGAAGTCAATACGAATTTCCGCTACGGCGCCTTCCCTAGAGGATACTCAAGCTCAGGCCGCCCGCCCCCGCTTCGGCGCGCGTGGCGCCGACGGCGCCTCCTCGAACAGTTCCGCCAGCTTCTCGGTCATCGCGCCGCCAAGCTCCTCGGCGTCGACGATGGTGACGGCGCGGCGGTAATAGCGCGTCACGTCATGGCCGATGCCGATGGCGATCAGTTCCACCGGCGAGCGCGTCTCGATCTCCTCGATGATGTAGCGCAGATGCCGTTCCAGATAATTGCCGGAATTGACCGACAGCGTCGAATCGTCGACCGGCGCGCCGTCGGAAATCATCATCAGGATCTTGCGCTGTTCGGTGCGGCCGAGCAGGCGTTGATGCGCCCAGTCGAGCGCCTCGCCGTCGATGTTCTCCTTCAGCAGGCCCTCGCGCATCATCAAGCCGAGATTTTTGCGCGCCCGCCGCCAGGGGGCGTCCGCCGACTTGTAGATGAGATGGCGCAGATCGTTGAGCCGACCGGGGTTGGCCGGCTTGCCGGCTTGCAGCCAAGCCTCGCGCGCTTGGCCGCCCTTCCAGGCGCGGGTGGTGAAGCCGAGGATCTCGACCTTGACGCCGCAGCGCTCCAGCGTGCGGGCGAGAATGTCGGCGCAGGTCGCCGCCACCGTGATCGGCCGGCCGCGCATCGAGCCGGAATTGTCGATCAGCAGCGTCACCACGGTGTCGCGGAAATCCATGTCCTTTTCTTGCTTGAACGACAACGGCTGCTGCGGGTCGATGACGATGCGGGTCAGGCGCGCCGAGTCGAGCATGCCCTCTTCGAGATCGAACTCCCAGGAGCGGCTCTGCTGCGCAATCAGCCGCCGTTGCAGGCGGTTGGCGAGGCGGCCGACGACGTTGGACAGGTTTTGCAACTGCTTGTCGAGATAGTCGCGCAAGCGCTGCAATTCCTCGGGCTCGCAGAGTTCGGCGGCGTCGACCACCTCGTCGTATTTGGTGGTGAAGGCTTTATAATCGGGGCCGCGCCTGTCCGGGCCGCCGGAAGGCGTCGGGCGATTCTCGGACGGCTCGTCGGATTCGCCGGCCTCGCTCTCGTCCGGGTATTCGGCGCTAGGGGCGTCGGCCGCCTCCATCGCGCCCTCCTCCAACTCATCGGCGGAGTCCTGGAGCGATTCGATCTCCATCGAGTCTTTGGAGTCCTGGCTGTCGCCCTCGCCGTCGCCGTCCTCGGGCTGCTCGGGCGGGTTCTCGTCCTCGTCGGACTCCTCGCGCTCGTCTTCCTCGGCCTGCGAATCGCTCTCCATGTCGAGCGAGGCGAGCACCTTGTGCATGGCCCTGGAGAAGGCGCGCTGATCGTCGATGGCACCCGCCAGCTTGTCGAGCGCCGCCCCCGCTTTATCCTCCACCGCCTTGCGCCAGAGTTCGACGATGCGGCGCGCGCCCGGCGGCGGCTCCAGGCCGGTCAGGCGCTCGCGCACCAGCATCGCCACCGCGTCTTCCAGCGGCGCCTCGTCGCGGTCGCGCGCTTCGGCGGCGGGGTTCTTGTGGTAGCGGTCGTCGAGCATGGCGGTGAGGTTGGTCGCCACCCCCTCCATGCGCCGCGCGCCGATCGCCTCGACGCGCGCCTGCTCGACGGCGTCGAACAGCGCGCGGGCCGGCGGGTTCTGCGGCGCGTGGCGACGGTGGATCGCTTCGTTGTGGCAGGCCAGCCGCAGCGACATCGCGTCGGCCATGCCGCGCAGCACCGCGGCGTCTCGGGCGTTGGGCTTGCGCGGCGGCTCCGGCAGGCGCGCCTTGGCGCCCTCGGGGCCGCCGGTAAGGCCCGGTTTGTCGGCGCTGAACACCACTTCGAGTTCGGGATGGCGCGACATCGCGCGCGCGCAGGCGGCGAGCGCGCGCTTGAACGGCTCGGGTCCGGCCTCGGACTTCTGGCCCGGCTTGCGATTGCTCAGCGGTTTCACGTCTACGGTAGGCATGAGCGGATTATAGGACGCGGCGCCGGCGGGTCACAAGCGCCGGCTTGTTAACCCTATCCGCAAATCCGCCTTGGCTGGGCGTTAACGCTTTGCTAACCATGCCGCCGAGGAGGCCGCCTCGTGTCATGAAGGAGCGACGCCATGAAAGCGTTGGCCGTCTTCGCTATTTGCTTTGTCGCCGCCTCGCCCGCCTTCGCCATGCCTCGGGCCGCGCCGCATCCGGGGCCGATGCCGCATGTCGCGCCGCATCCTGGGCGCGGCATGATCGGCGGACACCGCCATCACGGCCATCACGCAGGCGCCAACGGGTTCTTCGACGCCTCCGGGCCGGAGGTGCTGCCGGCGCTCCCCGACGCGGACGCCGAGGAGCCGGAGGTCACCGTGCTGCCGCCGACGATCGTGCAACTGTCGCCGGGGCCGTACTGCCCGCCCGCCGCGCCCGTGGGCATGCGCCACACCGGGCCGCGCATCATCTACATCGGCCATCAGCCAGCAGGGAACAACGGGCCGACGGTGATTTACGGGACCGATTGACGCGCTACCCCGCCGCTTTCAAATGCGCCTCCAGCGCCGCTGGGTCGGCGGTTGCGGCGGCGTAGGCGATCTTCGAGAAGAACGCGCCCAAGCCGGTCACCTGGCGAAGGGCGCGGATTGCCGAGGGAGACCGTCGTCTCGGCGCTCGATGATCTCGAACGCGCGCGCCACGGCCGAAATCGGCGGCGTCGCCTTCGTTGCATCCTTTCCGAGGCGCGGTCTTGCGCTCAGTTCCAACCTTCCGGCGCATAGCGCCAGATCTCGTCGTCGCCCAGCAGCCGCGGCGTCAACCCCTGCTCATAAGCGAATTCGGCCGCCAGCCGCACGCAGGCGGCGACGGCGCCGCGGCCGATCGGGGCGCGGTCGCGCCCCTGCTGGGCGCCCAACGCCTTCGAGGCCGCAAACAGCCGGCACAATTCGGCCGAAACCCCCGGCGCCCTGGCGAGTTCGGTCTTCACCACCACCATGTGGTTGATCGGCACGAAGCCGTGGCGGGCGTAAAACGCCTCGCCCGCCGCTGTCGGATCGGAATACAGCAACCGCAGATTGGCGTCGTTGGGCACGTCGGCGCCGACGATGGCCGCGTCGAGTTCGCCGGCGCGCAGCATGGTCAGCAACTCCTTGCCCGCCTCGGCGCGCTTGACGAAGGGCGGGTCCGCATAGGCCGCGACATGCGCGCCTTCGAACGTCGTCCAGGCGATGTCGGCCGGCGCGACGCCGAAGCTCTCTTTGAAAATCCCGCGCAGCCACAGGCCTGTGGTCTGGCTGTAGGCGCGCACGCCGACGCGCTTGCCCTTGAGCCCGGCAGGATCTTTCAGCGGGCTGTCGGCGCGCACGAACAGCGCCGCCTCCTGAAAGCGCGAGGCCATCGCCACCGGCAATAGCGCGATCTCGACGCCATAGGCGATCGCCTGCAACACGGTGGCGATCGCCATCTCGCTGACGTCGAAGCGCCGCTCCCGCGCCATCGGCGCAAACGCCCGGTTGACCGGCTTAATGTCCTTGAAGTCGAGTCTAAACAGCTCGGAGGCGACCTCGCCCGACCTCAGCGCCCGCGTATGCGGGTAATCGCCGACGGCGATCGCAAGCGTTGTTTCGGGCAATGTCTCGCCAGCCTCCCAGTGCGCGCCAAAGCGACGCTTTGGCATAACCCGCGTTGGCGCAATTGTCCTATCGCGAGTCGGACACACGATATAGCGTTCGGTTATATCAAGTGAGGCCACGCGCCGCGAGTTTGCCGACATAGGCGCGCAGCGTCTCGACGAAGCGCGCCGCCGGCGGCGTCAGCGGCGTGTCGCGGCGGCGGATCAGGCCGGCGGGCCGCTCGGGGGCCTCGATCGGCAACGGCGCGACCCACAGCGCCCCGCGCAGGAGATCGCCGACCATCATCAGCCGCGGCATTATGGCGACGCCATCGCCGCCGAGCAGCATCTCGCGGATGAAGCCGTAGGAGGAGGAGCGGAAGGCGGTGGCGGCTTCGAGACCGAGCGCGGCGATCAGCCGTTCGACCTCCTGGCCGACGCGCTGGGTGATCGTCGGCAGCACGAAATCATAGCCGCTGAGCGCCGCCGCGTCGATGCGCGGGGCCTCGAACAAGGGATGGCCGGCGCGCGCCAGGATCGACATCGGCTCCGTCCACAGCCGCTCGCGGGCGAAGCCGTCGGGCACGGCCGGCTCATAGAGGCGGCCGACGACGAGATCGATCTCGCCCGCCGCCAGCAGCGGCAGCAATTCCTCGGTGCGGCCCTGCTCCAGCCGCACGCGGATCAGCGGCTCGGCGGCCTTCAGCTTGGTCAGCGCCCCCGGCAGCACGCCGGCGGCCGCCACCGGTAGCACGCCGAGCGCCAGCGTGCCCCGCCCCGGCGCATCGAGGCCCTCGATCGCCTCGTCGAGCCGCCGCATCTCGGCGATCACCCGCCGCGCGGCGTCGCGGAAGGCGAGCCCGGCGTCGGTGAGCCGGGCGCCGCGCGCGTGGCGCTCGAACAGCGTCTTGCCGACGATCGCCTCCGCCTCGCGCAGCGATTTCGACAGCGCCGGCTGGGTCAGGCCGAGGGCGGCGGAGGCCTTCAACAGGCTGCCATGGGCGGCGATCGCCTCAATGCAGCGCAGGTGCTGGAGCTTCAGGCGCTGGTCGAGATGGCGCGTCATGCGTCGCACTCCTGCGGCCTGCTATAACGCGCCGATGCGCGAACCCGAAACCTTCTCCTATGTCAGCCAAGGCCTGCGCCTCAACGTCTGCGTCTGGGGGCCGCCCGAGGCGCCGCCGCTGCTGCTGCTACATGGGGTGCGCGACCACGCCCGCTCCTGGGACTTGATCGCCGCCGCCTTCGCCGGCCGCTATCGCGTGCTGGCGCCGGACCTGCGCGGCCACGGCGACAGCGAGTGGGCGAAAGGCGGCTTCTATCCGACCGAGGGCTATGTGTTCGACCTCGCCGAACTCGCCGAGCGTTTGCCGCCGTTTGGGCTCATCGGCCATTCGCTCGGCGGCAACATCGGCCTGCGCTATGCGGCGCTGTTCCCGCGCAAGGTGACGCGCATCGTCGCCATCGAGGGCCTCAGCCATTCGCCGAAGCTGGTCGCCGATGAGCGCGCCATCCCCATCGAGGCGCGGCTCACGCGATGGATCGGCCGCCAGCGCGAGATCGCGCGGACGCCGGCGCGCCGCTTCGCCTCGCTGGCCGAGGCGACGGCGCATTTCGTGGCGCGCCATCCCCGCCTCGACGCCGATTTCGCCGCCCATCTGACGCGTTGCGGGGTGCGCACGCATGCCGACGGCGCAGTCAGCTTCAAGTTCGATCCGGCGTTGCGCGTCTTCCCGCCGGTCGAGATGGCGGCTGAGGACGTGTGGCGGCTGTGGTCGCTGATCGCCTGCCCGGCGCTGCTCGTCTATGGCGCGCAATCCTGGGCCTCCAACCCTGTCGCGGACGGCCGCGCCGCCCATTTCCGCGACGCCCGCGTCGCGACGCTGGAGGATGCCGGCCATTGGGCGCACCACGACCAGCGCGCGGCGTTCCTTAAGCTGGCGCAGGCGTTTCTGGGGGAAGGCTGACTTCTACGGAAGGGCCGCGGCAGCCTCTCTCCGTCATGCCCGGGACAAGCCCACGGCTGTCCGGTACGCATTTTGCCTGAAATGGCGCACGGCATTGATTCCACTCGTTCCCAGAGTTTCGCGACTCACTTGGACACGAAAAGGGATGCACAGAAAGGATGTTTTCCGGATGCGTCAAAACATCCCTCCGCCCCCGCTCGACTCCCGACAGTTCGAACTCGATTTGGCGTCAACATGAGCCGGACAGCCGTGGGCTTGTCGCGGCCATGACTTCCGCGTGCTGGTTAGGTTCAAGTTGACGTCTATCGGCCAGACGTCCGCAGTCCCGGCCTTACACCGTCTTGCCCTCCCACGGGCACAAATCCTCGACCACGCATATCGGACACTTCGGCGCGCGCGCGGTGCAGGTATAGCGGCCGTGCAGGATGAGCCAGTGGTGCGCGTGCGGCAGGAAGCGCGCCGGCACGACCCGCATCAGCCCGTCCTCGACCTCGCGCGGGGTCTTGCCGGGGGCGATGGCGAGCCGGTTGGCGAGGCGGAAAACATGGGTGTCAACGGCGATCGTCGGCTCGCCGAAGGCGACGTTGAGCACCACGTTGGCGGTCTTGCGGCCGACGCCGGGCAGCGCCTCCAGCGCCTCGCGCTGGCGCGGAACCTCGCCGCCGTGGCGTTCGATCAGGGCTTGCGATAGCGCGATGACGTTCTTGGCCTTGTTGCGGAACAGGCCAATGGTCTTGATCCGCTCGCGAAGCGCCTCCTCGCCGAGCGCCAGCATTTTCTGCGGCGTGTCGGCGATGGAAAACAGCGGCTTCGTCGCCTTGTTGACGCCGATGTCGGTCGCCTGCGCCGATAGCGCGACGGCGACGAGCAGCGTATAGGGGTTGGCGTAGGCGAGTTCGGTTCGCGGCTCCGGCGTGGCGGCCGCCAGCCGCTCGAAGATCGCCGCCGCGCGCGCTTGAACGCGATGTTGTTTCGCTTGCCCCATGCGCCTCCTATATGACAGGCTGGTTCCGCCCGCCAGAACGGGAACCGGCATGACGCCCGATCTTGATGCACCGCTGTTCGAAGATACGCTGATACCGCATCGCTCGCTGGGGCGCAGAGGCTTTCACCGGCTGATGCAGTTCGCCTGTGGGCTGACGGCCGCGCTCAGCGTGTGGTTTTATCTCGAAGGCGCGTGGCCGATCATCGGCTTTCTCGGGGCCGCCGTGCTCGCCATCTATGTCGCTTTCCGCGTCAATTATCACGCCGCGCGCGCTTTCGAGCATTTCCGGCTGACCTATTTCGAACTCACCTTCGCCCGCGTCAACGCCGCCGGCATCAGGCGCGAATGGCGGTTGACGCCGGCCTGGGTGCGGCTGGAGCGGGTCGACGACGAGGATTACGGCCCGCAGCGGTTGACGCTGGTCAGTCGCGGCAAAAGCTGGCAGATCGGGCGCCATGTCGGCCCCGAGCGCAAGGCCGAGTTCGCCGGCGGCCTCGCCCGCGCGCTCGTCGAGGCGCGGCGTGGCCCCCGATATTCTTGACCAGGAATAATGATGACCCCGCGAATCCGAAAAATGGTCGGCGGCCTCGCCATGCTGGCGTTCGTGCTGCTCTACGCCCTGGTCGCGATGTCGCTGGCGGATTCGCGACCCGTCAACGAGGCGCCGGAGCTTGTCCGCTCCGGCATTTATATCGTGCTCGGCCTGCTCTGGGTGCTGCCGATGATGCCGCTGATCGTCTGGATGGAGCGCGGCCGGTTCAGGCGACGTTGAGCCGGCGGCCGCGGTTCCACAGCCGCAACGGCGCGCCGCTCAGCAGCACGTCGAGATAGCCCACATCCTGCCACAGCCCGTTGAGCGAAAGGCGCGGCAAAGCGTGCATGTGGCCGGCGTGCTCGGCAAACAACATGCCCGGCCGCGTCGTCACCGCGATCTCGTAGCCGGCCTTGCGGGCGAGCGCGAACTCGCGCCGGCCGGCGCTGGTGGGGTCGCCGACGGGATAGGCGAAGCTCGTCACTTTCGCGCCAAGCCGCGCCTCCAGCGTCGCCTTGCAGCCGACGATCTCCGTTCGCGCGGCCTCGGCCGGCCATTGCGCCAGCCGGCGATGGCTGAGGCTATGAGCGCCGACGCTGACCAGCGGATGGCGGGCGAAGGCGAGCGTTTCGTCCCAGGTCAGAAACTCCGGCTCGGCCAGCGCGGCGCTGTTCACGCCGGCGCGCATGGCGAGCGCTGCGACCGCGTCGAGCAGTTCCGCCTCGGGGCGAGCGCGCAGCGTCCAATAGAGGCGCTCGAAAGCGGCGCTCTTTTGCGCCGGGGTTCGCGACGGCAGGCTGAGCCCGGCGAGTTCGACGGCGTCGAGGCGGCGGATCGCCTCCTCCAGCTCCAGCCACCACAGCCGCGCCGTGCGCTCGATGAGACCCGGGGCGAAGAACACCGTCGCCGGCGCGCCGTGGCGTTCGAGAATGGGGAGCGCGATGTCGCGGGTGTCGCGATAGCCGTCGTCGAAGGTCAGCGCCGCGAATGGCGGGCCGCCTTGGCGCAGCCGCCGCGCCGCCTCGGCCAGCGTGACGAACGCCAAGCCGCGCGCGGCGATCAGCGACAGCGCCGCGTCGAGGAACTGCGGCGTCACCTCCAGCAGCCGGTTCGGCGCGTAGCCCGGCGTCGGCGGCGCGAACGGGCGCACGCGATGCAGCGTCAGGATGACGCCGAGCCCCGGCGCGGCGAGCGCGCGGTGCAGGCCGGTGGCCCGCATCGCCGCGAAGCCGGCGCCGATCAGGTTGCGTTTGAAGGACAGGGCCATCGCGGCAGGATAGCGCGGTGGTGTTTACGCCTTGTAATCTTCCACGCTCTAGGGTCGGGCCATGACCTTCGCCCTGCGCTTGCCAAAAAGCCGGTGACTTTCGCGCTGGCCTCTGTCGTCCCGCGCGCCGACCTCGCCTGTCCCTTCGCCAGCGTCGAAGTGTGCGGCGAGCTTGCGGCGGCGCGCGAGGCGTGGGGCGAACTGGGAGCGGCGGCGGGCGCCTATCAGACCTACGGCTTCGCGCAGGCCTGCGCGGCGGCGTTCGGCGGCCGCCTCGCCATTGTCGTCGCCCGCGACGAGGCCGGGCGCCTGGCGGCGCTGCTGCCGTTGCAAATCGCGCGCTGCGGGCCGCTGAAGATCGCCGGTTTCCTCGGCGGCTCCTGGGCCAATTACCACATGGGCCTGTTCCGGCCGGGCGCGAACTGGTGCGGCGACGATGTCGCGGCGTTGCTGCGCCAGGTGGGCAGAAGCGCGGGCGTCGATCTGTTCGCTTTTGCGAGCCAGCCGCTGCGCTGGGAGGGTCTCGCCAATCCGCTGGCGCAACTGCCGTGCGCGCCGGCGCCGAGCCCGGCCTTCGCCAGCGCCCTGCCGGCCAACCCCAGCGACTGGCTCGACGCCCGCTTCTCGCGCGCCTCGCAGAAGAAATTGCGCAAGAAGGCGCGCAAGCTCGAAGCCTTCGGCGCGCTCGCCTATGTGCGCGCCGGCGCGCCGGATGAGGCGGCGCGCTTCCTCGACGCCTTTCTCGCCCACAAGGCGGCCCAAGCCCGCGCCCGCCGCGCCCGCGACCCCTTCGCGCGCCCCCAGCCCCGCGATCTGCTCAGCCGGCTGGCGGCCTCAGGGGCGATGGAGATGCACGCGCTGAAGGCCGGCGAGCGGATCGTGGCGGTGTTCGGCGCGCTGCCGGGCGGGCGGCGGCTCAGCGGGCTCGTCGTCTCCTATGACGGCGACAAGGAGGCGGCGGCCGGCAGTCCCGGCGAATGGCTGCTGATCGAGGTGGTGCGCGACGCGATCGGGCGCGGCTTCCAGACCTTCGACCTCGGCGTCGGCGAGAGCCGCTACAAGCACGAAATCTGCGAGATCGAGGAGCGGCTGTTCGACACCGCCTTCGGCGTCACGCCGTTGGGCCGCGCGGCGGCGGCGGCCTATCTCGGCGGCCGCGCGGCGATGGGGGCGATCAAGCGCCGGCCGCGGCTATTCCATCTCCTCCAGCGGCTGCGCGGGGCTTAGCGCGCCGCGACATAGGCGCCGCCGACGATCGCCGCGCAGGCGAGGCCGAGCGAGGCGGTCAACGGCGCGAAGCCGGTCGCCACCAACAGCAGCGTCGACAGCACCGGCGCGGCGTAGGCGCCGACGCCGAGCAGGCGGATGTCGCCGCGCTTGACGCCGAAATCCCAGAGATAGAAGGCCAGGCCCACCGGCCCGAGGCCGAGGCCGACGATGGCCGCGACTTCGGCCGCCGAAGCCGGCCAGATGGTGGTTTCAAACAAGGCGTGGCAGAGCGCGGCCAGCGCCGCGGTGACAAGGCAGAAGCCGGCGACCGCCTCTGTCGGCGTGGCTTTGAGAAAGCGCGAGGCGAGCGAATAGCTCGCCCACACCAGCGCGCAGCCGAGCGCCAGCAACAGGCCGAAGCCCGGCCGCGCGTCGCCGAATTTGTCGACCAGCAGCAGCGCCGCGCCGCAAAAGCCGAGCCCGGCGCCGACGACATGTTTGAGCCGCAGCCGCTCGCCCGGCAGCAGCGCCGAGAACAGCACGATGAGCAGCGGCCAGAGATAGGCGACGAGGCTCGCCTGCGCCGGCGGCGCGGCGCGCAGCGCGGCGAAATAGAGCGCGTGATAGCCAAACAGCCCGCCGACGCCGACGAGCCAGACGATGCCCGGTTGCTTCAGCGCCGCCAGCCGGCCGCGCGCGGCGGCGTAAATCGCGCCGGCGACGCCGCCCATGGCGAAGGTGAGGGCGGCCAGTTCGAACGGCGGCTCACGGCTGGCGGCCGCCGTCATCAGCGCCAGCGCCGACCACAGCAGCACCGCGCCGAAGCCGATCAGCGTCGCCTTGTTTCTGTCCCCCATCGCACGCGGCTGTAGCAGGGCGGCGCGGCGCATGTCGACAGCGGGGTTGCCGCGATCGCGCCGTCGTCATCCTCGGCGGAGCCGTCAACCAGGAGGCTTCGCGATTGTCGCATTTGTGATGTATTTGACCATTCGCCAAGCCGGCGCGGAGCCGATATAGAGACGATCCAGGGGCTGTTTCGCCGGGGGGTGAGGGCATGAATTTCGCGTTGCGCGGCTTCGTGCATTTCGCGTCGCGCGGTTTGGCGCTGGTTTGCGCCTGCGCCGCATTGAGCGCGTGCAAGCCGACGGCGGCGACCCATCCGTCGGCGCCGGCGGCGCCGCCGGGGGTCGGCGTCGTGGCGGTGGAAAGTCGCGGCATTACGCCGTCGCTGGCGTTCATCGGCCGCGTCAAGGCGGTGCAGACCTATCAGGTGCGGGCGCGCGTCGAAGGTTTTCTGACCAAGATCGCCTACACCGACGGCCAGTACGTCAAGGCTGGCCAACTGCTCTATCAGATCGAGAAGACGCAGTATCAGGCCGCCGTCGAGCAGGCCAAAGCCAATCTCGCGGCGGCCAAGGCGGTCGAGACCAACGCCCAGCTCGCCTACGACCGCGCCACCCAACTGGTGAAATCCTCCGCCGGCACGCAGGTCAACGTCGATCAGACGCGCGCCAATCTGGGCAGCGCCCAGGCCAGCGTACTGCAAAATGAGGCGGCGCTCACCATCGCCAACGAGAGCCTCGGCTACACCGACATCACCTCGCCGATCGCCGGCCACATCGGCTTTACCGCCATCACCCTCGGCAATCTCGTCAACGCGGCGACCGGCGTGCTCGCCACCGTGGTCAGCGACGATCCGATCTACGTCGAATTTCCCATCAGCATGCGTCAGGTCGACGATCTCGCCGCTGCCCACAAAGGCGACATCGCCCACGGCGCCGACATCAAGGTGCGCGCGACGCTGGCCAACGGCAAGCTCTACGATCAGGTCGGCGATTTGCGCTTCGTCTCCAACCAGGTCGATCAGCAGACCGACACGTTGCCGGTGCGCGCCACCTTCCCCAACCCGCAGGGCACGCTGGTCGACGGCGCCTTCGTCACCGTCAAGGTCGAGGAAGGCGCGCCGCAACAGCGTCTCGTCATTCCGCGTTCGGCGCTGCAACTCGACCAGATCGGCGTTTATGTGCTGGTCGTCGGCGACGACAAGAAGGTGGAGGTGCGGCGGGTGCAGACGGCCGAGGCGGTCGACACCGAGATCGCCATCGCCTCCGGCCTCAAGGCGGGGGAGAAGGTGATCGTCGACGGCATCCAGAAGGTGCGGCCGGGCGAGGTCGTCAACGCCACGGATATCGGCGGCGCGCCGGGGGCGATCAAGTGATCTCCGACGTTTTCGTCGATCGGCCGCGGCTCGCCTTCGTCATCTCGATCGTCATCACGCTCGCCGGGATATTGGCGATCCTGTCCATCCCCGTCGCCCAGTTTCCCGACATCGTGCCGCCGCAGGTGACGCTGACGGCCAACTATCCCGGCGCCGACGCCGAACTCGTCGAGTCCACCATCGCCCAGCCGATTGAGGCGCAGGTCAACGGCGTCGATAACGCCATCTATTATCAATCGACCAGCGGCGCCGACGGCACTTATACGCTCAACGTCACTTTCGCGCTCGGCACCAATCCCGACATCGACACTGTCAACGTGCAGAACCGCGCCACCCTGGCCGAGGCGCAACTGCCGACCAACGTCACCGATCAGGGCCTGTCGATCCGCAAAAAATCGGCGGCGCTGCTCCAGGTGCTGACGCTCTATTCACCCAAGAAGAGCTACGACCAGCTCTTCCTCTCCAATTACGCCACCATCAACGTGCTTGACGCGCTGTCGCGCATCAAGGGCGTCGGGCAGGCGACGCTGTTCGGGCCGCTCGACTATTCGCTGCGCGTCTGGCTCGATCCGGCGCGGCTCGCCGCCTTCAGCCTGACGCCGGCCGACGTGGCGGCGGCGATCAAATCGCAGAACACTCCGGCCGCGCTCGGCGTCATCGGCGGCGCGCCGGTCGCCAACGACCAGCGCAGCGAGTTCACCGTCAAGACGACCGGGCGCCTCGATAGCGCCGCGGAATTCTCCAACATCGTGCTGAAGACCAATCCGGGCGGCTCGGTGGTGCGGATCAAGGACGTGGCGCGGGTGCAACTGGGCGCCAATTCCTCCGACCGCTACTCGCGTTTCAACGGCGCGCCGACGGCGGCGATCGGCATCTATCAATCACCCGGCGCCAACGCCGTCGACGTCGCCAAGGCGGTGCGCGCGACGATGGATACGCTCGCCAAGCGCTTCCCCAACGATCTCGCTTATTCCGTGTTCTTCGACACCACGGTCTTCGTCAAGTCGACGATCGAGGAAGTGGTGCGCACGCTGCTCGAAGCCTTCGTGCTCGTCGGCGTCGTGGTGTTCCTGTTTCTCGGCAAGCTGCGCACGACGCTGATCCCGCTGATCGCGGTGCCGGTGTCGATCATCGGCGCCTTCGCCGGGCTGCTCGTCATCGGCTATTCCGCCAATACCGTGTCGTTGCTGGCGCTGGTGCTGGCGATCGGCATCGTCGTCGACGACGCTATCGTCGTCATCGAAAACGTCGAGCGCATCGTCGAAGAGGAGCCGGAGCTCTCGGTTCCCGAGGCGACCAAGAAGGCGATGGCGGAGATCACCGCGCCGATCGTCGCCATCACGCTCGTGCTGCTGTCGGTGTTCGTGCCGGTCGCCTTCATCCCTGGCATCAGCGGCCAGTTGTTCCGGCAATTCGCCGTCGCGGTGTCGATCTCGATGCTGATCTCGGCGCTCAACGCGCTGACGCTGAGCCCGGCTTTGTGCTCGATCCTGGTCAGGCGCGGCCACCGCAGCCGCGGCCCGCTGCGCTATGTGCTCGGCGCGATCGATGGCGCGCGCGACGGCTATGGGTGGGTGGTCAACCGGCTGGTGCGCTTCTCCATTATCGGCGTCGTGGCGATCGTCGCTGCGCTGGCGCTGTCGGGTTATCTGTTTAACCGCACGCCGCAGAGCTTCCTGCCCGAGGAGGACCAGGGCGCGCTGTTCGCGGCGATGCGGCTGCCCGAGGGCGCCTCGCTCAACCGCACCGGCGCCGTGGTCGAGCAGGCCGAAGACATCATCAAGCAAGTGCCCGGCGTCTCGGGCGTGCTGTCGGTCGTCGGCTTCGATTTCCTTGACGGCGTCACCTCGCCCAATCAGGCGTTCTTCGTCGTCCAACTCGCGCCTTACGCCCAGCGCGGCGAGGCGTCGCGCTCGGCGGCCGCCATCGTCGCAGCCCTTAGGCCGAAGCTCGCCGCGATCAATCAGGCGGTGGCCTTCCCGTTCAACCTGCCGCCGATCCTCGGCCTCGGCTCGACCGGCGGCTTCCAATATATGCTGGAGGCGCTGCAAGGCCAGAAGCCCGCCGACATCGCCGCTGTGTCGCGCGCCATGCTGGTCGCCGCCAACAGTCAGCCCGAACTGGGCGGCGTGTTCACCACCTTCTCCGCCGACACGCCGCAGGTCTATCTCGACGTCTACCGCAACAAGGCGCAGGTGCTCGGCGTCGCCGTTTCCGACGTGTTCACCGCGCTCCAGGCGACGATCGGACGGCTCTATGTCAACCAGTTCAACCTGTTCGGCCGCGTCTGGCAGGTCAACCTGCAGGCCGACGCGCCGTTCCGGCGCGAGATCGACGACATCTTCAACGTCTACGTGCGCTCCAAGACCGGCGCGATGGTGCCGATCCGCGTGCTCGGCGAGCCCAAGATCGTGCAGGGGCCGAACCTGTTGACCCGCTACAACGGCTTGCGCGCCGCGCAGATCAACGGCGCCGCGCGGCCCGGCGCCAGTTCCGGCGAGGCGTTGGCGGCGATGGAGCGCATCTCCGCCTCGACGCTGCCGAACGGCTTCGCCTATGAATGGACCGGCACGGCGCTCCAGGAAAAGGCGGCGGCCGGCGGAACCTCGATCGTGCTCGGGCTGGCGATCCTGTTCGCCTATCTGTTCCTGGTGGCGCTCTACGAGAGTTGGAACATTCCGATCTCGGTGCTGCTGTCGGTCAGCGTCAGCGTGCTCGGCGCGTTGGCGGCGGTCTACATCGCTGGGCGCAGCTTCGACGTCTACGCCCAGATCGGCCTTGTCGTGCTGGTGGCGCTGTCAGCCAAGAACGGCATTCTGATTGTCGAGTTTGCCGTCGACCAGCGCAAGGCCGGCAAGTCGATCCGCGAGGCGGCCGAGCTTGGCGCGCGGCTGCGGTTCCGGCCGGTGATGATGACCAGTTTCGCCTTCATCCTCGGCGTCGTGCCGCTGGTGATCGCCAGCGGGGCGGGCGCCGCGAGCCGCCGCGCCGTCGGCACGCCGGTGTTTGGCGGCATGTTGGCGGGCTCGCTGATCGGCATTTTCGTCATCCCGATGCTGTTCGTTGTGTTTGAGGGAATGCGGGAGAGGAAAAGGCGATAGGGAGGTTGGGGGCTTTCGTTGGCGAAGTCACGAAGGCGTGCTTAGCGCGCCCCCGCCCCAATCTCCCGCGTCAGGCTGCCCTCAACCCCGTACAACGGGATCAGGCAGGCTTGCAGCGCGTGGTAGATGTCCGGCTTGCCGGCGAAATAGCCGGGGATCGGGCTGAGATCGTCGTCGAGCTGGCAATGCCAGCCGCCGTGGCGGGCGTCGATCAGCCGCCGCGCGGCGAAATCCCAGAAGCGACGGTACCAGACTTCGCTGGCGCCGCTCCCGAGGAAATGCGCGGCGCCGACGCCTTCGCAGATCGGCCACCACAGCCGGTCGCGCACGCGTGGAGCGGCGTCGTAGTTGAGCGTGTAGTAGAGCCCGCCGCGCGCATCCCAGCCTTGCGCGACCGCTTGCGCGAACAGGCCGGCGGCGGCTTCGGGCAGCCAGGCGAGGCGGCGCCCGCCCAGCGCCCACAATTGCAGCGCCAGGCGCGTCCATTCCAGCGCATGGCCCGGCGTGTAGCCGAACGGGCGGAACATGTCGGAGCCGCGATATTCGCCATCGACCGTCCAATCGGCGTGATAGTGCTCGGGCACGCGCCAATCGGCGGCGCGGGCGCGCCGGTTCAAAATGAGATCGGCGATGCTCTCGGCGCGGGCGAGGAAATCGGCCTCGGCGGTCGCCTCGTAGGCCGCCATCAGCGCTTCCGTCAGGTGCATGTTGGCGTTCTGGCCGCGATAATCGCTGAACGGCGTCCAGTCCTGGCCGAACTCCTCGGCGCTGGCGCCGTAGCGGGCCTCCCAGAAGCGGGCGTTGAGAACCTCGGCGATGTCGGCGATAAGCCGGTCGGCGTCGGGGTGGCCGGCGCATTTGGCGCTGGAAGCCGCCAGCAGCACGAAGGCGTGGCCATAGGCGAGTTTGGAGCGCTCGCGCGGACCCTCGGCGTCGAACGACCAGAAATAGCCGCCGTGGGCGGCATCGCGATGCCGGGTCCACAGCGCGTCCATCGCGTGGTCGAGGAGATCGGAAGCGCCGGGGCGGCCGAGCAGCGCGCCGATCGCGGCGCAATGGGCCATGCGGGCGGTCTGGTGCAGCGGCCGTTCGGTCACGGCGGCCATCGGCGCGCCGGCATCATCGAGGGTGAAGAAGCCGCCGGCGGCATCGAGCGAGTTGGCCTCGTAGAAGCGGAACAGCCGGTCGGCCTCGCCCCTCAGCCAGCGGCGGTGGTCGGGGCGCTCGCGCCAAGGTTTGTCCAAGACAAAAACTCCTGAAGAAAATCTTAAGCGCCGGTGGCGCGGCGGGGCGCGCGCTGGCATAACATGGCTATGAGCCGAATCGAAAACATCGCCGCGACGGCGGATTTGGCGGGCCTCGGCGATCCCGGGTTCGCGGTCTATGTTCACTGGCCGTTCTGTCTGGCCAAGTGTCCGTATTGCGATTTCAACAGCCACGTGCGGGCGGCGCCGCCGGACGAGACGCGCTTCGTGGAAGCCTTCGCACGCGAGATCGCCCATCGCGCCGAGCTGACGCCGAAGCGCGCGGTGCGCTCGATCTTCTTCGGCGGCGGCACGCCGTCGCTGATGGCGCCGCGCACCGTTGGCGCCATCCTCGACAATATCGCCAAGGCGTGGCGCATCGAGCCCAACGCCGAGATCACGCTGGAGGCCAACCCGACCAGCGTCGAGGCCGGGCGCTTTCGCGGCTACCAGGGGGCGGGGGTCAACCGCGTCTCGGTCGGCGTGCAGGCGCTCAACGACGCCGACCTGCGCGCCCTCGGGCGCCGGCACAGCGTCGCCGAGGCGATCGCGGCGCTGGAGACGGCGAAGGCGATCTTCCCGCGCATGTCGTTCGATCTCATCTACGCCCGCGTCGGCCAGAGCGAGAAGGATTGGCGCGCCGAACTGGAGCGGGCGATGAAGCTCGCCACCGAGCATGTCTCGCTCTATCAACTCACGATCGAACCCGACACGATCTTCGAGCGGCTGTGGCGCGCCGGCAAGCTGGCGCTGCCCGACGAGGAACTTGGCCGCGCCCTGTTCGACACGACGCAGGAGATCGCGGAAAAATACGGCATGCCGGCTTACGAGACCTCCAACCACGCCCGCCCCGGCGCGGAATCCCGGCACAATCTCGTCTATTGGCGCTATGGCGATTACGTCGGCGTCGGTCCCGGCGCGCATGGCCGCATCTCGGTCGGCCGCACGCATCGCGCGCAGGCGACCGAGAAGCATCCGGAAATGTGGCTCGCCCAGGTGGAGAGTGAAGGCCACGGCCTCATCACCGACGATCCGCTGACCCAGGAGGAGCAGAGCGACGAATATCTGCTGATGGGCCTGCGGCTGCGCGAGGGCATCGACATCCACCGCTACGAGGCGATCAGCGGCCGGCGGCTCGCCCGCAGCCAGATCGAATCGCTCGCCGCCGACGGTTTCGTCACCGAATCCGGCGGCCGCATCAGGGTGACGCCGATGGGCGCGCCGCTGCTGGATACGATCGTCGCCGATTTGGCGGCGTAAACCCGGAACGCTTGCGCTCCCATAAGTTGAACCGGAGCGGCCGTCATGGCCGGGCTTGTCCCGGTCCTCCACGTCGGCGAACTGTCAGACGCTCGGCTCAGCCGTCAATGTCTCTGAAGTTTATACGGTTTTTCCATTCTGAAACCACGCCTCCGCGCCCCGGCGTGGATGCCCGGGACAAGCCCACGGCTGTCCGGCCCATGTTGACGCCAAATCGAGTTCGAACTGTCGGGAGTCGAGCGGGGGCGGAGGGATGTTTTGACGCATCCGGCAGACATCCTTTCTGTGCATCAGACTTGAGCGAACGAGTCGAACAAGCTCCAAGAAGCCATGTTTGCTTTTGGTGATTACCTAAGGTTATTTATCCGATAGCGCGAATAATCCGCGCCGGATTGCCGGCCACGAGGCAGTTCGCCGGCACGTCCTTCGTCACCACCGAGCCCGCCGCCACCACCGAATTCTCGCCGATCGTCACCCCGCCGACGACAATGGCCCCGGTGGCGATCCAGGCGTTGCGGCTGATGACGATCGGCCTCCCAGTCGTAACGGCGCGCCGCTGCGCGGGATCGAGCGGATGGCCGGCGGTGATGAGGCTCACGTTCGGGCCGATCATCACGTCGTCGCCGATGTCGAGGCCGCCGAGGTCGTAGAAGGTGCAATTCTGATTGATGAAGACGTTGCGCCCGACGCGAATTTCGTCACCGCCGGCGGTATAGAACGGCGGGATCAACAGGAAACTGTCGTCGACCTCCCGGCCGGTGAGTTTGCTGAACAGGACGCGGACCTGCTCGGCGTCGTCGAAGGTCAGGCGGTTGAGCGCGGCGGTGATCGCCATCGCCCGTTTGACATTGGCCAGCATCGCCGCTGATTCCGGCGTCCGCCGGTGGATGATTCTGGCGCCGCTGTCCTCCAAGTCTAAAACCCTTGTATTGAAGGCAACCCCATCATCGTGAGCGCTGGCGACCCGGCTCCGAGAGTGTCCGCTTGCCAGAACAGGCAGCGCCACAGAACTGTGAATTACTTCGCCCCAACGCCCGCGCCGCTGGCCCCGCGCGCACGCTGACGCTTCGCAGAAAAAGGCGCCCAAGCCTCTGAATTCGCCCCGGCGCCGACTGTCCTGCCTCAGCCGCCCCAGCCCCTCACATCGACAAAGCGCCCAGCGATCGCCGCCGCCGCCGCCATCGCCGGCGAGACCAGATGCGTGCGGCCCTTGTAGCCCTGGCGGCCCTCGAAATTGCGATTGGACGTCGAGGCGCAGCGCTCGCCGGGGGCGAGCTTATCGGGGTTCATCGCCAGGCACATCGAGCAGCCGGGCTCCCGCCATTCAAAACCGGCGGCGCGAAAGATCTTGTCGAGCCCCTCAGCCTCGGCCTGCTCCTTCACCAGTCCCGAACCCGGCACCACCATAGCGTTGACGCGGCCCGCGACATGGCGGCCCTCGACGATCTTCGCCGCCGCCCTGAGATCCTCGATGCGGCCGTTGGTGCAGGAGCCGATGAACACGCGGTCGATGGCGAGATCGGCGATCTTCTCGCCGCCATGCAGCCCCATATAGTCGAGCGCGCGCTTGATCGAGGCGCGCTTGGCCTCGGTGGCGCCGTCCTCGACATGCGGTACGAAACCTTCGATCGTCGCCACATCCTGCGGGCTCGTGCCCCAGGAGACGATCGGCGGCAGGCGCGCGGCGTCGAGTCGGACGATCTCGTCGAACTCAGCGTCGGTGTCGGTGCGCAGCGAGTCCCAGTAGCGCCGCGCCTCATCCCACAAGGCGCCCTTCGGCGCCTTCGGCCGGCCTTCGAGATAGGCGTAGGTCTTCGCGTCAGGCGCGATCATGCCGGCGCGCGCGCCGCCTTCGATCGTCATGTTGCAGACCGTCATGCGGCCTTCCATGGTCAGCGCCTCGATCGCCGGGCCGGCGAATTCGATGACATGGCCGGTGCCGCCGGCGGTGCCGATCTTGCCGATGATGGCCAGGATGATGTCCTTGGCCGTCACGCCGGCGGCGAGGTCGCCGTCGACGACGACGCGCATGTTCTTCGCCTTCGACTGGATCAGCGTTTGCGTCGCCAGCACATGCTCGACCTCGGAGGTGCCGATGCCGTGGGCGAGCGCGCCGAAGGCGCCGTGCGTCGAGGTGTGGCTGTCGCCGCACACGATCGTCGTGCCCGGCAGCGTGAACCCCTGCTCGGGGCCGATGATGTGGACGACGCCCTGGCGGCGGTCGAACTCGTCGTAATATTCGATGCCGAACTCGGCCGCGTTCTTGGCCAGCGCCTCGACTTGCAGGCGGCTCTCGGGATCGGCGATGCCGCCGCTGCGGTCGGTGGTCTGGATGTTGTGGTCGACGACGGCGAGCGTCTTTTCCGGCGCGCGCACCTTGCGGCCGGTCGAGCGCAGGCCCTCGAAGGCCTGCGGGCTCGTCACCTCGTGGACGAGATGGCGGTCGATGTAAATGAGGCTCGCGCCGCCCTGCGTGTCGACGACGTGGTCGTCCCAGATTTTATCGTACAGCGTGCGCGGCTTGGCCATATCCTGCTCCGGCGCCCGGTGCGGGCGCTTGCGTTCTGCGAACAAGGGCTATCTAAGCCGATCCGGCCGCCAGGAAAAGAGGGACGGCGAGACCGGGAAAACCATGAAGTTCTATTTCAACGGTTCGCCCAACCCGACCAAGGTGGCGCTGTTCCTCGAAGAGGCTGGCCTCGCCTACGAGGCGATCCCGGTCGACACCCGCAAGGGCGATCAGTTCGCGCCGGCCTTTCTCGCCGTCAATCCGAACGGCAAGGTTCCCGTCCTCGTCGACGGCGACGCCGTGGTGTTCGATTCCAACGCCATCCTGCTCTATCTCGCCGAGAAGACCGGCAAGTTCCTGCCGCCGGCCGGCGACAAGGGGCGCGGCGAACTGCTCTCGTGGCTGATGTTCGTCGCCTCCGGCATTGGGCCGTATTCCGGCCAGGCCGTGCATTTCAAGCATTTCGCGCCCGAGAAGGTCGAATACGCGCACAAGCGCTACCAGTTCGAATGCGGTCGCCATTTCGGCATCCTCGACGGCCGGCTCGACGGACGGCGTTACCTGCTCGGCGACGCCTACACCATCGTCGACATGGACGCCTGGGGTTGGGCGCGCATGATCCCCTACATCCTCGGCGACGGCGCCTGGGCGCGCTTGCCGAACCTGAAGCGCTGGTTCGACGAGATTTCGGCGCGCCCGGCGGCGGGGCGCGCCCAAGCGCTCAAGGACAGGTTCACATTCAAGACGACGATGGACGACGAATCGCGCGCCGTCATGTTCCGCCACCTCGCGAGCTGAAAGGCAAATTTTGCGGCGCCATTGACGAACGGGGCCGCCGCCGCGCAATCTCGCCGCCAGTTTTGCTCGCCGCCAGTTTTGCCCGATAGCGTTGCGACGCGTGAGTTTTTTGCGGAAGGTATGCTGCGGTTATGGCGACGCTAATCGACGATTTACGCCAGGTCATCGAGCGCGATCAGTGGATCGCCCGGCCGCTGCTCCATGATCTCGTCGACCGGCTGCCGAAATCGGTCGAGGCGCGGGTGCTGCTGGCGCAATCCTACCTGCGCAGCCTCGAGTCGCGCCCGGCGCTCGAACATTACCGCCTCGCGCACGAACTCGACCCCAAGAACATCGCCATCCGCCACCAGATGGGCCTGTGCGCCACGGTGATCGGCGATTATGAGGCCGCGCTGACGATCTTCCGCGACGCCAACGCCCAGCAGGCCAACGAGCATTCGCAGGCGATGGCGGGCTTGCTGCTGCATCGCCTCGGCCGGCTCGGCGAGGCGATCAAAACCTATTCCGACCTGTTCGCCAAGCTCAAGCGCGACCACCTGGAGACGCCGCACGCGCTGCGCGGGCTGGCGACGGCGTTGCGCGACGCCGGCCGGCCGCTGACCTCGGACCGCATCTTCAGCGAACTCATCAATCTCTATCGTCTTGACCCGCTGCGCATCGCCGGCCTCATCGCCGAGCGCGACAACTCCATCGACCATCCCGGCTGGACGCAATTCGCCAGCAAGGCGGAACTCGCGCTGGCGCTGCGTCGCACCGCCGACAAGCCGTGGTCGCCGCGTCATCCCACCACCTTCCTCATGCCGGAGGATCGCCAGGCGCTGATCGCCTACGCCGAGAAGACCCCCGGTGCGCTCTACATCGCCAAGCCGCGCCGCGGCACCGGCGGCCAGAACATGACGATCTCGCGCGACGCGCGCGCGCTCGGCGAGAAACCGGACGTCGTCGTCCAGCGCTATGTCGAGAATCCCTATCTCGTCGACGGCCGCAAGGGCCATCTGCGGCTGCACGGGGTGGTGACTTCGCTCGATCCGTTCCGCGCCTATCTGCACGCCGAGGGCATCGTGCGCTTCGCCCCCGAGGCTTACGACCTCAGCGAAGCCGGTCTCGCCGACGTCCACGCCCACATCACCAACACGGCGCTGCACAAGGATCATCCCAAGCTCGTCGTCAGCCAGAAGGCGGAGGAGGAGAACGTCGGCGCGGTCTGGTCGCTTTCGGCCTATCTCGACCGGCTGAAGGGGGAAGGCGTCGACACGGCGGCGCTGCGCGAGGACCTGAAGGCGCTGGCGCGCGGCTTCCTGCGCATGGTTCACGCAGAGGGCGTTTTCGCCGCCCAGGCGCGCCACCCGCGCCGCTCGTTTTCGGCCAAGCTGTTCGGTCTCGACGTGCTGATCGACGCCGACGGCAAGCCCTGGCTGATCGAAGCGCAGCGCAAGCCGGCGATGGCCGGCACGCCGTTAGTTCAAAAGATCGCCGGCAAGGCGCTGACACAGATTTTCGAGATGAGCTCCGGGTTGCTGTTCGACGACGCGATGCCGGCCGAACGGATCGCCAGCCTCGCCAAAGACCGCGCCGCTATTGTCGCCCGGGAGGCCGAGCACGAAACCGCCTTCCGCGGCCAGTTCGAATTGCTCTAAACAGGATTTTCGAAAAATTTACACCGATCTTCGGACAAGGATTCTGCGAAACAAAAGACCTGAAGCAGCCCTTTATTGACGAATCCATGAAAGCCTGCTTAGCGAAAATTGTTCGCGCTCCCTCATGGACAAACGAGGGTAGTCTTATTTACGCCGCTTCGATATAGTTTTGCGCAAGGTGGCATTCGGGGGGAATACGGGCCTGTGGCGCTGGGCGGCTTCGATCGAAGTGCAAACGGCGGCGCGGAACGCGCACGGGAAACGTCGCAGCGGGGTTGCAGTTCATGGTTGACATCGCCGTCCAGGAAACCGTCCTGGCCTCCGGACCCGCGGCGCCGCCGCCGGTGCGGGCCGTCGATTCCGGGCTGATGGGGCTGGCGCTGATCGCCGGCTACTACCGTATCGCCGCCGATCCCGCCCAGTTGAAGCACCAACTGGCGCTGATCGGCCGCTTCACCGATTCCGAAGACCTCGTTCGCGGCGCCAACATCCTCGGTCTCAAATCGCGCATCCTGCGCCGCATCTCCGCCAAGCGGCTCGGCGCCATCCCCTATCCTGCGCTGCTGCGCAACAAGGACGGCGGCTTTTCCGCCCTCGGCGTCGGCTCGGTCAAGGGGCGGGTGCGCGTCGTCGATCCCGTCAGCCGCGTCGCCAGCGACGTAATGCTGGAGGACGCCTGGGCCGCCAGCGCCGGCGAGGTCGTGCTCATCACCCGCCGGCTCGGCGGCGCCGGCATCGACCCCAACACCTTCGGCTTCCGCTGGTTCCTGCCCTCGCTACTGCGCTATCGCAAGCCTTTGGCGCAGGTCGCCATCGCCTCGCTGTTCGTGCAGTTGTTTGCGCTGGCGACGCCGATCTTCTTCCAGCTCATCGTCGATAAAGTGCTCGTCCACAAGGGCCTGTCAACGCTGGTGGTGCTTATCATCGGCATGGTGACGCTCGGCCTGTTCGAGACCGTGCTGCAATTTTTGCGCACCTACACGCTGAGCCACACCACCAACCGCATCGACGTCGAGCTTGGCCGGCGGCTGTTCCATCACCTCTTCCGCCTGCCGCTCGCCTATTTCGAGACCCGCGCCGCCGGCCAGACGGTGGCGCGCGTGCGCGAACTGGAGACCATCCGCAGCTTCCTCACCGGCCAGGGTCTGACCTCGGTGCTGGACCTGCTGTTCACCGTCGTCTTCTTCGCGGTGATGTTCATCTATTCGCCGAAGCTGACGCTGGTCGTGCTCGCCTCGATCCCGATTTATGTAATCATCGCGGCGCTGATCCGGCCGGGCTTGCGCGAACTCATCAACGAGAAGTTCAACCGCGGCGCGCGCTCGCAGCAGTTCCTGGTCGAATCGATCGTCGGCGCGCAGACGCTGAAGGCGGCGAGCGTCGAGCCGGTGATGCAGGCGCAATGGGAGGAGCGGCTGGCGGCCTATGTGCGCACATCCTTCGATACCGGCATCCTCGGCGCCGTCGGCCAGAACGCCATCCAGTATGTCTCCAAGGTGACGACGGCGATCATCCTGTTCGTCGGCGCGCAATCGGTCATCGAGGGCACGATGACGGTCGGCGAACTCATCGCCTTCAACATGATCGCCTCGCAGGTCGTGCAGCCGATCCTCAGGCTGTCGCAGCTCTGGCAGGATTTCCAGCAGGTGCAGGTGTCGGTGGCGCGGCTTGGCGACATCCTCAACGCGCCGACCGAGCCGACGCCGCAGAACCTGTTGACGCTGCCGCCGCCACGCGGCGCGATCGACCTGCGCGGCGTCACCTTGCGCTACCGCCCCGAGGCGCAAGACGCGCTGAAGAATATCAACCTCCAGATCGCCGCCGGCGAGGTGATCGGCTTCGTCGGCCATTCCGGCTCCGGCAAGTCGAGCCTGGCCAAGATCATCCAGCGGCTCTACAGCCCGCAGGCCGGCCAGGTGATGCTCGACGGCGTCGACATCGCCCAGCTCGATCCCGGCTGGCTGCGCCGCCAGATCGGCGTCGTCTTGCAGGAAAACCTGCTGTTCAACCGCACCATCCATGAAAACATCGCGCTCGCCGATCCGGCGATGCCGCGCATCGTCGTCATGCAGGCGGCGCGGCTCGCCGGCGCCGACGAGTTCATCTCGCAGATGCCGCAGGGCTACGACACTCTGATCGAGGAGCGCGGAGCCAATCTCTCCGGCGGCCAGCGCCAGCGCATCGCCATCGCCCGCGCGCTGGTCACCAACCCGCGCATCCTCATCTTCGACGAGGCGACCTCGGCGCTCGACTACGAGAGCGAGCGCATAATCCAGGACAACATGAAGGCGATCACCCGCGGTCGCACCGTTCTCATCATCGCCCACCGGCTCGCCGCCGTCCGCCCCTGCCATCGCATCGTCGGCATGAGCAAGGGCGAGATCGTCGAAATCGGCACGCATGCGGAGTTGTTGCGCCGCCGCGACTCGGTCTACGCCAAGCTGTGGTCGATGCAGGGCGACGGGAGGGTCTGATGAACGAGCGCGCCGCCCTGCCGCCTACGCCGCCTACGCCTGACAGACCGGACAGGATTGCGGCGCTCAGGAAGTTGGTGCAGTCGACGCCGGGCCTTTCGCCGGTGAGGGGGCGCGATCGCGAGTTCCTGCCCGCGGCGCTCGAAATCCTGGAGACGCCGCCGGCGCCGCTGCCGGTGGCGCTGATGCTGGCGCTCTGCGCTTTCCTCGCCGTCGCCCTCGCCTGGTCGTTTTTCGGCCGGCTCGACGTGCACGCGGTCGCGCCGGGCAAAATCGAGACGGTCAGCCTCTCCAAGGTCGTGCAACCCTTCGACAACGGCAAAATCGCCGCCATCGACGTCGCCAACGGCCAGCGTGTGAAGGCCGGCGAGGTGCTGCTGGAGCTCGACCCCGCCGAGGCGCTGGCCGACGCCCACGCCGCGCGCGACGCCCATTTCGAAGATCTCGCCGAGATTGCGCGGCGTGCCTACGCCATCGCCGTCGCCAGGACGCTCGACGCGCGCGAGGCGACCGACAGCACCGCCAAAGACTTCGAGCGCGCGGCGATCGAGGCGGCCATCCTTCAAGCGGAAGCCAAGATCGGCTTCGCCGCCAACATTCCCGCAAACATCCGCCTGCGCCAGCGCGCGGTGATGGCGGCGGACCTGCGCGCGCTCGCCGACCAACTCGCAGCACTCGACCGGCAGATCGCGCAGAAGGAGGCGACGAGCCAGCGCCTCAACATGAGCATCGCCTTCGAAAACGAGCTCATGGTGACGCTCAACGACCGCGTGCATACGCGCCAGCAGGCGATCAAACTCAAGGTCGGCACCAAGATCAATCTCTACGACGCCAAGGAGGAGTTGCAGAAGTCGCAGTCGCAGCTTGCCTCCGACCAGGGCCAGCTCATCGAAACCGAAGCCGCCCTCAATGAATTGCGCAGCGAGAAGTATAAGGCGATCTCGCAATTCATTGCCGACAACGAGAACAAGGCGGTCGACGCGGCGCGCAAGGCCGACGACGCCAAACAATCGTTGGCGAAAGCCGACGCCAAGCTCGGCCGCACCAAGCTCGTCGCGCCGATCGACGGCATCGCGCAACAACTCACCGTCACCACTATCGGTCAGGTGGTGACGACCGGCCAGCAACTGCTCGTCGTCGCGCCGAGCCAGGGGCCGATCCAGGTCGAGGCGCTGGTCGCCAATCTCGACATCGGCTTCGTCAAGATCGGCCAGACGGCGGTAATCAAGGTCGACGCCTTCCCGTTCACCCGCTTCGGCACGCTGACCGGCAAGGTGGTGGACATCGCGCAGCAGGCGGTCGACGAGACCGAGGCCAAACGGGCGCTGGCCAACGTCACTTCGTCCTCCAACATTTCGCCGGCGCAGATGAGCGGCCCCGGCCAGCCCGAGAGTTTCGTCTTCCCGGTCACCATCTCGCTCGCACAGAGCGCGATGAAGATCGGCGATAGCGAAATGCGGCTGAATCCCGGCATGACCGTCACCGCCGAGATCAAGACCGACAGCCGCCGGGTGATCGACTACCTGCTTTCGCCGCTGACCAAGGTCGGCTCCGAGGCGATGCACGAGCGCTGAAACGGCGCCGGCGAGGGGAATGCTTGAATTCGCGACGCTCTGCCTTCATGATGGCGGGGTTGGCTGCGCACCGGAGCCTAGTCGCTTGGCGAGAATTCTGATCGTCGATGACGAGCCGCTCATCGCGATGCTCGTCGAGGCCTGGATTGTTGACATGGGCCACGAGCCGGTGGGGCCGGCCTATTCTCTCGCCGAGGCGAGCGCGCTGCTCGACGCCCGGCTCGATGCCGCCATCATCGACCTCACCCTCGGCCACGAAAGCGGCCGCCCGATCGCCGAGGCGCTCGCCGCTCGCGGCACGCCCTTCCTCTACGCCACCGGCCAGTCCGAGGCCCAGCTCGACGCGCTGCCGCCGGCCGCCGGCGTGCTGCTGAAGCCCTATAGCTTCGAGGCGTTCGAGGCGGCGCTGCACACCATGCTGGCGGCGGTCTGAGACGCCGCTTTCCCTTGCGCGCGCGCCGGGTATAGACGGGCGCTGTCGGCAAGCGGGGCGCGAGACTATGAAACGCAACAGGAACGAACGTCCCCGCGGGGGCGAGGTGGCGCGTCTTTACGGATTTCACGCCGTCGCGGCAGCCCTCAACGCGCCGCGCCGGCGGCTGGTGCGGCTTTATGCGACATCGGCGGCGGCCGAGCGGCTCGCCGCTGAGATCGCGCGGCGCGGCGTCGAAGTGCGCGTCGTCACCGCCGATGAGATCGCGGCGCGGCTGCCACGCGACGCCGTCCACCAGGGTCTGCTGCTCGAAGCCGAGCCGCTTCAGCCCCTCGACGTGTCCGAACTGCCGGAGAACGGCCTCGTCGTGGTGCTCGATCAAGTGACCGACCCACACAATGTCGGGGCGATCCTGCGCACTTGCGCGGCCTTCGCGGTGGACGCGGTGATGACGACGGAGCGCCATTCGCCGGAATTTTCCGGCGCGCTCGCCAAGGCGGCGAGCGGCGGGCTCGAACATGTGGCGATCTCGACGGTGACCAACCTCGCCCGCGCGCTGGAGGAACTCGGCGACCTCGGCTACTGGCGCGTCGGCCTCGATTCGGCGGCGCCGGAGATCCTCGGCGCGGCGCCGTTATCGCGACCGTTGGCGCTGGTGCTGGGGGCCGAAGATCGCGGTTTGCGCCGGCTGACGCGCGAGAAATGCGACGCACTGGCGCGGCTCGACCTGCCGGGCGCGATCAAAAGCCTCAACGTCTCCAACGCCTGCGCCATCGCGCTGGCGCTGGCCAACCGCGCTGCTAGTTGATGTTGGCGGGGACCGACTTGGCGAAGTTGAGATCGTAGGTCCGGTTGCGCAAGGGATCGAGCTTGGTGCCCTCCGAGGCGTCGAAGCCGCGGTGTGGACCCACCGGGCCGATGATCGCCGGCTCCGCGGACACGGCGGCCGTTGCGGCGTTGGCGGCGATCACGTTGCCATCGCCGTAGCGGGCGGCGCGAGCGCGCAGATCCGCGAGCGCCGCCGCCGACAACGGCGCGCTGGCGACGGAGCCGTCAAGGCCGTCGTCAGCGGCCGGAGCGTCCGGGTCGGAGCCGGGCGGCGGGTCGTTGACCCCGGTCACCACTAGCGAATCGATGGCCCCGTCGCTGAGCTTCTTGGGCGACAGCGAACCACCGACGCCGACGAGGGCTGCGACCTTGCGGCGCGAATTGGCGATCCGGGCGAGCTTGGCGGCGAGCGCCGCGGCGGCCGGCGCGGGCGCCGCGCTGCCGGCGAAAGCCAACGCCCCGAAGGTGTGGCCGCCATCAGGCGCCAGCGCGCCGTAGCGGCTGCCTGTCATGTTCGGGGCCTCGCCACGGATATTGCCGGGCGGCGGCGAAACGTCGGGGGCGAGGCGATCCTTGGCGTCCTTGGCTTCCTTCTCGATCTGGCGCCAATGCGCGACGTTCTTCTGGTGCTGGTCGAGGGTGGCTGCGAAGGCGTGGCCGCCGGTGCCGTCGGCGACGAAATAGAGGTCGTTGCTGTGGGCGGGATTGGCGACCGCCTCCATCGCGGCGCGACCGGGATTGCAGATCGGCCCCGGCGGCAGGCCGTCGATGAAATAGGTGTTGTAGGGTGTCGCGTCCTGCAACTCGGCCTTGGTGATGGAATGGCCGAGTGTGCCCTTGCCGAACGCCAGACCATACACGATGGTCGGGTCGGATTGCAGTTTCATGTGCTTTTGCAGGCGGTTGATGAACACGCCGGCGACCCGCGGGCGCTCGGCCGCCTTGCCCGTCTCCTTCTCGACGATGGAGGCGAGGGTGACGAGTTCACCGGGCGACTTGATCGGCAGACCCGCTGCGCGCTTCGGCCAGACGGCGTTGACCGTCTTCGTCATCTCGGCCGCCATATGCGCTATCAGCGCACTGCGCGATTCGCCGCGCTCGAAAACATAGGTGTCGGGATAGAGCGAGCCCTCGCGCGGCGTCTCCTTGATCTCGCCGGACAACAGGTCGTCGGCGCGCAGACGCTCGACGATCTGCTCGGAGGTCAGGCCTTCGGGGATCGTCAGCTTGTGTTTGACGACACGGTGACGCGCCAGCATCTCCTCGACGTCGATCATGCTGACGTTGGCCGGGAATTTGTACTCGCCGCGCTTCAAAGCGTGACGTTGGCCGTCAAGCAGCGTCATGATCGAGAACATCGCCGAATTCTCGATGACGCCGGCCTTCGCCAATTGATCGGCGATCGGGCCGCCGTCGTCCTCGCGGCTGAGCACGAGGACCGTATCCTGCGCCAGCGGGCCGGGCCGGCGCTCGGCGACCAGCATGGCGACGAAGCCTCCGATGCAAACAACGAAGGCGACGAGCAGGAACGACAGAAGGGCGCTGAGCTGCGAGAAGCCGAAGCCGCGCGGCGGCTTCTTCTTCGGCTCGCGCGGCGGCGGCCCACCCCGCTTTCGCGCGCGCCAAAACAGGCCCGCCCCACCGGCTTTCGATTCGTCAGATGGAGTAGCGTTCGAGTCCATAGCTCCGCCGGTTCGCCCGCTCAAACCCTCACGCCCCGCAAGCATAGCATCGAAACCGCGAAAGGCGAAATTATGTCGCCTCGCGCCGGGCCCGGCTCATTGGGCGCGACGGAAGATCAACGAGGCGTTGGTGCCGCCGAAACCGAAGGAATTCGACAGCGCGGTGTCGATGTTGCGCCGCTTGGCGACGTGGGGGACGAGATCGATGGCGGTGGCGACGCTGGGATGGTCGAGATTGAGCGTCGGCGGCGCGATGCCGTCGCGAATCGCCAGAATCGAGAAGATCGCCTCCACCGCTCCGGCCGCGCCAAGCAGATGGCCGGTCGCTGATTTGGTCGACGACATCGACACCCGCGACCCCGCCTCGCCGAGCAGGCGCTCGACCGCGTGCAACTCGATCTCGTCGGCCATCGTCGAGGTGCCGTGCGCGTTGACATAATCGATGTCGTTGACGCCAATTCCCGCCCGCTTCAGCGCGCCTTCCATGGCGCGATAGGCGCCGTCGCCATCGGGCGCGGGGGCAGTGATGTGATAGGCGTCGCCGGAGAGCCCGTAGCCGATGATTTCGGCATAAATCCTTGTCCCGCGCGCGCGCGCGTGCTCGTAATCCTCCAGCACCACGCAGCCCGCGCCTTCGCCCATGACGAAACCGTCGCGGTCGCGATCATAGGGGCGCGAGGCTTGCTTGGGCCGGTCGTTGAAGCCGGTCGACAGCGCCTTGCAGGCCGCAAACCCGGCCAGCGCCAGCCGGTTGACCGAGGATTCAGCCCCGCCGGCGACCATCACCCGTGCATCGCCCCAAGCGATGAGCCGCGCCGCATCGCCGATGGCGTGCGCGCCGGTCGAACAGGCGGTGACGACGGCGTGATTCGGGCCTTTCAATCCGTGGCGAATCGAGACCTGCCCGCTTGCCAGGTTGATGAGGCTGCCGGGAATGAAGAATGGCGAGACCCGACGCGGTCCCTTCTCGTGCAGCGTCACCGCTGTCTCGGCGATGCCCTGAAGGCCGCCGATGCCGGAGCCGATGAGCACGCCGGTGGCGATTTGGTCGTCGTAGCTCTTGGGCGCCCAGTCGGCGTCCGCCAGCGCCTGGGTCGCCGCCGCCATCGCATAGAGAATGAACGCGTCGCAATGGCGCTGATCTTTGGGCTCCATCCACTCGTCGGGGCGAAAGGCGTCCGGCGCATTTCCAAGCGGAACCTGCGCGGCGATCTTGCACGGCAGGTCGGAGACTTCGAAGCCCTCCACCTGCGCTGCCGCCGCCTCGCCGGCGATCAGCCTCTTCCACGTGGCCTCGACCCCGCAGGCCAGCGGCGACACCATGCCGAGACCCGTCACCACGACCCGCTTCATCTAAAGTCCTCAGAACCTCGGCCGCGCCGACGGGGCCAAACTCATGCACCGAGGACCGGACGCATCGCCGGCCCTCTTACCCGCGGCTCCGCCGTTTTCGCCGGCGTCACTTGCCCGCTGCGGACGCCTTCTCCAGAAACTTGACGGCGTCGCCGACGGTGGTGATCGTCTCCGCCTGATCGTCCGGGATCTCGACCCCGAACTCCTCCTCGAAAGCCATCACGAGCTCGACCGTATCGAGCGAATCAGCGCCGAGGTCGTCGATGAAATTGGCGGACTCAACAACCTTGTCCGCGTCGACGCCGAGGTGCTCGACGACGATTTTCTTCACGCGTTCCGCGACATCGCTCATTTCTCATTCCCCAATGCGGCCAGGTCATCCCTCGGCCATGATTGCCAATTATGCATCGGCCGTCCGATCGCGACGCCCGATGCATCCCAGAATGCATCCCAGATGCGCTCTTTTCTCGCGCTCGCCGCGCGATCCCAAGACTCCAGACCGCCGGGACTCCAGACGCCGGGCAAGGCGACGCGGCTCATTAGCATACGGGTTACGATAATGCGAGGGGCCGACACTTCAATAGGAGGGGCCGACACGGCCCCCTTGAGGCTCAAATCATCGCCATTCCGCCATTCACATGCAGGGTTTGACCAGTGACGTAGCCGGCTTCGGCGCTGGCGAGATAGACTACCGCGGCGCCGATGTCCTCGCCAGCGCCGAGCCTGCCCATCGGCACATTGGCCAGAATCGCCTCGCGCTGCTTTTCGTTGAGCGCGGCGGTCATCGGGCTGGCGATGAAGCCCGGCGCCACGCAATTGACAGTGACGCCGCGGCTCGCAACCTCCTGCGCCAGCGCCTTCGACATGCCGATCAAGCCGGCCTTGGCGGCGGCGTAATTTCCCTGGCCGGGATTGCCGGTGACGCCGACGATCGAGGTGATGGCGACGATGCGGCCGAAGCGCCGCTTCATCATGCCCTTCAGGCTCGCCCGCGAAAGGCGGAAGGCCGCCGTGAGATTGACGGCGATGACCGCATCCCACTCCGCGTCCTTCATGCGCAGGAACAGGTTGTCGCGCGTCACGCCGGCGTTGTTGACGAGGATGTCGAGGCCGCCCATCGCCGCCTCGGCCGCCGGAACCAGCGCCTCGACCGCCACCGAATCGCCGAGGTCGCAGGGCAGCACGTGGGCGCCCTCGCCGAGTTCGGCGGCAAGCCGCTCCAACGCCTCGCGCCGCGTGCCGGAAAGCCCGACGACGGCGCCCCGGCCGTGCAGCGCCCGCGCGATGGCGCCGCCAAGGCCGCCCGAAGCGCCCGTCACCAGTGCCGTCTTGCCCGTCAGATCGAACATGCGAGATCCCTTACTGCGTCGCCTTGAATGCCTCGACATCGGCCGGCGCGCCGATGCTGATGACGCTCGCGCCGTCGACGATGCGCTTGACGAGCCCTGCGAGCACCTTGCCGGCGCCGAGTTCGACGAAGCGCGTCACCCCCTGCCCCGCCATATAGAGGACGCTTTCGCGCCAGCGCACCGTCCCCGTCACTTGGCCGACCAGGCTCTCGCGAATCGCGGCGGGATCGGTCAGCGGCGAGGCGCTGAAGTTGGCGATGAGCGGAACCTTCGGCGCAACGAGCGCCGTCTCGGCGAGCGCCGCGGCCATCGCCTCGGCGGCCGGCGTCATCAGCGTGCAATGGAACGGCGCCGAGACGGCGAGCGGCAAAGCCCGCTTGGCGCCAGCGGCCTTGGCGAGTTCCATCGCCCGCGCCACCGCCGCCTTAGTGCCGGAAATCACCACTTGGCCGCCGCCGTTGTCGTTGGCCGCCTCGCAGATCGCGCCGGACAGGTAGAGGTCGCGGGCGGCGGTCAGCGCGATCGCCGACACCTTGTCGAAATCGAGGCCGAGAATCGCCGCCATCGCGCCCTCGCCGGGGGCGACCGCCTGCTGCATCGCCCGCCCGCGCAGCCGCAGCAGCTTCGCCGTATCGGCGAGCGTCAGCGCGCCGGCGGCGCAAAGCGCCGAATATTCGCCGAGCGAATGGCCGGCCACGTATGCCGCGTCGCGCGCGACGTCGAAGCCGGCTTGCGCCTCCAGCGCCCTGAGCGCCGCCATGCTGGTCGCCATCAGCGCCGGCTGGGCGTTGGCGGTCAACGTCAACTCCGCCTCGGGGCCTTCGAAGATGAGCCGCGACAGGGTCTCGCCGAGCGCGGCGTCGACCTCCTCGAACACCCTGGCGGCGGCCGGATACCGCTCGGCGAGCGCCTTGCCCATGCCGACGGCCTGCGAGCCTTGGCCCGGAAAGATGAGGGCGGTGCTCAAGCCCGAAACTCCTGCTATGGCGCTGCGCGGCGCGTTCATAAATGGGGCGCCGCACATTCACGCCGCCGCTTGCGCTGTCAACCCCTGCCCGAGCGCACGGCTTGACATAATTTCCAGCGCGCGCGAAGTTCTTGACCAATTGGTCAGGTTTTTTCGGCGGAGGAACACGATGGCTTTGGTCGCGGACGCCGGAGGAAACGCCGATATCGCCGCCGGGCGGCTGACGCCGCAGGAGCTGAAAGCCAATTTCGGCGATCTACACCCGCCGCTCGATCATCACGAGGCGCGCGTCGAGGCGGAGCGCTGCTATTTCTGCTACGATGCGCCGTGCCAGCGGGCCTGTCCGACCGCGATCGACATTCCGCTGTTCATCCGCGAGATCGCCACCGCGAACCGGCTGGGCGCGGCGATGACGATCCTCGATTCCAACATCATGGGCGGCATGTGCGCGCGCGTCTGCCCGACCGAGGAGCTTTGCGAGGAGGCCTGCGTGCGCGAGGCCGCCGAGGGCAAGCCGGTCAAGATCGGCCAGTTGCAGCGCTATGCGGTCGATGCGCAGATGGCGATCGCCGAGCATCCCTATGCGAGGGCGGCGGCCACCGGCAAGACAATCGCCGTCGTCGGCGCCGGCCCGGCGGGGCTGGCCTGCGCGCATGCGCTCAGCCGCGCCGGGCACAACGTCGTCATCTACGAGGCGCGGCCGAAAATCGCCGGGCTCAACGAATACGGCATCGCCGCTTATAAGACCCCGGACGATTTCGCCGCCCGCGAGGCGGCCTTCATCCTCGGCATCGGCGGCATCGAGACCAAAACCGGCGCCGCGCTCGGCCGCAACATTTCGCTGGAAACGCTGACGAAAGACTATGACGCGGTGTTCCTCGGCCTCGGCCTGCCCGGCGTCAACAAACTTGGCCTGCCCGGCGAGGAGACGCTGGAGAACGTCGAGGACGCCATCGCCTTCATCGCCGAACTGCGACAGGCCAAGGATCTGGCGCGGCTGCCGATCGGCCGCCGCGTGGTGGTCATCGGCGGCGGCATGACGGCGGTGGATGCGGCGGTGCAGTCCAAGCGCCTCGGCGCCGAATTGGTGACGATCGCCTATCGGCGCGGCATCGAGGACATGAAGGCCAGCCCCTATGAGCGCCAGTTGGCGCAGACCAATGGCGTGACCATCCGCCCCTGGGCGCGCCCGATCGGGCTCGAAAGTCACGACGGCGCGGTGTCGGGCGTCGTGTTCGAGCGCACGAAACTTGAGGGCGGCAAGCTCGTCGCGGACGGCGCACCGTTCCAGCTGGAGGCCGATGTGGTGTTCACCGCCATCGGCCAGACCGGCGCCGGCGATATTTTCGGCGCGACTCCGCCCAGGATGCAGGCGGGTAAGATCGCCGTCGACGAGGAGCGGCGCACCAGCCTGGCGAAGGTGTGGGCGGGCGGCGATTGCACCGTCGGCGGGCTCGACCTGACGGTGGCGGCGGTCGAGGACGGCAAGCGCGCGGCGCGCTCGATCATCGCCGCGCTGGCCTGAGGGGAGAGCGACATGGTTGATCTTCGCACGAGCTTTGTCGGTATCAAGTCGCCCAATCCGTTCTGGCTCGCCTCGGCGCCGCCGACCGACCGCAAGACCAATGTCGAGCGCGCCTTCCGCGCCGGCTGGGGCGGCGTGGTGTGGAAGACTTTGGGCGAGGCCGGGCCGCCGATCGTCAATGTTTCCGGCCCGCGCTACGGCGCCATGCACGGCCCCGACCGGCGACTGATCGCGCTCAACAACATCGAACTCATCACCGACCGCGACCTTGAAATCAATCTTCAGGAGATCAAACAGGTCAAGCGCGCCTGGCCGGACCGCGCCCTCATCACCTCGCTGATGGTGCCTTGCGACGAGGAGAGTTGGAAGAAGATCCTCGCCCGCGTCGAGGAAACCGAATGCGACGGCGTCGAGCTGAACTTTGGCTGCCCGCACGGCATGAGCGAGCGCGGCATGGGCTCGGCGGTCGGTCAGGTGCCGGAATATATCGAGATGGTGGCGCGCTGGTGCAAACAGCATTCGCGTATGCCGGTGATCGTCAAGCTGACGCCCAACATCACCGACATTCGCGCGCCTGCGCGCGCCGCCAAGGCCGGCGGCGCCGATGCGGTGTCGCTCATCAACACCATCAACTCGATCATGGGCGTCGATCTCGACAAAATGACGCTCGACGTTGACATCGGCGGCAAGGGCACGCACGGCGGCATGTGCGGCCCGGCGGTAAAGCCAATCGCGCTGTCGATGGTCTCGGAGATCGCCCGCGATCCGAAGACGGCGGACCTGCCGATTTCCGCCATCGGCGGCGTCACCACCTGGAAGGACGCGGCCGAGTTCATCTCGCTCGGCGCCGGCAACGTGCAGGTCTGCACCGCGGCGATGACCTATGGCTTCAAGGTCGTGCAGGAGATGATCTCCGGCTTGTCGCAATTCATGGAGCGCAAGGGCTATTCGTCGATCGAGGAGTTCCGAGGGGCGGCGACGCGCAAGGTGACGGACTGGCAATATCTGAACCTCAACTATGTCGTGAAGGCCGAGATCAACCAGGATGCTTGCATCAAATGCGGGCGCTGCCACATCGTCTGCGAGGACACCTCGCATCAGGCGATCTGGCCGCAGGTCGATGGCGAACGCAAGTTCGTCGTCAACGATGCCGAATGCGTCGGCTGCAATCTGTGCGTGCTCGTCTGCCCGGTGGAGAACTGCATCACCCTGGTTCACAAGACCGAGGGGACCGACCCGCGCACCGGCCTGCCCTACAGCCAGCCGCCGCGCAATTGGACGCAGCATCCGAACAATCCGGCGGTGTATACAAGGGCGGCGGAGTAGGGCGCGCCGGTCGTCATGGCCGTCCCCGGACCTGATCCGGGGATTGTCCCGGCCATCCACGCCGTTCAGCGTCAAGAGAACTCAGTCGGAGTGAACTTCGATGTCCGGCGGTTGGGTCTATATCGTGACCAATCGCCCTAATGGCGTGCTCTATACTGGCGTTACAGCCGACCTCGGCCGCCGTGTCTACGAACACCGAGAGGGCTTGGTTTCCGGGTTCACTCGCCGCCACGGATGCAGGCGACTTGTCTGGATGGAGCGGCACGACCATATCGCGACGGCGATTCAAAGAACATCACACACTGGTCCCGCGCCTGGAAGACGCAGATGATTGTTGAAGCCAATCCCGGTTGGGCGGACCTCTACGAGGCACTGATTCTATAGCCGTCCCGTCGACGGGCTTTGTCGAATGAGATCATACCCGTCCCCGGACTTGATCCGGGGACGGGTATGACGCGGAGAGCGAGACATTGACCCAATAGCGCCGCCACGAGGCCTGGGTTTTCGCATTGTCTCTATTTATACCGTTCAGAGACTCTAACCGACGTTGACTATAGTGCAAAAAAAGCAAATCACCCAAAAGCAAAACGCAACCCACCAAACAACCCTTAAGAGCCAAACAGGATGGTGCGGAGTGCTTTCGAATTGAAATAGAGGAGAACCGAACAAAACCCATGAAGTTGCAACGAACAGGACCGCGTCTGGGATAGCGCGCATACTCGTTACCCCCGCAACGCCGCCACCACCGCATCCCCCATCTCGCTCGTCGAGACCGTCGCCTCGCCCGCCGCCGCGATGTCCTTGGTGCGCAGCCCCTGCGCCAGTACCGAAGCGATCGCCGCCTCCAGCCGGTCGGCCAGCGCCCCCAGCCCGAATGAATAGCGCAGGCACATCGCGAACGAACCGATCATGGCGATCGGGTTGGCCGCGCCCTTGCCGGCGATATCGGGCGCCGAGCCATGCACGGGTTCGTAGAGCGCCTTGCGTTTGCCGGTCTTCGGGTCGACATCGCCGAGCGAGGCCGAGGGCAACATGCCGAGCGAGCCGGTCAGCATCGCCGCCACGTCCGACAGCATGTCGCCGAACAGATTGTCAGTGACGATGACGTCGAACTGCTTGGGCCAGCGCACAAGCTGCATGCCGAGGGCGTCGGCGAGTTGATGCTCCAACTGCACGTCGGGGAATTCGCGCTTGTGCAAAGCGGTGATGACCTCTTTCCACAATACGCCCGACTTCATCACATTGTGCTTCTCGGACGATGTCACCTTGTTGCTGCGCTTGCGCGCGAGATCGAAGGCGACGCGACCGATGCGCTCGATCTCGTAGGTGTCGTAGACCTGGGTGTCGATGGCGCGCTTCTGGCCGTTGCCGAGATCGGTGATCGTCTTCGGCTCGCCGAAATAGACGCCGCCAGTCAACTCGCGCAAAATCAGGATGTCGAGCCCCTCGACCACCTCGGGCTTCAGCGAGGAGGCGCTGGCAAGCGCGGGATAGCACACCGCCGGGCGCAGATTGGCGTAAAGCTGGAGATCCTTGCGCAGCCGCAGCAGGCCGGCTTCCGGGCGCGCCTCATAGGGCACGTTGGCCCATTTGGCGCCGCCGACGGCGCCGAACAGCACCGCATCCGACGCCTGCGCGCGCTCCATGTCGGCCTCGCTGATCGCCGCGCCATGCGCGTCGAAGGCGCAGCCGCCGACCAGACCCTTCTCGGTCTCGAAGCGGGCGCCGCCTTCGGCGTTGAAGAACGCAATCACCTTCTCGGCCTCGGCCATCACTTCGGGGCCGATGCCGTCGCCGGGGAGCAGGAAAAGCTTGTAGGTCGTCATAGGGGTTCCGGTCGTTTGCATTGCCGGTGGCTCCCTAGCGCAAATCGCGCTAACGCAATAGGGCGTATGCGGGGAAGTGTGGATTGGCGATCGTCAAAAGCGAGCGATTCGAGGCGTTCCTGCGCGAGCCGTCGCGCCGGGCGACGATGTTCCTACTCTACGGCACGGATTCCGACCTCGCCAGCGAGCGCGCGCGCCGGCTGGTCCCGATGCTGGTCTCCGACGCCGCCGACCCGTTCCAGGTCGTGCGCCTTGCCGCCGAAACGCTCGCCAAGGATCCCGGCCGGCTCGCCGACGAGGCGAGCGCGATCTCGATGTTCGGCGGCGCGCGGGTGATCTGGATCGACGCCGGCGGGCGCGACCTCTCGGGCGCCATCGCCTCCGTCGCCGATACACTGGCGGCCGAAACCTACCTCGTCGTCGAGGCCGACAGCCTGCGAAAAGGCGCGGCGCTGCGCACGCTGTTCGAGACCCGGCCGGACGCCATCGCCCTCGAATGTTACCCGGCGTCGCCGGCGAGCCTCGGCGAAATGATCGACGCCGAAGCGCGCAAGGCCGGCGTCAGCGTCGCCGCCGAGGCGCGCGCCCTGCTCGTCGAGGCGCTCGCGGCCGAGCCGGCGACGGCGCGCGTCGAAATCGCCAAGCTGATGCTCTATGCCGAGGGCGCCGGCGCGCTCGAAGCCGCCGACGTCGCCGCGCTGGCCGCCGGCGGCGGCGTCTCGCCGGCCGACGCGCTCGTCGATCTCGCGCTCGCCGGCGACCTCAAGGGCCTGGAGCGCGCCGCCATGCACGGCCTCGCCGACAGCGGCGACGCGGCGCTGGCGGCAATGCGGCTCGCCGGCCGCGTCGCGCTGATGCTGGAGATCCGCCAGGGCGGCGAGCCGGAGCGCTTGCAGCGCTTGCCCTTCACTGTCAAGCGCGCCGTGCTGGCGCAGGCCAACGCCTTCGCGCCGGAGACGCTGGCGCGGCGGCTGCCGGCGCTGCTCAACCTGCTGGTCTCGACCCGGCGCTCGCCGGCTCTCGCCAGCGCGTCGGCGTTCCGGGCGCTGACCGCCTTCGCGCAGGCCGCCCGGCGCAGCGAGGGCTAAACCGCTACATCATGCTCGGCAGCCACAGCGCGATCTCAGGGATCGCGATGAGCACGCCAAGCCGCAGCAGATCGGTGACGATGAACGGCGCGACGCCGCGAAAGATGGTGGTGAAACTCACGTCCTCGACCGCCGTCTTGATGACGAACACGTTCATGCCGAGCGGCGGATGGATGAGCCCCAACTCCACCGTCATGACGATGATAATGCCGAACCAGATTGGGTCATAGCCGAGCGCGGTGACGGCGGGAAAGACGATGGGCACGGTGAGGATAATCATCGCCATCGCGTCCATCAGGCAGCCGAGCACGAGATACATCAGCATGATGAGCAGCAGCACGCCGAGCGGCGACAGGCCAAGCCCGGTGAGAAAGCCCGTCACCTTCTGCGGCACGCCGGTGACGGTGAGGAAATAGCCGAACAGCAGCGCCCCGATCAGCACCGTGAACACCGCCGAGGCGGTGCGGGTGGCGCGCAGCAGCGCCTCCAGCAGGCCGGCAAGCCCGAGCTTGCCGCGCACGACGCTGATAATCAAAGCCCCGCAGGCGCCGACGCCGCCGGCTTCCGTCGGCGTGAATACGCCATCGTAGAGCCCACCGATCACCAGCACGAACAGCAGCAGCGACGCCCACACCTTCGACAGCGCGGCCAGACGCTGCCGCCCGGTGACGCGCTCGCTGATCGGCAGAAACTGCGGGCGGGCGCGCACCATAATGGCGATGGTCGCCATATACATCGCCACCGCCAGCACGCCCGGCAGGATGCCGGCGACGAACAGCCGACCGATGTCCTGCTGGGTGATGAGTCCGTAGACGGCGAGCACCGTCGAGGGCGGGAAGATCGCGCCGAGCGTGCCGCCGGCGGCGATGACGCCGGTGGAAAAGCTCTTGGGATAATGATGGCGCCGCATCTCTGGATAGGCGACGCTGGCGAAGGTCGCGGCGGTGGCCACCGAGGAGCCGGAGATCGCCGCGAACCCTGCGCAAGCCGCGATGGTCGCCAGCCCCAGCCCGCCACGCCAATGGCCGATCATCGCATTGGCGGCGCCAAACAGCTCCTTGCTCATGCCCGATTGCGCGACGATGGCGCCCATCAGCATGAACATCGGGATGACGCCGAACGTATAGTCCGTCACCGTCCGCATCGAGGTCAGGCCGACCATCTTCAAGGCCGGCGTCGCGCCGACGATCGTGGCGTAGCCGGTGACGCCGACCAGCCCCATCGCCATGCCGACCGGCGCCCGCAGCAGGATCAGCGCGAACAGACTGACGAAGCCGATCAGCGCGATATAATCCGGGTTCATGGCGCGCCGCGGCCAAGGGCGAAATTCCAGGCGCGCACCGCGATCAGCACCACCGCCGCGACATCGCCGGCCCAGGCGACGGCGAAGAACGGCCAAGTCGGCCAGTGCAGATCATAGGTCAGCACATGGTCGAGATAGGTCGAATAAACTTTGTCGAGCAGCATCCAGGAATGCACGGCGACCACGAACAGCAGCACGACGGTGGCGAAAATGTCGATGGCGCGTTTGCCGCCGTCGCCGCAGGCGCTCCACAGCAGATCGACGGTGATGTGCGAGCCGCGATAGCTCGTCGCCGCGATGCCCCAGAAAATCAGGATGCCGAGCAGCATCCGACCGAAATCGTAGGAGTCGGGGATCGAGGCGCCGAAGCCGTAGCGCAGCGACACCGACACGAACACATCCAGCGCG
>DATNDU010000150.1:0-19011 GCA_035606915.1 Roseiarcus sp. | reverse complement strand
CACGGCATCGATCCCTTTTCGTGTCCAAGTGAGTCGCGAAACTCTGGAAACGAGTAGAATCAATGCCGTGCGCCACTTCAAGCAAAATGCGTACCGGACAGCCGTGGGACAAGCGCGGGCATGACGAATCAGCGCGACCGGCCGTTGGTATCAGAGCGACCGGCCGTTGATATCACACCGACAGGCAGACGTATTTGATCGCCAGATACTCGTCGATGCCGTATTTCGAGCCCTCGCGACCGAAGCCAGAAGTCTTGACGCCGCCGAATGGCGCTTCGGCGGTCGAGATCAGGCCGGTGTTGACGCCGACCATGCCATATTCCAGCGCCTCCGCCACTTTCCACACCCGCGACAGGTCGCGCGTGTAGAAATAGGCGGCGAGCCCGGCGTCGGTGTCGTTGGCGCCGGTCACAGCCTCGTCGATCGTGTCGAAGGCGAAGATCGGCGCAATCGGCCCAAAAGTCTCCTCGCGCGCCAGCTTCATCTTCGCCGTCGCGCCGGATAGCACGGTCGGCGTGTAGAACAGCGGTCCGGCGGCGTGACGCTTGCCGCCCGTCACCAGCTTGGCGCCCTGCGCCAGCGCGTCCTCGACATGCGCCTCGACCTTCTTCAAGGCGTTGGGGCTGATGAGCGGGCCGATCTGCACGCCCTCGCCCATGCCGTCGCCGACCTTCAGCTTTTCCACCGCCGCCGCGAGCTTGTTGGCGAAGGCGTCGTGGACGCCGCGCTGCACATAGATGCGGTTGGCGCAGACGCAGGTCTGGCCGGCGTTGCGGTATTTGGCGATCAACGCCCCCTCGACCGCCGCGTCGAGATCGGCGTCGTCGAAGACGATGAACGGCGCGTTGCCGCCGAGTTCCAGGCTCAGCTTCTTGATGCCGTCGGCGGCCTGGCGCATCAGCAGCGCGCCGACGCGCGTCGAGCCGGTGAAGGAGAGCTTCTTCACCTTCGGGTTGGTGCAGAATTCCATGCCGACAGCCGCCGGCTCGGCCGTCGTCACCACGCTCAAGAGGCCCTTCGGCACGCCCGCCCGCTCGGCGAGCACCGCCATCGCCAGCGCCGACAGCGGCGTCAGCTCCGAGGGCCGCGCAACGAAAGCGCAGCCGGCCGCAAGCGCCGGCGCCACCTTGCGGGCGATCATCGCATTGGGAAAATTCCACGGCGTGATCGAGGCGGCGACGCCGATCGGCTGCTTGATGACGAGGATGCGCTTGTCCGGCTGATGGCCGGGGATCACATCGCCATAGACGCGCCGGCCCTCCTCGGCGAACCAGTCGAGGAAGCTCGCTCCATAGGCGATCTCGCCCTTCGATTCAGCCAACGGCTTGCCCATCTCGGCGCACAGGATGCGGCCGAGATCGTCGGCATTGTCGAGCATCAGCTTCGCCCAGACTTTCAACACCGCGCCGCGCGCCTTGGCGGTGCGGGCGGCCCAGGCGCCGCGCGCGGCTTCGGCGGCGTCGATGGCGGCGCGCGCCCCGTCGAGGCCGACGTCGGCGACCTCGGCGACGACTTTGCCGGTCGCCGGGTTCCTCACCGCGAAATGCGAGGCGCCGGAAACCCAATCGCCGGCGACGAAGGCGCGGGTCTCCAGCAGGCTTTGATCCCTAAGTGCGAGGGCCATGTCGATCTCCTTGTTTGCAGGGTCCGGCTATTCTAACGGCTCAACTGGGTCGGCGCATAGGAACTGGCGGGCGAATCCGCCGCGTCCGGCGACGGCGTCGTGCCGTCGATGGCGCCGAACAGCTTGCGCAGGATGCCAGGCGTCATGCCGGAGAGCGGGTTGACTTTGAGCGTTGGATTGCTGGCCAGCCCGGTGACCCGGTAGTTGATGGCGAATACGCCCTCGTTCTGGCCGCCCGTAAGCAGCAGGCCGAGCAAGGGAATGCTGCCGAGCGCGTTGTTGAACTGTTGCAACGGCACGAAGACGCCGTTCAGATCGACCTTATCCTTGACGAAGTCGATGAAGCCCTGCGTCGTCAGTCCGAAGGCGGGGCTGGCAATGACGCCATTGTGCACGTCGAGACGGCCGCCGACGCGGGTGAAATTGGCCGTCAGCTTATCGAAACTGACCGGCGGCGAGGACTCCGCGCCGGGGGTCGAATTGGAGCCGCGCGACGAGCTCTGGCGCGCCGGCGCGGCCTGCTGAAGCTGACGCAGCGACGGTTCGTCGCGAATCGAGAAGCGCCGGATCGTCGCCGAGCCGCGCGCGCTGCCGCGGCTCTGCCGCACGCTAAGCTCGATCACGCCGCCTTGCAGTTTGCCGTAGACGTCGAGGAAGCGCGCCAGCGCGCCGGCATCGTCGGACTTGATGAGCAGGACGCCGCCATCGCCGCTGCGGGCGGAGAACTTCGCCTGACCAAACCGGCCGCGCGCATCGAGCGCCGTGAAGGCGCCGTTGCGCCGCGCCGCCGTCATCTCGAACCCCGAGATCTGCTCGCGGTTGTAGCCGAGCGCGGCGCCGACCTTGACGTCGAGATCGAGGCCCTGCGAATCGTGGCTGCCTTGTGCGGCGGTGATGCTCTTGACGACGCCGCGGGCGTCCAACATGGCGCCGCGCAGCGTCACTTTGGTCGTCGCGCCGCCCTCGATATCGAGCTTGAGATCGTCGGAACCGCCCATGCGGAAAGGCGCCAGCTTCAGCGATTTGAGCGCGCCCTCGGGGCCGAACATGGCCGAGCCGCGCCCGGAGAGCGCGCCGGCCTCGATAACCAGATTGTTGACCTGCACTCCCCCCTCCGGCGTCGCCTTGAGCTGGAACGTCGCCTTGCCCGGCCGCCCCGCCGCCTTCCACGGCGCGCCGCCGAGCGACTCCAGCGTCGCCTTAGCGAGATCGACCTCGACATCGGCCCCGCTCTTGTCGAGCGGCGCCTTCAGCTTCAGCGTTACCGGACCTCTGAGGCGCGGGCCGGAGGTATAGCCTAGCTTGGTTCGAGCGGCCTCGTCGAGACTGCCGGTAAGCACGAGCGCGCCGACGTCCTGGCCGATCTTGGTCACTTCGAGCTTGGCCGGCGCGCCGAGAACGACGCCGGCGCCCGTCATCTTAAGCTGCGAGCGGTCGGCGGCGAGTTGCAGCGCGCCCTGCTCCAGCTTCGTGTTGCCGAGAAACTTGTCGATGGCGAGGGCGCTGAGATTGCCCGTGACGTGGAACTTCTGGTCTTCCGGCTGCACGCCCTTGCCGAGCGTCAAGTCGAGCTTGAGATCGCCGTCGAACTGGCCCTTGATCGCATTGGGGTCGAGCGCGACGCCGACATAGCGCTTGAGCGCATCGCGCATCAGCAGATCCGCCAGGGCGTCGGCGCCGCCGGAGATGTGGCCGGCGCCTTCGGCCGGCATGCGCGCCACCGGCTTGGTGTCGGGCACGGTGAAAGACAGATTGGTCCCGGCGAGCCGCCGGCCGCCGTCGAGTTCCATGACGCCGCGCGGGGCCTCGACATGGAAATGGCGGCCGGTGATGACGCCGGTCGCGTCGAGACCGGTCGTCGTCGGCAGCCCCGGCAGCAGATCCACCGCCGCGTTGCGCAGGCTGAAATGGCCGTTGACGCTGTCGGCCGGCGGCGCCTGCTTGGCAAGCACGGCGGCCAGCGCCGCCGCGTTCCAGTCGATCTTCAGGGAGCCGGAGGCCAGTTCGCCGCCGCGCACGTTCTCCTCGCACCATTTGCGCGCGTCGGGATTGACGAAGGTCGGCCACAGCCGCAGCGCCTGGAGCAGCGAGCCCTGGCCCTGAAGGTCCATCTTCAGTTCCGGTCCGGCCGCCGCCAGATGCAAGCCGAAGGCGAATTGGCCCGACAGTTGCGGGCCGTGGGCGATGAACTTGTCGGTGGCGAAGGTCTTTGTCGCCGGATCGAAATGCGCGTCGATATCGACATTGTCGAGCACGGCGGCGGGGTCGCCGGGGCGCGCGGCGGCAAACAGGCTGTCGGCGCTGTGCAAATGGGCCCGCCACAGCAAATCGCCCGGCGCCGGCGGCGCGAGCCAGCCGCCGAGGCGCACATGCGTCGCGCCGGCGAGGATCTCGACCTTCTCCAGCACATAGCGCCCTTTGTCGTCGAGCCTGGCTTTGCCGGTCGCCTCGTCGATGGCGATCGGCGGCGCGCCGTCGGGGTCGTGCGGGTCGAAGCTGCCGGCGCCGATGGAGAAGGCGGCGTCGAGCGCCGTCAGCGCCCCCGAAGGCGAGGCGGCGGCGGTGAAATCGAAGGAGATCGGCGAATTGAAGCTGAAGCGCGGCGGATGCGGATCGAGCCGCAGGAAATCGTCGACGGAAAGTTGGTGGGCCTCGACCGAGAGCTTGCGCGCCGCGCCCGCCTGAGCGCGCGCGGCGATGCGCCAATCCCCCGACGGCCCACGTGCGGCGAGGCTGGCGCTGGCCGAGGCGCCGGAACGGTCGAAGGTCAACCGCAAGTCGTCGTAAACCGCCGGCTGCTCGCGTCCGGCGGTCTGCACCGTCAGCTTGCCGTCGATGATGGCGGCGTGATCGAGCGGCTGATCGACGCCCGCCATCGCCTCGGCGAGACCGGCGACCAGCGCGCCGAAATTGTTGGCCGCCGGCGTCGCCGGGGTGGGGCCGAGCGCGATCGCCGCGGCGTCGGCGTCGCCCGCCGACAGCGAAAGCTCGCCATTGGCGCCGACGCGCAGCGCCAATTGCAGGCCGTCGAGTTCGAGGCGGCGCACCTTCACATCGAGGGCGAACAAAGCCAGCGCGTCGAGGCCGATGCGCCCGCCGGGCGCGCTGACCACAAGCCGTCCCGCCGAATCGCGAATCGCCAGGCCGCGAAAGCCAATGCCGACACCGTACACCGTGCGCGAGATGGCGATCGGCCCGAGCGCCACTCGATACCCTGAGCTTAGCCGGCTTTGCAGGCTTTCGGTGATCGCCGGCCGCAGCGATTCCAGGCTGATCGGCTCGTGGCCGAGATAGACATAGCCGCCGCCCAGGACGCCGATCGCCAGCGCGATGACGATCGTCGCCAACTTGAGCGCCACATGCGCGGCCCCTGGCCGCCGTCGTCGCCGCCGTGCCCGACGCAGCGCCGGCGCCGCCAGATCGTCGTAGCCGGCGTCGGCGTAGTAAGCGTCGGGCTCGTTGGGGTCATGGTCCACCATCAACGCGATGCGATCTCCTAAAAGTCTCGCGCCGGTGATTCGAGGTCCCTTCTCCCCGCGGCGTAGAGGTCTTGAACGCATGCGCTGCATGCGTCAATCTCGGCGCGCCGACCGGTGGCGATTTGGCCGGCAATTGGGATCAAACGAGGGCTTTAATGAGCGTAACTTGTGAAGCCGGCGACCTTGCGCCGCAATTTGATCTCCAGATTGACGCGGAGAAACGGGTATCCCTCAAGGATTTTCTGGGGAAGAAACTCGCGCTATACTTCTACCCGAAAGACGACACTTCGGGCTGCACGGCAGAGGCGATTGCCTTCAACGCAGTGCGGAAGGAGTTTGACAAGGCCGGGACCGCCATCCTCGGGGTTTCGCCCGATAGCGTCAAATCGCATGCAAAGTTCAAGGCCAAGCACGGCCTCGACCTCGACCTCGCCGCCGACGAAGGCAAAGCCATGCTCGAAGCCTATGGCGTATGGGTCGAAAAAAGCATGTACGGACGCAAATATATGGGCGTCGAGCGCTCGACCTTTCTCATCGGCCGGGATGGCCGCATCGTCCAGGCGTGGCGCAAGGTTAAGGTTTCCCGCCACGCCGAAGCGGTGCTGGCCGCCGCACAAAAGCTCTAGCCGTCATGGCCTGAACGCCATCCGTTACCGACGGCGCGCGGAATTTGCGAAGAGTTAACCCTAATGGAGGCTTAGTGACGCTGGGGCGCGTTCGACGGGCGCGCTCAGGAGCGTTCGTCAGATGTCCATTCGTGATCGTTTCCCGCCCGCAAAACTGCCGAACTCGCATTACTTTTTGACGGTCTCGCGCGGCGACAAGGTGCGTGCTTTCGCCGTCCGGCCGGCGCTCGCCGTCGCCGCTTTGGCGGCGATTCCGGCGCTGGCGCTGTGGGCAAGCGGCGCCACCGCCTTCATCGCCTTGCACGACCAGGTCATCGCCACGCTGCTGTCGCGCGAGACGCAGTTGCAGACTGACTATGAAGCCAAGCTCTCCGACGCGCGCGCCGAGGCCGACCGCGTCAAGAGCCGGCAATTGCTCGAGCAAAACGCCTTTGAAGACAAGATGCACGATCTCGTCATCCGCCAGGCGCGGCTGGAGCGTCGCGGGGCCGAACTCGCAGCCCTCGCCACCGAAGCCGGCGCCGATGCGACCGCGCTCGCCGACGCACGGCCGCGCAAGCCGAAGCGCGACGCCAGCGCGCTGGCCGCCATCCAGGCGATCGGCGGTAGCGATAGCGACAGCGACTCCGGCGACGATCTCGGCGCCGCGCGCGCCTATGCCCCCCTCGCGCCCGCCGCCGGCGCGGTGCGGCCGAAGCCGCGCCCGCTCGACGGCGGCGGCGATTCTGTCAGCCGCGCCGAGCCCTCCGCCGGCGCCCTTGCCGACGAGTTGGCCGCCGCCGCTGCCGATTCCTCGCTCGCCCCCAGCGCCCGCGTCGGCTTGGTCAGCTACTCGCTCGACCGCGTCGAGCGCCAGCAGCGCGCCACGCTGGCCGGCGTCGACAAGGCGGCGCGCGCCGCGACGCAGAAATTCGAGACCGTCATCGCCCGCACCGGCCTGTCGCCGTCCACCCTGAAGGCGCCGCCGGCGGCGCGGGACGGCGTTGGCGGCCCCTATATTCCGCTGACCAGCGGCAATGACGCCTTCGGCCGCGCCGTCGACGCGACGGCGCGCGACATCGAGGCGGCGCGCAAGCTGCGCCGGCTGATGCCGCATCTGCCGCTGAGCTATCCGCTCACCGGCGACGCAAGGGTGTCCTCGCCGTTCGGCTACCGGACCGATCCGTTCCTCGGCCGGCCGGAGTTGCACCCCGGCGTCGATCTCGTGCAAGCCTATGGCTCGCAGATCAAGGCGACGGCGATCGGCCGGGTGACGCACGCCGGCCCGATGGGCGGCTATGGCAACGCCGTCGACATCGACCACGGCAATGGCATCGTCACGCGCTATGGCCACATGGCGCATGTGCTGGTCACTGACGGGCAGATGGTGAAGGCGGGCGATGTGATCGGCCTTATCGGCACGACCGGCCGCTCCACCGGGCCGCATCTGCATTACGAAGTGCGCGTCGACGGCGAGCCCGTCAATCCCGAGCGCTTCCTGACTGCCGAGCGCGATTAGAGCAGTATCCGAACAGATTGAATCGGCGGACCCCGTCATTGCGAGCGAAGCGAAGCAATATATCTCGCCGAGACCGCAGATTAATAGGAGGGCGCGGCCAGGTGGAGGCATGGCTTGCTTCGCCTCGCTCGCAGTGACGTTGGCTCAACTTGATCGTTAACAGCTCTGGCCTGCGGTTCGCCGCGCATGTTATCGGGCAGCTATGGAACTTCTGATCTCGCGCACCATCGAGCTGCTCGGCTTGGCGATGGTGGTCGCCATCGTCGCGCGGCGGCTGCGCCTGCCCTACACCGTCGGCCTCGTGCTCACCGGGCTGGCGCTGGCGCTGTCGCGGCTCGACGTCGGGCTGCAACTCACCCACGAGATCGTCTTCGACCTCATCCTGCCGCCGTTGCTGTTCGAGGCGGCGCTCAACCTGCCGTGGCGGGAGTTGAAGCGCGACGCGCCGCCGATCCTGGCGCTCGCCATGCTCGGCGTGTTGATCGGCTCGGCGCTGGTGGCGGCGGGGTTGGTCTACGGTCTCGGCTGGCCGCTGCGCCCGGCCATCGCCTTTGGCGCGCTGATCTCCGCCACCGATCCGATCGCGGTCATCGCCCTGTTGCGCGAAACCGGCGTGAAGGGGCGCCTGGCGCTCATCATCGAGAGCGAAAGCCTGGCCAATGACGGCATGGCGGCGGTGCTGTTCAGCCTTGCTTTGCTCGTCGGGCCGGACGGCGCGCTGCCGGGCGGGCGCGAGGCGCTGGCCGATTTCGCCTGGATCGCCGGCGGCGGCATCGGCCTCGGCGCGCTGGCGGCGGGGCTGGCGTTGCTCGTCGCCGGGCGAACCGAGGAGCATACGGTGGAGACCGCGATCACCGCGGTGGCGGCCTATGGTTCCTTCCTCGCCGCCGAGCGGTTCGGCGCGTCGGGCGTGCTGGCGACGGTGACGGCGGGACTGCTGCTCGGCAATCTCGGCGTGCTCGCGGAGCCGCGCAAGGGCTTCTCGATCACTCCGCATGGGCGCGAGTTCGTGCTGGCGTTCTGGGAGTTCGCGGCTTTTCTCGCCAATTCCGTCGTCTTCCTGCTTATCGGCCAGGCGCTCGCCCATGTCGGGCTCGGGCTCGACTGGCGGCTCGCCGCCGCGGTGGCGCTGGCGCTGGCGGGGCGCGCGGCGGCGGTCTATCCGATCTCCGCGTTGTTTTTGCGCTCGCGCTGGCGGTTGAGCCTGCCGCAGCAGCATTTCCTGTGGTGGGGCGGCTTGCGCGGCGCGCTGGCGCTGGCGCTCGCCTTGACGCTGCCGGCCGATCAGCCCTATCGCGACCAGACGCTGGCCGCCGCCTTCGCGGTGGTGGCGTTCTCGGTGTTGGTGCAGGGCCTCACCGCCGGCGCGGTGCTGAAACGGCTTGGCTTGGCGCCGAAATGAGGGGGGTCTGGAGATGACGCAGAAGGTAGCGCTGGTGACGGCGGGCGGCAGCGGTATGGGCGCGGCGGCGGCGCGCAAGCTTGCCGCCGACGGTTTCCGCGTCGCCATCCTCTCCTCCTCCGGCAAGGGCGAGGCGCTGGCGAAGGCGCTCGGCGGTTTCGGCGTCACCGGCTCCAACCAGTCGACGGACGACTTCAAGCGGCTCGTCGATCTCGCCATGGCGCAGTGGGGGCGCATCGATGTGCTCGTCAACAGCGCCGGCCACGGCCCGCGCGCGCCGCTGCTGGAGATCACCGACGAGCAATGGCGCACCGGAATGGATGTTTATCTCATGAACGTCATCCGCCCGACGCGGCTTGTCGCGCCGATCATGGCGGCGGCGGGCGGCGGCGCGATCGTCAATATCTCGACCGCCTGGGCTTTCGAGCCGTCGCCGATGTTTCCGACATCGGCGGTGTTCCGGGCCGGGCTGGCGGCGTTCACGAAGCTGTTCGCCGATGAGTTCGCGCCCAAGAACGTGCGCATGAACAACGTGCTGCCGGGCTGGATCGATTCGCTGCCGCAGATGGACGCCCGGCGCGCCGCCGTGCCGATGGGCCGCTATGGCCGCGCCGACGAGATCGCGGCGACGGTCGCCTTCCTGGTGTCGGAGGGCGCGGGCTATATCACCGGGCAGAATATACGGGTGGACGGGGGGCTGATGCGGGGCGTGTGACTCCGCCGTGGCGCGCAGGTGCGCGAAACTGCATCTGCCCGACCCTCGCGCCGAACGCGACGCCCTGATCGCCGCGACGGCGCTGGTGCATGCCATGAGGGTCGTGACGCGCAACGTCTCCGACTTCCAACCCACGGGCGTCGAAATCCTAAACCCGTGGGTTTGAGGCTCGACAAGGGCACGCACCCCTAATTCTGCCCCTGCGCCCCCGCCTGCTCGACGCGCAGGCTCACCGTCGTCGCGGTCTCGCCGGCGTTGACCCACGAGCGCACGGGCGCGGCGTCGTTGGCGTCGAGGCCGACGGCGACGCGCACGTAGCGATCGTTGGGGCAAAGATCATGCACCGCGTCGAACGCCACCCAGCCGAGCCCCGGCAACAGCGCCTCGGCCCAGGCGAACATCTCCGTCGGCTCTCCCGGCGTCTCGGCGACGCGATAGCCGGTGACGAAGCGGGCCGGCACGCCCCAGCCGCGCGCGCAGGCGAGGAAAGCGTGGGCGAAATCCGCAGCGCCGCCCTTCTTCAGCGCGAACGCCTCGCAGGCCGGCGCGCCGCCGCCGAAGCCGGGCGCGAAGGCGATCTTTGCGCGCAGCAGGACCATGAGTTGATGCAGGCGCGCCAGCGTTTCGCCGGGCGCGACGCTGTCGGCGCGCAGCGCGGCGTTGGCCTGCGCGAGCGGGCTGGCGCGCAGATACATGTCGGCCGGCAGCGGGTCGACGGCGCCGCGCACAACGCCGACGGCGTCGCTCGTCTGCACCTCGCCCGCGGCGGTGATGGTCACCGCCTCCACCGGCTTGTGCCAGCTCAAGGCGTGCATGAGCGAGCCGAACGCATCCTCGCGCGGCTTCAAGCTGGCGTCGAGATCGACGCCGACGCGCCAGCGCAGCACATATTGCGATTCGAAGCTGCGCGGCGTCAGACGCAGGTTGAGATGCAGCGAGCGCGCCGGCGCCGAGAACGTCAGCTTGATTTCGTGCGAGACGCGAACGCGCATCTGAACCTCTCACACGAAAAGATATTGCTCGGAGATCGCGTTGGCCAACCGGCCGTTCTCCTCGATGAATTCGGTGACGAACTCGTGCAGGCCGCCCTGGAAGATTTCCGTCATGCTGGCGCGTTCAAGCTTGAACAGCACGGCGCGCGCCTGGCGCTGCGCCGCGCCGGACGCGCCGTCGAGGCGCGCGAGATCGCCGAGCGCGCGATCGAGCGCGTCGTAGCAATAGATCAGCGAGCGCGGCATCGACGGCTTCAGGATGAGCAGATCGGCGACCAGCCACGGCTTCACCCGGTCGCGATAGACCCAGTGATAGGCGGTCGCCGCCGAGACGGCGCGCAGGATCGCCACCCACTGGAAAAAGTCGAGCGAGCCGCCGACCTGCTCGTCGGCCGGCAGCAGCAGATGATATTTGACGTCGAGCAGCCGCGCCGTGTTGTCGGCGCGCTCCAGGAACAGGCCGACGCGGTTGAAGTAATAGCCGTCGTTGCGCAGCATCGTGCGATAGCAGGCGCCGTCGAAATCGAGCGAGGCCTTCTTCACGTAATCGAGGAAGCGGGTCAGCGCGTCGCGGCTCAACTCCTTGGCGGCGCGGCGCGTCGCCTCGAAACGCTTCAGCTCCAGCCAGGCCTCGTTGATCGCGGTCCAGGTCTCGGCGGTGAGCGCAGTACGCACGGCGCGCCCGTTAGCGCGGGCGTTTTCCAGGCAGTTGCAGATCGAGGACGTGTTGTCGCGGTCGAAACTGAGATAGTCGAGCGCCAGCGGTTCGTCGACCTCGCCATGCTTGGCCGCGAAGCCCTCATGCGCGCCAACCGCCTCCAGCGCCGAGAACCATTCGGTCTGGGGGTCGTCGGCGCCGGCGCGCGGCAGATATTCGAGGCGCAGCGTCGCTTCGATGGTGCGGGCGATGAAATCGGCGCGCTCCATGTAGCGGGCGAGCCAGAACAGGTTGTCGGCGGTGCGGGCGAGCATCGATCAGCCCTCCTCGCCGTCGACCACCCAAGTGTCCTTGGTGCCGCCGCCCTGGCTCGAATTCACCACCAGCGACCCTTTCGTTAGAGCGACGCGGGTCAGCCCGCCTGGCACGATGCGCACGCCGTTCGCCCCCGACAGCACGAACGGCCTGAGATCGACGTGGCGCGGCGAAACGCCGTCGTCGAACGAGGCCGGGCAGGTCGACAGCGCCAGCGTCGGCTGGGCGATGTAATTGGCGGGATCGGCCTTCAGCTTGGCGGCGAACAACTCGCGCTGCGCCTGCGTCGCGTGCGGCCCGACCAGCATGCCGTAGCCGCCGGAGCCGTTGACCTCCTTGACCACGAGTTGGTCGAGCCGCTCCAGCACATAGGCGAGATCGCCGGCGTCGCGGCAGCGATAGGTCTGGATGTTTTTAAGCTTCGGCTCCTCGCCGAGGTAGAATCTGATGAGGTCGGGCACGTAGCTATAGATCGCCTTGTCGTCGGCGACGCCGGCGCCGACGGCATTGGCGATCGTCACATTGCCCGCCAAATAGGCGCCGATCAGCCCCGGCACGCCGAGCAGGGATTGCGGGTTGAACGCCAAGGGATCGAGGAATTCATCGTCGACGCGACGATAGATGACGTCGAGCCGCTTCGGCCCCAGCGTCGTGCGCATAAAGACGACGTCGTTTTCGACGAACAGATCGCGCCCCTCGACCAGTTCGACGCCGAGCTTGTCGGCCAGGAACGAGTGCTCGTAATAGGCGGAGTTGAACGGCCCCGGGGTCAGCACGGCGATCGTCGGCTTGGCGACGTCCGGGTGGGGCGCCACGGAGGTCAGCGTCGCCAGCAATTCGTCGGGGTAATCGTCGACTGGCGCGACGCGGTGGCGGGCGAACAGATCCGGCATCAGCCGCATCGTCACTTCGCGATTCTCCAGCATGTAGGAGACGCCGGAGGGCGTGCGGGCGTTGTCCTCCAGCACGTAGAAATCGGCGTCGTCGATGCGCACGATGTCGATGCCGCCGATATGCACCCATACGTCATGCGGCGCGCGATGTCCGATCATCTCCGGCCGATAGTGCGGGTTGCGCAGGATCAGCTCCGGCGGCACGATGTTTTCCTTGAGGATGGCGCGCCGGCCGTAGACATCGGTCAGGAACAGGTTGAGCGCGGTGACGCGCTGCACGAGCCCGGCCTCCAGCCTCGTCCACTCGCGCCGCGACAGCAGACGCGGCACGATGTCGAACGGGATCAGCCGTTCGGCCGCCTCGCTGTCGCCGTAGACGCCGAAGGTGATGCCGATGCGGCGGAACATGAATTCGGCCTGGGCGCGGCGCGAGGCGAGCAATTCCGGCGGGCTTTGCTCCAGCCAGTGCGCCACCTTGGCGTAGACCCGCCGCGGCGCTTCGCCTTCCGGACCCATCTCGTCGAATGCCGCCATGCCGCCCCCTTATCGCGCATTCCGGCGTCGCAAATCCTATGCCGGCGGCAAGCCCAAGTCGAGCGCTGGCGCCGAGTCGAGCGCTTGCACCAAGGCGAGCGCTTGCGCGCCCGGCATCGCCGCCTGCGGCGGAAATGCGGCGAAATCGCCCTGCCCGGCCAGCGCGCTCGCCAGCCGCCGGCGATAAGCGGCGCGGCTGATCTCGATGGCCCCAAGGCTCGCCAGATGCGCGGTGAGAAACTGCGTGTCGAGCAGCCGGAAACCACCCAAGCGCAGCCGCGCGACGAGATGCACGAGCGCTGCCTTGGAGGCGTCGCGGGCATGGTGGAACATGCTTTCGCCGAAAAAGGCGGCGCCGAGGCTGACCCCGTAGAGGCCGCCGACGAGTTCGCCGCCAGCGCGCACCTCGACGGAATGCGCCTGACCGCGCGCGTGCAGCGCGCCATAGAGGTGGATGATCTCGTCGTTGATCCAGGTCTTGTCGCGCGCCGCGCAGGCTTCCATCACCTCCGCGAAGGCTGTGTCGGCAGTGACTGCGAAGCGATCCGAGCGCACGGTTTTTGCCAGACTGTTGGAGACCACGAGGCCGGCGAGCGGGAAAATGCCGCGTCGCTCCGGCTCGACCCAGTGCAACTCGGCGGCGTCGCGGTCCTCCGCCATCGGAAACAGGCCGATCGAATAGGCGCGGACGATGAGGTCCGGCGTGATTTCGAACGGCGGCTGGCGTCGCGACATGGAACGAGGGTCGCAGGGGGCGCAAGAGGCGTCAAGGCGGCGCTCCCCCGCGCCAGCCCCCCAAGCAACGCTTGAAGCATCGCGACTTTCAACAAACTTTCGTGATGAAACATCTGCCGATGCGCCAAGTTACCGTCGTGAGCTTTAAGCCCGGGGACCCTTCCCACTCCCAGCGCGATTCTTGGCGCGATTTACGCCGAACCTCGCAGGCGGCCCGCGCCGAGGGTTTGAAGCCTCAGGGTTTTCCACTTTTGCGCGACGCGGGGAACAGGGCGCGCGAATATATTGGAGGAATGACGATGAAATCCACACTTATCGGTTGCATGGCCGCCGTGACCCTCGGCATTGGCGCTGCCTCCGCTGCGCAACCCTCGACCGACAATGCGCCTGCCGCCACGATGACTCCGGCAGCCACCGCGCAACCCTCGACCGACAAGACGCCGACGACCGCGATGAAGCCGGCGGCAGCCGCGCAATCCAAGACCGACAAGACGTCGACGGGCGCGGTAAGCGCGACATCCGGCGCCGCGATGAAAGAGGGCGAAGCCTTCATCACCCAGCAGGCGGCCGGAACGCTGCGGGCGCCGAAGCTCATCGGCGTCGCCGTCTATGATTCCCAAAACAAGAGCGTCGGCAAGATCGCCGATCTGCTGCTCGACCACGACGGGTCGGTGAAGGCGGTCGTCATCGGCATCGGCGGCTTCCTCGGCATGGGCGCCAAGGACGTGGCGGTGCCCTACTCCGAGATCCGTTGGCAGACCGAACCGCGCAAGGTGGAGGTGAGCCAGCCCGCCGCCGCAGCCCCGGCCGCAGGCGGCATGGCCGCCAAGCCCGAGGTGAAGACCATCCCGCCGGCCGATACCGAAGCCTACCAAGGCTATCCCGACAAGGCGGTGCTGAACATGACCCAGGCGCAGCTCAAATCGGCGCCGGATTTCCACTATGCGCAGGACCCGAGCACGAAGGTGGGCGCCGATGCGACCGGGGGCGCGGCGCCGGCGCCTAAGCAGTAACTTTTAATCTGGAAGCCGGCGGGGCGATCGCCCCGCCGGACTGGTTCGGAAAGGCCCATCTTCCCGAATCGCGCGCGTCGCCCTAGATTCCCCCCATGCCTGGCGACACGCCCGAAATTCCTGAACTCGACGACGAGGAACCCGACCTCGATCTGACCGGCGACGACGCGCCGGCCGCTGAAGGCCCGCTGGCGCGCGGCGCCGGCGTCGTCAAGGCGTTCTGGAAACACGCGCCGAACGGCCCCGGCGTCTACCGGATGCTCGGCGAAAGCGGCGACGTGCTCTACGTCGGCAAGGCGCGCTCGATCCGCAAGCGCATCCTCGCCTATACGACGCCGCAGCGGCTGTCGCAGCGCATCGCCCGCATGGTGGCCGAGACGGTTTCGATGGTGTTCGTCACCGTCGAGAGCGAGGCCGAATCGCTGCTGCTCGAAGCCAATCTCATCAAACAGTTGAAGCCGCGCTACAACGTATTGCTGCGCGACGACAAGAGCTTCCCCTATATCCTGGTCACCGGCGACCACGAAGCGCCGCGCATCGTCAAGCATCGCGGCGCTCGCGACATCAAGGGCGATTACTACGGGCCTTTCGCCAGCGCTGGCGCGGTGCATCGCACGCTGTCGGCGCTGCAACGCGCCTTCCTGCTGCGCACCTGCACCGACAGTTATTACGCCAATCGCACGCGGCCTTGCCTGCTCTATCAGATCAAGCGCTGCTCGGCGCCCTGCACCGGCGAAATCGCGCTCGCCGACTACGCGGGCCTGGTCGAGGAAGCGCGCGCCTTCCTGTCCGGGCGCAGCCGCTCGGTGCGCCAGCGGCTGGCGCGTGAGATGGCGCTGGCGTCTGAGGCGCTGAAGTTCGAGCAGGCGGCGCGGCTGCGCGACCGCATCTCGGCGATGTCGGCGATTCAGGGCGAGCAGAGCGTCAATCCGCGCTCGGTGGCCGAGGCCGACGTGTTCGCGATTCACCAGGAGGCGGGGCAGTTCTGCATCGAGGCGTTCTTCTTCCGCACTTATCAGAACTGGGGCAACCGCGCCTATTTCCCGAAGGCCGACAAAACGCTGAGCCCGGAGGAAGTGCTCGACGCCTTTCTGGCGCAATTCTATCTGGAGCGCCCTGCCCCGCGCCTGGTGCTGCTGAGCCACGAAGTCGCGAGCGCGGCGACGCTTGGCGAAATCCTCACCGCCCGCGCCGGCCGTCGCATCGCGGTTGGGGCGCCGAAGCGCGGCGAGAAGAAGGAGCTCGTCGACAACGCGCTGCGCAACGCGCGCGAGACCCTTTCGCGCAAACTATCGGAGACCGCGACGCAGCAGAAGCTGCTCGCCGCGCTCGGCCAGAGCTTCGGGCTCGACCTTGCGCCGCGCCGCGTCGAAGTCTACGACAATTCGCATATCTCGGGGACCAACGCGATCGGCGCGATGATCGTGGCGGGGCCGGAAGGTTTCGTGAAGAACCAATACCGCACCTTCAACATCAAAAGCGAAAGCCTGACCCCCGGCGACGATTACGCGATGATGCGCGAGGTGTTGAGCCGCCGCTTCTCCCGGCTGAAGCGCGACGGCGAGACGGCGGAGGCCGGCGCCTTCCCCGATACGCCGGACCTCGTGCTGATCGACGGCGGGCGCGGGCAGTTCGAGGCGGCGCGCGCGGTGATGCACGACATCGGCGTCGAGGGCGTGAAGATCGCCTCAATCGCCAAGGGGCCGGACCGCGACGCCGGCCGCGAGACCTTCTTCGTCGAGGGCGGCGAGCCGTTCAAACTGCCGCAGCGCGACGCAACGTTGTTCTTCGTGCAGCGGCTGCGCGATGAGGCGCATCGCTTCGCCATCGGCACGCACCGGGCGCGGCGCAAGAAGGAATTCATCAAGAGCCCGCTCGACGAGATCCCTGGCATCGGCCCGGCGCGCAAGCGCGCATTGCTGCACGCTTTCGGCGCAGCCAAGGCCGTCGCTAACGCTGGGCTCGCCGATCTCGAAAAGACGCCGGGGCTCAATGCCGCAACGGCGCGGCTTGTCTACAATTTTTTCCACGAAAACGGATAGAATTGCATGCTCACCATTCATCACCTCGGCCGCTCGCAGTCGGAACGCGTCATCTGGCTGTGCGAGGAGTTGGGGCTCGACTACAAGCTTCAGCGCTATCAGCGCGACGCACACACCTTGCTGGCGCCGCCGGAACTGAAGGCGCTGCATCCGCTCGGCGCCGCCCCGCTGATCGAGGACGATGGCGTCTGGCTCGCCGAATCCGGCGCGATCGTCGAATATGTCCTGGGCAAATACGGCCACGGCCGGCTCGCCTTCGGGCCGCAGGCGCCGGAATACGCTGACTATCTCTACTGGCTGCATTTCGCCAACGGCACGCTGCAACCGGCGATGGGCCGCAACATGATCGTCAGCCGGCTCGACCTGCCAGCCGACAATGCGATGCTGGTGGCGATGCGCGGCCGTCTCGCTCGCGCCTTGCGCCTGCTCGACGCACGGCTGGCGCAGGCGCCTTATCTCGCCGGCGAGCAGTTCACCGCCGCCGACGTAATGACGGTGTTTTCGCTGACCACGATGCGCCTGTTCTACCCCGCCGACCTCTCGCCCTATCCGGCGATCCTCGCCTATTTGCAGCGCATCGGCGCGCGGCCGGCCTATAAGCGGGCAATGGAGAAGGGCGACCCCGGCTTCGCGCCGCTGCTCGGGGCTAAGGTTTGACCAGCGGCTTCAACAGATCGGTGAGATCCTGCATCGACAATTCGCCGCCATAGGACTTGCCGTTGAGGACGAAGGTCGGCGTGCCTTGGATCTTGACCAGCTTTTCCGCGTTGTCGGTGATCGCCCGTACTTTGCCGATGAGGGCGTTGTCTTTCAGGCACGCCATCGCTTTTTCCTTGCCAAGGCCGGTCGGGCGCAAAGCGTCGAGCAGCGGCTGGAGCGGGTTGTCGGTGAACGCCCACTTATCCTGGGTGGCGAATAGCAGTTCGATCGTCGCCATCGTCTTCGGCGTATCGTCGCCGCCGACGCAGCGCGCCAGTGTAAAGGCGGCGACATCGAGCGGGTTGCGCGAAAACTCGCGGAAAATATAGCGCACCTTGCCGGTATCGACATAGGCCGCCTTCAGCTTCGGCAGCGTCTCGCGGTCGAAGTCGGCGCAATGCGGGCATGTCACCGAGCCATATTCGATCAACGGAACGCCGCTGGCGGGGCCAATGCTGAGTTCCGGCAGCGGGCCGGGCGTCAGCAGTTGCGCCATATTGACGGTTTGCTCCGGCTGCGGCGCAGCCTGAGCGCCCGACAACGCCGCCAAGCCCAAGGCAAAGGCGACAACGAGACCGCGAATCTTCATGGCGACCGCTCCGAAAGACGGCGTCTTTTGCCGACTTTCCCGGGCGTAGGCAAGCTTTTCCCCGGCCCAAGCTTTTCCCCGGCCAAGGCAAACCGCGATCAGCGGGGATAGCCGACCGTCTGGGCAAACAGCACCCGCCGTCCGGCGCGCAGCGGCAGCCGTTTGGCGAGCGCCGGGCGGTCGCATTCGTGGAACCAGGCGTTAAGCCCGGCCGCGGCCGCGAAAAGATAGACATTGGCGGCGACGATGCCACAATCGACGTAGCAATAGGCTTTCACCGCTTCCGGGTCGGCGATCGAGGGCGCGCAAGTGGCGTGCGGCTTACCCAGGCGATCAACGTCGACGACGTAGATCAATCGCGCCGGCGCCTTGTCGCCGCTGCGCGTCAGCCACGGCGCAGCCGCGAACCGCCGCAGATCGCCGATCAGCACCGGCGCCAGCCGTGCGCGCTCGGGATCATATAGATAAAGCCCCTGCTCCATCGAGATGTAGACGTCGATCTCCTGGGCGTTGCTGGCGCTGGCGTCGGCGACGGGACTGAGGTCCTCCGGCGGCGACTGATGCACGCCGCGCGCCGCCCAAAGCAGATCGGACAACGTCTGCGCCTCCAAGGCGCGTTGGGAGAAACGCTGTTCGGTGCGGCGCAGCCGGAACGCGTCGCGCAGCGGCGCCAAGTCGTCGAAACGCGGCGGCGGAAGCTCAATAGCCGGGAAATTGCTGCCGATTCCCGCCACCGCATTCTGCATCGCCAGCTCTCCGCGTTCCTCGAAAGCGGAGTCTAGGCTCTTTGGAGCTAACCAGCCCTGCGCCAGCGCAACCCGCTCCGACAAAAACGCCGCAGACGAATGGCGGTTCCGCCAACTCAGCCCGAAATCGTCGCCGGTTCGCCGGGGTGGGTGTGGAGTTGCACATCGCGCTTGTGCAGCCCCTTCAGCGTCGAGCGATGGCCGACGGAGACGATGGTGACCTGCGGCAGCGCCGTGGCGATGACCCGATAGAGCGCGGTCTCGCTCTCCTCGTCGAGCGAGGCGGTCGCCTCATCGAGGAATAGCCAATCCGGTTTGGCGAGCAGCGCGCGGGCGATGGCGAGGCGCTGCTGTTCGCCGCCCGACAGCCGCATCTGCCAATTGTCGCTCTCCTCCAGCCGATCGGCCAGCCCCGGCAGGCCGACATCGACCAACGCCGCGCGCAGCTTCT
>DATNDU010000141.1:0-4771 GCA_035606915.1 Roseiarcus sp. | reverse complement strand
TGCAGCCGAGGCCGCCCCTCACTCCCCGTAAGGCGTCCAGATCGTCTTGATCTGGCAAGCCCGGCGCAGGAACTCCCGCCCCTCCGCCTGCGCCCAATCAACCCCCTCGCCGAGCATCCAGGTCGGTTTGAGATTGCCGGCCGAGGCCGCCTCCAGCCGCTGCTCGCCGGCCTTCGGGCCGGCGCGCCACAGCGCGTCCACCCCGTCGTGCTCGGCAAGCGTCAGCGACAGCGCGTCCGCCTCGCCGGTGACGATGTTCACCACCCCATCGGGAAGGTCGGACGCATCGAGCACGGTGTAGAAATCGGTCGCCGCCAGCGGATGCGCGGCGCTCGGAATGGCGACGACGGCGTTGCCCATCGCAATCGCCGGGGCGATCAGCGAGGCGAAGGCCAGCAGCGGCGCCTCGTCGGGGCAGACGACGCCCATCACGCCGTAGGGCTCGTTCATCGCCAGCGTCACGAACTTCTTCTGCGTCGCGCGCACCGCGCCGTCGTATTTGTCGGCAAAGCCGGCGTAGAAGAACAGCCGGCGGATCGAAGCCTCGACCTCGTCGCGCCCGTCCGCGCCGGTCATGGCGGCAAGCCGGGCGGCGAACTCGGCGGCGCGGGCGGAAAGGTTCTCCGCAATGTAGTAGAGCACCTGGGCGCGGTTATGCGCCGTCGCGCCGGCCCAGCCGGTTGCCTTGGCGGCGGCCTCGACGGCGTTGCGGATGTCCTTGCGATTGCCGAATCCTGCCTGGCCGAGCGCCTTGCCGAGCGGATCGAGCACGGAATAGACGGCGCCGCCGTCGGGGCGCGCCTGCTTGCCGCCGATGTACATTTTCGGCGTGCGGTCGAGGCCGGGCGCCGCAGGCGCTGGGCCGGGCGCGGCGCTCAGGCGCGCCGGCGTTCCTGCGGCTTCCTTGCGCGGCAGATCGGCGAGCACGAGATATTCGGCCAAGCCCTCGCGCCCGCCCTCGCGGCCGAAGCCGCTCTGGCGATAGCCGCCGAAGGCGGCGCCGGCGTCGAACAGGTTCGTGCTGTTGATCCACACCACCCCGGCCTTCAGCCGCGCCGCGATCTCGTAGGCGCGGTTGACGTTCTCGGTCCATAGCGAGGCGGCGAGGCCGTAGCGGCTGTTGTTGGCGAGCGCCACCGCCTCGTCCGGCGTGCGGAATGTCATCGTCGCCAGCACCGGGCCGAACACCTCCTCGCGCGCCAGGATATTGGCGGTTTCGACCCGACAGGCGAGCGTCGGCGGGTAGAACGAGCCGGCGACGGGCAGCTTCATCTCGGGCTGGAAGATCTCCGCCCCCTCGGCGCGGCCGGCCTCGACGAGACCCTGGATGCGGCGAAGCTGCGACGGGTCGACGATGGCGCCGATATCGGTCGATTTGTCGAGCGGTGCGCCGACGGTCAGCCTCGCCATGCGCGCTTTGAGCCGGGCGACAAAGCGCGCCTCGACGCTCTCGGCGACCAGCAGCCGGGAGCCGGCGCAGCAGACTTGGCCCTGGTTGAGGAAGATGCCGTCGACGACGCCCTCGACGGCGCTGTCGAGATCGGCGTCGTCGAAGACGATGAACGGCGACTTGCCGCCGAGTTCCAGCGACAGCCGTTTGCCCGAACCGGCGGTGGCGCGGCGGATCAGCCGGCCGACTTCCGTCGAGCCAGTGAAGGCGACCTTGTCGACTTGCCTGTGCGCCGCAAGCATCGCCCCGGTCGCGCCGTCGCCAGTGACGATATTGACGACGCCCGCCGGCAAGCCCGCTTCGATGCAGATTTCGGCGAAGGCGAGCGCCGTCAGCGGCGTGTATTCGGCCGGCTTCAGCACCACGGCATCGCCGCAGGCGAGCGCCGGCGCCACCTTCCAGGCCAGCATCAGCAGCGGGAAATTCCACGGAATGATCTGCCCGCAAACGCCGACCGGACGCGCGTTGGGGAACTCGGCTTGGATCAGCGAGGCCCAGCCGGCGTGGTGATAGAAGTGCCGGGCGACGAGCGGGATGTCGATGTCGCGGGTCTCGCGGATCGGCTTGCCGTTGTCGAGGCTTTCGAGCACGGCGAGGAAGCGCTCGCGCTTCTGCGTCAATCGCGCCAGCGCGTAGAGATATTTCGCCCGCTGGTGGCCGGGCAGGGCGGCCCAGCCCGGTTGCGCGGCGCGCGCGGCGGCGACAGCGGCGTCGATGTCGGCGCCGGTCCCCTGCGTGACGCCGGCGATTTGGGTCGCCGTCGAGGGATCGCGGACCTCGAACAGATCGCCCGGCGCGGTGAAGTGGCCGCCGATGAAATGGCCGAAGCCCTGCTCATGGCTGGCCAGCCAGCCCCGCACGGCGTCGGAAGCTTCCGGCGAAGGGCCATATTCCATGGTCTTGAGGATATCGGTGATCTTGCCCATGAGCGGCCCCTAAATCGCGACGCGACGCTCGTCCTGCCGGGGATTGTCCCGGGCATCCACGCTGTCGGGCGCAGCGACGCTGCGAGATTTGCCTGGAGGCGCCCTTAACCAAACGCGTGACCAACGAAAAGCCCGCGCATCGCACACCGGCGTTGATAGCCGGGACAAGCCCGGCCACGACGGACAAGGCGCCGCCTGGGGCGCCAGCATGGCGCCGCTTGCGCGGGGCTCACCCCATCGCATGGGCGTAGCTCGCGGAATAGCGCCCGGTCGCGTAATGCTCCAACTGGCGCTCGATGTCGGTCAGCAGGCCGCTGGCGCCGATGCGGAAGAGGTCGTTTCTGACATAGGCGACCCCCATTTCCTCGCGCATCAGGATCAGCCAGTTGAGCGCGTCCTTGGCGGTGCGCAGGCCGCCCGCCGGCTTGAAGCCGACGGCGTAGCCGGTGCGCTCGCCGTAATCGCGCAGCGCCCGCAGCATCGCCAGGCTGACCGGCAGCGTCGCGTTGACGTCCTCCTTGCCGGTGGAGGTCTTGATGAAATCGGCGCCTGCCTGCATGGCGACCATGCTGGCGGCGTAGACGTTGCGCAGGGTTTTCAAATCGCCGGTGGCGAGGATCGTCTTCAGATGCGCCGCTCCGCAAGCGGCGCGCATCGCCTTCACCTCGGCATAGAGCGCCGCCCAATCGCGGTTGAGGACATGGGCGCGGGTGATGACGATGTCGATCTCCTCGGCGCCGCGCTCGACCGCATAGGCGATCTCGGCCAGCCGCAGCGGCAGCGGCGTCAGCCCGGCCGGAAAGCCGGCAGCGACCGAAGCGACAGGAATGCCGGAACCCGCCAGCGCCTCGACCGCCGGCCCGACCATCGTCGGATAGACGCAGACCGCGCCGACCGCCGGCGGCGCGTCGCTAAGCTCCAGCGCGGCGAGCAGATCCTCGCTCAGCGGCCGGCGGGCTTTGGCGCAAAGGCGGCGCACGCGGCCCGGCGTGTCGTCGCCGGCAAGCGTCGTCAGGTCGATGCAGGTCAGCGCCTGCACCAGCCAGGCGGCTTGATATTCCTTCTTCACGGAGCGGCGCGCCGTCAGGCTCGTAGCCCGGCGCTCGACAGCGCTGGCGTTGACGCCGACGCTCTCGAACCACGAAGGGTCGAGCGGCGCGCCGGCGTTGCGGGGGCGGTTGTGGCCGGCTTTCGCGGCCTCGGCGACGGGGGCGTGCAAGGGGGCTCTCGCGGGGTTGACCCGTCCTCCTTAGCGGTAAAGGCGGCGGCGGCCTAGCCGCTGAGGCCCGCCGCCAGCGACGGGATGTCGAGCGGGCGGAAGCCGTAGTGGCTGATCCAGCGCAAGTCGGCGTCGAACAGGTCGCGCAGGTCCGGCAGGCCGTATTTGAGCATGGCGATGCGGTCGATGCCCATGCCCCAGGCGAAGCCCTGGAATTCGTCGGGGTCGATGCCGCAATTGCGCAGCACATTGGCGTGCACCATGCCGCAGCCGAGGATTTCCAGCCAATCCTCGCCCTCGCCGAAGCGGATTTCGCCGCCCGAGCGCCGGCACTGGATGTCGACCTCGACCGAGGGCGAGGTGAAGGGGAAGAAGCTTGGCCGAAAGCGCATATTGACGTCCTTGACCTCGAAGAACGCCTTACAGAACTCCTTCAACAGCCACATCAGGTTGCCGAGATTGGCCTCGCGGTCGATGACCAAGCCCTCCACCTGATGGAACATCGGCGTGTGGGTCTGGTCGAAATCGGTGCGGTAGGTGCGGCCGGGGCAGACGACGCGGATCGGCGGCTTGTTCGCCAGCATGGTGCGCACCTGCACCGGGCTGGTGTGGGTGCGCAGCAGCTTGCGCTCGCCGGAAGCGTCGGGCTGAAAAAAGAACGTGTCGTGCATCTCGCGCGCGGGATGGCCGGGCGGGAAATTGAGCTTGGTGAAATTGTAGTCGTCGCTCTCGATGTCCGGCCCCTCGGCGATGGCGAAGCCGAGGTCGGCGAAGATGGCGGTGATCTCGTCGATCACCTGGCTGATCGGATGGATGCGACCGGACTCAACGCCGGCGGGGCGCACGGGCAGCGTCACGTCGAGGCTTTCCGCCTTCAGCCGCGCTTCCAGCGCCGCGGCTTTCAGCACGGCGCGGCGGGCCGTCAGCGCTTCGCCGACCTCGTCCTTCAGGGCGTTGATCGAAGCGCCGGCGCTGCGCCGCTCGTCGGGTGCCATCTTGCCGAGGCTGGCGAGCAGCGCCGAGATCGCCCCCTTCTTGCCGAGGGCGGCGACGCGCACCGCCTCAAGCGCCGGCTCGTCGGCGGCGCCGACGATGGCGGCGAGGGTTTGTTGGCGCAAGGCGGAGAGGTCGGACATGAGCAGGCTCGATGTAAAGACAGCCGCACCCGTCATGCCC
>DATNDU010000112.1:0-84442 GCA_035606915.1 Roseiarcus sp. | reverse complement strand
TTCCAGAACGCGATGTTCGGGTCGAGCCGCTCCTTGGCGAGGTTGGCGGCCGTCATGCGGAACGGGTAGGACTGGAACTGAATCTCGCGCTCGCCGCCGTTGAACGCCTCGCGCGCGATGGCGTAAATCTCCTCGATCTGCGGGTCGGTCATCGAGAAGCAGCCGGCCGAGGAGCAGATGCCGTGCACCATGATGTCGGCGCCCGTGCGGTCCCAGGCGCGATCATAGGCGTTGGGATAGCCGACGTTGAACGACAGGTAATAGTGCGAATTCGGGTTCATTTGCCCGGGCGTGATCTTATAGAAGCCCTCGGGCACCTGCCGGTCGCCCTCGCGCTTCTTCGGGCCGAGTTGGCCGGACCAGCGGCACATCGGATAGGACTTCAGCAGCGCGTATTGGCCGTCCGTCTTCTGCTTCCAGACCTCGAAGACGGCTTCCTTCTTGTAGGCGCGGAACAGCACCGGGGCCGAGGCGGTGGTGCCGATGTCTTCCATCAGCGTCAACGTCTTCTGCGGGATCGCCGACAGAGAACGGCCGCCGTAGGAATCCATCTGATCGTCACAGCCGGCGAGCGCGAACGACGCCACCGTCAAACCTGCCGCGAATACACTCGCGCGCCAAGCCGAAAGCTTCATTTTCGCTATCCCCTTACGCCGGGGTTTTAACGCAGGCGCCATGCGGTGTCCATCAAACGCGCCCGCTGGGCCGGCGATTGACGAGATTTAAGCAGACACTGTTGCCGAAATGTAAACCTCGGCGCCATCGTCGGGCGCGGAGCTTGCTTGGCTTGGAAAGCGTGTTTGGCGCTGACGGCGCCGTTTGGTCTGGAGCGGCGCACGCGCAGGACGCGTCAGGCCGGGTGCTTTCGCAAAAGCGACTGAGCCGGTCGAAAGTGAAGACGTTTTTCGAGAAGCTGCCGCCTTGCGTGGTGGCGATGGAGGCTTGCGGAACCTCGCGGCGCCGCTGATTCCGGCGGGCTGCGTCAAGCCTTTCGTGAAACGCAACACCCGCATGTCACCACCATGCGAAAACGTTTGCGCAAACGATTTCGATATGACAGTCTTGCCTGACCGGACGTCAGTTCCGGAGACAGGGAGAACGCTGTGACGACGATCGTCGACATCGCGCGTGAGGCGCGGGTGTCCGTCTCCACGGTTTCCCATGTCGTCAACGGCACCCGCCGCGTCGCCCCCGCCACCGCCCGCGCCGTCAGAGAAATCGTCGCCCGCACCGGCTACAGCGCCAACGCCGTGGCGCGGGCGCTGAAGACCTCGCGCACGCGCTCGGTCGGCATTGCGGTGTCGGTCGCCTGCAATCCGTATTTCGGCGATATCGTCGGCGCCATCGAGGGCGAATGCGCGCTGAGCGGCATGATGGTGTTTCTCTCCGACACCCGCGACGATCCCGAAATCGAGTTCGACGTCGTGCGCGCGCTGCTGCAACGGCGCGTTGACGGGCTCATCCTCGCCCCCAGCGCCGACCCCGAGCGGCGCACGCTGCGCTATCTCGCCGAAAAGGGCACGCCCTGCGTCCTGGTTGATCGCACGCCCGATCCGAGCTTCGACCAGGTTGGCGTCGACAATGGCGAAGCTATTGCCGGCCTGGTGCAGCGGGTCGCGGCGCGCGGGCATCGGCGCATCGGTTATGTCGGCGGCGCGCCGGGCTTCGAGACCACGATGGAGCGCGTCGCCGGCTATCGCGCCGCGCTGGTCGATCTCGGCCTCGGCTTCGACGACGGGCTCGTGGGCATCGGCAACACCACGGTTACGGCGGCGGCCGAGGCGGTGCGCAAGCTGCTGGCGCGCCCCCAGCGGCCGACGGCGCTGGTCTGCGGCAACAACCTGTGCACCATCGGCGCGATGCGTGCGCTGCGCGCGCTGGGCTTGCGCGTGCCGGCGGACTTGTCGCTCGTCGGCTTCGACGATTTCGAATGGGCGGAACTATTCGAGCCGCGGCTGACGCTCATCGCCCAGCCGGTCGCCGAGATCGGCAGGCGCGCCACCCAACTGCTGATGGAGCGCATCGCCGAGCCGCAGGGGCCACCGCGCACGGTGCGGTTGAAGACCTCGCTCATCGAGCGCGAATCCTGCGGCGATGTCCCAGAAGCTTGCGGCGCTTCAGCATGACTGATCTTCTGCTCGACATGCGCGGCGTCACCAAGAGCTTCGGCGGCGCTCAGGCTCTGCGCGGCGTCGATTTCGACCTCAATCGCGGCGAAATCCATGCGCTGCTGGGCGAGAACGGCGCCGGCAAATCGACGCTGATGAACATTCTCTCTGGCGTCATCGCCCCCGACGGCGGCGAGATGCGGCTGGAGGGCGAGCTTGTGCGCTTCGCCGATCCGCGCGCCGCGCAGACGGCCGGCATCGCCACCGTGTTCCAGGAACTCGACCTCGTGCCGAGCCTCGATGTCGCAGCCAACCTCTACCTCGGCCGCGAACTCGTGCGCGGCGGCGTGCTGGCGCGCGCGGCGATGCGGCGCGGCGCGCGCGAGCGGCTGGCGGCGCTCGGCATGGAGTTCGACCTCGACCAGCCGGTCGGCGAACTTTCGGTCGGGCGACGGCAGGTGGTCGCCATCGTCAAGGCGCTGACCTATGCTTCGCGCATCCTCATCCTCGACGAGCCGACAGCGGCGCTGACCGCCGCCGAGGTCGAGCGGCTGATCGTGCTGACGCGCGAGATCGCGGCGCGCGGCGTCGGCATCGTCTTCATCTCGCACCGGCTGGAGGAAGTGCCGCGCGTCGCCGACCGCGTCACCGTGTTCCGCGACGGCCGCGTCGCCGGCCAGGCCTCGCCGCGCGCCCCGCAATCGGAGCTGGTGAGCCTGCTCGTCGGGCGGCCGCTGACGGAGTTGTTCCCGCCGCGCGGCGCGGATTTCGGGCCGCCGGTGCTGAAGCTGGAGCGCGCCTCGTTCCACCAGAAGTCGCCACGCCCCGGCTGGCAGGCGCCGCAGGACGTGACGCTGACCGTGCGCGCCGGCGAGATCGTTGGCCTCGCCGGCATCATGGGCGCCGGCCGCACGGAACTGCTGACCGCCCTCTATGGCGCGGCCAGCGGCGGGCGCTGGCGCGGCACGGTGGAGATCGCCGGCAAGCCGGCGACGCTTGCCGCCATCGGCGAGGCGCGTTCGCGCGGCCTCGGTTTCGTCACCGACGACCGGCGCGGCAGCGGGTTGATGCTGCGCGACTCGGTTGGGCGCAATCTGGTCTCCGCCATCCTGAAGCGCGTCTCGCCCGGCTTCCTGATGTCGGCGGCGCGCGAGACCAATCTGGCGCGCAAAGGCGTAAAACTTTTCGACGTGCGCCCGCCCCGGCTGGAGCTTGCGGTCGGGGCGCTGTCGGGCGGCAACCAGCAGAAGGTGGTGCTGGCCAAAGAAGTGCTCGCCGAGCCGCGCCTGCTGCTGCTCGACGAACCGACGCGCGGCGTCGACGTCGGCGCCAAGGGCGAGATTTACGCGCGGGTGCGCGATCTCGCCAAACAGGGGCTCGGCGTGCTCATCGCCTCCAGCGAGATGCCGGAACTGCTCGGCCTGTGCGACCGGGTGGTGGTGTTGCGGGGCGGCCGCACGGTGGCGGAGTTTCCGGCCGGAGCGTCCGAACATGAGGTGCTCGCGGTCGCCGAGGCGAGCGAAGCAGCGTGAGGGGGAGGCGAAATGTCTGAGGCTGCACGCACAAAAGTCAGGCCCCGCCTCGATCCGCTGGCGGTGGCGGTGCGCTTCCAGAGCGTCATCGGCCTGATCGTGGTGGCGATCGGCGGCGTGATCTTCTCGCCGCGCCGGCACGGCACGATCCTGTTCTTGCAGCTCGACAACATGGCTAACGTCGTGCGCGCGGTGTCGGAGACCGGCATCATCGCGGTCGGCATGACCTTCGTCATCATCACCGCCGGCATCGATCTCAGCGTCGGCGCGCTGCTGAGCCTGGCGAGCGTGCTGACCGCCACCATCATGACGACGGCGGGCTGGGGGCTCATCCCGACGGTGTTGTTCGTCATCGCCTGCACCTCGGCCTTCGGCGCCGCGCAGGGGTTCATCTCGACGCGCTTCCGGCTGGAGCCGTTCATCGTCACGCTCGCGGGCTTGCAACTGGCGCGCGGGCTGGCGCTCATCATCTCCAACAATCAGTACATCAACATCTCCTACGGCGAGGGTCCGGGCCTGGCGCCGCCGGTGTTCTCGATTCTGGGCGACCGGCTGTTCGACAATATCGTGCCGGTGGCGACGCTGGTGTTCGTCGTCGTCGCGGTCGTCGCGGTGTTCGTGCTCAACTTCACGCGCTTCGGCCGCTATGTCTACGCGGTCGGCGGCAACGAGCGCGCGGCGCGGCTTTCCGGCGTGCCGGTGACGATGGTCAAAGTCTCCGTCTACGCCATCACTGGCCTGGTCTCGGGCATCGCCGGCATCGTCCACGCCGGGCAGTTCAACTTCGGCAGCGCCAACGACGGCACCGGCTACGAATTGACCGCCATCGCCGCCGTCGTCATCGGCGGCACCAGCCTGTTCGGCGGCTCCGGCTCGCTGATCGGCACGGTGGCGGGCGCGATCATGCTCGGCGCGCTCGCCAATGTCCTCCAACTCAACAACATCAACGCGGCGCTGCAACTGCTGGCGACTGGCGCCATCATCGTGCTCGCCGCCGTGCTGCAATCGCTTGTGCGACGTCGCGAGGGTTTCAGTCGCTGATCCCTGCGGCGAGGGAGGCCGGCCCTCGCCGCTTGCGCAACCAAACATCCGGCATGGGAGTCGATAATGAGATTATCGAAGACAACGCTACTGGCGGGCGCGGCCGCGCTCGCATTGAGCGGCGGCGCGGCTCAGGCGCATCTCGCCAAGGCCTGCGGCAAGGGCGACAAATATGTCGTCGGCTTCAGCCAGGCCAACAACGCCGAGCCCTACCGCCAGCACGTCAATGACGAGTTGACGGCCGCGGCCAAGGCAGTCCCGCAGTTCACGTTGCAGATCGCCGACGGCGCCGGCAACGTCAACACGCAGACCTCGCAGATGGACAATTTCATCACTCAGAAGGTCGATCTCATCCTCATCTCGCCGTTCGAGGCGGCGCCGCTGACGCCGGTGGTGGCGCGGGCGATGAAGGCCGGCATCCCGGTCATCGAACTCGACCGCAAGACGCTGGGCACGGCGGGCAAGGACTACACGGCCTTCATTGGCGGCGATAATTTCAAGATCGCCGAGCAGGCGGGCAAATATGTCGCCGAGAAGCTGCTGCCGCAGGGCGGCGACGTCGCGGTGCTCGAAGGCCTGCCGAGTTCGACGCCGGCGGTCGAGCGGCTCGACGGCTTCAAGGCGGGCGTCAAGGAGAACGCGAAGATCCACATCGTCGCCGAGCAGGCCGCCGACTGGCTGCCGGACAAAGCCCAGACCGCCTTCGCCGCGATGTTGCAGGCCCATCCCGATATCAAGGCGCTCTACGCCTCCAACGACATGATGGCGGCCGGCGCGCGGCTTGCCGCCAAAGGCGCCGGCAAGAAGGACGGCGACATCAAGATCCTCGGCACCGACGGGCTTCCTGGCCCGGCCGGCGGCATCCGCGCGGTGGCGGAGGGCGAATGGGCGGCGACCTTCACCTATCCGACCGGCGGCCCGCAGGCGATCGAGATGGCCAAGCAGATCCTGCTCGATTGCGCCGACAAGGTCGACACAACCGTCACTGTGCCGACGACGGCGATCACGCCGGAGAACGCCAAGCAGATGATGGGAAAATAAGCGCGGCGCGCGCGTTGGTTGTTTGCTGAGGCGAGAGGGGCGGTTCGACGTCGCTGGCGCCTGTGTGGCGCGGGCGCCCCTCCCCCTCTCCCCGTGAAGAACGGGGAGAGGGGGAAGCGGCAAACCGCAGTGGATCACCGGTGGCGTCGCATCGCGGGCTGGCGCCCGATTTTCGCCGCCTCTTTGGTCAGCAACTCGCGAACTAGTTGGTGGGCGGGGTCGAGCGCGTTGCGACGATGCCAGGCCATATAAACCTCGAAGCTCGCGCCCTCGACCCTGACCGGCAGCGGCGTCGAGGCGAAGCCGCGCATTACGCTGGCGGCAAGACCGCTCGGCAGCGTCGCCAGCCGTGTCGTGCCGCGCAAGAAAGCCGGCACGCCGGCGAAATTCGGCAAGCCGACGACGAAGCGGCGCTTATGCCCCGCCGCCTCCATGGCGCGATCGAAGCTCAGGCCGACGCGGCTCGTATAGACAAGGGTGACGTGATCGGCGGCGAAATATTCGGCCGCGTCGCGCGGCGCGGCGCGCGCCGCCGCATCGTAGAAGCAGACGTATTCGGCGCTGAACAGCCGCTTTTGCAGGATGTCGACGCCCTCCGGCGGAAACGGCGAGATCACCAGATCGCAGCGCTCCTCGCGCAGCATGTCGGGCGTCGGCTGGTCGGACGGCGCGACGCGCAGCCGAACGCTGGCGAAGGTCCGCTGTAAGGCGGCGAGCAGGCCCGGCAGCACGAGATCGCGTTGCATATCGTTGGCGGCGACGGTCAGCGCCAAGGGCGTCGCGCCGGCGTCGAACGCCGCGCCGCGCGAGAACTCCTTCATCTGCGCCATCAGCCGGTGCGCGGGTTCGGCGAGCGCTTGCGCATGGGCGGTGGCGACGATGCCGCGCCCGGATTTGACGAACAGCGGATCGCGCAGGATGCCGCGCAGCTTGGTCAGCGCATGGCTGACCGCCGACTGGGTGATGCCGAGCCGCGCCGCCGCGCCGCTGACCGATCCCTCCTCCAGCACCGCCAAGAACAACCTCAGCGCGTGGCCGTCGATGTCGAAATGATCGAGCTTGCTCATGCAAGCAACGCCATAGCATGAGTCGAGCGCCACCGGCGTGGCAATCGGCGACGCCGCCTCGACCTCGGTCAAGGCGGCGTTTGAACTGGCGCTTCAGCGAATCGGCGGCGCGTATTGCAGGCCGCCTTTGGTCCACAGATTGTTGAGCCCGCGCTTGATCTTGATCGGCGAATCCATGCCGACGTTGCGATCGAACGATTCGCCGTAATTGCCCACCGCCTTGATGATGCGATAGGCCCAGTCGTTGGTGAGGCCGAGGCCCTTGCCGAAATCGCCCTCGACGCCGAGCAGCCGGCGCACGTCGGGCTTCGGCGATTTCAGCATTTGGTCGACATTGGCCTGGGTGACGCCGAGTTCCTCGGCGGTCAGCATCGCGTAATGCACCCATTGCACGATCATGAACCATTTGACGTCGTCGGGGCGCACCGAGGGGCCGAGCGGTTCCTTGGAGATGATCTCCGGCAGCACCATGTTGTCATCGGGATGGGCGAGCTTCAGCCGCTCGGCGTAGAGGCCTGAAGCGTCGGTGGTGTAGGCGTCGCAGCGACCGCTGTCGTAAGCCTTCACCGTCTCCTCGTCGGTGGCGAAGACGACCGGTTCCAACTTCATGTTGTGGGCGCGGAAAAAGTCGGCGAGATTCAGTTCCGTCGTCGTGCCCTGCTGCACGCAGACGCTGGCGCCATCGAGCTTCAACGCGCTGTCGATGCCGAGCTTCTTCCTCACCATAAAGCCCTGGCCGTCGTAATAGTTGATGCCGGTGAAAAACATGCCGCCGGTTTCGCGCGATAGCGTCCAGGTGGTGTTGCGGATCAACACGTCGATCTCGCCGGAGGCCAGAATCGTCGGGCGATCCTTGGCGTTGATCGGAATATATTTGATCTTGTTGGGATCGTTGAAGATGGCGGCGGCGATGGCGCGGCACTCGTCGACGTCGAGCCCCTTGTAGACGCCGTGATCGTCGGGCAGACCAAAGCCGGCAAGGCCGGGATTGGCGCCGCAGATGAGTTGGCCCCTGGCCTTGACCGTATCCAGCGTGCCCGCCGCGGCGGCGCCGGCGACAAGCGCCAGCGCGGCCGCCGCGAGACCCGTCAAAATGGCTTTCATGTGCGCCCCCTTGCGACGAAATGGATGACGGCGAGGCCGCCGCGCGCGATATTGGCCGCGCCCGTTGGGAAGTCAAACCGCAGGAAAGAAACGCCGATGCGCGTGACGATCGCCGCCGCCGCCCTCGCCTTCGGCCTCGCGCCCGCCGGCGCCGATCCGGCGACGCCGCAGGGCGCGAAGGCGATCGAGGCGACCTACGCCGCTTACTTCTCGCCAGCCGTGATCGACAAACAGATCGTCACCGTCACGCCGCAGGGCGACGATTACCTGATCGGCTGGGATTTCGAGAAGGCGCTGGCGGCGATGGGGGCGCCGGCCGATGCGGTTGCGGTCTCCCCCTTCGTCTACCGGCTGACGCCGACGCTCGACGGCGGCTGGCTGGCGCGCGCCGACAGCCTGCCGAACCTGACTGTGCATCCGTTGCGCGACGGCGGCCGCGAGGGCGGGACGGCGGCTTTCGACGGCTTCCGCTTCGAGGGCCTCTACGACCCAGACGCGGCGGCGCCGTTTCGCGCCAAGCTGAGGCTCGGCTCGCTGAAGATCGACGCCCGCGCGCGCTCGGGCGGCCGGTTGAACCATTTCGTGATCGCGCAAGACGGCATGGCCAGCGCCATCCAGGTCAAGGCCGGCCAGCGGCCGGGCGAGGTCGACATCGCCTCGACCCAGGCGGTCGCCGGCTCCGACCAGCAAACCTCAGTGCTCGGCGACGACGGCGTGGCGCGCGGCGCCTCGGATGTGAAACAGGGCGCCGCCACCGGCGACAGCCGCATCATCGGCTTGCGCGCCGAGACGATTGGCGAACTCTGGCGCTTTCTCGTCGCCGATATCGGCAAGGGAGCGATCCCGCCGCAGCAGTTGAAGCCGAAGCTCGAAGCACTCGCGCCGCTGTGGCGCGAGGCGTCGGGCCACGGCGAGGCCGAGGCGATCGCCATCGCATTCCCCGGCGGAGCCGTCAGCATCAAATCGACGACGCAGCAGGTGAGAGTGACGGGCCTCGTCGAGCACGCCTCGGCCACGCTCGCCTTTGCGGTCAACGACGTGAACCTGGATCTCGCCGATGCGCCGAACTGGCTGAAACAGATCTGGCCAGCGACCTTGGCGCTGAAGGTCGAGGCCAGCGTCGATGGCCTCGACCGCGCCACGCAATTGGCGCTCGACGATCCCGAATGGCTGAAGGACGGCGCGCTCGGCCAAGACACGAAGATGGCGATTCGCGAGGCGCTGCTCGCCGGACATCCGCGCGTCAGCATCAGCCAGACGCGGCTTGCCACGCCGCTCATCGACGCCACCTTCGAGGGCGAGGCCGAGTTCGGCGCCGAGACGCAGGCGCACGCCCATGTGACCTCGGACGATCTCGACAAACTGTTGCAGGCGCTGGCGCAAATCGCGCCGGGCGAGCCGAGGGCGCAGCAACTCATCTATGCCGCGACCTTCGCGCGCGGGCTGGCGCGCAATGAGGACGGCCGGCTGGTGTGGGACATCGCCTATGTCGCGCCGAACGCGGTCAGCGTGAACGGCCAGCTTTTCTCGCGGCCGTGAAGCCGGCGCCGCGCCGTGCGGCGCACGCGGGCCTTTCGGCGCGGGCGCGAAATGGCGGCGGCGCGGTTCGGGGCTGAAACATTGGCCATCTGCCGGCGCGTCGTATCGACGGACGCCGCCGACAGCCGGGCGAAGCGCCCCTATTTCTCCGTGACGTCCAGGCTCTTAATCACGTCGCCGACTTCGTTCTGGAACGTCTTGTCGCCTTCGGGCGAGGCCCAGTAAGTGAACACGATGTCGGATTTCGACGGCAGGCCGAGGTTGAACTCGATGTAATACAGCACCGTCGGCTTGCCCTTCCAGATGGCGTGCTCGGTGGTGACGACAACCTCTTTGCCGTTCGCCGAGTGCGTTTGCGAATCGCTCGACGAAATCTCGACGCCCTGGTCCTTCCAATAGGCGTTGTGTTCGCTGAGGATCGCCTGGAACTGATCCGGCGTATAGGCCTCGATCCAGAAATCGACCTCCTCGTCCTTGCTCACCGCCTGGATGCCACGATCGATTCGGGACGTCTTCCAATCGTCGGGAATGGTGAACTGCGCCACTGGCGAGTCGGGCCGCACCTCCATCGTCGCCGCATGGGCGAGCGTCGAGGCAAACAAAAAGCCGGCGAGCAAGATGGCGCCGCGCATGGAATCCTCCCTGAGTTAAGCCTCTGTAGAGGCGCGCTGCAAAGGATACACGTTTCGGTTGCGGGTTTCAGGGATGCAGGGCGTTTTTGCACAAAAATGTGTAAATCGTGCGCGGCAAGGCGTGCGGGAGCTTGAACCGAAGTCGACCGATCCGACTTCAGGGTGGCAAGGAGAACTGCGAAGCCGGCCCCCGGGCCCGCGAGAAAAAAGCCGACGCCCACGCTTGACGCTCGCCTTGCAGGGGGTAGACCCTCGCGAGGTTCGAAGACGTAGGGATACTGCCGATGAGACTTTGGCGCCGACAACCGCAGCGGTTCGTTTCAAGGTCGCCGATTGCGCTCGCCTTGGGACTCGGGACGGCGCTGGCGGCTGGTTTGGTTTCTGTCTCTTGGGGACTGCCGGCGCCGGAGGGAACCGCGGTTAGCGGACAGGCGCCGCTATGGGTGCTCGTTCAGGCGACTGACGGCGGCGCGCGCGTCGCCATCGCCGGAGCACGGCTGATTGTGCATGCGGCGCCGAAAGGCAACAGCCGCATCGTCGACCACATCGAAAAGAACGAGCAGGTCATCATCATAGATTCGCAGCCGCCTTGGGCGAAGATTGGGGATTACCAAAGCGGGCGCGCCCTCGGCTGGGTTTACCAATCCTTGTTGGTTACTCCCGGCGGCTGAAATTCGACGACGCGCCGTTCGCTCCGCCTTCCGGCAGGTTTTTTTTGCGCGTCAGACAAGAAACGGGCGTCAAGGCATCGGGCTCGGACTCGGGTTGGCGCTAGCGATTGCTCAAGGAGCATTTGCTCAACAAAACGCGGTGACGGCAATCGACATTGCGCTCGAACCCGACGCCGCGATGATCGAGCACGCGACGGCCGCCAACGTTCGTTTGCTCAAAGCTTTTCCGAAGGGCTTTGTTCTGGACGAGACGCATCATCCGCATATTTCCATGCTACAGCAGTTCGTCCGCACAGACGACCTCGACAAGGTCTTCGCGGCGGCCAACGCCGTTTTTCTCAAGGAGAAACCGACGGTATGGACGCTGAAAGCGGATAAATACTACTACATCCCCGATCCGCCGTTCGGCCTTGCAGGAATCGTAGTCCAGCCGACTGAGGACCTGCATCGTTGCCCCGCGTCGGCGCTTGATGTCTTTGGAGGCCTCGCCCGGAATCGAACCGGGGTGCAAGGATTTGCAGTCCTCTGCGTAGCCACTCCGCCACGAGGCCCCGCCGATGCGGCGATCGGCGACGCGCCTATAGCAACACTTCCACGCTGCCGGCAAGCACTACGCTCACTGGCGGGGCGACGTAAACTTCGTTAGGGAGGCGGACCGCTTCTCGAACCCGCGAACCATGCCCGACTCGACCTCCCCTCGCACGTCCCCCGCGCCGCAACGGCGCTCCGTGGTGCTGGTCGGCATGATGGGGGCGGGCAAGACCTCCGTCGGCAAGCGCCTCGCCGCCCGCCTCGGCCTGCCCTTCATCGACGCCGACGAGGAGATCGAGGCCGGGGCGCACCTGTCCATCCCGGAGATTTTCGAGAAATTCGGCGAGCCCTATTTCCGTGACGGCGAACGGCGCGTCATCGCCCGCTTGCTCGAACAAGGCCCCTGCGTGCTCTCCACCGGCGGCGGCGCGTTCATGAACGCCTCGACGCGCGAACGCATATCGCGCGCTGGCGTATCGATCTGGCTGCGGCCCGGGTTCGAGGTGCTGCTGCGCCGCGTGCGCAAGCGCTCCAACCGCCCGCTGCTGCAAACGCCCGACCCTGAGGGAACCTTGCGACGCCTGCTGCAAGAGCGCGAACCGACCTATGCGCTGGCCGACATCACCATCGAATCGCACGACGGCCCGCACGATGTGGTGGTCGACCAGATCCTGGCCGAACTCTCCATCCGCGCCCGCCCGGCCTCGGGGCCGCGTCAGGTGCGCGTCGATCTCGGCGCGCGCGCTTATGACATCCTGATCGGCGACGGGCTCATCGCTACCGCCGGCGAGCGCATCAAGGCGCTGTTCCCGAAGGCACGCGCGGCCATCGTCACCGACGAGCACGTCGCCGCCCATTGGCTCGAACCCCTGCGCCAGAGCCTCGCGGCGGCGGGGATCGAGACGACGGCGATCGTCTGCCCGCCGGGCGAGACGACCAAGTGCTATGCCGAGTTCGCCCGCGTCTCCGACGCGCTGATCGGCGCGCGCATCGAACGGCGCGACATCGTCATCGCGCTCGGCGGCGGCGTCATCGGCGATCTCGCCGGCTTCGCCGCCGCGACGCTCAGGCGCGGCGTCGATTACGTGCAAATCCCCACCAGCCTGCTGGCGCAGGTCGATTCCAGCGTCGGCGGCAAGACCGCGATCAACTCGGCGCTGGGCAAGAACCTCATCGGCGCCTTCCACCAGCCGCGCCTGGTGCTCGCCGACCTCGGCGCGCTCGCCACCCTGCCGGCGCGCGAGTTCCGCGCCGGCTATGCGGAGGTGGTCAAATACGGCCTCATCGACGACCGCGCCTTCTTCGAGTGGTTGGAGGCGAATGGACGCGACGTATTCGCCGGCGGACCCGCGCGCGCCGAAGCCATCGCGGTCTCCTGCGCGGCCAAGGCGCGCGTCGTCGCCTCCGACGAAACCGAGCAGGGGGCGCGCGCGCTGCTCAACCTCGGCCACACCTTCGGCCATGCGCTGGAGGCGCTGGCGCATTACGATCCCGCCATCCTCGTGCATGGCGAGGGCGTGGCGGTCGGGCTGGCCTGCGCATTCCGTTTTTCGCGCGCGCTGGGGCATTGTCCGGGCCAGGATGTCGGGCGCGTCGAGCAGCACCTGAAGGCGGTCGGCCTGCCGACGCGCATCCAGGACATCGCCGGGTTGTCGGTCACGCCCCAGGCGATGCTGGAGGCGATGCGGCAGGACAAGAAGGTCGAGCGCGGCCGGCTGACGTTCATTCTAGCGCGCGGCATCGGCGAGAGCTTTGTCGCGAAGGATGTGCCGGAGGCGGAGGCGCTGGCGTTTCTGGAGGGGGAGCTGGGGAGAGGCGGGGAATGAGATTGGATGCAGGGACAGGTCGGCGTCGGGCGATTCCAAAGCGCTAGGCGGCTTAAGCTGTCACGCATCGGGGAGCGCCGGCGGAGGCGGCGGCGTTGGTTCGGTCGAGCTTTTCGGTCCCTTGGCCTCGAGTCCCACACGGTACGCTTCCAGCATTGTGAGGTTGGGGCGGACATGGCGACGGGTTCGGGTTGTCGGACAGGCCAGCATAGCATGAATTTTGCTTTTCAGAAAGCACTTGGCGCGGGATCACGCTCGACGAGGGCGAGGAACTCGGCATTTGCGGGCGTGTCACCGTAAACCATGAGAGTCAATTGAAACTTCTGATACGGTTTTCGGCAGAAGACCGTATTTCGCTCGCGCGAAATTCTCTTACTTCATAAGAATTTCGCGCGATTGTTTCCGAGCCCTTCGCTCGGAAACCGTATGATATAATCCCTCAGCGAATCGCACCTGCGGGGAGTCAATGTCGATCCCGGGAATAACCCAAAATAGGCTCAAGGAAGTGCTCTCCGAGAACCTGACGCCATCAGATTCGATCAAAACACCAGATCGGCTTTTCGGTCGTGAGAAGATGCTCAAGACGATCGATCGGGCATTTAGCTCACCAGGGCGTCAAATCTTCATATTCGACGATCGAGGCGTCGGAAAAACCTCCTTAGCTTTGACCTCCGCCTATTTGCATACAGGAGCCGAAAACCAGCCGATCTACGTAATGTGTGGCAAAACGAACAATTTCGCACAAACTATCCAAGCGATCGGGAACGCAGCAATCCCAGTAGAGAAAAGACTTGAGCGCCTGACTACAGGCGGAGGTCTCAATGTGTCGGTTTGGGGCTTTGGCGTCGGCATTACAAAACCATCAAATCAAAACGGCAATATAGCGCCCCCACAATCACTAATGGAAGCTCTCGATGTAATCCGATATGTTGCTAGCAAGCGATCAGGAACAACAATAATCGTTATAGACGAAATGGAACGGATCGAAGGCGAGGCCGAGCGAGACAAATTCGCAGAATTCATTCGGAATATCCCCGAACTCGACGCAAACGTCCGGTTCGTGTTCTGCGGAATCATGCATGATATTGATGAGTTGCTGAAATCACATCCCTCAGCAGGAAGAATTTTAGAGGCGATTGAGCTTAAGCGGCTGCACCACAGTGATCTCTGGAAAATATTGACTGTTGTCTCTGAAAAACTCAATGTTGAAATACAACAGGAAGCGCTAATCCGAATTAGCCAAGTCAGCGACGGATTCCCGCATTATGTGCACCTAATCGGTGAGGCCTTGTTTTGGAGTATATTCGACGATCCGTCGGATGTAACACATTCAGAGTCGAGTCACTATAAGGATGCGATAATCGAAGCATTGCGCCGTGTCGAACCTGCGCTACGGGTGCAATATGAGAAGGCGACGCACAAGACGCGCAATACCGACGACTATGAGGTAGCCCTTTGGGCGCTCGCGGATAGCACGTCGGACAAGCGGCAAATCTCTGAGATTTATGATTCATCCTACAAATGGATTGCTCTTAAACGGTTGGGTAAGAAATTCCTCGAACGCGAGCAATTAAACCAACGCTATCTTTCAATGCGAAAAGATTCCCACGGGAACATAATTGCATGGTCCGGTTCTGGCTGGTTCGCATTTCGCGAAAACATAATGCGTGGCTATGTTCGCTTGCGCGCTGAGGCAGCAGGCATCAATCTGGGTCGTCACGATAATACTGCTGGTATGGCGTAATGGTGGACTGCACCCCAAAAGTGAGACACGCTAAAACGGTGACACGGCCTTCGGAGGAGGGAATTCCGGTGACACGCCCACCTTTACAAAACCCCATCCCCGCGCCACGCTCCGCCCATGACCCGCATCGCCCGCATCGTCATTCTCGGCGTCCCCCACCATGTCACGCAGCGCGGCAATCGCCGCGAGCCGATCTTCTTCTCTTAACGCCGACTACGCCCTCTACCGCGATTGGCTCGCCCAGGCCTGCACGAAATACGGCGTCGAGGTCTGGGCCTATTGCCACCTGGTCCTCGTCCCGGCCGACGCCGCCGGCCTCGGGCTCGCCATGGCGCGCGCGCATCGCTTCTACGCCGGCTTCGTCAACGCGCGGGCGCGCCAGACCGGTCCTCTGTTTCAAGGGCGTTTCGGCTCGGTGGCGATGGACGAGGAGCATCTGATCGCCGCCGTGCGCTATATCGCGCTCAATCCGGTGCGCGCGGCTCGCACTCCGCGCCGAGGACTGGCCGCACTCGAGCGTCGGCGCGCATTTGCGCGGCAGCGACGATAACCTCGTGCGGGTGCGCCCGGTGCTCGACCGCGCGGCGAATTTCGCCGGCCTGTTGACGACCGACGCCGACGATCCCGGCTTTTCGACCCTGCGCCGCTCGGAGCTGATCGGCCGCCCTTTGGGTTCGGGGGATTTCCAGCGCCGGGCCGAAGCCCTGCTCGGGCGCGCGTTGGCCCCGTTGAAACGCGGCCCGAAGCCGAAGGCGGCAGCGTCGCCGTAATTCGCTATTGGCGGGCCTGTCAGCGGAATGCGCGCCCTTGTCGCGGCGCCGCCTCGGCCCTAAGTGTGGGGCCGATGCCCCGTAAGCCCGTCAAAGCCATTCCCTCGCGCGAGCAGGTGCTCGCCTATATTGGCGGGCAAGCCTCGCCGACCGGCGTCAAGCCTGGCCCGCGCGTCACCAAGCGCGAGATCGCGCGCGCCTTTCGCGTGAAAGGCCCCGACAAGGGCGAACTGAAGACGCTGCTGCGCGATCTGGAGGCCGACGGCGCCGTCAAGCGTGGCCGCAAGGCGCTGTCGCCGCAGGGGCGCCTGCCGGCGATGGTCGTCGCCGACATCGGCGAGCGCCGCGCCGATGGCGTCTTCATCGCGACGCCCGCCGAGGGCGAGACGGCGGCGCGCATCCTCATTCGCCCGCCGCGCGTCAAGCGAGACCGCGCGCCGACGGCGACGCTCGGCGCGCGCGCGCTGCTGCGCGTCTCCTATGACGACGCCAGTGGCGCCTACACCGGCCGCGTCGTTAAGATCCTCGACAAGTCGGCTGGCCGGCCGCTCGGCGTCTACCGCAAGCTGGAGGCCGGCGGCGGCCGTGTGCAGCCGATCGAGAAGCGCGCGGCGGGGCGCGACTATTTCGTGCCCGCCGAGTTCGACGGCGGCGCCGAGGACGGCGAATTGGTGGCGCTGGCGCCATCGCGCGAGCGCAACGGCGCGACGGCGCGGGTGGTCGAGCGGCTGGGGCCAGTCGACACCGAGCGCGCCATCAGCCGCATCGCCATCGCCGCCCACGGCCTGCCCGACGCCTTCTCCGAGGCGGCGCTCGCCGAGGCCGAACACGCCCGCGCGGCGACGATGGCGCATCGCCAGGACTGGCGCGCGCTGCCGCTGGTCACCATCGACCCTCCCGACGCCAAGGACCACGACGACGCCGTACATGCCGAAGCGTTGCCCGATGGCGGCTTTATCGTCGCCGTCGCCATCGCCGACGTCGCGCTTTACGTCAAACCCGGCTCGGCGCTCGACCGCGAGGCGCTGGAGCGCGGCAATTCCGTCTATTTCCCCGACCGCGTCGTGCCGATGCTGCCGGAGCGCATCTCCAACGACCTCTGCTCGCTGAAGCCGCAGGTTGACCGCCCGGCGCTGGCGGTGAAGCTGCATATCGACGCGCAAGGCCGCAAGACCAAGCATAGTTTCCACCGCATCATGATGCGCTCGGCGGCGAAGCTTTCCTACGAGCAGGCGCAGCAGGCCATCGACGGCCAGCCCGACGAGACGACGCGGCCGCTGTTGGACGATGTGCTGCGCCCGCTATGGGCGGCCCATCGCGCGGTGAAGATGGAGCGCGACATCCGCGATCCCCTCGACCTCGACCTGCCCGAGCGCAAGCTGAGGCTCGACGCCGAGGGGCGGCTACAGGACGTGCGCTGGCCGGAGCGGCTGGAGGCGCATCGGCTGATCGAGGAATTCATGATCCTCGCCAACGTCGCCGCCGCCGAAACGCTTGAGACCGCGCAATCGCCGCTGATCTATCGCGCCCACGACGCGCCGAGCCTGGAAAAGCTCGGCAACCTCGGCGAATTCCTCGCTACCCTCGGCGTCAAGCTCGCCAAGTCCGAGCGGCTGCGGCCGTCGCATTTCAACAACGTGCTGGCCAAGGTGAAGGGCGCCGCGCACGAGCCGCTGGTCAACGAGGTGGTGCTGCGGGCGCAATCGCAAGCCGAATACACGCATGAGAATTACGGCCATTTCGGCCTCAACCTGCGCCGCTACGCGCATTTCACCTCGCCGATCCGCCGCTACGCCGATCTCGTCGTGCATCGGGCATTGATTCGGGCGCTGAAGCTCGGGCCGGACGGCTTGACCGAGGCGCAGGCGGCGGGCCTTTCCGACATCGCCGAGCGCATATCGGCGGCGGAGCGGCGCGCCATGGCGGCCGAGCGCGAAACCGCGGACCGGCTGATCGCCGCTTACCTGTCGCAGCACATCGGCGCGCGCTTCCAAGCCCGCATCGCCGGCGTCACCAAGGTCGGGCTGTTCGTCAAACTCGCCGACACCGGCGCCGACGGTTTTATTCCGGCGGGCTCGCTCGGAGCCGATTATTTCCGCTATGATGAGGCGGCGCGGGCGCTCACCGGAACGCGCACCGGCGAGACGTATCGGCTCGGCGCCAGCGTCGAGGTGAAGCTGGTGGAGGCCGCGCCGTTCGCGGGCGCACTGAGGTTCGAGATGCTGTCGCGTGGCGAGCGCGCGGCGAGGCTAAAGAAGAAACGCCGATGACCGACCTGCCATTGACCGACCTGCCGTTGAACATTGAGACAATACGCCCGATCGGGCGCTCGGTGCGCCGGGGCCTGCACGGCTGCTGCCCGAACTGCGGCAAAGGCCAGATCTTCCGCGCCTATCTGAAGGTCGTCGATCGTTGCGAGGCCTGCGGCGAGGAGCTTTATCACCACCGCGCCGACGATGCGCCGGCCTATGTCACACTCGTCATCGTCTGCCATTTCATCCTCGCCGGCGTCCTGGCGAGCGAGTCCGTGGCGCCGAACTCGCCGTTCTGGGTTCCGGCGCTGTTCTGGTCGGCTTTGGCGTTGGCGTCGTCGATGTGGATACTGCCGCACGCCAAAGGGGCGCTCATCGCCATGCAATGGGCGAACCGCATGCACGGTTTCGGCGGCCATTTGGACTGACGATTGCCGCGCAATCCCTATTACAGCGGTCCCGCCTCCGATCATTTCGACGGGCTGCGGTTCTTGTCCCCCGGCGGCGCGAGCGACAAGTCGCTGGCGCAGCTCTGGCGGATGATTCGCGACGCGCGCCGTGTGGGTGCGCCGTGGCCGGCCAACCCGCCGAGCCTGCCCTGCCCGGCGCCGCCGTCGCGCGTCGACGGCGAGCGCATCCGCGTCACGCTCGTCGGCCATTCGACGTTTCTGGTGCAGACGCAGGGCGTCAATCTGCTCACCGATCCCGTCTGGTCGCATCGCGCCGGGCCGTTCGGATGGCTCGGGCCGAAGCGCGCCACGCCGCCGGCGTTTGACCTCGACGCGCTGCCGCCGCTCGATGCGATCCTGCTCAGCCACAACCATTACGACCATTTGGATCTGGCGACGCTGGCGCATCTGGCGCGGATGCGCCCCTGCCCGGTGCTGACGCCGCTCGGCAATGACGCGATTCTGCGCAAGCACGATTCCCGGATCGATGCGCGCCCGCTCGATTGGGGCCACGCCGCCGAGGTTGGCGCGCTGCGCGTGACGCTGGAGCCGGCGCTGCACTGGTCGGCGCGCGGACGCGGCGACCGGCGCATGGCGCTGTGGGGCTCGTTCATGATCGCTGGCGGCGACGGGGCGATCTTTTTTGCCGGCGACACCGGCTATGGCGACGGCTCGCTGTTCCCACAGATCGCCGCCCGGCATCCGCGCATCCGGCTGGCGCTGCTGCCGATCGGCGCCTATGCGCCGCGCTGGTTCATGCGCGACCAGCATTGCGACCCCGAGGAGGCGTTGGCGATCTTCCAGGCGCTCGGCGCCGAGCGGGCGATGGCCTGCCATTGGGGAACGTTCCGCCTCACCCCCGAACCCTATGACGAGCCGCCACGTCGTCTGGCGGAGGCGCTGCGCCAGGCCGGGGTCGCGGCCGAGCGCTTTGTCGCACCGGCGGCGGGCGGCGTGGTGGAAATCGTGTGAACTAGACTTAAGCTTCATGGTGCGGGCGCCACACGCAACAAAACTTCGCGCTCGCGGATCGGCGCCCCGCTTTTCCGTCGCTGGCGCGCCACAAAAACGCCTAACGCTGCGGTTCCTTTACCACCTAACGCCACGATGGCCGTCCGGGAAACAACCGGCGAATCACGGCTCCGAGCGGTATCGCCGTTCAGAGCGGTTGGGCGACTCGACAAAGAGATACGGGGACTCAGGGCAACGATGTCGCATCGCTATCACCTTTCTTGCACTCGACGCGCAGCGCTCGGCGGCCTGTTCGCGGCCGCGCTGGCGGTCCCCGCTTTCGCTGCTCAGCGCGCTATCGATAACCAGGCGGAATGGCCGCAGAACTGGCAGACCTCCGACGAACTGGCGATTGGCCGCGAGACCACGCCGACCCTGTCTCCGGCGACCGTCGCCGCGACCGAGAACGCCATCAACAAGTATCAGTCCCTCGTCGATCAAGGCGGCTGGAACATCGTGCCGGACGGGCATGAGTTGCGCCTCGGCTCGCGCGGTCGCACGGTGCAGGCGCTGCGCCAGCGGCTGGCGGCCTCCGGCGATCTCGACCCCAACGCCGGCATGGGCGCCACCTTCGATTCCTTCGTCGACGCCGCGGTGAAGCGCTTTCAGATCCGCCACGGGCTCGGGCCGACCGGCGTCGTCGACGCCGACACCTTCAAGGCGATGAACGTCTCCGCCGCCGACCGGCTACGCCAGTTGCAGATCAATGTGGTGCGACTGCGCTCCTATTCCGGCGATCTCGGCGAGCGCTTCGTCATGGTCAACCTGCCGGCCGCGATGGTCGAGACGGTCGAGAACGGACAGGTCTACACCCACCACAAGGCCGGCGTCGGCCGCATCGACCGTCAGTCGCCGATCATGCACACCAAGGCGATCGACATCAATTTCAACCCCTACTGGCACGTGCCGCCCTCGCTCATCAAGAAAGACTTGATCCCGAAGATGAAGGCGGACCCGAACTACCTGGCGGCGGAAAAAATCCACATCATGGACAAGGACGGCCACGAGGTCTCGCCCGCCAGCATCAACTGGAACTCCGACGACGCGACGCATTATCGCTATCGCCAAGACCCCGGCGGCGAGATCGACGCGCTCGGCGCGGTGCGCATCGACATCAACAATCCCTACGGCGTCTATATGCACGACACGCCGGAGAAGGGCGTATTCGGCGACGACTTCCGCTTCGTCTCCTCGGGCTGCGTGCGCGTGCAGGACGTGCGCGACTACGTCGCCTGGCTGCTGAAGGACAATCCCGGCTGGGGCCGCGATCAGGTCGACGACGCCATTCGCTCCGGCCAGAGCACCACTGTCAAACTTATCAAGCCGGTCGATGTCTATTGGGTCTACATCACCGCTTGGGCGACGCCGGACGGCGTCGTGCAGTTCCGTCCCGACATCTACAAGCGCGACGGCGCCGGCCCGGGGCCGATCGCCGACGCCACGCCGGTGAGGCCGATGGCCATCCCGCAAAACTGAGGTTGCGTGCGTAGCGTTGGTTGCGTCGCTTAGCGTTGGTTGATTGGCCCCGCGCGTCCCCTCGCGCGGGGCCTTTTCGTTCAGCCGATAAAGCTTCCGTCGCGGAGATCCGACATTGCCTGACGGATTTCGGCCTGGGTGTTCATCACGATCGGCCCGTGCCACGCCACGGGTTCGCGAATCGGCTTGCCTGAGACCAGCAGAAAGCGAACGCCGCGCTCGCCGGCCTCGACCGTCACCTCGTCGCCGGTGTCGAAGGTGACCAGCGAGCGGTCGCCGACGGCGTCGCGCAGCACAATCTCCTCGCCGTCGACGATGTCCTCGCGCAGCGCCCCGAAAGGTTTCGAGGCGTTGAGGAAACGGCCGGAACCTTCGAAGATGTAAGCGAAAACCTGGCGATAAGCGTCGACCTTCAGCGTCTTGCGGGTGTTCGGCGGCACGTGGATGTCGAAATAATTGGGATCGGCGGCGACGCCTTCCACCGGGCCTTTGACGCCCCACAACTCGCCGCAGATGATGCGCGCCCGCGTCCCGTCGTCGTCGGTGACTTCGGCGATCTCGCCGCCGGCGATGTCCTGGTAGCGCGGCGCGGTCATCTTCAGGCTCGACGGCAGGTTGGCCCAAAGCTGGAAGCCGTGCATGCGCCCGAGCGCGTCGCCGCGCGGCATCTCCTGATGCAGGATGCCGCGCCCCGCGGTCATCCATTGCACGCTGCCCGGCCCCAGCACGCCGCGATTGCCGAGGCTGTCGCCGTGCTCGACCTCGCCGGCCAGCACATAAGTGATGGTCTCGATGCCGCGATGCGGATGCCAGGGAAAGCCGGCGGCGTAATCGGCGGGGCGGTCGTTGCGGAAATCGTCCAACATCAGAAACGGATCGAATTCGGCGGGATCGCCGAAGCCGAAGGCCCGGCGCAGCTTGACGCCCGCGCCCTCGATCGTCGGGCTGGACTGGGACACCCGTCTGACGGCTCGAATGGACATGCTGGCTCCTCTTGCCGCTGGTGTTCCGAGCGGCGTCTGGTCGGCGGGATGACGATATCTGGTGTTGCGGAGCCAAGCCCACAAGCATTGCCGTCGCCGACAATGCGCGCGCTCACCGCCTGAGCCCCGTTATCGGCGTCGGCAAGCAAGCGAAAAGGCCGAGCAGGCGCGCGCGGCCCCGCCGCGTCAGTGCAGGCGCTGGTTTGAGGCGTCAGGAAGCGCGAAAGGCGGCGGCGCCGCTTGGGCGCGGCGCACGCGCTCGCGCAAGTCGGCGAGCACCGGTTCGATCAGCGAATGCGCCAGCGCGACGCCAGCGGCGGTCTCTTCCGGCGACACGCCCTCGAGATGCGCATAGAGCTTAGCGCGCACGCTGCGCTCGAAGGCGTCGACGTCGTCGCGATGCTGGCCGACCAGCATCTCCGCGCCGAGCAGATTGATGAGCTTCACCAGCGAAGCGATTGCGACCCTGATGGAATCGCTGCATCCCTGCGCATCCATGCCCGATCTCCCAAATCCGCGGCCTGTCCGCATTGTACGCCGCAAACAGGGAAAAGTTCAATTTTTGTCGATATGGCCACTTCGCCGGGAAATGCAAGCGGCGGCGCGGCGCCATTTGCGGCGCGCCTCGGGGCCCTATATCCGAGAGCAAAGCCAGCGGAGACAGACCCCATGAACATGCAGCAGCGGATCGAGGCGCGGCTCGTCGAGGCGCTGGCGCCGACGCGGCTCGATGTCATCGACGAATCGGCGCTGCACGCCGGGCACGCCGGGTCGCAGCCGGGCGGGGAGACGCATTACCGCATCGTCATCGTCAGCGCCGCCTTCGCCGGCCGCTCGCGCGTGCAGCGCCACCGGTTGGTCTATGATGCGCTCGCCAAGGAGATCGCCGAGCGCGTACACGCCCTGAGCATCGACGCGCGCGCCCCCGACGAGCCATGACCCCGCTCGTCTTTGAACTCACCGAGGCCGAGGCGGCGGTCATCGGCGACCGCGCCGCCTGGCGGCTGTCGCTCGCCGGCGGGCTGTTGACCCGTCATCTCGCGCCGCTGGCGGCGTTTCTGCTTCTGGTGCTGTTTGCCGCCATTCTCGGATTGACCGGGCTCGTCAGCCGCCGCGCCGCCGAACTCGCGCTCATCGCCTCGGCGGCCGCCTATATGATCTATCGGCTGTGGACGCGGCGGCGCTTTCTCGCCGCGCGCCGCCTCGCCACCGCCTGGGCGCAGCAACTGCGACGCGCCGGCCCGGCCCGGCTGACGCTCGACGACGCCGGCTTCCGGCTGACCGGCGCCGGGCTCGATCGCGCCTGGACTTTCGCGCAGGGGTTGGAGGTCGAGGCCGTGTCCGGGCTCATTTACGTCTGGCCCGACGCCGGCCTGCCGCTGGTGTGGCCGAGCCGCGCCCACGCCGACGAGCAGGAAGCCGCCGCCTTCCTGGCGCTGGCCCGCCAGCGCGCCGGCGTGAAAGCCCCACCGCCGGCCGTAATCGACGACGACGATTGAGATCAGGGCGCCGGCGCCAGCGCGAAGGCGATCGAGGGCGCCGCAACGCCGCTGAACTGCACCACCGCCGGCCCCGCCGACAGCAGCAGGCGCACGCTCTTCTTGAAGCTCGGGCAATCGCGCTGGCGCGAGACATTGCGGGTGCGGGCGCGGGCGCCGTTCTGGATCACGTCGACCCAGGCCTCGCTCGACAGCGTTACCTGATAGAGGCCGGGTTTCGGGATCGCGGCGATGCGCACGATGGCCCCGAAGGCGCCTGCCGTCAGCGTCTTCGGCGCGATCACATAGCCAGCGGCGCTCTCGGGCTTCAGCGTCACTTCATAGGCGCCCGAAGCGCCGGCGATGGCGCCGCCGGCCTCGACGAGCTTCGGCGTCTGCGCGAACCAGGTCTTCTCCTGGTCGAGCTTCCATTTGAAATGATCGCAATCGGCGCGCGCCGGGGCGGCGCCGATAAGCAAAAACACCAGAAACGCCGCCCACCTCATCACCGCCCCCCCGCGATCACGCCGCCGATGCGCCGTTCCGGCGCTTGCGCCAGCGCGCGTTGTCAGCCCGGCGCGCTGGCCTTATCCAGTCTATCAACGTCGCTCGCGCTCAGCGATAGCGTTGCGGCTTTGATGAGGCTTTCGAGTTGCGCCAGCGTCGTGGCGCTGGCGATCGGCGCCGTGACGCCGTCGCGCCGCATCAGCCAGGCGAGCGCCACCTCGGCCGGCGCCGCCGCGTGCGTTTTGGCGACGGCGTCGAGGGCGGCGAGGATGCGCAGACCGCGCGGATTGAGATAGGCCTTCACCCCCTGCCCGCGCGGGCTTTGGCCGAGATCGGCCTCGCTGCGGTATTTGCCGCTGAGGAAGCCCTTGGCGAGACTGAAATAGGTGATGACCCCGATCTGCTCAGCCATGCAGAGATCGCGCAACGGGCCGTCGAAGCTCGAACGGTCGTAGAGATTGTATTCCGGTTGCAGCGCCTCGTAGCGCGGCAGGCCGGCGGCCTTGGCGGCGTCGAGCGCGGCGCGGAACTGCCCGGCGTCGAGGTTGGAGGCGCCGAACCAGCGGATCTTGCCGGCCTTTTTCAGCCGCTCGAAGGCGGCCAGCGTATCCTCGTAGGGCGTGTCGGGATCGGGGAAATGCGAAAGATAGAGGTCGATGGTCTCGACGCCGAGCCGTTTCAGCGATGCCTCGCAGGCCTTGGCGATATAATCGGGCGTCAGCCCAAATTTGCGCCCGCCGGGGCCGCCGACCTTGGTGATGACGAGCGTCGAGGCGCGCTTGCCGGATTTGGCGAGCCATTCGCCGATGATCGTCTCGGATTCGCCGCCCTGGTTGCCGGGCGCCCAGTGCGAATAGATGTCGGCGGTATCGATCGTGCTGAGGCCGGCCTCGGCGAGGCGGTCGAGCAGCGCGAAGGAGCGCGCCTTGTCGGCCGTCCAGCCGAACACATTGCCGCCGAACACCAGCGGAGGAATCTGCAAATCGGTGCGGCCGAGACGACGTAGCGACATAAGCGATCCTCTGTTGCGCTGCGGCAAAACTGGGCGCACCGCCGCGCCGGCGCAAGCTTTGATTTGCGCACCCGTCACGGCGCATCAGGGGTCGACGTTTGAACCGCTCCATTGCGTCGGGGGGACGGACGCCGAAGGCGCGTCCGTGCGAGCGGCATGAACGCGGCGATTTTTGCGCTTTGGCAGCGGCAACTGCGCACCGCAACCCCGCCGCCGGAAGGACTCACGCCCAAGCGCGGCGCTTCCGGGGTCAAGTGCTGCCGGGAATTTCCGTGTTCAAAACCGCGCCGGAAAGGTGGGGATATTTTGCAGGCGAGGGAAGCCGATCAATATTGTGCGCCATGATGTACCATCTCTGATTGTGTGGATGGAACCACGGTATTAACGCACCCATAAGACCAGCGTCTCGAATAAGCGACAAAACGGTTTCTGTCTTGAAATCGACGACTCCCGGATAAACCCAACCAGAACCCTCGAATTCCTTACCAGAGGGTCTGGTATCTACGTTTCCGAACGTCGCAGCAATCATTCCATTAGGAACGAGCACATTCTTGAAATTTCTCAACGTTGTGGTTATCAGATCGCGCCCCGCATGAGAAAATACGGATTGCGCCACGATGTAATCGAATTTGACACCAAAATGATCTACCGCGAAATCCGCATTGGTACTGAACGTCGGCTGCTTAATTCGAACCTGATCTATTCCAACCTCGTTTCGAATTGCTTCCTCGATCAACCAAAGATTTGGCTCAACGCCGTAGTAGTGACCGGGCAGCAGGTAGGGGATAAGTAGGCGCCCGGCCCGCAGCGACCCACAACCAAAATCCAGCAGCCGATGCGTCTCTCGCAATCCGAGTGTAGTCAGAAGCCGGAATTGCGTCGCACCCATGAAATCGTACATTGCAGGGGGGCCGACATACGAAGTATAATGCTCCGCCGATCCGGCCGTCAGTGACTTCGCTTGCTCGCGAGACATGATGGGTTTCGTCGTCATCAAACACCGCCTTCACTGCACCGGATTTGACTTCAAGCACTCGCTGAGCCACCGCGCCTCTAGCGGTATCTGTGTCGGAGTTCTTTTCAGCAGATATCGAAAAACTTGATCGGATAGCGCGAGCGCCGATCGGGACTCAGGGGTGAGCCTCGTTCTGCCGCGCGTCAAAGTCTCATGCCTGCAAATCCTATAACCCTCAGCAGTGAGTTACGATGCCATTGACAACTTGAAAACCGCTGGAAGGTGGACCGCTACACGAAACTCCGGTGCTGCCCGCAACCGTTATCCCGCCACCGCCACTTACCTTGAAATTTGGGAAATCAAGTATATACCCAGTCACTGCGATCTGTGGAAAATAAAATGCGTTGGCCACCGTCGCAGCTGGTTGAAGCGCGTTGGTGGGCACACCCATTATGTTCCCATCCGTCGCTATCGGAAAGTAACTCTCATAATCGCCGAATCCGAATCCGGTCGCCCAACCCGACCCCGGTCCGGGCGCCATCTGCATATTAAGGCGAAATCCAGCGTCTCCGTAGGCTCCCTGGACAACAATCGGAGATTCTTCAACAACGCTTATCCCACCCCTGTTCACAAAAGTACTGCCTGCATCGGTGATAATATCGACTTCCTCCCCGGAGCCCCCGAGACCGTTTACGTATCCATGCTGGAAATGCAATACAGGATTCAGAGTTGTAGCTGATCCTTTTGCAGTTGAAGGGGTGGTACCTGTTCCACCCCACGAGGCACTCATTCCTACCGAACTTTGGATCCCTTCTAAGGTACCGTTTTGTGTGACCGAACCAACTTGTTGCATGTTGATAAGCAAACCACCACGCGAGCCCGAAAACGATGAATTTCCACCAAGATTATAGTTTATCGACGTTCCAAACATTATACCGCTTGGCTTAGCCAATGTATCGTTATTTATATCCAGGGTGTTTATACCGACGATTGCGTTGGTATTGTCCGTACCAGATACAGAGGTCTCGGACAGAAGCGCGTGCGGAGCGGCGGAGCCTGTTGCGGCCGTAGGTCCTGTAATACCGAGTATCGCATTAGTTCCACCCATCGCGGCGGCTGGGCCGGTCACGTTCAACGTATTTCCTGTCAGTGCCTGAGCAGCGGATTTGTGCATACTCAAGGAGATAGTTATCAGCGCGATGGCCGATATCGCAGCGTAGTTGCTTGTCATGGAGCACCTCCGTAGGTGAGAAAACCACAACGGCGGAATATTGTTTTTGCGATCGAGAAGCCACACGGACGCTGTAACGAAGCACGTCCAAACGCGGTTTGCAATCGCGCTCTTATTAGAGCTCGATTGAAAAGAGGTTGCGCAATATCAGCATGTTGTAAAGCGCGGCGCTCCTCCGTAGAGATCGAAGAAGCGTGGCGCCGCATGGGAAAGCCTGGTGTTCGCATAACCGAGCCGATCTCGGCATGCTTTTGCCTTGGGTCTACCCGTTGCCAAGCTTGCGAAACTTTTGAATCGGGCTCTTACGCGCGGCGGTTTAACGTTTGTTAACCTTCCCGCAAAAGCTGTGGAAAACCTGTTGATTACGCGAGGATAAGAACATATCATGAACTTATAGGGATCATATGGAGGCAGTCATGCAGCTCGCGCGCGGCCTTTTCTTCGACGTCCTGGAGCTCGGCGCCGTCTGCGCCTTCGTCGCGATGATCGGCTGCCTCGCGAGCGCGTTCGGGGGCTGACTTGTTCGCTTGCGCGCCTGCCGCTAAGGGGCGGGCATGAAAGCTCATGTGTTGGTAGTGGCCGCCGGCCGGGGCCTGCGCTTCGGCGGCCCGACGCCGAAGCAATGGCTCGATTGCGCCGGCGCGCCGCTGCTGAGCCACACTCTCGACGCGCTCGCCGCCGCGCCTGGTCTGACGGGCCTCTGCGTCGTCATCCATCCCGATGACCGGCCGCTTTATGACGCCGCCCTCGCCCGCAGCCCGGCCGCCGCCGCGCTCGCCCTGCCCCCGGCTACCGGCGGCGACACCAGGCAGGCCAGCGTCCGCAACGGGCTGGAGGCGCTGGCGCGCTACGGGCCCGACATCGTGCTGATCCACGACGGCGCGCGGCCGTTCGTCTCGGCGGCGCTGGTCGCGCGCGCCATTGCGGCGGCCGAGCGCTACGGCGCGGCCGCGCCCGCCACAGCGGTCACCGACACGGTCAAGCAGGTCGCGGGCGACCGCATCGTCGCCTCGCCCGACCGCGCCGCCTTGCGCGCCGTGCAGACGCCGCAGGCGTTCCGTTTCGCCCTCATCCTTTCCGCCCATCGCGCGGCGGCGCGCCCCGACTTGACCGACGACGCTGCCGTAGCGGAGGCCGCCGGCCATGCCGTGCATGTGTTCGAAGGCGATCCCGCCAACTTCAAGGTGACGACGATGAGCGATCTCAAGGCCGCCAGCGAGCGTCTGGCGCCGGCGCTGACCGACGTGCGTGTCGGCCAGGGGTTTGACGTGCATGCCTTTGCGGAGGGCGACGCGGTCTGGCTCGGCGGCGTGCGCATCCCGCACGACCACAAGCTGACCGGACATTCCGACGCCGACGTGGTGCTGCACGCGCTCTGCGACGCCATCTATGGCGCGCTCGGCGACGGCGACATCGGCTTCCACTTCCCGCCCTCGGAAGAAAAATGGCGCGGCGCGCCGTCGTCGATCTTCCTCGAACATGCGGCCGCGCGCGTCAGGGCACGGGGCGGCGCCATCGCGCATCTCGACGTGAATTTGGTCTGCGAGGCGCCGCGCGTCGGCCCGCATCGCGAGGCGATGCGGGCGCGCATCGCCGAGATCGCCGGGATCGGCATCGACCGCGTCGGGGTGAAGGCGACGACGGCGGAACAACTCGGCTTCGTCGGCCGCCGCGAAGGCGTCGCCTGCATGGCGCTGGCGACGGTCAGGCTGCCCGAAGTCTAACGCCGCAGCCGCGCCAGCCCCGCCACCAGCGCCGCGTCGAACTTGTCCGGCTCCTGGATCTGCGGCGCGTGGCCGTCGTCGGGGAATTCGACCAGCGTCGCGCCGGGAATCGCCGCCTGGGTCTTCACCGCCAATTCCGCGTAATGGCCGAGCCGCGCACGCACGTCCGGCGGCGCGAAGGCTTTGGCCGGGGCGGTGTTGTCCTTCATGCCGATCAACAGCAGCGTCGGAACCCTGATGAGCGGCAACTCGTAGACCACCGGCTGGGTGAAGATCATGTCGTCGATGCGCGCCGTGACGTCGGCGAAGATCTCATGGCCCTGCCCCTGGGCGAGACCCGCCAGCATGTCGACCCAGCGTTCGTAAGCCGGCGCCCAGTGGCCGGCGTAATAGGTCGATTTCTCGTAGGCGCGGATCTTGTCGGCGGTCAGCGCCGCCTCGCGCGTCCGCCATTGGTCGATCGTCGGCGAGGGCACGCCGAGCGCCTTCCAGTCCTCCAGCCCGATCGGATTGACGAGCGCCAGCGCCTCGGTGTCCTTGGGGAACATCAGCGCGTAGCGAATCGCCAGCATGCCGCCGGTGGAATGGCCGACAATGACGGCGCGCGCGACGCCGAGCGATTGCAGCAGCGCGTGGGTGTTATGCGCGAGCTGCTGGAAGCTGAATTGATAATGCGTCGGCTTGCTCGACTTGCAAAAGCCGATCTGGTCCGGCGCGATGACGCGATAGCCGGCTTGGCTCAAATCCGCGATCTGGCGCTCCCAGGTCGCCGAGCAGAAATTCTTGCCGTGCAGCAGCACCACGGTCGCGCCATTGGGTTTGGCCGCGGCGACGTCCATGTAGCGCATGGCCAGCGATTCGCCCTGCGATTCGAAGGCGAAGTCGCGCACCGGGTAAGGGTAGGCGAAGCCCTGAAGTTCGCTCCCGTAAAGCGGGGGCGCGGCCGAGGCGGCGACGGGGGAGAGAGCGAAGGCGAGAGCGGCGGCGATTCGTTTCATCGCGCCGGCATGAGGCTGAACTTCGGCTTTTCGGCGCCTGAACGCTTTTCGGCGTTTAAACGAGGCGGACCCCGGCGCATAAGAGCGACAACGGGGTCCTAGGGTTTTCCGCCGCGCCCGAGGGCCTGTCGCGGAAATCAGGTTCTCAATGGAGACTTGGATGCCTAGCCGGCTCGCTTGGCCAAAGCGCACCGACGTGGCGCAGAGCTTGTTTTGTTGTAGAGCGCCCGAACGTCCCGCCGGTCACGTCTCACCGGGAAAGAGGCCGGGCGTCGATACTTGACCCCTCCGGGGGTCAATCCTGCCAGGGTGGAGTCATGGCGCCTCCATTTTCGCAGCGGCTGCTAAGCCGCCCCCTGCCGCGCCTGACGCCCAGGAAACCTGAGCGATCCGCGCGACTTGGCAAGCGTGCGCCTTTGTCGCAAAGCTGTCAACTCAACTTATCTCCAACTTATCTCAAAGCCTCGCCGCATTTCCCGCCTAACCCGCCGCCGCGTATTTTCGCCATCTATTTTCGCAATCTGCTTGCGCAAATCTGACTCACTTATTATAAGCTAGCATATCATAAGCCCCCTAAGACGATGCCCCGTGCCTACTCCCCAGAACGCGAGATCGGCTTTGCGCTGCACGATGTGTCGCGCATGCTGCGCACCCTCGCCGATCAGCGCGCCCGCGAACTCAACATGACGCGCGCCCAATGGTCGGTGCTGGTCAAACTTCAGCGCTGCGAAGGCGTCAACCAGTCGGAACTCGCCGACCAGCTTGATCTGGCGCCGATCACGCTCGCCCGGCTCATCGACAAGCTGACTGCGGCCGGTCTGGTCGAGCGGCGCGACGACGTGCAGGACCGGCGCGCCAACCGGCTGTTCCTCACCGAAAAGGCCGGCCCGACGCTGGAGCGCCTCAACCGCCTCGGCGAGGCGCTGATGGGCAGCGCCCTGGCCGGCGTCGAACCCGAGACCCTGGCTAGCTTGCGCAAAGGCCTGGAGCGCATCCGCCATAATCTCAAATCCGAACTTCAGGCAGGAGTCTGAGCGTTGACGCAAGCCACAGCCACGATGCGCGACCGTGCCCCCGACGCGGCGCCGGCGACGCGCCCGGCGGCGCCTGCGGCCCCCGCCGCGACGCTGGCGCAGGCCCCGCACAAGAAGCGCAATGGCGCGCGGCGATTCGTGCTGCTGGTCGTGCTGCCGCTGTTCGCGGCCGGCGGCGGTTTCGCCTGGTGGCTGACCGGCGGCCGCTATGTGGAGACCGACAACGCCTATGTCGGCGCGCACAAGTCGCTCATCACGCCTTATGTGACCGGCCCGGTGGTCGCCATCCACGTCAAGGAGGGCGAGCACGTCAAGGCCGGCGATCCGCTGTTCGACATCGACCCCGCGCCCTACAAGTCGGCGTTGGCGCTGGCTGAGGGCCGGCTCGCCGCCGCCAAGATCGAGTTCTCCAACCTGCGCGAATCCTTCGTCTCCAACGTCGACCAGATCAAAATGGGCCAGGACGCGGTGAAACTGCGCCAGGACGATTTCGACCGCAAGAATACGCTGGCGGCGAGCCACGCCGTGACGCTCGTCGACAAGGAGACTTCGCAGGCCGCCCTCGTCCAGGCCAAGCAGATCTTGGAGTTCGTGCAGTTGCAGCAGGAAACCGTCAAGGTTAAGCTCGGCGGCGGCCCGGATTCCTCGATCAAAACTTTCCCTGACTACATGCAGGCGAAGGCCGCCGTCGACGACGCCAAGCGCAATCTCGCCTACACCTACGTGAAAGCGCCGATCGACGGCGTGGCGACACAAGTTAACAACATCGAACTCGGCCGTGTCGCTCCCGCCGGGCAACCGGTGTTCGCCATCGTCGCCGACAAGGGCCTATGGGTTGACGCCAATCCGAAGGAATCCGATCTGACCTATGTCACGCGCGGCCTGCCGGCGACGGTGACCATCGATACCTTCCCGGGCCGCGTTTGGAAGGGCAGCGTCTGCTCCATCGCCCCCGGCACCGGCGCGGAATTCGCCATCCTGCCGCCGCAGAACGCCAGCGGTAACTGGGTCAAGGTGGTGCAGCGCATCCCGCTGCGCTTCTGCTTCGGCGCCGATCAGGACACCACCGGCCTGCGCGCCGGCATGAGTTCGATCGTATCCGTCGACACCGGCCGCGTGCGCACGGTGAAGGGCCTGAGAGACGATGTCGTCGCCTGGGCGCGTTCCTTCGTCGGACCAGCCAAAGCGAGCCCGACGGCGAAATGAACGCCAACGAAATCACGCCCCTGCTGCGGGGACTTATAACCGTCTGCATCATGATGGCCACCGTCATGCAGGCGCTCGACACGACGATCGCCAATGTCGCCCTGCCCTATATGCAGGGCTCGCTGTCGACGACGCAGGATCAGGTCAACTGGGTGCTGACCTCCTATATCGTCGCTGCCGCGATCATGACCTCGCCGCTCGGCTGGGTGGCGACGCGCTTCGGCCGCAGGAAAGTGTTCATCGTCTGCGTCGCCGGCTTCACCGTCGCCTCGATGCTGTGCGGCATCGCGCAGACGATCGAGCAGATGGTCGGGTTCCGGCTGTTGCAGGGCGTGTTCGGCGCGGCGCTGGTGCCGTTGAGCCAGGCCGTCATGCTCGACATCTATCCGCTGGAGCGGCGCGGCTCGGCGATGGCGATCTGGGGCATGGGCGTCATGCTCGGCCCGATCATGGGGCCGACGCTCGGCGGCTGGCTCACCGAAAATTACACTTGGCGCTGGGTGTTCTACGTCAACTTGCCGTTCGGCATTCTGACGGTCCTCGGCCTCGGCGCCTTTCTGAGCGAGACGCCGACGCGCAAGGACGTGCCGTTCTCATGGTTCGGCTTCCTCACGCTGTCGCTCGGCATCGGCGCGTTGCAGATGATGCTTGACCGCGGCCAGGAGCAGAACTGGTTCCAATCCAACGAGATCATCGTCGAGGCGATCCTCTCGGTCTGCGGCTTCTATTTCTTCCTGTCGGACGCGCTGACCTCGGAGCGGCCGTTCATCCCGCTGCGCATCTTCCGCGACTGGAATTTCTCCATCGCGCTGCTGTTCATGTTCCTGATCGGCATCATTCTGCTCGCCACGATGGCGCTGGTGACGCCCTACATCCAGATCCTGATGGGTTATCCCGTGCTCGCCAGCGGCTACTTGCTCGGCACGCGCGGCATCGGCACCTTTTTCGCGATGATGATCGTCGGCCGGCTCATCGGCAAGTTCGACTCGCGCCTGCTGGTGTTTTTCGGGCTGGCGCTGGCGACCTACACGCTCTGGGAAATGGTCTATTGGACGCCGGACGTTTCCGCCAGCACGGTGGCCATCGTCAGCATCGGCCAAGGCGTCGGGCTCGGCTTCGTGTTCGTGCCGCTCAACACCATCGCCTTCGCCACCTTGCCGGCGCAGGTGCGCACCGATGGCGCGGCGCTGTGGACGCTGATCCGCAATCTCGGCTCCTCGGTCGGCATTTCCTTGATGATCTCGGGCCTCACCAACAACATCAGCGTTTACCACAGCCAACTGGCCGAGTTCATCAACCCGTTCAATGACGGGCTGGTCATGCCCGACGTCTACGGCAAGCTGTCGACGGTCGGGCGCGGGCTGGCCGCGCTCGAAGGCATGGTGACGCAGCAGGCCTCGGTGATCGCGTATTCCAACGCCTTCCTGATGATGACCTTCGTTTCGCTCGCCGCCTTCCCGCTGCTGGCGCTGATTCGCAACCCGCGCCTCCCCGCCGGCCCGCCGAGCCCGCAAGACGCCGCGCATGCGGTGATGGACTAGCGCCCGGCCAGAAACGCGGCCATATGCAGCGCCGCCTGCTGCGGGCGTTGCGTAAAGTCGCGCCCGACCGGGCAGGCGCGGCGCGCCAGACAACCGCCGGCAAGGCAGGTTCCGCCGTCGCCGCTACGCAGCCAGTCGGCGCAGGCGGCCACGTCGTAGCCCGCCGCCGTGAACGCCCCCACCGGACAGGCCGCCAGGCACGGCCGCCCGACGCAGCTATCGCACGGGCTCGCCCCCTGCTCGCGCGGCGGCAGGTCGAGCGCCTCGGCAAAGGCGAGCGCGCCGCGATAGCTGTGCCAGAGCCCGTAGCGAGGATGAATGTACATGCCGAGCGGCGAGACATAGAGCGGCTCGGCCCGCGCCCCCCAAGCCTGGAACGGGAAATAAGGCGGCCCCTCGAACGGAAACAACGCCATCGCGCCGAAGCGTTGCGCGAGTTCCGTCACCACGCGCCGGCTCCAGCGGTCGAGCGGATGGCGCTGCCCGTCAGCCGCCTCGGCGCTGGCGGCGAACGCCGGCCAGCCGTCCGAGCCGACGGCGCCGAGCAGCAGAACCGTGCGCGCCGCGACGAGCGGGCCGCTGCGCTCCGCCTCGTCGAGCCAAAGAGCGCCGCGCGGCGCCAGGCCCGCCGCCTGCGCCGCCGCGCTGACCGCCGCGAGGCTCAAGGCGATCATCGGGAAAGCCCGGCGGGGAGGAAGCGATACGACGCGCCGTGGCGGGCGCCGGCGCCCGGTGCGAGGACGCGCATCGACGGCTTTTCAAACAGATCGCCGGCGAAGTTCACGGGATCGCCGAAGCCGGTCCAGGCTTCGATGCTGAGGAACGGCGCGCCTGGGCGGCTCCACAGCGCGATATGGGGGAAATCGTCGAGCCTCATTTCCAGCGCCGATCCGTCGGCCTGCTCGAAGCGCAGCGCGCGGCTGGCGACGTCGAGGAAACACAAAGCCTCACGCGCCAGCAGCGCCTCGTCTAGCGCCAGCGCGGTCCCGCCGGCGAGCGGGAGCGTTCGCGTCTGATCCGAAAACAGCCCGCCCGGCGCGATCACCGGAACCTCGCCACGCTCGGTCTCGGAGAAGCGAATCCGCGCCCCCGCTCGCGTGGCGCCGGCGAACGGCCAGTTGAAGCCCGGATGCAGGCCGCAAGCGTAAGGCATTGCGCCATCGCCCCAATTCGTCACCTCCAGCACGACTTCCAGAGCGCCGCCGGCGAGACGATATTCGACCGCCAGCGCGAAGGCGAAGGGATAGACCGCCCGCGTCGCCTCATCCTCGCGGGCGACGAGGCGCACGAAATCCGCCTCCCGGCGCTCGACCTCGAAAGCCAGCGCCCGCGCGAAACCGTGCAGTCCGAGAGCGTAGCGCTTGCCCTCGACGCGCACGCCGTCGCGCGTCCAGCCGACCACCGGGAACAGGATGGGGCTGATCTCGCTCCAGATCGCGGCGTCGCCGGGCCACAGCAATTCGACGCCGCCGACGCTCCAGGCCAGCGCCTGGGCGCCGAGCCGGGCGACGCGGAGCCGCGCCTCGCCGTGGCTGAGGAGACTATCGTTCTCCCCGCCAGCCTTCACAGATTGACGCCCTCCAGCGCCGCCATGCCGGACAGGCTGTCGCGCAGCGCCGGCGCGCAGGCCAGCAGCGCATTGCCTTTGTGCAGGCCGTCATGGGCGAGGAAATCGCTGACGAAGCCGCCGGCTTCCCGCACCAGCACGTTGCCGGCCAGACAATCCCAGGCGTTGATGTGATGCTCGATGAAAGCGTCGCTGCGGCCGCAGGCGACATAGGCGAGCGCCAGCGCGCCGGAAGCGCTGCGCATCGGCGCCGCGCCCGCCGCCACCACGCGGCCGAGCAGGCCGAGGTAGCGCTCCGCGCCGGAGCGCGCGTTCCAGCCGACCTCGATGGCCGCCGAACGCAAATCATCGGCGCCGGAGACGTGGATCGCCTCGCCGTCGAGAAAGGCGCCGCCGCCGCGGCTGGCGGTGAACAATTCGTCGCGCGCGGGATCGTAGAGGGCGCCCGCCAGCGCTTGCCAGTCGCCAACTCGCCCGGCGCCGACGAGCGCGATGGAGACGCAGAAATGCGGCGCCCCACGAGCGAAATTGGCGGTGCCGTCTATGGGGTCGACCACCCAGGTCGGCGCATCCGGCTGCGCGGCGCGGCCCTCGCCCTCTTCGCCGATGAAGCCGTCGCCGGGAAACAGCCCATGCAGCCGGCCGCCGACGAAGCGCTCGACCTCGCCGTCGACCTCGGTGAGGAAATCTTGCGGCCCCTTGAAGCCGACGGTGAACGACTTGCGGTCGCCAAACCGCCGCAGCGCGATGCGGCCAGCCTCGCGGGCGATGGCGGCGGCGGCATGCAGGCGCAGGCCAAGCTCTCGGGACTCCAGTGTCAAAGCATCCTCGCTAGAAGTGGCTATAGGCGCCGCGCGCGAAGCGGGCCGGCGCGCCGTCGAGCCCGACGACCCGCAACTCGCCCTCGCCTTCGCTCACCGCGCCGATGGCGCAGACCGCAACGCCCGCCGCCGCGGCAGCCGCTGCAAACGCCGGCGCCTCAGCTTTGGGCACGGCGGCCAGAATCTCATAGTCGTCGCCGCCGGTCGCCGCAATCTCGATCCCGCCGGGGTCGAGGGCGAAAAACCCGCGCGCCGCCGCCGAGAACGGAGCCGCGCCGAGGTCGAGGACGCCGCAGACGCCGCTCGCCTTCAGCAACTTGGCGAGATCGCCGACGAGGCCGTCGGAGACGTCCATCGCCGCATGGGCATGCGCCAGCGCGGCGGCGAGCCCCATACGCGGCTGCGGCATCATGTAGCGGCCGATCAATTCCGAACGATGCGCCTCGCTGAGCGCCGGCCCGCGCCCGAGCCGCAACGCCAAGCCGAGCGCGGCGTCGCCGATCGTGCCGGAGACGAAGATCACGTCGCCGGCCCGCGCCCCGGTGCGCGCCGGCATCGCGGCGGACGGCAAGGCGCCGAGGGCGGTGATCGATAGCGTCAGCGGCCCCGGCGTGTGGACGGTGTCGCCGCCGATCAGCGGACAACCGTAGGCCCGCGCGTCCTCGCCTAAGCCGCGCGCGAAGGCTTCCAGCCACGGCGCGGTCACGCCCCGCGGCAAGGCCAGCGCCAGCAGGAAGCCCAGCGGCTCGGCCCCCTTGCTGGCGAGATCGGAGAGATTGACCCTGAGCGCCTTGGCGGCGATCGACTCGGCGGGGTCATCGGCGAAGAAATGCACGCCGGCGACCAGCGCGTCGGCGGTGACGACGAGATCGCGCCCCAGCGGCGGCGTCAGCCGGGCGACATCGTCCTTCAGCGCCAGCCCGGCCTCGCCGGCGATGGGCGCGAAGTAGCGCGCGATGAGTTCGTCCTCGGAGAGCGACATGCGCCACCATAGCCGCGCGCCGGCGCGACGGCGAGGGCTGAAAGGCTAGCGGGGTCCGCGCGCGGCGGCTGCGGCGCAGGCTGCGGCGCAGAATGTAGAAAACATTGATGTGCAGTGCGGCGCATCCTGCCCTATATTATATGCGTTTGACAGCGGACATTCCGCCTCGGTGAAACTCGGCTAACGACTGGCCGAGACTGTGCTGGATCGCGCGATGGCCGCGTTGTCATACCCGAACGAGGACTTGCAATATGTCACTCCGCATTGGCGATATCGCCCCTGATTTCGAAGCCGAGACCACGCAGGGACACCTGCGCTTCCACGAGTGGCTCGGCAATTCCTGGGGCGTTCTGTTCTCGCACCCGAAGGACTTCACGCCCGTCTGCACGACCGAGCTTGGCGTCGTCGCGCGGATGAAGCCGGATTTCGACCAGCGCGGCGTCAAGGTCATCGGTTTGAGCGTCGACCCCGTGAGCCAGCATGAGGGCTGGGCCAAGGACATCGAGGAGACGCAAGGCTACGCGCCGAATTTCCCCATGATCGGCGATCCGACTCTGGCGGTATCGAAGCTCTACGACATGCTGCCCGCCGGGGCCGGCGACAGCGCCGAGGGGCGCACGCCGGCCGACAACCAGACCGTCCGCAACGTCTACGTCATCGGCCCGGACAAGAAGATACGGCTGGTCATCATCTATCCGATGTCCACCGGCCGCAACTTCGACGAGATCCTGCGGGTCATCGATTCCATGCAGCTCACCGCCAAGCACAAGGTGTCGACGCCGGCGAACTGGGTCCAGGGCGGCGACATAGTCATCGGCGGCGCGGTCAGCAACGAGGACGCGCAGCGGCTTTTCCCCGGCTTTGTCACCCTTAAGCCTTACCTGCGCACCGCCAAACAGCCAGACTGAGGATCTGCGAAGAACCGAGGATCTGCAAAGAGGAGCAAGGTCGATGATCTTCCGCCAACTCTTTGACGCCACGTCGAGCACGTACACCTACCTGATGGCCAGCCGCCGCGGCGGCGAGGCGCTGATTGTCGATCCCGTGCTCGATCGCGTCGACCGCTACCTGAAACTCATCGAGGAACTCGATCTGAAGCTGGTCAAGGCGGTCGACACCCACCTGCACGCCGACCACATCACCGGCCTCGGCGCGCTGCGCGACCACACCAAATGCATCACCGTGATGGGCGAACAGAGCCAAGTCGATGTCGTATCGATGCGGGTCAGCGATGGCGAGCGGCTGGACATCGAGGGCGTCAGTTTCGACGTCATCTATACGCCCGGCCATACCGACGACAGCTATTGCTTCGCCTTGGCGGATCGGGTGTTCACCGGCGACACCTTGCTGATCCGCGGCACCGGGCGCACCGATTTCCAAAACGGCAGCGCCCGCGCGCAATATGAAAGCATCTTCAACCGCCTGCTGAAGCTGCCCGACGAAACGCTGGTCTTCCCGGGTCACGATTACAAGGGCGACAGCGTCAGCACGATAGCCGAGGAACGCGCCCACAACCCGCGCCTCAAGGTGCGTTCGCCGGAGGAATATGAGGCGCTCATGGCCGGCCTCAAACTCGCCAACCCGAAGATGATGGATGTCGCGGTGCCCGCCAACATGCGCCAGGGATTGCATCAGCAAGAGGTGGCGAAGCGCGGCTGGGCGGTGACGGCGCAGGATGCGACGGCGCTGCTGGGACGAAGCGACGTCGCCCTGGTCGACCTGCGCGAGAAAAGCGAACGCGAGCGCCATGGCTGCATCCCCGGCGCGTTGCACGCGCCCTATCCGAGCCTCGTGGAAACCATCAGGTCCGGCGGCGTTTTGCACGAACTGTCCAGCGCGACGGGCAAACGGCTGCTGTTCTTTTGCGCGTTCGGCGAGCGCTCCGCCATGGCGGTGCAAGCGGCGCAGGACGCGGGGCTCGCAACGGCCTGTCATATCGAGGGCGGCATCGGCGCCTGGAAGGCTGCGGGCGGGCCGCTCGCCTGAAACCGCAGCAGGCTGGCAGTCGCTCGACGATTTGGCCGACCGCGCTTTACGACGGCGCCAAAGCGGTTGTAACTGCCGCGCGAGGACTGGACTCATGACCTTCATGCCGCCGCCGTTCGCCCCCCACGCCGCCGCTGGCGGCGCAGGGATCGGCTCGTGCGCCTGATTATCGCCCATCGGGCGCTCGGCATGGCCCCAGCGCCGATCTATGCAACGGCGCCGCGCGGCGCCCGCTAACCCCCGAGAGGACTTGATGGACATTCGATTCGACGGCCGCGTCGCCATTGTCACCGGCGCGGGCGGCGGGCTTGGCCGCTGCCATGCGCTGGGGCTCGCAGCGCGCGGCGCCAAGGTCGTGGTCAACGATTTCGGCCCCGGCGGCGCGCCGTCGGCTTCGGCTAACGCCGTCGCCGGCGAGATCGAGGCGGCGGGCGGCGAGGCGCTCGCCCACGGCGCCGACGTCTCCAACGCCGCCGAAGTCGAAGACATGGTCAGGGCAGCCGAGAAGGCTTGGGGGCGCATCGACATTCTCGTCAACAACGCCGGCATCCTGCGCGACAAGTCGTTCGCCAAGATGGAGCTTGCCGACTTCGAGAAGGTGATCGCCGTGCATCTGATGGGCTCGGCGAACTGCGCCAAAGCGGTGTGGAACGGAATGCGCGAGCGCAATTATGGCCGCATCGTCTTCACCTCCTCCTCGTCCGGGCTCTACGGCAATTTCGGCCAGGCGAATTATGGGGCGGCGAAGGCGGCGATGGTCGGCTTGATGAACGTGCTGCACCTCGAAGGCGCCAAGTACGACATCCGCGTCAACACGCTGGCCCCCACCGCGCGCACCGCGATGACCGAGAATCTGTTGCCGGCCGACGCCGCCGAACTGCTGGCGCCGGAAGCGGTGACGCCGGGGCTGTTGTACCTGGTGTGCGAGCAGGCGCCGTCGCGCGTCATCCTGGGCGCCGGCGCCGGGGCCTTCGCGGTGACGCATATTCTGGAATCGCCGGGCGTTTATCTCGCGCCCGAGGAGCGCATGCCAGAGACCATCGCGGCGCGATTCGCCGAAATCTCCGACCGCGACGCCGCTCAGCCGCTCGACAACGCCTTCGGCCAGACCTTCAAGTTCACGTCTCTGGCGGCGCGGGCGAAGGCGCGCTGATCGTTTCCGAGGAGCGGGACATGAATGGTGTGGTCGAAGTTACGAAATATCAACCGGAATTCGCGTCGGCGATTGCAGCCTATAGTTAAGCGCAAGCCTGCGCGACGGCGTGTTTTCCGGCGTCTCGCGGGCAGCGCCGCCACGGTGGACAAAGTCCGGGCGGTGGTTTAGCGCAAAGCGCCCAATCCGGGGGTTTTGCTTAACGGTCGGCGGGGCTTAGCGGCTCGCCCTTCGCGTCGACCTGGCGCCGTCGGCGATTGAGCGCGCCGACGGCATTGGAGATGAGTGGGTGGACGGAAAGCCGACAGCGGGTTCCAAAACAAACGGCCGAACCCACGCCGAGACCGCGCAAACCAAGCTCATCGCCGCGCTCGCCGCGCCCGGCGGCCGCGGCGCGGTCGAGGTGGCGGCGCTGGAGACGGCGGGCGCGGCGATCCGCCGCGCCTCCCTGTTTGCCGAGGACGGCGCCAGGATTGGCAGGATCGAGAATTTCCAGCTCGATTTCGTGCGTCCCGGCGAGGGTGAGAGACGCGAGGCGCTGCGGTCGCGGATGGCCGCGGGGGCGCTGCCGCGCGAGATCGCAGACGTGCCGGAATGGCGCTTCGTCTCGCATTCGGCGTCCGAGATCAGCTATGTCGGCGCGCACGAGGTCATCGCCGATTACGATCTCACCACTATCGGGCGGCCCTCGTCGCTGTCCTTCGACGCCGCGGGCGAGATCGAAGTGCTGCTGTTCGCGCATCCCTGGTCGGGCGAGGCGGAGGTGCGTTACGGCGACACGGTCGTCGTCGTCGAACTCTACGCGCCGCACACCACCATTCCCCACCCGGTCAAGCTTGATCTCGGCCCTGCGACGCAGCGCGTGACGATCACCTCGACCGGACGCAAGAACGACCTCTCGGCCGGCCGGCAATGTCTGTTCGGCGGCTTCCGCCACCGCACCGGCAGCCTCATCCCACTGCGCCACGCCAAGGAAGCGAAGGTGCGCGGCGCGCCGTTCACCAAGCCGTTCTGGGAAATGCTGGCGGCGACGCCCATCGACGGTCTGTTGCTCGATCTCGGCGGCGGCAACCGGCAGGTTGACGATCCCCGCTACATCAACCTCGATTATGCCGAATACGTCGAGCCCGACCTCATCGGCGACGCGACGCAATTGCCTTTGCGCGACGAATCCATCGACGCAGTCTATTCGACCGGCGTGTTCGAGCACATCAACGATCCCGCCAAGGCCGGCGCGGAGGTGGCGCGCGTGCTGAAGCCCGGCGGCAAGGCGCTCATCGGCTGGGCGTTCATGCAGCCGGTGCACAACGAAGGCGCGCATTTCTACAACGCGACGCGCTGGGGCGTGGAGCAGGCCTTCTCCGCCTTGAAGCCGCAGCGGGTCTGGTACGATAACTCCTTGGCCAATCTGGTGCGCTGGGGCGCCTCGGTGTCGGGCCTCGCAGGCAAGGTGCCAGCCGAGGAGATCGCGGCCGTATTGGCGACGTTGAGCCGATGGGACGGGCTGGTCCCCGCGACGCACAAGCAATATATGGCCAACGGCGTCTGGTGCGAGTTCGAAAAGGCCTGAGGCGGCGAGTTGCATCGCCGCCGTTCCTCGGGCATGGCTGTGCCCTCTGTGGGAGGATTTCATGCGTGAAGCCGTCATCGTCTCGACCGCCCGCACTCCGATCGGCAAAGCCTATCGCGGCGCCTTCAACGACACGCCGGCGCAGACGCTCGGCGGCCACGCCATCGCCTCGGCCTTGGGGCGGGCGGGCGTCCCCGGCGGCGAGGTCGACGACGTCGTCATGGGCGCGGCGCTGCAACAGGGCTCCACCGGCGGCAATGTCGCGCGCCAATGCGCCCTGCGCGCCGGCCTGCCGACGACCGTCGCCGGCATGTCGCTCGACCGGCAATGCGCCTCCGGCTTGATGGGGATCGCCACCGCCGCCAAGCAGATCATCGTCGACGGGATGCGCATCACCGTCGGCGGCGGCCTCGAATCGATCTCGCTGGTGCAAAACGAGCACATGAACCGCTTCCGCGCCGCCGATCCCTGGCTCGTCGCGCATCGCGACGACGTTTACATGGCGATGCTGGAGACGGCGGAGATCGTCGCCGAGCGCTACGACATCAGCCGGGAGCGGCAGGACGAATATTCGCTGCAATCGCAGCGGCGCACGGCAGCCGGCCAGGCCGCCGGGCGGTTCGACAAGGAGATCGTGCCGCTGCCGACGACCATGAAAGTCCAGGACAAGGCGACCGGCGCCGTGAGCGACAGGGAGGTGTCGCTGAAGCAGGACGAAGGCAACCGGCCGGAGACGACGCTGGCCGGCCTTGCCGGCCTCAAGCCGGTGTTCGCCGGCGGCCTGCACAAGAAGACGCCGGGCAGTTTCATCACCGCCGGCAACGCCTCGCAACTCTCCGATGGAGCGAGCGCGGTGGTGATGATGGAGGCGCGGCTGGCTGAAAAGCGCAACCTGCAGCCGCTCGGCATTTATCGCGGCATGGCGGTCGCCGGTTGCGACCCCGACGAAATGGGCATCGGCCCGGTGTTCGCGGTGCCGAAGCTGCTCAAGGCGCACAACCTGTCGATGGACGACATCGGCCTGTGGGAGTTGAACGAGGCGTTCGCGGTGCAGGTGCTGTATTGCCGCGACCGGCTCGGCATCGACAACGACAAGCTCAACGTCAACGGCGGCGCGATCTCGATTGGCCACCCCTATGGCATGAGCGGCGCGCGCATGGTCGGCCACGCGCTGATCGAGGGCAAGCGTCGCGGCGTGCGCTACGTCGTGGTGACGATGTGCGTCGGCGGCGGCATGGGCGCGGCGGGGCTGTTCGAGGTGGCGTAACGCCGCCTGCGTCAGGGCTGCGGCAGCGCGACGCCGAGAGCGGCGGCGAAGGCCTTGAGATTTTCCGTGGCCTCGCCGCGGTCGGCCCAGCGGGGATCGCGGGTATAGTCGCGCGGCACGATCTCGCCCGACGGCAGGTTGAACCAGTACCAGACCGGCTCCGTCTCGATAACGATGGCGCCGTGCGCGAGCGCCTTCTGCGCCCAGGCGATGACGCCCTTCACCGGACATTCCGTGCCATGGTTGGAGCGCGGACGCTCCGGGCACAGCCAGGATTGGTCGGAGAGCCCGAATCCCTTGAAGCCGCCACCGGCGATGAACGGGCGCATGATGCGCGTTTCCCAAGCATCGATCTTCGGCGTCGAATTGTCGACCCCGCCGGAGGAGTCATTATTGTCGTAGAGCGCCACCATCACGCCGGGATATTTGGCCGCCAGCGCCTGAATATCGCGCTCGTTCTGCGGCTGCTTGATGTCATTATCGAAGATCTGAGGCGTGACGCTCGCCGCTTTGCTGAAATAGGGGCGCCCGTCATAAGTCTGGCGCTTCGGATCGTAGTTCGCACTCCAGTAATGATCGCCGAATAGGACCAACATGCCGTTGTCATGCGCGAACGCGACATAGGGCTCGATCAGGCTTTTCTCGAAGAAATTGTCTTTCGGCATGACATGCGTGAATTTGTGGCACCAACTGGCGGCGAAACGTTCGCAGCCGACGATCTGCTGGTTCATGCCGAACACTTCCATGAACCGGATGCCGGCGAACAGCGGGCCATATTCGACCCGCAGCGCCTGAAGCTGCGCCACCGAGGAGCCGAAGCCGTGCGCGGCGTCGTAGGGCGCGTTGGCGGCGTTGGCATTGAGCTGGATAGTGTCCGAGGATTCGGCCTCCAGCAGGAAGGGCACGCCTTCCGCTTTCAGCTCATCCAGCACATTGGTCAGCTTCGAGCGGTCGGCGACGCTCGCCGGCAGCAGCGCATAGGTCTCGAACCTGGAGCCGAACGCCTTCACATTGGCCAGTATGCGCTTCAGGCCGACCATGTCCTGGTTCTGGATGAGGCCGTCGCCCCAGCCTTGGTCGAGTTCGAAGACCAGAGCCGCCTTGCCCTGCGCGGCGGCTGCCGCCGACGCTTGCAGTAGCAAAAGCGCGGCCGCCGCGGCTGCGATCAGACGCAGAGACCTCGGCAACCTCACCACATATCGAGCGCCACCCGCGCTTCGTCCGACATCCGGCTCTGGTCCCACGGCGGATCGAAGACGATCGTCGCCTTGACGCTCTTCACGCCCGGCACCATGCCGACGGCGTTCTCGACCCAGCCCGGCATCTCGCCGGCCACCGGGCAGCCGGGCGCGGTCAGCGTCATCTCGATGGCGACATTGCGCTCATCGTCGATGTCGACATTGTAGATCAGCCCCAGCTCGTAAATATCTGCGGGGATTTCAGGATCGTAGACGGTCTTCAACGCCGCGACGATGCCCTCGGTGAGCTGGCCAAGCTCCTCCGGGCTCATCGAGGACGGCTTCACACCCGCCAGCGCCACCGCATCGCTCATGCGAAACCTCACTCGAAAAGCTTATGCGCCCTGACCAGCGCCTCGGCCAAAACGTCGATCTCGGCGCGTGTGTTGTAGAGCGCGAACGACGCCCGGCATGTGGAGGTGACGCCGAAGCGTTTCAACAGCGGCATCGCGCAATGCGTGCCGGCGCGCACCGCGACGCCGGAACGGTCGATCAGCGTCGCGATGTCGTGGGCATGCGCGCCCTGCATCGTGAACGACAGGATCGGCCCCTTGCCCGGCGCGGCGCCGATGATGCGCAGCGAATTGATGGCGCCGAGCCGCTCGTGCGCATAGGCCGTCAGCGCCGCCTCATGCACGGCGATCGCCTCGCGCCCGACGCCGTCGATATAGTCGAGCGCGGCGCCGAGGCCGACGGCCTGGGCGATCGGCGGCGTGCCGGCCTCAAAGCGATGCGGCGGCGCGTTATAGGTGACGGCGTCCATCGTCACCTCCTCGATCATTTCGCCGCCGCCGTTGAACGGCGGCAGCTTGGCCAGCCTCTCGGCTTTGCCGTAGAGCGCGCCGATGCCGGTCGGCCCATAAAGCTTATGGCCGGTGACGACGAGAAAATCGACATCGAGCGCCTGCACATCGACGAGCCCATGCACCGCCGCCTGGGAGGCGTCGACCAGCACCGGGATGGCGCGCGCGTGCGCCAGCGCGACGATCTCCTTCACCGGCGCCGCCGTGCCCAGCACATTCGACATCGCCGACACCGCGACGAACTTGGTGCGCGGCCCAATCGCCTCGGCGAAGCTGTCAGCGGAAAGCGAGCCGTCGTCGGCGACATCGACCCATTTGAGCACGACGCCCTTGCGTTCGCGCAGGAAATGCCAGGGCACGATATTGGCGTGGTGCTCCATGATCGACAGCACGATCTCGTCGCCCTCGCGCAAGCGCTGCCCGTAGCTCGACGCGACGAGGTTGATCGCCTCCGTCGCCGAGCGGGTGAAGACGATCTCGTCCGTCGATTTAGCGTTGAGGAAGCGGCGCACGCTCTCGCGCGCCGCCTCGTAGCCATCGGTGGCGGCGTTGGCGAGATAATGCAGGCCGCGATGCACGTTGGCGTATTCGTGTTCGTAGAAATGCGTCAGCCGGTCGAGGACCGCCTTCGGCTTCTGCGCGCTGGCGGCATTGTCGAGATAGACCAGCGGTTTGCCATAGGGGCGCTCGGAAAGAATGGGGAAATCGGCGCGCCGGCGCTCGACGTCGTAGCTCACGCCGCCCTCCCCTTCAGCCACTGGCTGAGCCGCTCGCGCAGCGACTCGGCGACCGCCTCGTCGGCGACCCGTTCGATCGCCTCGGCGCCGAACGCCTCCAGCAGCATCGCCTCGGCCTCGCGCTCGGGGATGCCGCGCGAAAGCAGATAGAAAATCTGCTGCGGATCGAGCGCGCCGACGGTGGCGCCGTGGCCGCAGACGACGTCGTCGGCGAAAATTTCGAGTTCCGGCTTGTTGCTCATCGAGGCGGTCGGCGACAGCAGCAGCGCCTGCGATTTCATCGCCCCGTCGGTCTTCTGCGCCAGCGGCGCGACGATCACCTTGCCCTGGAAGACGCCGCTCGCCGCATCGGCGACGATGTGGCGGAAATATTCGCGGCTCTCGCCACGCGGGGCCGAATGGCGCACGGCCAGCGTCGTATCGGCGTGGCGCGTGCCGTCGAGCAGCGACAGGCCGGCGAGCGCGATCTTGGCCCCGGGGGCCTGGTGGCTGACGTCGAGTTGGCGGCGCACCAGCGCGCCGCCGCAGACGAAGCCGAAATCGTTGAACGTCGCATCGCCGGCAAGCCGCGTCCGCCGCGTCTCCAGATGCAGCGCGGCATCGTCGCCGACCAGCGTCGTCCAATCGCAGCGCGCGCCCTCGCCGAGCGCGAGGGTCGCCATCGCGTTGCGCTGCGTCTGCCCGTTCCCGCCTTCGAATCTCTCCACGATCGTCACCCGCGCCCGCGCCGGAACCGAGACTTCGATGCGCGAGAAGATCGCGCCGGGGCCGTCGATGTGCGCGATCACCAGCGTGATTTCGCCGGGCGGCAGGCCGATGCGCAGCGCGCCCTCGGTAAAGGCGGCGTTGAGCGCAACGACCGCCTCGTCGGGCTCCGGCGCGTCGCGGGCGGGCGCCACGGTCAGGCCGCTCGGCGGCGGATCGCACAGCGCCGCCGCCCAACGCCCGTCGACCAGCACCAGCCGCATGTCGCCGAGACGCGGCAGCGCCGCCAGCGCGCTGGCGGCCGCCTCCAGCCGCGCCGCGTCGGGCGCCGGCGCCAACGGCGCCGCCTCGGCGAGCCGCGCCCGCAGATCGGTATAGTGCCAGGCCTCATCGCGACGATTCGGCAGGCCGCGCTGATCGAAAGCGGCGAAAGCGGCGCGGCGCGGTTCGCTCGGCGGCAGCGCCGCAAACTGCTGCGCCAGCGCGGTCTCGGCCGCGGTTTTGACGCTGAGGTTATGCACGCTCACGCCGCCGCCTCCGCGTAATCGCGATAGCCGTTGCGCTCCAACTCCAGCGCCAGTTCCGGGCCGCCGCTCTTCACGATGCGGCCCCTGGCCATCACATGCACGACATCGGGTTTGATGTGATCGAGCAGGCGCTGATAATGGGTGATGATGACGAAGGCGCGGCCGGGGTCGCGCAGCGCATTGACGCCGTCGGCGACAATGCGCAGGGCGTCGATGTCGAGGCCGGAATCGGTCTCGTCGAGCACCGCGAGGCGCGGCTGCAACAGCGCCATTTGCAGGATTTCGACGCGCTTCTTCTCGCCGCCGGAGAAGCCGACGTTGACGGCGCGCCGCAGCATTTCGGGATCGACCTTGAGGCTCGCCGCCGCGCCGCGCACGGCGCGCATGAACTCGGGCGTCGTCAGTTCCGCCTCGCCGCGCGCGCGGTGCTGGGCGTTGAGCGCCGCCTTGAGAAAGGTCATCGTGGCGACACCGGGAATCTCGACCGGATACTGGAAGGCGAGGAACACGCCCTTCGCCGCCCGTTCGTTCGGCGCGAGTTCGAGCAGGTTCTCGCCGTTGAACCACACCTCGCCGCCGGTGACTTCATAATCCGGCTTGCCGGCGATGACATAGGAGAGCGTCGACTTGCCGGAGCCGTTCGGCCCCATGATCGCCGCCACCTCGCCCGCCTTGACGCTGAGGTCGAGCCCGTCAAGGATTGGCTTGCCGTTGATGGAGACGGAGAGGCTTTTGACTTCGAGCATGAGGGAATCGCCGCAGTAATCTGAAGTTTAAAGGAAAGGTTGGTCGGCAATCAGCCGACGCTGCCTTCGAGCGAAATCGCGATCAGCTTCTGCGCCTCGACCGCGAACTCCATCGGCAGTTGTTGCAGCACGTCGCGCACGAAGCCGTTGACGATCAAGGCCGTCGCCTCCTCGCCGCTGAGCCCGCGTTGCAGGCAATAGAACAACTGGTCCTCGGAGATCTTCGACGTCGTCGCCTCGTGCTCGAACACCGTCGAGGCGTTGCGCGCCTCGATATAGGGCACGGTATGGGCGCCGCACTGGTTGCCGATCAGCAGCGAGTCGCAATTGGTGAAATTGCGCGCCCCCGTCGCCTTGGCGTGCGCCGAGACCTGGCCGCGATACGTGTTCTGCGAGTGGCCGGCCGAAATGCCCTTGGAGATGATGCGGCTCGTCGTATTGCGCCCCAAGTGGATCATCTTGGTGCCGCTGTCGACCTGCTGGTAGCCGTTGGAGATGGCGATCGAGTAGAACTCGCCGCGCGAAGCCTCGCCGCGCAGGATGCAGCTCGGATATTTCCAGGTGATCGCCGAGCCGGTCTCGACCTGCGTCCAGGAGATTTTCGCGCGCGCGCCGCGGCAATCGCCGCGCTTGGTGACGAAATTATAGACCCCGCCCTTGCCCTCGGCGTCGCCGGGGTACCAGTTCTGCACCGTCGAATATTTGATCTCGGCGTCGTCGAGCGCGATCAGCTCGACCACCGCGGCGTGCAACTGATTCTCGTCGCGCTTGGGCGCCGTGCAGCCTTCGAGATAAGACACATAGGCGCCCTTGTCGGCGATGATCAGCGTGCGCTCGAACTGGCCGGTGTTCTTCTCGTTGATGCGAAAATACGTCGAAAGCTCCATCGGGCAGCGCACCCCGGGCGGCACGTAGACGAAGGAGCCGTCGGAGAACACCGCCGAATTGAGCGTGGCGTAGAAATTGTCGGTCGGCGGCACGACGGAGCCGAGATACTTGCGCACCAGCTCCGGGTGCGACCGCACCGCCTCGGAGAACGAGCAGAAGATGACGCCGACCTTGGCCAGTTCGGCCCGGAAGGTGGTGACCACCGAGACGCTGTCGAAGACGGCGTCGACCGCCACGTTGGAGCGCTCGACGCCCGCCAGAATCTCCTGTTCGACCAGAGGGATGCCGAGCTTGGCGTAAGTCTTGAGCAACTCCGGATCGACCTCGTCGAGCGACTTCGGCGCGCTCGTGCCCTTCGGCGCCGAGAAGTAGTACAAATCCTGATAGTCTATCTTCGGATATTCGACGCGCGCCCAGGTCGGGTGGGTCATCGTGCGCCAGCGGTGCAACGCCTCCAGGCGCCAGTCGAGCAGCCATTCCGGCTCGCCCTTCTTGGCGGAGATGAAATGCACGGTGTCTTCGCTCAGGCCCTTGGGAGCCTTCTCCGACTCGATGTCGGTGACAAAGCCATACTTATAGGCGTCCACATTGATGGCGTGAACGCGGTCGACCGTCTCTTGGACTGCCGCCATGATGACGTCTCCTCGCCTTGACGGTTTCAAGGACCGTCGGTGGGGGTCAGGATCTTGGGACTTGGCGCACGAGACGAAACCGCCGGCGCCCAGCCGCCTCTATATCGGCTCGACGCCGGTGGATTGCAATCGCTGTTTCGGTTTTCCCGGCTGCCGGTTCAGGCGCTTGCGGCCAGTTTCACCGCTTGCGGGGCCGGCGCCTCGGTCTGGCCCGCCTCGCCGCGCATGCGCGCGACCGTCTGACGCAGCAGTTCGCGCGAGCGCTCGATCGCCTCGGCGGGGCCCGCCGGGCGGCTGTCGGCGAGCTGATTGAATTGCCGGTAATCGGAGAATTTCATCCGCATCGGCGTCGGGATCGCCTCGCCGAAGGCGATCGCCTCGCGATCGGCGAGCGATGACAGGAAGTTGAGCGCCCCCTGGCTGGAAGCGCCGGCGGCTTCGGCCATGATGTCCTTGTCGCGCTCGCTGGAGAGGCGCATCGCGAACATCGTCGAGCACTGGGAAAGCACTGTAGAATCAAGCTCGCTCGGCCGCTGCGTGACGATGCACAGCGAGGCGCCGTACTTGCGGCCCTCCTTGGCGATGCGGCCGATGGCGCGCCGCGTCGGCTCGAAGCCGGCGCTCTGGTTGGCCGGGATATAGCGATGCGACTCCTCGCATAGCAGCGCCACCTGCACCTCGCCGCGGCAGGCCGAGGCGACCTCGAAGGCCATGCGCGCCAGCACCGAGACCACCGCGTTGACGACCTCGTTCGGCAGCCCGCCAACCTGCACGATGGTCACCGGCAGGCGCTCCATCGGCAGCCGGAACAGCCCGCCGATGACCTTGGCCATATTGTCCTCGACCATCACCTTGCCGAACATGAAGCGATAGCGGGGATCGTGGCTCAGCGCGTCGAGGCGGTTTTTCAGCGAGCGCAAATCGGCGCGCCCGTAACGCGGGTCGAGCTTGCCCGACCAGTCGTCGAGAATGTGCAGGGCGTCGGAGATGCGGTAGGGCACGGGCGTGTCGGCGCTGACCCAGTTGTACTCTTGCGGCTGGTTGCGGCGGATGGCGCTGTCGACGGTCTTGCCGCCGGCGGCGAAGCGCTGCTTGGCGGTGCGGATGACCTCGTAGAGCGCATCGGCCTCGTCCGGGTTGGGCTTGCGGCCGCTATAGACGACGTCGATCATCTCCTCGAAGCGGAACATCCAATATGGCAGTTCGAGGTTGTCGGCATCGAGCAGAAACGCCTGGTTGCGGAAATGCGCCGAATATTCGTTGTGGGGATCGACGATCATCATGCGCAGCTTCGGCAATTCGCGCACGCATTGCTTGACCAGCATCGACACCGAGGTCGTCTTGCCGACGCCGGTCGAGCCGACGATGGCGAAATGGCGACGCGTCAACTCTTCGACGCTGACGGTGGCGGCGATGGTGGCGTTCTGGGTCAGCGTGCCGACCTCGACGACGCGGGCGCTGTGAACGGCGAAGATGGCGCGCAGGTCGGCGGCGCGGATGCGGTGGGCGATCGCCCCCAGCGTCGGGAACGAGCGGATGCCGCGATAGAACACCGGCTTGCCCGGCGCCTCGTCGACGATCTCGCCGCTGAGTTCGATTTTCACCAGCGCTATATTGACGCCGTCGGCGCGCCAGCGCTGGTCGGCGATCATGATGTCGCAGACCTGGCCGACCAGGCGCGCCCCTTCATGCACGACCGAGATGAGGTTGCCGACCGACCAATATTCGCCGGGCTCAGTCCCGTTCATCTCGCAGGCGATGACGCCATGCATGCCGTTCAGCGACACCAGATTTCCGATGACGCGGCGCGCGCGGCGCTCCGAGCCAGGCGCCGCGGCTGGGGATTCGGCGACATCTTCGAATTGCATGAGAAGATCCATCGGCAGCGCCCAACGCGCCCAGATTGCGTAACGGCCAGATGTAAAAATTGAGTGTTCCACGTCGATCGAGTTGGCGCCGTCGCGTAAATTTCCCTTACGCGAGGCGGCGCCGCCAAGCGGGCCTGCGCGGTCTCGCTAAAGCGGTTGCCGATCAGGTTGAGTCACCGTCAGGTCCGCTGAGTCAATCCGTTCGGATACTGCTCTAACGCGAGCCTGTTTAGCGCCGCGCCGCGCGCCGCCGTTCTTCCCCTGCCGCCTCGCCAACCCCCTGCCCGCGGCCCGATAGGCTCGGATGGGTGAGGAAGAATTTATGCGCGTCGAACGGTTCCTCGCCGGGCCCGGGCATGATGCGCTCGCTCGTGCCGTCGGCGAGCAAGCGATAGCTCTGCTGGTTGTCCTTCAGATTGCCTTCGAGAATCTGATTCAACACCTGCGCGTGAACGGTCGGGTTGCGCAACGGCGCCAAGGCCTCGACGCGGCGGTCGAGATTGCGCGGCATGAGGTCGGCGGAGGAGATGTAGACGCTCGCCTCCGGGTGCGGCAAGCCGTGGCCGCCGCCGAAGGCGTAAATGCGCGAGTGTTCGAGAAAACGCCCGACGATCGACTTGGCGCGGATGTTGTCGGAGAGGCCAGGCACGCCGGGCCTCAGGCAGCACATGCCGCGCACGACGAGTTCGATCATAACGCCCGCCTGGCTGGCGCGGTAGAAGGCGTCGATCATCGCGGGATCGACGAGCGCGTTGCATTTGGCCCAGATCGCCGCCGGCTTGCCCGCGCTAGCGAAACCAATCTCGTCCTCGATATGCTGCAACAGCCGCTGTTTCAGCGAGATCGGCGAAATCGCCAGTTCTTCGAGCCCGTCGGGCTCGGCGTAGCCGGTGATGTAGTTGAAAATGCGCGCGAGATCGCGCCCGATCGCCGGCTCGGCGGTGAAATAGGAGATATCGGTGTAGATGCGGGCGGTGACGGGGTGATAATTGCCGGTGCCGACGTGGCAATAAGTCACCAGTTGGCCGCCCTCGCGACGCACCACCATCGACAATTTGGCGTGCGTCTTCAGCTCGATGAAGCCGAACACGACCTGCGCCCCCGCCCGCTCCAGATCGCGCGCCCAGCGGATATTGGCCTCCTCGTCGAAGCGCGCCTTCAGTTCCACCAGGGCGGTGACGGACTTACCGGCCTCCGCCGCCTCGATCAGCGCGCGCACGATCGGGCTATCGGCGGAGGTGCGATAGAGCGTCTGTTTGATCGCCACGACATTCGGGTCGCGCGCCGCCTGATTGAGAAACTGCACCACGACATCGAAGGATTCATAAGGGTGATGGACGACAAAGTCCTTGAGCCGAATCGCGGCAAAGGCATCGCCGCCGTTCTCGCGCACGCGCTCGGGAAAGCGCGGGATGAAGGGCGTGAATTTGAGGTCGGGGCGGTCGAGCGAGACCAGCCGCGACAATTCGTCCAAGCCCAGCATGCCGTCGATATAGACGACGCCCGACGCCAGCACGTCGACGTCGCCGGTGACGAAGGCCCGCAGCGGCGCCGGCATGCCGGCCTCGATCTCCAGCCGGATGATCGAGCCGCGCCGTCGCAACTTCACCGCGCTCTCGTAGAGGCGCACGAGATCCTCGGCCTCCTCCTCGATTTCGATGTCGCTGTCGCGGATGACCCGGAAACTGCCTTGGCCGACGACGCGGTAGCCGGGAAACAGCAGCCGGCAGAAGGCGACGATCGTCTGCTCCAGCGACACGAAGCGCTGCGCGCCGCGCCCGAGCGCGTCGGGCAGCTTCATCAGCCGGTCGACGCGGTTGGGGAAGCGCACCAGCGCGCTCATCGCCCGCCCGTCCTCGATATGGGCAAGCTCCAGCGCCAGCGTGAAGCCGAGATTGGGGATGAAGGGGAACGGATGGGCGGGGTCGACGGCGAGCGGCGTCAGCACCGGGAACACCTGGAGCAGGAAATGGTCTTGCAGCCATTCCATCTCCGCCTCGGTGAGTTCGGCGACGTCGACGATGGCGATGCCGGCCTCGGCCAGTTCGCCCCGCAGTTCCAGCCAGCGCGCCTGTTGCGAGGCGACAAGAACGGCGACGCCGCGCCCGATGCGCTCAAGCTGCTCGGTCGGCGTGCTGCCGTCGTCGGAAAGCTCGGTCATCCCGGCGTGCGCCTGGCCGACCAGCCCGGCGACGCGCACCATGAAGAATTCGTCGAGATTATTGGCCGAGATCGACAGGAAGCGCAGCCGCTCCAGCAGCGGATGGTTGCTGTTGCCGGATTCCTCCAGCACGCGGCGGTTGAATTCGAGCCACGACATTTCGCGATTGATGAAACGGTCGGGCGATCCGAGCCGGTTCGCGACCGTCGCTGTCCCGGCCACCACCGCCGGCCGCCTGGTGATTCGCCTCGTCGCCACTCAACTCTCCGACTTTGCCGCGTCCTGCGCCCGCCCGCCTCGCGCGGCGACAATAGGAGGATCGCGGCCGGCGCAGAAGGCAAGAAACGATCGCACGGCGAATTTACGTGTTCGCGGCAAAGGAATCATTTTTCCGCGGCGCGCCGAATCGACGTCGCGCTTGTATGACAACTATGTTACCATGAGATTCATAGGCAGTTCCCGCTGTTGCGCAGCAGGCGACTTCTCCGGCCGGAATTGGCGACACATGGATGCGGACGACGATATTCTAGGGCTGGCGAGTCTGAATATCCACGATTTGCTGCGCTTCGAAAGCAAACCGAAGGTCGATGATTTTACGGAGGTCGTTCGTAAAATACTCGACGCCTATGGTTTGCGAAACGCCGTCTATTATTGCCCGACGTTCCGAAGCCGGCCGCTGGACGATCCGTTTCTTGTCGTGACTTACCAGCAGGAATGGGTTTCGCACTATATCCGGTCGAATTATGCGGCGGTCGACCCGGTGGTCAACATCGGCGCCCGCTCGGTGCTGCCGGTGGACTGGGCGAGGTTTGACCGCAGCAATCGCAAAGTCGTCAAGATGTTCAGCGAATCGCGCGAAGCCGGCGTTGGCGCGCAGGGTCTGACCATTCCGATACGCGGCGCGGAGAGCGGCATGTGGGCGCTGTTCAGCGTCACCTCGAATGATTCCGACACGGAATGGACGCGCCACCGCCGCCAGATCGTCGCCGATCTGGTGCTGATCGCGCATTTCGTCCATCAGAAGGCGTTCGAGTTGCATACTTCCGGCGAGGTCGTCGATCTCAACGCCATCACCCGGCGCGAGACCGAGGCGTTGTCGTGGACCGCCGAGGGCAAGCACGTCGCCGATATCGCGACTTTGATGCACATTTCGGCTGAGACCGTCAAAGCCCACCTCGATTCCGCGCGCTTCAAGCTTGGGGCGCTCAATCGCGTCCACGCCGTCGCCAAGGCGATTCGCAACGGAATTATTAGCTAAAATTATTTGTAAAATACTCAAATCCATTTAAACTTCTCCCCTATTGGGGGAATGGTTTCGTATTCACTCCCGACTATACTGAAGGCCTCGCACGTGAGGAGGCCATCTGATGTTAATGCAAGTAGAAGGATATCAGCGGCAGGAACATAGGGAAATTTTCGATAAGATGTTCCGCCAGCGCAAGCTCGTATTTCACGATCAAAAACAATGGGATGTCAAGCTCGTAGATGAGCAGTATGAAATTGACGAATACGATCGCGACGATACCTGTTATCTGATTTCGCTCGATCGGCGCCGCGAGGTCGTCGGCTCGCTGCGGCTCATCAGCACCGCGACGCCGCATATGATGTCGGGGCCGTTTCGCACGATGTTCCCCGATGTCGATTTCCGGTCGCCGTTGATCTGGGAGGTTACGCGCTTCGTGGTGCTGGGGGACCACAGCGTGCAGGCGAACCAGATTTCGACCGCGGCGTGCGAACTCCTGCTCGGCGCCTGCCAGTTTGGCCTGCGCAACGGCGTGCGTCACATGACGTCCGTTTACGAGTCCGGAATGTTGCGGTTGTACCGGCGCTGCGGGCTCCCCAATCCCGAACTCGCCCGCCATCGCACCGAAAAGCACGGCAGCATATCGGTCGGCCTATGGGAGGTTTGCGAGGAACTGGAAGCCTCGATCCTGGCCGCCACCGGTCTCGGCGAACGCTTTGGCGAAGACCGCCAGACGCAGCGCGCCGCCTGACGTCCCGGTCCTTTCGGAATCACGCTCATGCTTCACAATCCCAAACGTACTTTTCAACCCGTGCGCGAGTATCTTTCGCCAGCGGCCGAGGCGCGGCGGTTGCGGCTCGAATACAACCGGCTGCAGCGCCGGCTCACGGCGCTCGAAGGACGCGACGACACGGAAACCGAGTCGGATGCGCTGTGGATCCACATCGATCGCATCGCGCGCGATCTTGGCCTCATCCGCGCCGATTCCGTCCACGCGGTCGAATCCAAATTGCGCGTGGCGCTCGACCTGATGGGCGATGGCGTCGACGGGGCCTCGCACAAGCTGCTGTCGAGCGCGCTGTCGGATCTGCACTATCTCGCGGTGCTCAGCGAACCGCGCGCGGAGTGAGCCTTCAGCCGCCGGCGATGAGGCGGCGGCTGACCTCAGCCAGCGCGGTTCGGTAAAGCGCGTGCTCGGCGACGAGCACGCGGCCCGCCAGCCGCTCGGCGTCGTCGCCGGGCAACACCGGTACGCGCGTCTGCGCGACGATCTCGCCGGCATCGAGTTCCGGCGCGACCCAATGCACGGTGCAGCCATGCTCGCGCACGCCGTCGGCGAGCGCGCGGGAATGGGTGTCGAGCCCCTTGTAAGCCGGCAGCAGCGAGGGGTGGATATTTAGCGCCGGCCAGCGCCCGACGAAATCGGCGCTGAGGATGCGCATGAACCCCGCCAGGCAGATAAGTTCTATTCCCCTGGTGCGAACGGCGGCGTCGAGCGCCGATTCGAAGGCGGTCCTTCCTCCCGCCGCCTTCGCGTCAATGGCCAGCGCCTCGACGCCGGCCTCGCGAGCGAGCGCGAGGCCGCCGGCTTCCGGTCGATCGGCGATCACCACGCCGATATGGGCCGGATAGTCCGGCGCCCGCGCCGCGGCGATCAGCGCTGCCATGTTGGAGCCGCGCCCGGAAATGAGAATAGCGGTCTCGATGCGGCGCGTCACAGCCGTAGCCGCCCCTGCATGACTACGCCCGCCGTCTCGCGCGCGACCAGCCGCCCGATCTCGACCGGCTCCAGCCCCGCTTGGCGCAGCGCCGCGGCCGCCTCCGCCGCCGCCTCCGCGCGCGCGAAGGCGACCATGCCGACGCCGCAGTTGAAGGTGCGCAGCATCTCGGCCTCGGACACCGGCCCCTGGCGCGCCAGCCACGCGAACACCGGCGGCGGCGCGAAGGCGGCAAGATCGAGCCACACGGCGAGATTATCAGGCAGCGCGCGCGGCAGGTTGTCGGGAAAGCCGCCGCCGGTGACATGGGCGAGCGCCAGGATGGCGTCGCTCGCCTTCAGCGCCGCCAGCAGCGGCTTGACGTAAAGCCGGGTCGGCGTCAGCAGCGCCGCGCCCAGCGTCTGCTGCGGCGCGAACGGCGCCGGCGCGTCGAGCGGCAGGCCGGCGATGATGCGGCGCACCAGCGAGAAGCCGTTGGCGTGCAGCCCCGAGGACGGCAGCCCGAAGGCGACGTCGCCGGCCTTGAGCCCGGCTTTGGGCAGCAGCGCGCCGCGCTCGGCGGCGCCGACGGCAAAGCCGGCGAGGTCGAAATCGCCCTTGGCGTAGAGCCCCGGCATTTCGGCCGTCTCGCCGCCGATCAGCGCGCATCCGGATTCGACGCAAGCCCCGGCGATGCCCTTGACGATCTCGACCCCCTGGGCCGGGTCGAGCTTGCCGACGGCGAAATAATCCAGGAAGAACAGCGGCTCCGCCCCCTGCACGACGATGTCGTTGACGCACATGGCGACGAGGTCGACGCCGATGGCGTCGAACAGCCGGGCTTCGATGGCGAGCTTGACCTTGGTGCCGACGCCGTCGTTGGCCGCCACCAGCACGGGATCGCGGAAGCCCGCCGCCTTGAGATCGAACAGACCGCCGAAGCCGCCGATCTCGGCGTCGGCGCCGGGGCGGCGGGTGGCGCGCACCAGCGGCTTGATCGCCTCCACCATCGCGTTGCCGGCGTCGATGTCGACGCCGGATGCGGCATAGGTCAGGTTTTCCGCCATCTCGCGCCCCATGAAAGCCCCGCCCTTCGCATGGCGAGGCGCAAAGTCCAATACGCCTTGAACAACCGCACGCCCGCTTTGCTGAACGGGACGCGCGCGCCCGGCCGGCGCCGCCGCAGCCGGCGGCGCATGTAGCGGCGCGCCCAGCGCGCGCAATAATGCACGAACACGTCGTCGATCAGCGCGATGCGCACGCCGCCGAGTCTGAGCGTCTCGGCGAGTGCGAATTGCTCGATGTCGTGCCTGCGCAAGCCCGCCGCCCACAGCCGGTCGATCAGCGCTACGGCGTCTTCGACGAGCGGCAGATGCGCCGGGCTGACGGCGACCAGGCCCGAGTTGAGCATCAGCGCCTTGGCGCGGTCGAGCCGGTAGCGGCCGAGATGCGGCAAGTCGGTCTCGAAGGCGGGAAAATCCGGATAGGGATCGGCGCGGACGAGGAAATTCATCGCGGCGCCCTGCGCGAGCGCGCGCTGCACGCGCGCCGCGAAGCCGGCTTTCACGAAGCTGTCGAGATCGAGCATGACACAGGGGCGGCGAAAGCGGGCGAGCGCGTCGGCGAGCGCCGTCGGCTTCAGGCGATGGCGGTATTCATGCGCCTGGGCGGCCGCGACGAGAGCCGTCGCGTCTACAACAGTTGCGTCGAGGTCGGCGTAGGCGGCCGGGCGGTCGGTGTAGATCGCGATGGGCGCGGCGCCGACTTCGGCGTGCAGGGTTTCGAAGCTGTAGCGCAACTCCCGCTCGGCGGCGGGCGAGCCGCCATAGGCGAGATAAAGGTAAAGGGGCGCCGTCTCCGCCTCCCTCTCCCCGTTCTTCACGGGGAGAGGGTAAGGGTGAGGGGCCGCCCCCTCATCCCGGCCTGCTCCCCGTGAAGAACGGCGAGAAGGAGACGGCTCCACCTCGTCCACTAAAGCAACGGCGCGCCGCGGCGCGCGATGACGGCGCGCACGTGCTCAACCAATTCGGCCTCAGGCGCGGCGACCTGGGCGCGGGCGCGCATCTCCAGATAATCGGCGCGATCCTTGTTGGCCTTGGCGAGTTCGGCGCCGAGCGCGAGATCGCGGATGACGACCTGCGGGCCGCCCGCCGCCTCGCGCTCGTTCGAGCCCTGGATGATGGCGCACAGCGAGCCCCGCTTGTCGGCGTATTTAAGCTGCGCGTTCATCTTGCCCTCGCCGAGGTAGATTTCGGCAGGGATGTTGTTGTCGCGCAGGGTTTTGACGAGTTTCTGGTAATCGGCCATGCGCTCCTTATCCATCGCCAGCACGACGACCGGGCCGGGCTTGCGCGCTTGCGCGACGATGGGGCTGTCGATCTGCTTCAGGGCCGACAGCAGCCGCGACACGCCGATGGAGAAGCCGGTCGCGGGCACCGGGTCGGGCCGGAAGCGCGCGACGAGGCCGTCATATCGGCCGCCGCCGCCGACCGAGCCGAAACGAACGGGCCGGCCGTGCTCGTCTTTGACCTCGAAGGTCAGTTCGGCCTCGAAGACGGGGCCGGTGTAATATTCGAGGCCGCGAACGACGGAGGGGTCGATTTTCACTCGTCCGTCATTGTAGCCAGACGCTTCAATCAAATCCCAAATAGAATTCAACTCGTTCACGCCCTCTTGCCCACTTGTAGAGTCACCCACGAGTTCCACAAAGGCTTGTATGACATTTCCCGCGTCGAAATTTTGCTCTCGCATTTTGTCATCTGGTAACCCGCTGAGGAATATTTTTTCCTTTTGTTCGTTTGCCCACCGTTCAATCTCGAATAGCGAAATGATCTGTTTAGTTTCGGACTCGTCCAGCCCCGCCCCCTTGGTAAAATCCCCGCTCTCGTCCTTGCGCCCCGCCCCGAGCAGCGCCCGCACGCCCTCCGGCCCCAGCCGATCCAGCTTATCTATCGCCCTGAGCACCGTCAGCCTTCGCCCGGCGTTCTCCGCTCCGCCAAGCCCGATGGCCTCCATCACGCCGTCGAGCACCTTGCGGTTGTTGACCTTCACGACGTAAGACCCGCGCGGAATGCCCAGCGCCTCCAGGCAATCCGCCGCCATCATGCAGATCTCGGCGTCGGCCGCCGGCGACGACGCCCCCACGGTATCGGCGTCGAACTGCATGAACTGCCGAAACCGGCCCGGCCCCGGCTTCTCGTTGCGAAACACCCAGCCGGCGCGATAGCTGCGATAGGGCTTCGGCAGCCGCTCGTAGTGTTCGGCGACATAGCGCGCCAACGGCGCCGTGAGATCGTAGCGCAGCGATAGCCACTGCGCGTCATCGTCCTGGAAAGAGAACACGCCCTCGTTCGGCCGGTCCTGATCGGGCAGGAACTTGCCGAGCGCCTGGGTATATTCGACGAACGGCGTTTCTACCGGCTCGAAGCCATAAAGCTCATAAACCTCGCGGATCTTGGCCATCATCGCCTCGGCGGCGGCGATGTCGGCGGCGTCGCGGTCGGCGAACCCGCGCGGCTTGACCGCCTCGACCCGTGAATTGTCGCTCATACCCAAACCTTGCTCAGAACAGCCCGGCGCCGATGTTGATCGTCAGCGCCAGGATGATGGTGTTGAAGAAAAACGCGATGATGCCCTGGATCAGGCAGATCACCCGCGCCCCGCGCGTCGTCAGGTTGACGTCCGCCGTGGCGCAGGCGCAGCCGATGGTGAACGACTCATAGCAGAACTCGGCCCAGCCCGGCGTCTCGCAATCGGGAAACAGGAAGCCGCCGCGCACATCGTCGCCCGCCGTCGCATAGAACTGTGCCGCATAATGCAGCGCGAACATCATGTGGATGAAGGCCCAGCTCGACAGGATGGTCAGGCCGACCAGCGACAGATGCAGCGCCTTGGCCGCGCCCTTCATGTCCTTGACCGGCCCAAGCTCCCAAACGATGGCCGCCAGCGCCATAATGGCGGCGACGACGGTTATCGTCAGCAGCGCCGCCGGCTTCTCGTCCTCCTGCGCCGCATGTTCGGTCAGCGCGCCGCCGCGCAGCATCATCTGGCAAATGAGCGCGATGAAAGTCCAGGCCCCGGCGTTCCAGCCGATCAGCGCCCGCGTCGCCTCGCGCATCGGTTCGAACGCCAACAAATAGGCGGCGACGCCGACCGCCACCCCGATGAGCAGCCGTGGGCGCCGGACAACCGTTTGAAAATAGGCGCCGCCGCGCCCCGGCGACCTGCTCATGCCCGGCTCCGTAAATGCCGGCCTGCCCTTGCCAAACACCGCCCGAGCGGTCAAGCCACGCCGATGTGGAGGGCGCGAGCATGGCGGCGGACGGCGACGACGAGAAGGCGCTGAAGGCGCGGCTCGACAAGCTCGCCGGCGACCTCAAATCGGTGCGGCGCAAGCCGGTTGCGCAAGCCCCGCTTGCCCCCGGCGACGGCTCGGCGGGCGCGGCGTGGTCGATGGCGACGAAATCGGTCAGCGAATTCATCGGCGCCGTCGTCGTCGGAACGGCGGTCGGCTGGGGGCTCGACCGCTTGCTGCACACCAAGCCAGCGTTCCTCATTATCTTCTTTCTCCTCGGCTTCGCCGCCGGCGTCTGGGGCGTGATCCGCGCCACTCGTCCAAAAGAAGGGTAATGGCGTTCACAAATCGCGCTTGCCGGGCGCAAGGGCTTTGGATAGAGACGTGCCGCGCGGCGCTCAGGACGACTGACGCGCGAACGATGGGGGCATTTTCGCGTGGCTGAACCGGGACCGGCGCTTAATCCGATCGAGCAGTTCGCGCTGACCAAGCACCTCAGCATCACGGTGGGTCATTACGACGTCTCCATCACCACCTCGACCATCTTCATGGCCATCATCGCGGCGGTGACGCTGTGGCTGATGTCGATGACCGCCAAAGGCACCCCCGGCGTGCCGGGCCGGATGCAATCGCTCGGCGAAATGGCCTACGAATTCGTCGAAGGCATGGTCCGCTCGGCGGCCGGCGAAGAAGCGATGAAGTTCTTCCCGCTGGTGTTCACCATCTTCATGTTCGTGACGCTCGCCAACCTGATCGGCTTCTTCCCGTTCTCGTTCACGGTGACGAGCCACATCATCGTCACGGTGCTGTTGGCGCTGGTGGTGTTCTTCACTGTGGTGATCTACGGCATTTCGCAGCACGGGCTGCACTTCTTCAAGCTGTTCTCGCCGTCGGGCGTGCCCTGGTACATCAAGCCGCTGGTGATTCCGATCGAGATCATCTCGTTCTTCACGCGGCCTGTCAGCCATTCCGTGCGTCTGTTCGCCAACATGCTCGGCGGCCATATCATGGTCAACGTGATCGGCGGCTTCGTCGTCATGCTGTTGGCGGCGAGCGCGGCGTTCAAGGTGCTCGCCATCGCACCGTTCCTCTTGGTGATCGGCCTCGAAGCGCTCGAATTGCTCGTCGCCCTCTTGCAGGCTTACGTATTCGCGATGTTGACCTGCATGTATCTCAACGACGCGCTTCACCCCGGCCACTGATCGGCCGATCCTTCCCGCAAAACATAAGCACAGCCAGGAGCCAACCGTATGGACCCCCATTCTATTGAGATCGCCGCCAAGTACATCGGCGCCGGCCTCGCCGCCATCGGCACCGGCGCCGCCGGTATCGGCGTGGGCACGCTGTTCGGCCAGTTCCTCAACGGCGCGCTGCGCAACCCGTCCGCCGTCGAGGGCCAGTTTGGACGCCTCATCCTTGGCTTCGCGCTGACGGAAGCGCTCGGCATTTTCGCGCTGCTGATCGCGCTGCTGCTGCTTTTCGTGGTCTGAAGCCAACGCCTGTCGGAACCATAGAGAGCGACGATTCGTCGTCGCTCCGCCGCTTAAGACCGTCAGCCGAGGCGCCCGATGGCCACCACAACAACGAATACCACAGCGCAAGTTGGCCAGGACGCTGGCCACATTACGTTCCCCCCGTTCGACGCCAGCACGTTTCCCTCGCAGATTCTGTGGTTTGCAGTAATCTTCGGGGCGATGTACTATTACCTGTCGAAGCGCTTCCTGCCGGCCGTCGGCGGCGTCATCCACGCGCGTCGCGAGCGCATCGCCAAAGACATCGACGAGGCGACGGCGATGCAGGCCAAGGCCGACGCCGCTGTCGCCGAGCATGAGAAAGCGCTCGCCAAGGCGCGCGCCGACGCGCAGGCGACGGCGCAGGCGGCGCGCGACAAGACTGCCGCCGAGACCGACGTCCGGCGCAAAGCGCTCGACGACCAGCTCGCCGCCAAAATGGCCGAGGCTGAACAGCGCATCGCCGCCACGCGCGCCGCCGCGATGAGCAATGTCAAGGCGATCGCCGCCGACGCCACCCCGGCCATCGTCGAGCGGCTGATCGGCCGCGCGCCGAAGGCCGCCGAAGTGGCCAAGGCCGTCGACGCCTCCGCGGCCGCTTGAGGAGGACGAGATGGAAGCTGAATTTTTCGTCCTGCTGGGCTTTCTGGTCTTCGTCTTCGTGCTGTACCATTTTGGCGTACACAAAACGGTGCTGAACGGGCTCGACGCGCGCGGCAAGGCCATCGCCGACGAACTCGCCCAGGCGGCGAAGTTACGCCACGAGGCGCAGGCGCTGCTGGCGAGCTTCGAGCGCAAGCGCGCGGAGGCCGAGGCGCAAGCGACGGCGATCGTCGCCGAGGCGCGTGTGCAGGCCGAGCAACTCGCCAAGGACGCTGCCGCGCGCATGGAGGAGTTCGTCGCCCGCCGCACCAAACAGGCCGAGGCCAAGATCGCCTTCGCCGAAGCGCAGGCGACCGCCGACGTGCGCGCCGCCGCCGCCGACCACGCCGCCCGCGCCGCCGAGATCCTGCTGCGCGGCGAGACGGCGGGGACGGGCGGCGCGGCCCTGGTGGCGAAGGAGATCGGCGCGCTCAAGGCCCGTCTCAACTGAACTGTGGCGCCCGCGCCGCAGCGGTCGAAATTCGCGCCGCGCTCGGCTTGACCGGCGCGGCGCTTGCTCGTCTGATGCGAGTGGAAGAGTCGCTTGGCGGAATCGCTTGAAGGGTGATGACATGAGGCGCGCGGTTATGGTTTTGGCCCTGCTCTGCCTATCGGCGGCGGCCAGGGCCGACAGCGAATACGCCGACCCGGCCGAGCAGCGTTTCTCGCCCTATGTCGGCAATCTCTATCAATGCGACGCGGAGGCGGTGCTCGATCGCATCCAGAGCGTGTTCCGCACCACGCAGAACGCTTATTGGAAACAGGACCTCCAGATCACCGGCTTCGACCGCGTGCGCGAGTTGAGCTACCGCGGCAATGGCGTCGAATATATCCCGCGCCGCTATTGCATCGCCCGCGGCCATCTCAGCGACGATAGCGTGCATACCGTGATCTACGACATCGAGGAAGCGCAGGGCATCATCGGCATCGGCGACGGCGTCGAATGGTGCGTCGTCGGGCTCGACCGGCTGTTCGCCTATTCGCCGGCGTGCAGCTCGTTGCGGCCGTTCGCCGAGCGCAGTCTCGGCTCGGCGGCGCTGGTCGAGAAGTATTGATGGCGCCGCGCGCCGTCCTGCTCGCGGCGGCGCTGTGGCTGGCGACGGCGGCGGCGGCGCTCGCCGGCCCGACGCCCGCCGATCTCGTCGCCACCGCCCCGTTCGATTATTACGTGCTGACGCTGTCCTGGTCGCCGGGCTTTTGCGATACTGGCGGCGCGAACAAAGCGCCGCAGCAATGCGATGTCGGCTCCGGCGCCGGCTTCGTCACCCATGGGCTGTGGCCGGATAGCGCCTACGGGCGCGATCCCAGCGCCTGCGGCCTTAGCCCGAACTATATCGCCTCGACTGCGCTGGCGCTCGGCCAGCGCGTCTACCCGTCGCGCGGGCTCGCCCTGCACGAATGGCGCGAGCACGGAACCTGCACCGGACTCGACGCCACGCATTATTTCCGCGCCGTCCAGTACGCCCGAGACGAATTCGCCATCCCGCCGGCCTTTGTCAGCCCGCGCACGCGCTTCTCCGTCTCGCCGCGCGAGATCGTGCGGCAATTCGCCGCCGCCAACGCCAATCTGACCAACGCCAGCATGGCGGTCACCTGCGAGCGCGGCGAACTCATCGACGTGCGTTTCTGCCTGACGCCGGATCTGCGCGCCTTCGCCCGCTGCCCGAAGGTGGCGCGCCGCTCCTGTCGCGACGATTCGATTCAAGTCTCGCCGGTCCGATGAATTATCGCCACGGCTTCCACGCCGGCAATTTCGCCGACGTGTTCAAGCATGTGCTGCTGACCCGTGCGCTCGCCTATCTCATCAAGAAGCCGGCGCCGCTGCGCTTCATCGACACCCACGCCGGCGCCGGCCGCTATGATCTCGAAGACGACGCTGGCCGCCGCTCGCCGGAATGGCGCGACGGCATAGCACGGCTGCTGAAGGCCAAGCCGCCGGCGCCGATCGCCGATCTGCTCGCCCCCTATATCGCCGCCGTCGGCGGCTTCGACCCCGAAACCGGCCGGCCGCTCTCCTATCCCGGCTCGCCGGCGATCGCGCAAAGCTTGCTGCGCCGCGACGACCGCATCGCTTTGTGCGAGGCGCACCCGCGCGAATATGAGCGTCTGATGAGCGCGCTCGGCCGCGACCGCCGGCTGCGCATCTCCAGCGCCGACGGTTACATGAGCCTCAACGCCTATCTGCCGCCGCCGGAGCGGCGCGGCCTGGCGCTGATCGACCCGCCCTACGAAGCACCGGACGAAGCGGCCAAGGCGATCGCCGCGCTGGCCAAGGCGCTCGGCAAATGGCCGCGCGGCGTCTATCTCGTGTGGCGGCCGATCAAGGGCGGGCTCGACGACGCGCGCTTCCTCAATGCGATTCGCGCCCTTGGGGCGCCAGATGTGCTGGGCCTGGAGCTTGACGTCGGCGCGGTGGCGCCGGGGCCGTATTCACCGGCGCCGCTGCACCGCAGCGGCCTCCTGATCGTCAACCCGCCCTACGGGCTCGTCGAGGAGGCGCGCCTGCTCATGCCTTATCTGACGAAGTTGCTGACCCGCGCCGGCCAGGGCGAATTCATCGTCGATTGGGTGACCGCGCCGACTTGATGGCGGTTGCCGGCCGCCGCGTCGTTAGTTTATCTATGAACGAATATCGTGGAGCGCAACGCATGTCCCTGCCCCCCGCCCTGCAAGGCCGACTGCGGCTGCCGGTGATCGGCGCACCGCTGTTCATCATCTCGCATCCGGCGCTGGTGATCGCGCAATGCAAGGCCGGCATCGTCGGCGCCTTCCCCGCGCTCAACGCCCGCCCGCTGAGCCAACTCGACGAATGGCTGCACGAGATCACCGAGGCGCTCGCCGCGCACGATAAGGCGCATCCCGAGGCGCCTTCGGCGCCTTTCGCCGTCAACCAGATCGTGCATCGCTCCAACCTGCGGCTTGAGCAGGATCTCGAACTCACCGTCAAATGGAAGGCGCCGATCGTCATCACTTCGCTCGGCGCGCGCGCGGACGTCAACGAGGCGGTGAAAGGCTACGGCGGCACGATTTTGCACGATGTCGTCAACCAGACTTTCGCCCACAAGGCGATCGAGAAGGGCGCGACCGGGCTGATCTGCGTCGCCGCCGGCGCCGGCGGCCACGCCGGCCGCTTCTCGCCCTTCGCCTTCGTGCATGAGACGCGCGAATGGTTCGACGGGCCGCTGGTGCTTTCCGGCGCCATCGCCACCGGCGGCGCGGTGCTGGCGGCGCAGGCGATGGGAGCGGATCTCGCCTATATCGGCTCGGCTTTCATCGCTACCGACGAGGCGCGCGCCGCGCCGGAATACAAGCAGGCGATCGTCGACGGCGCGGCGGCCGACATCGTCGGCTCCGACCTGTTCACCGGCGTCTATGGCAATTACCTGCGCACCTCGATCGAGCGCGCCGGGCTCGATCCCGAGAACCTGCCGCAGGGCGACATCAAGACGATGAACTTCGAGAGCGCCGGCGGCTCCAAAGCCAAAGCGTGGCGCGACATCTGGGGCTCCGGCCAGGGCATCGGCGCGGTGAAGGCGACCGGCCCAGCGGCGGCGTTCATTGACAAACTGAAGGCGGAGTACGAGGCGGCGAAGCGGCGGCTCGTCGTCTAAGTCCGCTCGAATCGGCCGCGAAAATGCAGCAGCGCCGGCCCCTCGCTTGAGCGCGCCGCCGCCACCCGGCCGATGACAATGGCGTGCGTGTGGCGCTCCAATATTTCCTCGACCCGGCAATCGAGCGAAGCCAGCGCATCGGCGAGCGCCGGCGCGCCGGTGGCGCCTTCGATCCACGCGCCCTCGGCGAAGCGCTCGCCGGCCGGCGCGCCGCCTGAGAAACGACGCGCCAGCGCCTGCTGCTCGGGCTTGAGGAAGTTGACAGAGAAGCCGTCGCTCAGCCGCAGCCGCCGATAGGTCGAGCCGTCGCGCTGCAGGTTGACGATCAGCGACGGCGGGGCCAGCGACAACGAGGCGACGGCGGTGGCGACGCAGCCGGCGCGCTCCACCCCGCGCCCGCAGGCAATAATCGCCACGCCGGTCGCAAAGGCGCGCATCGCCTGCCGATATTCGCCGTCGCTCGCCAGAAGCGCTTGGTCATCCATGCCGCGCGCTCATAGCCGCGACGTTGCGCGCTGGCAAACCTCACGGCCGGCGCGTGCGCCCGCCTGTCGCCTCACGCCGCCGCCGGCGCCTCGGCGCGCCGTTTGGCGTCGCCGATCAGCCAGATCGCGAGCGCCGCCACCACGCAGGCGCCGCCGCTGATATAGAAGGCCGGCGTGTAAGTCCCGAGCAGGGTGCGAGTCAGGCCGGCGCCAAACGCGGCGGTCGCGGCGCCGATCTGGTGCGAGGCGAAGATCCAGCCGAAGGCGATGCCGGCGCGGCGGACGCCGAAGGTGGTGGCGGCGAGCCGCACTGTTGGCGGCACCGTTGCGATCCAATCGAGGCCGTAGAAGGCCGCGAACAGCCCGAGGCTCGAAACCGAGAAATTGGAGGCCGGCAGGTAGATCAGCGACAGTCCGCGCAGGCCGTAATACATGAACAACAGCGCGCGGTTGTCGATGCGGTCGGACAGCCAACCGGAGCCGATGGTGCCGACGAAGTCGAACATGCCCATCAACGCCAGCACCGAAGCCGCCGTCACCGCCGCGACGCCGAGATCGCCGCAATAGGCGATGAAATGCGTCTGGATGAGGCCGTTGGTCGACAAGCCGCAGACGAAGAACGTGCCGGCGAGCACCCAGAAGGTCGGATTCGGCGCGATTTCGCGCAGCACGCTTATCGCCGCGCCGAACTTGGGCCGCGAGGCCGGCGCGGGCTCGACGCTGTGGGCGCCGTAGGCCGGCAGGCCGAGGTCGGCCGGCCGATCGACCATGAACAGCACCACCGCGACCGCCGCCAGCGCCAGCCCGAACAGCGTCGGCAGCACCGCATAGCGCCAGCCCCAATGGCTCTCGATCGCCGCCGCCAGCGGCAGGAAGGCGAGCTGTCCGGTCGCCGAACTGGCGCCGAGCAGGCCGAGCACCAATCCGCGCCGCTCGGTAAACCAGCGCGTCGAGACGATCGCCGCCATCACCAAGGCGGTGAGCCCGGTGCCGACGCCGACGATCACGCCCCACAGTACGAACAACTGCCACAGGCTTGTCATGAACAGCGCGCCGGTCAACCCGGCGCCGATCATCACGATGGCCGACAGGATGACTCGCTTCAGGCCATAACGCTCCATCAGCGCGGCGGCGAACGGCGCGATCAGGCCGTAGAGGAATATGCGCATCGCCAACGCGCTCGAAATGTCGGCGGCGCTCCAGTGGAATTCCCGCTCCAACGGCCGCAGCAGCGCCCCCGGCAGGCCCATCGCCCCCGCCGTCGTCAGCGCCACCAGGAAAGTCGTCGCCACGACCACCCAACCGTAATGCACGCCGCGCGCTTCCAAGCGGCGCGAAAGGGTCGAAGCGAACATGGGAGCTCCTTGCGAGGCGGACCTTATGATGATAATCATCATCGTTAGTCAAGCGGAGTTTCCGGCCATGCGCATCACCAAACAGCGAGCCACCGAGAATCGCGCCCGCGTCGTCGGCGAGGCGGCGCGGTTGTTCCGCGAGAAGGGTTTCGATGCGGTCGGCGTCGCCGAGTTGATGGCGGCGGCCGGCTTGACGCACGGCGGCTTCTACAACCATTTCGGCTCGAAAGACGCGGTCGAGGCGGCGGCCTGCGCGGCGGTGTTCGAAAAATCGATCGCCCGCATCGGCGCCGTTGCGGAGACCGCCGACCCGGCGGCGCGGGCCGAGCGCTTCGCCGCCTATCGCGCCCGCTACGTCTCGGCGGCTTCGCGCGATGCGCTTGGCGCAAGCTGTCCGATGGTGGCTTTCGCCGGCGATGTTTCGCGCCAAAGCGAGGCGGTGCGAGGCGCTTACGCGCAAGGTCTGGCCGGCTATCTCGAAGCTTTCGCCGGCGCCAGCGACCTGCCGCGCGCCGAGGCGATTCGCGCCTTTGCCGGCCTGGTCGGCGCGCTGACGCTGGCGCGCAGCGTCGCGGCGAGCGATCCGCAGCTATCCGACGAAATTCTCGCGGCGGCGCAGCCCTAGCGGTTCAAATCGAGCGGTAAGAAGGGGCTTTTGTGCGCGAAGCGGCCCTCGAAGCATGAAGGCGAAGGCGCGCATCGCAAGCGACGACGGCTGGGTTCATGTGTTGGGTTTGAACCCCTAAAGCCGCGCCTCGGCCGACATCAGCGCGTCCAGCGCCTGCGCGACGCCGTCGCCGCGCGCCCCCGGCGTCACCCAGTCGGCCGCCGCTTTCACCGTGTCGAGCGCATTGGCCACCGCGACGCCGAGGCCGCACATCTTCAGCATCGCCAGATCGTTCTCGGCATCGCCGACGCCGATGGTCTCCTCGGCCCTGACGTCCAGCGCCTTCAGCGCCGCCTCCAGGCCGGTCGCCTTGCTGACGCCGCTCGGCAGCACCATCACCGCGCCCTTGTTGAAGATGATCGACAGATCGAGGTGCATCTCCTCGATCGTCTTCAGCACCGCGACCTCATACGGCGTGCGCGTGGCGACGATGCAGCGGCCGACGGTCAGCGGCTCGGCGCCGAGTTCGGCGAGCCTCTCGGCGAAAGCCGGCGGCGGCGGCGGCGCGAGCAGACGCACTTCACCGGACTTCGGCCAGAACAACAGCGCGCCGTTCTCCGCCACCACCAGGTCGCAGACGCCGATGTCCGGGAACACCGCCTCGAGTTCCGGCAGCACGCGGCCGGTGACGAGAACGATGCGGCCATCGCACGCCTTGAAACGGTTGAGCGCGGCGAGCGTCGAGGCGCTGACCTTGCCGTCCTTGGCCAGCGTGCCGTCGTAGTCGCTCGCCAGCGCGACGAAGCGCCGGTCGCTGAAATCGGGAACCTTCATCGTCAGCCGAACTCCTTGCGGCACCCGACCACGCCGCCCGAGCCCGGCCGAACCTCGACCGCAGCCTGCATTACGCTGTCGTTGTGTTTGAACACCCTGAGTCCTTCTGGCCCGCGATCTTGGGCATCCTGTGGCGATATAATGGAACGGTTTTGAACGCCCGCGCGTTCCCGCAACCTATCCAGCCAAAGCGATCGCCGAAACCAGCCGCCCGTAATCGGCCTCGCCGCGATGCGTCTTGCGGCGATAACTGAAGAAACGCGCCTCGTCGGCGTATGTGTCGAGGCCGAGATCGACGAATTCGCCAAGACCGGCGCGCGCGGCGCGGCGGCCGATATAGCCGTGCAGATCGAACATCGACCGGCCGGGATTGCGGCTCGCGACGAAATGCCGCGCCGCCTCGCTGTCCGCAGCGAAGGCATCGACAAATTCCGGCCCGACCTCATAAGAGGCTTGCGCGATGCAGGGGCCGAGCACGCCGACGATGCGCCCCGCCCGCGCGCCGAGCGCCGCCATGGCGGCGACCGTCGCCTCGACGACGCCGTCGCGCGCCCCCTTCCAGCCCGCATGCGCCGCGCCGACAATTCCGGCCTCGGTGTCTGCGAACAGCAGCATGCCGCAATCGGCGCCGGTGACGCCGAGCGCCAGCCCCGGCGTCGCCGTGACAATGCCATCGCAGCGTGGCCGGGCATCAGCCGCCCACGGCGCTGAAACCGTCGCCACGTCGGGCGAATGCACTTGATAGGGGACCAGCAACCGCTCCGGCGCGACGCCGAGCGCCGCCGCCATGCGGGCGCGGTTCTCAGCCACCGCGCCGGCCGCATCGGCGCAGCCGACGCCGCCGTTGAGCGAGGCGTAAACGCCCTCGCTGACCCCGCCAGCGCGGGTGAAAAAGCCGTGCCGCAGGCCCGGAAGATCGAGCGCGGCGGCGCGCAGCGGCGCCGTCATCGCGGCCCCTCGAAGCCCGGCGGCGCCGGCAGGCCGCGGTTGGCGATGACCATCGCCTTGAACAGCCCGCCCATCTCGTCGGCCTCCTTGCCGACGAGGCGCCGGCTCGCCTGCTCGAACTCCTCCGTGCGCTCCGGCGTGCGCGCACACAGCGCCTGGGTGCGCGCGTCGATGCCGATCTCGCGCAGAAAATCGCCCTGGTCGATGGGGCCGTACACCGCCGCCCCGGCAGCGCGGGCGCTGCGCGCCATGGCGGCGAAATCGACATGCGCGGTGAGGTCGCATTCGCCGGGCTCGACCAGCGGATCGACCATGCGATGGCCGCGCACCGCCTGCAATGTCTCGCCGATCGAGGTGACGTTGTGGCCGTAGTCGATGAACAAGGCGAGCCCGCCCTGGCGCACCAGCCGGCCGGCAAGCTCGTAGACCAGCCGGTGCCCGGCCGGGCAGGACTCGATGATATCGCCCTCCTCGCCCGCCGCCGGGATGAACGGCTCAGGCTGACGGCCGGGCGCGAACACCAAGCCGCCCGCCTTGTCGAGCGCCACCACGCGCTCGCGCCAGCGGTTGTTGCTGCGCACGTATTGGCGCACCGGCAGCGCGTCGAGGAATTCGTTGGCGAGGAAGATCGCCGGCCCGTCCGGGGCCTCGGCGATGGTCGCCGCCCAGGCGACGGGAGCGCCGGCGGTGAGCAGCGTGTCGTGCTGGATCTCGGCCAGCGTCGGGCTCGCCTCGACCAGCGTCACGTCGAGCACGGCGCGAAACTCCGGCACGATGCGCGCGGCGCGCAGCGCGTCGCTCATCAGCGTGCCGCGACCGGGGCCGAGTTCGACCAGGCGCAGCGGATCGGGCCGGCCCATCATGCTCCACACCTCGGCCGCCCACAGGCCGATCAACTCGCCGAACATCTGCGAGATCTCCGGCGCGGTGGTGAAATCGCCAGCCGCGCCGAACGGGTCGCGGTTGATGTAATAGCCGAATTCGGGATGCGTCAGCGCCATTTCCATGTAGCGCTCGACTGTCATCGGCCCGTCCTGCGCGATCAGCGCCTTGATGTGCGCGCCGAGTTCGCTCATGCCGACGTCTCATTCATGTCGACGTCCGGTTTGCGCGGAGGCTCCAGACGATGACGCCGAGCCCGATGACCACCATCGGCGCCGATAAAACCATGCCCATCGTTAACCCGTGGCCAAGTTTTTCCAGATTGGGATCAGGATCGCGAAAGAATTCGCAAAAGATGCGGGCAAGGCCATAGATGACGCCGAAAGCGCCGGTCACCAACCCGCGCCGCGTCAGGCCGCCGCGCCGCGCCAGCGCCAACAGCACGACGAAATTGAGCGCCCCTTCGAGCACGGCCTCATAAAGCTGGCTCGGATGGCGCGGCAGCCCGTCCGAGCCCGGAAACACCATCGCCCACGGCACGTCGGTCGGCCGGCCCCACAGCTCCGGCTTGATGAAATTGGCGATGCGGCCGAGGAAAATGCCGATCGGCGCGACCAGGCAGGCCAGATCGAGCACCGTCAGCCAGGGAACGCGATAGCGCCGCGCAAAAAGAATCACCCCGACCAGCGCTCCCAGCATGCCGCCGTGAAACGCCATCCCGCCATGCCAGAGCATGAGGATTTCCAGCGGGTGGGCGAAATAATAGTGGGGATCGTAGAACAAGACGTTGCCGATGCGGCCGCCAAGGACGACGCCGAGCGCGCAATAAACCAAGAGGTCGTCGATGCTGTCGGGCGTCGGGCGCGGGAGGCCAAGCCAATAGCGCTCGTCGGCGACGATGCGGCGGATCAGCCACCAGCCAGCGATGAGGCCGCTGATATAGGCGAGCGCGTACCAGCGAATCGCCAGCGGCCCCAGTTGCAGCAGCACTGGGTCGATCACGGGATAGGTGAGCAGAAGCATGGGCATCGGCGGACGCCCCTGATGCGATGCGCGCCCAGCAAGGTCAAGGGCGCCAGCCGCTGTCGCCGGCCAGGAAGCGTCCTGTCCACTAAAATTGCACCGATCCCAGCAAGCCGGCTTTCAGCCGCGGCGGTTAATCTCAAGCTCGCAACCGCCGGGAATTGCCAGGAGATTGCCAAGCGTTCGTCAGGAGTTTGTCATGCGTCGCGCCGGCTTGCCGGGGGTTCTCGGCCTCACCATTTGCCTCGTCGCGGGCTCCGTCGCGCTGCTGATCCTGGCGCATCGAGAAGCCAGCGGCGGCTCCGGGCTCATCGCCGCGCTGGCGCTGGCGACAGCGGCGGCGATCGAACTGGCGCGGCCGATGGCGATTTTCGGCCTGCATGGGCGGCTCGGGGTTTGGCTGCTGGTGGCGCTGACGGGGCTGCTGGCGTTGTTGGAGATCGTGCGCGTCCAGCGTGCGCGAGCCGCCAAACTGGCCCCCAAACCTGCCCCGAAGCCGGTGCCGCCGCGGCCCTATGCATTGCCGGCGCGGGTGGCGGTGGCTTTGCAAGCGGCGGCCAGAGCGCGCAAGTGAAGCCGCGCAAATGAAGCGGCGTTGCCCGCTTCGCCGCCCTCCCCTATAAGCGCGCCGGCGGCAAAGACGTCCGCAGCAGAGGCAGCATGTCCTGGAACAACCAAGGCGGCCCGTGGCAATCGCGCGGCCAAGGCCCCTGGGGCAGCGGTCCCGGCGGATCGCCGAGCCCCAACGACATCGAAGACGCGATCAAGCGTTTGCAAAAGAACTTCAGCGGCCTTCCCGGCGGCTGGAGCGGCAAGCTGATCGTTGCGATCGTGCTGGTGCTCGCCATCGTCTGGCTCGGGCTTGGCACGTTCTACACCGTGCAGCCGAATGAGATCGCGCTTAATCTGGTGTTCGGGCGCTACACCGGCCGCACGCTGCCGGGCCTCAACACCAACTGGCCGTGGCCGATCGGGCGCGTCATCAAGGTGCCGGTGCAAGACCAGCAGATCACCGAGATCGGCTATCGTTCCGACGGGCGCGGCGACGTGCCCTCGGAAAGCCTGATGCTGACCGGCGACAAGAACATCGTGCAGGTGCATTTCCGCGTCAACTGGCGCATCGACGCCGCCGAGCCGGAAAACTTCGTCTTCAACGTCTACCAGCCGCGCGAAACCGTCAAATCGGTGGCCGAAAGCATCATGCGCGAGGTGGTCGGGCAGAAGACCATCGACGGCATTCTCACCAGCGACCGCCGCGAGATGGAGCCCGACGCGCGCGACCGCATGCAGAAGGTGCTCAACAGCTATAAGATCGGCGTCCACGTCGAGCAGGTGCAGTTGCAGCTTGTCGACGCGCCGCCGCAGGTGGTCTCCGCCTATCGCGACGTAACCGCCGCGCAGCAGGACCAGCAGCGCGCGATCAACGACGCCGACACCTACGCCAACCGCATCAAGCCCGAGGCGCAAGGCGACGCTGCGCGCATCGTGGCGGAGGGGCAGGCCTACAAACAACAGTCGGTGCTCGACGCCAAGGGGCAGACGGCGCGCTACGACCAAGTCTACGCGCAATACAAAAAGGCGCCGTTCGTCACCCGCGAGCGCATGTATCTGGAGACGATGGAGAAGGTTTTCGGCAGCATGTCGAAGACGCTGCTCGACACCAAGGCGGGATCGGGACCGGTGCCCTATATCGCGGTCGAGCCGCCGGCGGCAGGAGCCTCGAAATGAACCGCTTCGGCTTCGGCTCGCTCATCGCCGTCGTGCTCGTCGCGCTGATCCTGCACCAGTCGACCTTCACCGTCGATCCGACGGAGCAGGCGTTGGTGTTGCGCTTCGGCGAGCCGGTCGGCGACGTCATCAACGCCGCGGGCCTGCATTTCAAAGTCCCGTTCGTCGACAACGTCGTCTATATCGACAAGCGGCTGCTGGCGCTCGACGACGAGCGGCAGGAGGTGCTGGTGGCCGAGAACCAGCGGCTTGAGGTTGACGCCTTCGTGCGCTACCGCATCGTCGATCCGCTGCTGTTCTATCAATCCGTCGGCACCATCGGCGGCGCGGACGCCCAGCTCGGCGGCATGCTCAATTCGGCGCTCAGGCGCACCTTGAGCGTCGCCTCGATCCTCGACATCGTGCGGCTCAAGCGCGACGAGCTGATGGCCGACATCCGCGACGAGATGCACAAAGGCGCGGCGCGCTACGGCCTCGACATCGTCGACGTGCGCATCAAGCGCGCCGATCTGCCGGAGGAGAATTCGGAAGCCGTGTTCCGACGCATGCAGGCTGAGCGCCAGCAGGCGGCGGCGCTATTCCGCGCCGAAGGCGCACGGCAGGCGCAGAAAATCAAGGCCGACGCCGATCGCGATGCGACGGTGACACGCGCCACCGCCAAACAGGAGGCCGAGCAGTTACGCGGCGAAGGCGACGGCGAGCGCAACAAGATCTTCGCGGCGGCCTATGGCGCGGACCCCGATTTCTTCGCCTTCTACCGCTCGATGCAGGCTTATGAGAGCGCGCTGCCCAACACCCGCGCGGTGATTGGGCCGACAAGCGATTTCTTCCGCTATTTCCAATCGCCGACGCCGGCGCAACCGAAGGCGGAGAAACAAGCGGAGAAAGCGGCGAGCGAGGCGCCGAAGGCTGAGAGCGACGCGCCCAAACCCGCGAGCGACGCGCCAAAGCCGGAAGCGCCGGCTCCGGCCGCGACCCCGCAGGCCAAGTGAGGGAGGACGCGAGAAATGCGCGATTTCGGCTCGGCGCTGGGGTTGATGCTGGCGATCGAGGGACTGGCGATCGCCGCTTTCACCGAGCCGATGCGCAAGCGCATGGCCGAGGTTTCGCGCGTCGAAGCGCGGCGGCTGCGCTGGATCGGCATTGGCGCGGCGGCGATCGGCGTCGCCGTGGTCTGGGCGGTGCGGGGCTTTATGCTCTGAGCCGCGCCGGCGGCTATGCAGGATTTCCGGAAAGCAGGCGCCGGTTTTCGGGCAGAAACACTGATGCGCCTTCCATGACGCGATCCTGCTTTTCTCCGGATGCGATAAGCCAGCGGCCGGGCGACAACTTATGCGGCGCGCTGTTGTTCGACGGGTTGCCTGGCGATTTCGGAGAATCCTTCGCGCCATGATGAATGCGCGGGCATCCAGCCAAGTTCCGCTCTAGCCTTGGCGTTCGAGCCCGCGCGCGCCTGCGTCATCATCAAAACCAAATGTTCGCCCGCGACAATCCGTGCGATCCAGGCCGGCAGACGAAACGGCCGCGCGGCGCCGAGCATGTTTGCAAGCGCGGGAAGCCATTCCCTCACTTGGGCAGGCTCATCGTCGGTAATGTTGTAGATGCTCCCAGGCTTGCCGCGTTCGAGCGCCTTGACCGTCGCCGCAGCCGCATCGTCGACATGCACGAAAGACCACCAGCCGGCGCCGTCGCCGATCAGTGGGACGCGGCGACGGCGTAGTTGCTCCACCATGACGCGGCTAAGCATGCCCGTGCCGGGTCCATAGAACGAACCATAGCGCAGAACGATGCCTTGCGGATTCGAGGAGCCGGTAACAGCCTGTTCCAAGTGTTTTATCGCCTTTAGCGCCGCACGAAATTCGGCCGGCGGATCCGCATCCAGCGCGTCGGTTTCGGTCTTGATGGGACCGCCGGCGCGGGCATAATTCCATCCGCAATAACTTTGGGCGATGAAGCGTTTGACGCCATATTCTCTCGCGGCCGCCAGCAAAATGTCGGTTCCCCGAGTTCTTAACTCGTTGCTGCTTGCGAACGTCCGATCGAAGCGCCGCAGATCGGACGCGCCCGCGAGATCCGTCATTTCGTGAATTATGGCATCGGGCTGGCTGGCGCCGATCGCCGTGTGGATTGCCGCCGCATCGAGTCCGTCGGCAATGACCGGCGCCGCGCCCATGCGCTTGACGATCTCCGCGTTCGCGGCGGTTCGGGTCAGCCCGACAACGGAATGGCCCGCCGCGATCAGGGCGGAAACGAGCGGACGACCCACGGCGCCGGTAGCGCCGGCAACGAAAACCTTCATGGCCAGCTCCTTCGATCTCGACAAGTAACCTACCCAAGGGTAAGTTATCTTCAGGTAGGGCAGGTTTTTCGTGAATTCAAGGCCTCGCAAACGGCTGACGCTGGACCAGCGGCGCATCAAGATTCTTGCGGCGGCGGCGCGGATATTCGCCCGCAAGGGCTATGACGGGGCCTCGATGAGCGCCATCGCGACCGCCGCTGGCGTCACAAAGCCGGTGCTCTACGATCACTTCGCCTCGAAGGACGCCCTGTTCGAGACCTTGCTTTATTCGATCCGCGACGACTTGTTGGCGAAAGGCAGTTTGATCGGAAGGTCCGCCGCTAGCGAGGAACTTAAATTCCGAGCCGCTGTCGACGCATTCTTTGCGTTTGTTGAACACCAGCCGGAAGCCGCGATCATCCTATTGATCGTGCCGCAAGGAAATCCCGTCACGTTGGGGCTGTCGCAGGCCGTCCAGCAGCGCGCCACGGCCGCCATTTCCCGACTCTTGGAATCCTATCTTCCGGCTGGCGGAACTTGGCAATACGAAGCCGCCGGTGAATTCCTAAAAGAGGGGCTACACGCCCTGGCGAAATGGTGGCTAAGCCATCCGGGGGCAAGCCGAGACGAAATCGTCGACCTCGTCATGAAAGTCTGTTGGACGGGATTGCGGAGAAGGAGGAGCGCGCCTCCAGGAGTCCGGTTCGAAAGTCCGTCAATCCCCGGAAAGCCTTGCTCCTGAAGGCCTTGCGAGCCGTCGGGCGAGCAGACGGCTGGATGCGATGTTGATCCATCCGGCAGCGCTTTCGACGGACTTGTCCCAGGCCGCGGCGAGCCGCCGGCAGCGCCTGAGCCAAGCGAAAGCGATTGCGCTCAGGCGGGGAATGCGGCAAGCCGGCGCGCGACCGGGCGGTTGGCGCGAAATTGCGCGTCGCCGCCTCGACAAAACCCGCTTTGGCCCGCACATTCGCGGGCAAACGTCGCAACGCCCCAAACGGCAAAGGATGATTCGACCATGCGCGCAACCCTAAGCGGCGCTTTCGCGCTGGCGCTGATCGCCGGCCTCGCCGGCCCTCCCGCCCTGGCGCAGACCAAGCCGACCAACCTCGCCGATCTCGTCGCCGAGGTCGCCGACGCCGTGGTCAACATCTCCGCCACCCAGGTGATCGAGGAAAAGGGCGCCGAGGCGATGCCGGACCTGCCGAAGGGCACGCCGTTCGACGACATGTTCCAGCAGTTCTTCAAGAACCACGGCATGAACGGGCCGCCGCGGCCGCGCCAATCTTCCTCGCTCGGCTCCGGCTTCGTCATCGACCCCACGGGCATCGTCATCACCAACAACCACGTCGTCGGCGACGCCAACGAAATCGTCGTCATCTTCACTGACGGCCGCAAGCTCAAGGCCAAGGTGATCGGCAAGGACCCCAAGGTCGACGTCGCCGTGTTGAAGGTGACGGGCGACAAGCCGTTCAAGACCGTCAAGTTCGGCGACAGCGACAAGATGCGCGTCGGCGACGGCGTGATGGCGGTCGGCAACCCGTTCGGCCTGGGCGAAACCGTCACCGCCGGCATCGTCTCGGCCCGCAATCGCAACATCGATTCCGGCCCTTACGACGATTTCCTGCAAACCGACGCCGCCATCAACAAGGGCAATTCCGGCGGCCCCCTGTTCAACATGGCCGGCGAGGTGATCGGCATCAACACCGCCATCCTGTCGCCAACCGGCGGCTCGATCGGCATCGGCTTCGCCACCCCTTCCGACAGCGTCGTGCCGGTGATCGGCCAGCTTGAGAAATTCGGCGAGACGCGGCGCGGCTGGCTCGGCGTGCGCATCCAGCCGGTTGACGACGCCATCGCCGAAAGCCTGGGGCTGAAGGAGGCGAAGGGCGCGCTCGTCGCCGGCGTCGATCCCAAGGGCCCCGCCAAGCCCGCCGGCATCGAGGCCGGCGACGTCATCGTCAAGTTCGGCGGCAAACCGGTGCTACAGTCGCGCGACCTGCCGCGCATGGTCGCCTCGATGGCGGTCGGCTCGAAGGCGGCAGTGGCGGTGCTGCGTAAGGGCAAGGAGGTCAACATCGACGTGACCCTCGGCAGGCTCGAAGACGGCGAGAAGCTGATGGCCAAGGCTGAGGAGCCGGATTCCTCCGCCGCCAAGCCGGAGGCGACCGCCAAGGCGCTCGGCCTCACCCTGGCGCCGCTCAGCGACGACGCGCGCAAGACCTTCAAGCTCCGGGACGGCCTCAAGGGCGTGCTGGTGACGGGGGTCGAGGCCAATTCGCCGGCCGCCGAGAAGGGATTGCGTCCGGGCGACGTCATCGAGGAGGTCAATCAGCAGGCGGTCGAGAAGCCGGCCGACGTCGCCGCTGAGATCAAAGCGCTGAAGAAGCAGGGCAAGAAGTCGGCGCTGCTGCTGGTCGGCAACGGCGCCGGCGACGTGCGCTTCGTGGCGCTGGCGCTGAACTGAGGGATCACGGCTCCGTGATCGCACGCCGTCGTAACGCGCCGGCGACGGCGACGAAAAGACTCGTGCGGGGCGCAGCGCCCCGCACATCGTCTCTCTTATGAGGTCTCCGACATGAAAGCCGCCCTCTCCGCCACGCTCGCGGGTTCTCTCGCGCTGGCGTTCGCCAACGCCGCCTACGCCGGACCGGCGGCGCCGCAGCCCGGCGCCGACAAGTGCTATGGCGTCGCGCTCGCCGGCAGGAACGATTGCGCCGCTGGCCCCGGCACCACCTGCGCCGGCACCTCGGCCATCGATTACAACGTCCACGCCTGGAAGTACGTTGCCAAGGGCACCTGCGAGGGCATCAAGACGCCGAAGGGGCACGGCTCGCTGGTGCAGATGTAATCAGTCGATGCGATAGACGTCGAGCCCGGCCGCGCCACCGATGCGCGTCAGGCCAGGGGCGTCGAGAGTTGACGCGCAGCCGCCGTGCGCGTCGATCACATGGCTGAAATGGCGCCGCCAATCGCGGAAGGCCGCCGCCCACGGCGCATTGAGCATATGCGCCGGCAAGGCAGCGCGGCCGGCGGGGCTCAGCCAACGCGGGTCCATCGCCAGGGTCGGGCCACCGTCGAGGGCGGGGTCGGCAGGCGCCACCGGCTGGATGCCGCTTTGGGCGAACAGCGTGTTGACATAGGCGCGCCGGTCGATGACCGCGAAAGCCGTGAGGTTGGGGAACATCGCATAATCGGCGTCGCCGCAACGGTCGAGCGCGACGACTAGCGCCCGCGCGCCCGGCGGCAGCGCGGTCAAGCCCGCCCGCACCGAGGCGGCGCGATCCTGGAACGCCTCCCAGGCCGGCGTCACCGCATAGAGCCGCGCCGCCGTCAGCACCGTCGCCGCCAGCGCCGCTGGAACGCCGAGCCCTGCGGGCGTTCTCAATGCCGTCGCCGCGACGGCGAAATACCAGACATAGACAGCAAGCCGCGCATCGATGAGATTGGCCGCGCCATGCGCCGGCGGCGCGATGAGCGCGACGAGCGCGAAACCCGCCAGCGCCAGCCGCGCTCGCGGCGCGACGCTCAAGCCGCGCACCAACGCCAGCGCCGCGACGCCGACGAGCAGAATCAGCATCGGCAGGTCTGAGGCCGTCGCGGAGGCGACGGGGGCAAGCAGCATCGCCGATTTGGCGCCGCCGAGTTCATAGGTCGAGGGCATCGACGGGCGCAGCAACACCAGCGCCAGCGGCAACGCCTGGGCAAGGACGGCCTCGCCGGTGCGCGCGGCGATGCGGCGCGGCGGGGCCCGCAAGGTCTCGACGCGCGCCAGCCCCATCAGCAGCGCGAAGGCGCCCCAGGCGATGAGGTGGCAGAAGAACAGCGCCGCGCCGAACAGGTTCAACATCGCGTAGTCTCGCGCGCGCAACCGCTCGCCGAGGCGCAGCACGAAGCCGAGGCCGATAAGGGCGAGGCCCATGCCGAGGGCGAAATTGAGCAGGCCGCCGGTGGTGGCGAGATTGTAGCTCATGAGCGGGATGACGAAGATCGTCGGCGAGGGCCGCGCGAACAGCCGCCGATGCAGCCGCCAGGCGCCGAAAGCCGGCAGCGCGATCGCCAGCGCCAGCGCCAGCCGCACCACAGTCTGCGCGGAGAGCAGCGGCGACAGCGCGAGATAGAGCGCATCGAGCCCGAGATTGGGAATCAGCCCGAGATGGACGCGGTAGAGCGCGCGCAGAGGATCTCCTGGCGCCATGTGGTAGAGCGTCAGGCGCGCCCAATGGTTGACGATGTCGTTGCCGCGCGGGATCGGCCACAACGCCACCGGCGCCGCCGAAAGCGCGACGAGGGCGGCGTAGATGACGCCAACCGCGCGGGGGGTGGCGAGGGCGTCGGCGAGCGTCGAGCGCGAGGCTGGGATGTCCGCAGAGGTCATGAGCGCGATCCGCCGGAGGGCGCGGATGGTTTACGCTGGATCAGGTAAAGAAAGGGCTCAGCAGGGCTGCGCTTGCAATCGCGTGAATTTTAGCTGAGTGTACAGAAGGTTACTTCTTTCGGCGCCGAAGGCGAGGACTTTTTGGTGATGCTTCACAGCTACGAGATAGACATCTATGGCACGCAGTGGTATCGATGCTAGGAAACCTTAAATGTGGCGTCTTCGGCGTTGCTATTACCGAAGATGATCCGTCTTTAGACTGCAGCGCAATTTTTCCGGACGCAGCATGTCCGAGCAGGTAGTGTGTGATTGTTCTGCTTAGAACACAAGGGTTGATCTGATGCAGGAGTCGGTTTTAGTCGTAGGGCAATCTCATGTACGGTGTCTTGGAATTACTGGGAGTACTATAAAGAGCTCTGGCGAAAAACTTGACTTCATGTTCCAGACAGTGTCGCCGGGGCCGCCCAAGATTGAAGCCCTTTTGTTGTATATGGGGTTAATGTCACCGGAAAAGATTGTGGATGTTATTACAGAACACGCGAACGAGAAAATTCTCGTCCTGTTATGGCAAGGAAACTTTCACCTATCGGAATATTTAATTTTGCGGCAACCCATGTTTGATTTCGTTTATTCTTCGGAGCCAGCTTTGCCACTTCTGCGTGAGAACATAATAGTACCGGAAGCTATGGTCGAAGCAGCGTTTGAACGCCCGCTAGGTGATCTTCATCATTGGATCAATAAAATTCGTGCTCGGCGGCCGGACATTCGACGGATCATCGTCGCGGCTACCCCGCCGCCAAAAGGGGACGAGGAGTTTGTGCGCCTGCGCATACAAAGAGAGTTTGGACTCCAGCGTCAAGAGCAGTTGGATACTGGATCCGAGTATGCTGTTTGCGCTGCAGTAGTTCGGTATAAATTGTGGGCATTATTTATGCGCGGATACAAGAAATGTGCCCAATCACTTGACGCCGAATATCTGCACATCCCCGTTGCGGCTCAGGACGAAAGCGGGTTTCTCCGACCAGAGTTTTATGAGGATGATGTGACACACGCCAATAGGCGTTACGGTGATTTATTTTTACAGCATCTGCAGAATTACCTGCAAAAAACAGGAGACTCAGATGCTTCATCCCTATAAGTCTCAACCCATTGACGCTTTCTGGGGTCGCTCAATAAGTCGGAATTGGGACGCTATTTCGTTACGGCGCGAATCGCCCATTCTGACCAGTCAAGACCGAATCGTCTCACTTGGCAGTTGTTTCGCGGCTAATTTGGTTCCTCATCTGAAAAAAAGCGGTTATACTTACATAGGGGAAGAACCTCGCCACACTGCCTTTGATGCATTGCCGCCCGAAAATTTTTCCTATGAAAAATTCTCCGCGGCTTATGGGAACGTGTATACATCACGACAATTTCTCCAACTGCTAGATCGAGTTGAGGGCCGTTTCAGCCCTGCCGAAGATCGTTGGTTTGTCGGAACTGAGATCGTAGATCCTTTTCGGCCCGGATTGCGCTATCGGGCTCGAACCGTTGTTGAGTACGAGGCCCTCACTCAAAGCCATCTGATGGCGGTGCGCCGCGCATTCTCGAAAGCGACGGTGGTTATATTTACCCTCGGGCTGACAGAAGCCTGGATGTCAAAGCAGGACGGCGCAGTTTTCCCCGCTTGCCCCGGAACCGTTTCAGGGGCATTCGACGATTCGAAGCACATATTTCACAACTTTACGGTGAAGGAAGTTGTCGAAGATCTCGGCGAAATTATCGGGCGACTGCGGGCCTACCGCGAGGACATACGGCTGCTTCTAACGGTCTCACCGGTACCGCTGGTGGCTACCGCCACAAAAGCACATGTGCTGGAAGCAAGCACATACAGTAAATCTGTGCTACGCGCTGCCTGTGGGGAGATCGCGGGCACTTATGCAAACGCGTCTTATTTCCCGGCTTACGAAATCATTACGGGGCCGCAAGCACCGGACGATTATTTCGAGTCGGATCGACGCAACGTAAGCCAAAAGGGCATCGAATCGGTGATGCAAGTCTTTTTCGCAAGTTGTGCGGACGCAACCCCTGCAATTGCGATCTCAACATCGTCAGTGGACGGGACGCCGCGGGAGATGGCGAGAAGGATGGTAATCGCTGAATGCGAGGAAGCAGCGAGCGAATTGTAACGAGGTTAACCATGTTGGTTGATCCACATCTAGTACTGTCTTTTCAAAAACATCCGAGACTACGTCTATTATATATTGACGCAGAATCCGACCATCCTCAATCGAGTTCGTAACTTAAGCTCTTGAACTCGTCCATCGTGATTTGACCCTTCGTGTGCTTGGCGGCTCACGACGGCAAAAATCACGGTGGACCCCCGTAAAAGTCAAACTTCTGCGGCCACCCCGGAAAAGCCGGGGGATCTCTTGAATTTGGTTAGGCTCCTCGCAGAGGTTTTCCCCTAGCGTCGGGCAACGTAGCGCAACCCGACTGCTTACCGCGCCAGGCCGTTAGAGCAGTATCCGAACAGATTGAATCAGCGGACCTCGCGTCGGATCGCGCCCGGCTACTTCAACTCCGGGAAATCCTCGATCCTGAACTCGCCTGCCGCCCGCTCGCCGGCCTTGGCCAGCCCCGCTTCGCGCAGACGCAGTTCGACGCGGCGAATCTTGCCGGAAATCGTCTTCGGTAAATCCGCGAACTCCAGCCGGCGCACGCGCTTGTAAGGCGCAAGCCGGTCATTCAGGAAACGGAATACGTCGAGCGCCGTGGCGCGATCGGCGGCGCGGCCGTCCGCCAGCGTGACATAGGCTTTCGCGACATTGAGCCGCGCCGGGTCCGGCGCCGGCACGATCGCCGCCTCCTGCACCGCCTCATGCTCGATCAGCGCGCTCTCCAACTCGAATGGGCTCAGCCGGTAGTCGCTGGATTTGAACACGTCGTCGGCGCGCCCGACATAGGTGATGAAGCCGTTGGCGTCGCGGCTCGCCACGTCGCCGGTGCGGTAATAGGCGCCTTCGAGCGGGCGCAATGTCCCGTCGTCCTCCTGATAGCCCATCATCAGGCCGAGCGGGCGCGGGTTCAGCGGCAGCGCGATCTCGCCTTCATCGGCCACCAGCCCCTCGGCATCGAGCAGCACGACGCGGTAGCCGGGCAAAGGCCGGCCCATCGAGCCCGGCACGATCTTCTGCCCGACGGCGTTGCCGACCATCATCGTCGTCTCGGTCTGGCCGTAGGAATCGCGTAAGGGGAGGCCCCAGGCGCGACGCACGCGCTCGATCACCTCGGGGTTCAGCGGCTCGCCGGCCGAGTTCAGCTCGCGCAGGCGCACCGGCCAATCCTCCAACGGCAGTTGGATGAACTGGCGCCAGACCGTCGGCGGCGCGCAGAACGAAGTCACCTCATGGGCGACGAGATCGTCGAGCGTGGCGCGGGCGTCGAAGCGCTTGTCCATCGCCAGGATGCAGGCTCCGGCGTTCCACGGCGCGAACACGTTCGACCAGGCGTGTTTGGCCCAGCCGGGCGAGGAAATATTGAGATGATTGTCGCCGGGCTTCAGCCCAAGGCCGAACATCGTCGACAGATGGCCGACGGGATAGCTCACATGGCTGTGCATGACCAGCTTCGGCCGCGCCGTCGTGCCGGAGGTGAAATAGAGCAGCAGCGGATCGTCGCCGCCTGTCGGCCCGTCGGGCGAGAAGTTCGGCGATGCGTCGAGCAGCGCCGCGAAGTTGCGCCACCCCGGCGCCTGCCCGCGCACGGCGATGCGCGCCACCTCCGCCGGCAAGCCGGCGAAGCGGTCGGCGAGCGCGGCCTCGGCAATGACGAAG
>DATNDU010000089.1:0-2009 GCA_035606915.1 Roseiarcus sp. | reverse complement strand
GCAGCCGCTCGACTCGGTGCATTGCGACGTCACGCGGGCGCAAAAATAGCCGCGCGGCGGACGGCTGGTGGGCGCGACAATCGCGTCGGTCGAGCCAAGGCGTTCCGCCTGTCAGCCGGCGGGCGTCAACTCCAGCCGTCGTTCGATGCGGGCGAGGCGGTGCTCGATCCGGTCGATACGCACGGATTGGCCTGCAAAATCGCCATGAAGCGTGGCGACCTGGCTTTCCAGCGAGGTTAGGCGGCGCTTCACGTCCTGCATATCCTCGCGCAGCCCATCGACAGCATCGCGAATGTGGCGCAGATGCTCCAGGACGAGATTGGTGGCGTCGTCGGCCATGGGAAGAAGATAGGGTGAAGCGGTTAACGAGTCCAGCAAGCGGCGCTTGCGGAATTCTCGAAACGATCGTTGTCGTCGCTGGTGTTCGGCTAAAACGGGTGCCGAATCGACTTCCAACTCCGGGCAACCAATGGTGGGCGCGACAGGGATTGAACCTGTGACCCCTCCCGTGTGAAGGGAGTGCTCTCCCGCTGAGCTACGCGCCCGGTCGTCAGACGACCCGATGGGACGGCGCATTTAGAGAAACGGCACCGCCGCTGTCAAGCGGGGGTGGCCGCCGGCATCGCATCGAGGCGGGCGAGGGCGTCCGGCAGTTGCGCGAAGGCGTCGATCTGGATGTCGGCCGCCAGCGTGTCGAGTGGCACCCGGTGGTAGCCGTAGCGCATGAGGATGACGGGAACGCAAGCCGCCTTCGCCGTGGCGACGTCGTGCTCGTTGTCGCCGATCATCACCGCGTCGCCCGGCCGCGCGCCGAGCGCGGCGATGGCGGCGAGGAGAGGGGCGGGGTCCGGCTTCTTGACGGCAAGCGTATCGCCGCCGACGACCGCGGCGAAGAAACCGTCGAGCGCCAGGCCGCGCAGCACCGCAAGCGCGGCAAGCCGCGGCTTGTTGGTGCAGACGGCGAGGCGCCGCCCGTCGCCGCGCAGCGCGGCCAGCGTTTGCGGCACGCCCGGATAGGGTCGCGAACGGGCGACCGGGGCCGCTTCGTAGAGCGCCATGAAACGCGCCAGCCGCTCGTCCAGCAGGGCCGCCGGCAGCCCCCGCGCCGCCAGCGCGCGGGCGACCAGCGCCGGGGTTCCGTCGCCGATCATGCCGCGCACCGCCGCGCGCGACAGCGCCGGCACGCCGCTTTCGCGCAAGGTCGTGGCGAGCGCCGCGGCGAGATCGGGGAGGCTGTCGACCAGCGTGCCGTCGAGGTCGAAGATAAGCGCGTTCCGCTTCATGTTCCTTAACAATCTTTGATTTGGTCCGAACTGTGGCGTATGCCACGTTCTCGCGGCGCCGGCGCTGTTTAGCACCGCGTCGAACGGGTTGGAAAGCGTCGGTCGGGAAAACATGAACCCACAGCGAGTCGCCGCCATCATCCTTGCCGCCGGCAAGGGCACGCGCATGAAATCCGATCTGCCCAAGGTCATGCATCGCGTGGCCGGCCGCACGATGATCCGCCATGTCCTCGACGCGGCGGCGCCGCTCGCGCCCGTGCGCATGATCGTCGTGCTGGCGCCCGGGATGGATGCGGTCGCGAAGGAAGTGGCCGCGCAGGAGGCCGGCGGCGCGCAAATCGCCATCCAAGCGGCGCCGCTGGGTACCGGCCACGCGGCGCTCGCCGCCCGCCCGGCGCTCCAGGACCTGCTCGCCGGGGATGGCCTCGACGACGTGCTCGTATTGTTCGGCGACACGCCGCTGCTGTCGCCGGCGACGCTGGCGGCGATGCTGACGGAGCGCCGCCGCGCGCCGGAAGCCGCCATCGTCGTTCTCGGCATGCGCCCGGCCGAGCCGAATGCCTATGGAAGGCTGGTCTGCGGCAAGGACGGCATGCTCGAGGCGATCGTCGAGGCGAAGGACGCGACCGCGGCGCAGCGCGAAATCGGCTTGTGCAATTCCGGCGTGATGGCGATCGCCGCGCGCCATCTGCTCGCGCTTCTGGCGGCGATCGGCACCGACAACGC
>DATNDU010000080.1:0-10704 GCA_035606915.1 Roseiarcus sp. | reverse complement strand
TGAAGGCGCTGGCGGACGAAGCCAAACCGAAGGTCGGCAGCGGTGTCGTCGCCATCGCCGCCACCGCCGCCGACGGCAAGGCGGCGCTGGTCGTCGCCGTGACGCCGGATCTGACCGGCCGTTTCAACGCCGTCGATCTGGTGCGGCTTGGCGCGTCGGCGCTTGGCGGCAAGGGCGGCGGCGGCCGGCCGGACATGGCGCAGGCCGGCGGCCCCGATGGCGCCAAGGCGAAGGAGGCGCTCGCCGCCGTGGAGGCGGGGCTCGTCGCGCGCGCGGGGTGAAGGCGCTGGCGGACGAAGCCAAACCGAAGGTCGGCAGCGGTGTCGTCGCCATCGCCGCCACCGCCGCCGACGGCAAGGCTGCGTTGGTGGTCGCCGTGACGCCGGATCTCACCGGCCGTTTCAACGCCGTGGACTTGGTGCGGCTTGGCGCGACGGCGCTCGGCGGCAAGGGCGGCGGCGGCCGGCCGGACATGGCGCAGGCCGGCGGCCCCGATGGCGCCAAGGCGAAGGAGGCGCTCGCCGCCGTCGAGGCGGGGCTCATCGCGCGGGTAAGGTGAACTGGCGCGGGGCTGGCTTTAAGGAGCCGTTTGGCGCTCGGCGGGAGGTCGGCGCGGGCGAGACGACGGCGGCCCTCGCGAAACGGCTTTTCCAGCCCCAGGCATAGACCCGATTGCGCGATCTCCTGGCGAAAGCTGTATCTTACCGCGGGGCGGCGATCGCCTCCGAGCCATTGTGCGTCGGCGCTAGCCGTTGCCGATCGAGTTGAACCATCGTCTTTGCCAGCGAAGCGAAGCAACCCATGCCCCGACGGGCTGAACGTTCCGAGCCGTCTGTGATCTCGGCGAAATGGCTTGCTTCGCTTCGCACGCAAAGACGGCGGCGCCGATTCTATCTGTTCGGCAACCGCTCTATTCGAACCGCTGCATGGCATAGGGCGTGGGGTCGGCGAACGGCTCGGCGCCGGTCATCAAGTCCGCCAGCAGCCGGCCGCTGATTGGCCCCAGCGTCAGGCCGAGATGCTGATGGCCGAAATCGAACCACAGGCCATTGTGGCGCGGCGCCACGCCGATGATCGGCAGCATGTCCGGTAGGCAGGGCCGCCGGCCGAGCCATGGCGCGGCGTCGAGCCGCTCGCCGAGCGGATAGAGCTTGCGCGCGAACGGCTCCAGCCGTTCGAGATGAGCCGGCGAGGGCGGATCGTCGGCGCGCGCGAATTCGGCCCCGGTGGTGAGCCGCAAGCCGCGCGCCATCGGCGTCACGACATAACCCTTCTCGTAATCGAGCACTGGCCGCGAGAGCCCGACCTCGCCGCGCCGCGCGTAATGCATGTGATAGCCGCGTTTGACAAAGAACGGCAGGCGGTAGCCGAACTTGCGCGCCAATCCGTCCGACCACGGCCCCAGCGCCACCACCGCCTGGCGCGCCGCCACCAGGCCGGATGGCGTCATCACCTGCCAGCGCCCGCCCGAGGGCTCCAGCCGGCGCGCGTCGCCCTCGACCAGTTCACCGCCGCGCGCCAGGAACAGCGCCAGATAGGCGGCGCCGAGCGCGGTGGGGTCGGGCGTCGTCAGCGGATCGGTGAAATGCACGCCGCCGATCGCCGCCTCCCCGAGGCTCGGCTCCAGCGCCAGCAGGGCGTCGCGGTTGAGCACGGCGTAGGGCACGCCGAACGGGCGCATCTCCTCAGCTTCCGCCCATCCGCGCGCCTGTCCGCGCGCGCTGCGAAACGCCTTGATCCAGCCGCCGTCGCGTAGCAGCGCCCCGGCGCCGGCCTCCGCCGCGATTTTGCGATGCTCGGCCACCGCCTGCGCCACCAGTGCGCGCTGCGCCTTGCCGCTGCGCTCGCGTGCGGCCGGCGCGGAGGCGCGCCAATAGCGCCAGAGCGCCGGCGCCAGCCCCGGCAGCGCCGCGTGGCGGATATGGGCGCGGGGATCGCGATTCAGGGCGGCGCTGACGATCGCGGCGACGCCGCGTGGGAACGTGTAGGGATAGACCGCCTCGCTCTGCACGATGCCGGTGTTGCCGTGGCTGGTCTCGCCCGCCGCCGCGCCGCGCCGTTCGACGATGACCACCGAGCGGCCGCGCGCTTGCAACGCCAGCGCCGCGCCGAGGCCGACGAAACCCGCGCCCAGCACGATGCAATCGACGGTCTGCGGCAAGGCTGGCCTCCTTTGGGTGAATGGGGTCGGGTAGAGCGGCGCGGTGGCGCGGTCAACCGAAAGCTGCATCAAGGCGCGGGCGCACCTGGGGCGGCGATCGGTTCTGATCCGCGCGCCTTGGCATAAGGCAATTGAGTTTTGCGGCGCCGCGGCCTAATCAACCGTCAACGGCGTGGACTTCTGCGCGCAGCGACGGTGATATCGGAAAGCAAGGCGATGGCGGGCGCGAAAGCCGCGCGGGGGACGATGAGCATACCGCGCGCGGAAGGCGGTGAGGCGGCGCGCGTCAGCGAGCCGGAGAAGCCGCGCAAGCCGCGCGCCCGCCCGGCCGCCGCCGAGCCGGCCCCGGTATCGCAGGGCCCGCGCTTTCTGGTTGGCGTCGACGGCCTCGCCGGGCCGCTTTTGCAGGGCTGGGCGGTCGATCTTACCGACACCCGCGCGCCCGTCGACCTGCGGCTGGAGGCCAAAGGCGGCGAGGTGTTGCGCTTCGCCACCCGCGAGCATCGGCCTGACATCGGCGCCGTGCTGGAAGGCAATGTCGCCGGTTTCTCGATCGACCTGGCGGCGCTGGCGGGCGAGCCGGCGGCCAAAATCGCCGACGCACTGGCAGGCCTCGACGCCGGCGCGCCGGCGCCGCCGCGACTCGTCGCCGTGCGCGTGGTCGAGGATGGCTCGCTCATCGATCTCGGGGCCTTTGGCGTCACCGTCGGCGACCTCCTGCGTGGGCTCGGCGAGGCGCCGGCGCGGCCGGGCGCGCCTCGGCCAAAGGCGGCGGCGAGCCGCGAGGCGCGGGCGCGCGACTGGCTGTTGGCTTTTCTCGGCGGCGCCGGTGAGGCGCGCCCGGCGCGTCGTTTCGCCGACCGGCTGCTCGCCGACATCGAGGCTTCGCCCACCGTCTCGGCGGCGGTGAAGCGCCACGCCGCCGACATCGCGCCGCTGTTCGACCCGTTCCACTATCTCGATCGCGTCGCCGCGCCGCTGGAGGCGGTCGCCAATCCGCTGCTGCATTATGCGCTTGCCGGCTGGCGCGACGGCGTCAGCCCGTGCCCGCTGTTCTGCCCCGATTATTACCGGCGTCTGCGTGGCCTCGCGGGCGGCGACCCGTTGCTCGATTTCGTGCGCGAGGGCGCGCCGGCCGATCCGCATCCGCTGTTCGACGTGGCGTTCTACCGCGTCCGCCATCTCGGCGGCGAGGCCGGCGTCAACCCGCTGGCGCACTATCTGGAGAGCGGCGGGCGCGCCCGCCTCGACCCCTCGCCGCTGTTCGACACGCGCCGCTTCCTCGACGCCTTCGGCCTCGGCGAGGAGACCGACGTGGCGCTCGAAACCTTCGTCCTGACGCCGGATTATTACGGCTTCCCGCTGTCGCCGGCTTTCGACGCCGATCTCTATCGCTATCAGGTCGAGATAGAACTCGGGCAAAAACTGACCACGCCGCCTTACGCGCATTATCTGGCGCGCGGCTTTCGCGACGAGACGCTGCTGCCCAACCTGCTGTTCGATCCCGTCTTCTACCGCGAGCACAACGGATTGGAACTCGCCGAGCCGGCGTTGGCGCATTACCTGCGCGAGGGCGAAGCGGCGGGGCTGGCCTGCCATCCGGTGTTCTCTGGCGAGTTCTACAACAAGCAGCGCGGCATCGAGGGCGGAGCCGGCGCGCTGGCGCATGCGCTCGCTCATCCCGGTGAAATACGCAGCCTCGCGCGCATGGGCGCGCCGGTCGATCCGCGCCTGTTCAAGCTGGTCGGCGATCTCATCGCCGAGCGCGGCGTCGAGGCCTATCGCGCCGACATCTACCGCGACGCCAACCCCGATCTCGCCGATATCGACGACGCCGCGCTGGCCGCCCATTACCGCGATCTAGGCGCGCGCCAGCAGCGCATCGCCTCGCTGACGCGCATGATGCGGCTTTGCGAGATGCGCGTGCGCGATCTGCCGCTTGGTTTCGTGCTCGAAGATTACATCGGCCTCTATCCCGATCTCGGCGTGTTCAAGGACCGGCTCACCAGCGCGATGTATCACTATGGCCGCTATGGCCGCCACGAGCGGCGGATGATCGGCAAATGGCTGTTCAAGTTCTCCGACCTCGACATCGATCTGCCGAGCCCGGCGGAGCCGCTGCGCGTCGCCCGCCAGGCCGCGCGGGTCGAGGCGTGCATCCTCATCCACGCCTTCTATCCGGATCTGTTGCCGGAACTCGTCGCCTTCGCGCAGAATTTCCGCGACGCGAGCTTCGACATCTTCATCAACGTCGTTGACAGGGCATGGACGCCGGCGCTGCACGAGGAATTGCGCGCCATCTGCCCCGGCGCCTTCCTCATGCTCTCCAACGATCTCGGGCGCGACGTCGGCGGCTTCACGCGGCTGTTGGAGCACATCGACATCGCGCGCTACGACGTGTTCGCCTTCATGCACTCGAAGAAAAGCCCGCATATCGCCGCCGAGACCGGCGAATATTGGCGCCGCACTCTGCTCAACGCCATCGCCGGAAGCCCGGAGACGGCGCGCGAGTGCCTGCGCCTGTTCCGCGACAATCCGCGCATGGGCATGATCGGCGCGAAGGAATGGCGCTCGCACGACATGGGCAAAAACAGCGATCAATACGAAAGCCTGCTCGATCTTCTCGGCGTGCGCGGCGCCAACCGCGAGGTCGACTATCTCAGCGGCTTCATGTTCCTGATGCGGGCCGAGATCGTGGCGCGGCTGTTCGAGACCCTGCGCAAGCTGGCGTTCGAGGACGGCACGGACAAAGACGTGGAGTTCCACAAGGACGGGCAGATTGCCCACGGCGTCGAGCGCGCCGTGCCGGCGCTGGTCAGGCAGATGGGTTACGACATTCTATGGCGATAACCTTCGTCATCCACGAGGCGACGCGCACCGGCGCGCCGCGCGTCGGCGCGCTGATCGCGCGCGAGCTGGCGCGCGGCGAGGACGTGCATGTCGTGGTGATGAAGGATGGCCCGCTCGCGCCATGGCTGCAACAGACGCTCGGCGGTCGCCATCTCACCATCTGCCGAGGCGAGCCGTTCGACGATCGCCGCCCGTTCGAGGAGCGGCTGCGGCTGGCGCAGGAGATGCTCGCCGGCCGCGCGAGCGACGTCGTCTACGTCAATTCGCTGGCGAGTTCCGTCTTCGCTTTCGCCGCCGCCGCGCTGAAGCGCAAGGTCGTGCTGCATGTACACGAGAAAGCGGCGCACATCGTCAACCTGCTGACCCAGGACGTGACCAAGCTCGAAGTGTTGCGCGCCGCCGACGCCGTGGTGCTGGCGGCCGACGACATCCGCCACGATCTCGCCGAGGTGTTCCACGCCGCGCCGGCCGAAATGACAACCTTCGGCGTCGCGGTCGAGGTCGAGGCGATCCGCAATGCGGCGCAGGAGCCGGCTGCGAGCCCCCTCAATGCACGCGGCGAGGCGTTTGCGCGTGGCGAACGCATGATCGTCGGCATGTGCGGCCACGCCTCGTTCCGCAAGGGCGTCGACATTTTCCTGGAGACCGCCGCCGCCGCGCCGGAGGCGGATTTTATCTGGGTCGGCGCCTGGCGGCCGCAGGAGTCGATCGAAAATATCGCCTACGCCGATTTCACGGCGCGCGCGTTGCCGAACCTCTATGTCACTGGGCCCGTCGACAATCCCTATCCCTTTATCGCCGCCATGGATCTGTTCTTCCTGTCGTCGCGCGAAGACCCCAATCCGCTGGTTGTCGGCGAGGCGCTGGCGCTCGGCGTGCCGATCCTCAGTTTCTCGGCGACGACGGCGATCGCCGATCGGCTCGGGCGCTGCGGCGTGCTGTGCTATGGCAAGCCCAACGCCGTCGATGCGGTGAGGCTGCTGCGCGCCTCGACCGCCGAGGCGCTGCGCCGGCCCGGATTCCGCGGCGCGGGCGAGGCCTATGTCGCCGATTACGACCTGGCGGCGAAGATGGCCGACATCACCGGGCTGGTCGCGCGCCTGCGTGGCGATAGCCCGCCCACCGCCACGCAAAGCGCGGCGCGGCGGACATTGGACGGGGGCGCGGTGGAGCTGGTGTTCTCATGAAGGCGGTGATCCTCGCCGGCGGGCTCGGCACCCGGCTGATGGAGGAGACGGCGGTGAGGCCGAAGCCGATGGTGGAGATCGGCGGCCGGCCGATCCTCTGGCACATCATGAAAATCTACGCCGCCCACGGCGTCACCGATTTCATCGTCTGCCTCGGCTATATGGGCTATGTCATCAAGGACTATTTCCACAATTACTTCCTGCGCTCCTGCGACGTGACGTTCAATCTCGCCAGCGGCGAGATGATCCTGCATCGCGCAGATAGCGAGCCGTGGACGGTGACGCTGATCGAGACCGGCGAGGCGACGCAAATCGGCGGCCGCATCAAGCGCATCCTGCCGCATGTCGAGCCTGACGAGGCGTTCTGCCTGACCTATGGCGACGGCGTCGCCGACGTCGACATCCCTAAGCTTATCGCTCAGCATCGGGCGAGCGGCCGGCTCGCCACCGTGACGGCGGTGCGCCCGCCCGGCCGTTACGGCGCGATCCTCGCCGAGGGCGAGCGCGTCACCGGCTTTCAGGAGAAGCCGCGCGGCGACGGCGGCTGGATCAACGGCGGCTTCTTCGTCTGCTCGCCGAAGGTCGGGGCCTATATCGACGGCGACGCCTCGGTATGGGAGCGCGAGCCGCTGGAGCGGCTGGCGGCCGACGGCCAGTTGGGGGCACATTTCCACGACGGCTTCTGGCAGCCGATGGACACTTTGCGCGACCGCCGGCAGCTTGAGGAGCTATGGGCCTCCGGCCGCGCGCCGTGGAAGGTCTGGGCATGAACATCCTCGTCACCGGCAATCAGGGCTATGTCGGCCCGGGGCTCGGCCGCCATCTGCGCCGCGCCTTTCCCGGCGCCAAGCTGATCGGCTTCGACACCGGCTATTTCGCTTTGAGCACCACCGGCGCCCGCGTCTGGCCCGAGCGCGTCTACGACATGCAGATCAACGGCGACGTGCGCGACATTGAGGCCCCGCTGTTGCAAGGCGTCGACGTCGTGGTGGCGCTTGCCGCGATCTCCAACGACCCGATGGGGGCGCGCTACGAAGCGCCGACCGACGCCATCAACCGCGGCGCCGCGGTGCGGCTGGCGCAGCTTGCGGCGGCGGCCGGCGTCAAGCATTTCGTCTTCGCCTCCTCGTGCAGCGTCTATGGCTTCGCGCCGGGGGCGGCGCGCAAGGAGAGCGATCCGCTCAATCCGCAAACCGCCTATGCGCGCTCGAAGATCGAGGCCGAGCGGGCGCTCGCCGCCATGGATCTGCGCGGCATGACGACGACCTGCCTGCGCTTCGCCACCGCCTGCGGCATGTCGGAGCGGCTGCGGCTCGATCTCGTACTCAACGATTTCGTCGCCAGCGCGGTCGCCGCGCGCCGCATCGCGGTGCTGTCGGACGGCTCGCCGTGGCGGCCGCTGATCGACGTCGCCGACATGGCGCGCGCCATCGAATGGGCCGCGACACGGGCGCCACGCGACGGCGGGCTGCTGCTCAACGTCAACGTCGGCGCCGATTCCTGGAACCATCAGGTGCGCGATCTCGCTTACGCCGTCGCCGAGGCGGCGCCCGGCGTCGAGGTCGACATCAACCAGTCAGCGCTTCCCGACACGCGATCTTACAAGGTCGATTTCTCGCTCTATCGCGAACTCGCCCCCGCACATCAGCCGCAAATGACGCTTGGCCGTTCGATCGCCGCGCTGAAGCGCGGGCTGGAGGCCATGGGATTCGCTGACGCCGAGTTCCGCGCCTCGCCCTACATGCGGCTGAAGATGCTGGAGGCGCATCGCCAGGCCGGGCGGCTAGATGCGGACCTGCGCTGGACCGGCGAGGCGCTGGCATGAAATTCCACCCGGCGCCGCTGCACGGCGCATACCTGATCGAACTGGAGAGGCGCGGCGACGAGCGCGGCTTCTTCGCGCGCATGTTTTGCGAACGCGAGTTCGGCGCGGCGGGGCTGGAGACGCGCTTCGTCAACGTCAACAATTCGCTGTCGGGGCTGAAGGGCACGCTGCGCGGCCTGCATTATCAGATCGGCGCGGCGGCCGAGAGCAAGCTGGTGCGCTGCGTCAGCGGCGCCTTGTTCGACGCCATAGTCGATCTCAGGCCGGGCTCGCCGACCTATCTGAAGGGCTTCGGCGCGACGCTGAGCGCCGACAACCGGCTGATGATGTACGCCCCGAAAGGTTTCGCGCACGCCATCCTGACGCTGGAGCCCGACGCCGAGGCGATCTATCTGGTCAGCGCCCATTACGCGCCTGAGGCCGAACGCGGCCTGCGCTGGAACGATCCGCGTTTCGCCATCGCCTGGCCGATCGCGCCGCAGGAGATTTCGGCCAAGGACGCCGGCTGGCCGGATTTCGATCCCGCCTATCACGGCGTCGAATCGTTGCGGGCGTTCTTGTGAAGGTGCTGTTCACCGGCGCGAGTTCGTTCACCGGCTTCTGGTTCGTCAACCAGCTCGCGGCGCAGGGCGCTGAGGTGACGGCGGCGCTGCGCGGTACGCCGGCCGGCTATGCCGGCGTGCGCGCCGAGCGCCTGCGCCGGCTCGCCCCGGCGGCCGAGATCGTCGCCGACTGCGCCTTCGGCGGCGAGCGTTTCGTCGCGCTCATCCGCTCGCGCGCTTACGATGTGCTTTGCCATCACGGCGCCGAAGCTGCCGACTACCGCAGCCTGGATTTCGACGCCCCCGGCGCGGCGGCGGCCAATACGCTCAACAGCCGCGCGACGCTGGCTTTGTTCCGCGAGCGCGGCGGCAAGGCGTTGGTTTCGACCGGCAGCGTGTTCGAGCCCGACGAGGGTTCGGGGCCTGAACCGCGCCGCGCCTTCTCGCCTTATGGCCTCTCGAAAGGGCTGACGTGGCAAATCCTGCGCTATTGGGGCGAGGCGCTCGGGCTGCCGGCGTCAAAATTCGTCATCGCCAATCCGTTCGGCCCGTTCGAGGAACCGCGCTTCGTCGCCCACGCGGTCGGCGCTTGGGCGAGGGGCGAGACGCTCGAAGTGCGCACGCCGCTTTATCTGCGCGACAACATCCATGTCGATCTGTTGGCGAGGGCTTACGCGCGCTTTGTCGATGACGCCGGCGCGGGCGGGCAGGGCCGTCGCTTTGGTCCCTGCGGTTATCGGGAGACGCAGGGCGCTTTCGCCGATCGCCTCAGCCGCGAACTCGGGCGCCGGCTCGGCTTTGCGGCGCGCTTCGTCTGCCGCGAGCAGACCGACTTCGGCGAGCCGCTGGCGCGAACCAATACCGACGATGTCGACGCCGCCGCGCTTGGCTGGCGCGAGGACATGGCGTGGGACGCACTGGCCGACTATTATAGGCAGACGGGCATCGCCGTGGGGGCGCCTGGCGCTCGCAGTTGAGTCGACCTATTGATGTCAACGGTGCTGATGATTGGGCTGAGCCACGTTGTCGCGTTGCGCAACGCCCAGGCGGCGCGGCTTGCCTGCGGCGCGGCGACGTTCAATCTGCTCGACCTGGAGCTGTTTCCAAAATTCAATCCGCTTTACCGAATTGTCGAAGGAGAGATCTGCCTTCACGACGAGGTCGAACCGGCTCTGCGACGCGCCATCGAGGAGGCGGCGCCGCAACTCATCATCGGTTCGTTCTGGAGCAACCAGCATTTTTTCATGTCGACGGCGAATCTGCCGCGCAGATTCGACTTCGTGCTGCCCGCCGAGCCCGATCTCGCGCTCGACGCTAGCGCCGAAATCGTTCCCTATGACGTGGTGCGCCATCACATTCGCTTGCATTGCGTCTTTCAGGTATTGGCCACGGCGGCGATACAGCGATTGACGCGAACTCCGCTTTATCTGATGCCGGCGCCGCCGCCGATCGAGGATTTCCGCGCCATCCCGAAGGGCAGCTCCAGCAAGGCTATCGACGCCATGGTCGCCGAGCACGGCCCCGCGCCGGCTTTGCTGCGCTACAAATTCTGGCGGCTGGTGAACGCGATCCACGACGAAGTGGCCGCCGCGACGAACGTGCGCGTGCTGCCCGTGCCGCCCGAAACGGTGCAAAGCAACGGATTCCGGCGTCCCGAATATTACTACACGGACTGGATTCACGCGAATGCGCGGTACGGCGAATTCGTGCTCAAGCAAATCGACGCGTCGAGGGCGCAGATTTAAGGACAGCGACGACCATGCCTCGTCACGCCTACTCCGACCTGCCAGGCTACTGCTTCTGGCGCGAGTCCGTCGCCGAACCGGCGGCGAGTGAAGTCGATCCGGTCGTCGCGGCCAAGTTCAAGATTTCAACAAGCGATCGGGTAGCGACGGCGGGAAGTTGCTTTGCGCAACACATCTCGCGTCGCCTGGACGCCGCCGGGTTTTGCTATCTGGTGACGGAGACCGCGCATCCCGCGTTCAACGCGCGCTGTTACCGGGATTTCAACTATGGCGTCTACTCGGCGCGATACGGCAACGTCTACACGGCCCGGCAATTGCGCCAACTGATCGAGCGCGCCTACGGGCAGTTCGCGCCCGTCGAGGATATTTGGAGCGGGGAGGGCGTGCGCGTCAT
>DATNDU010000058.1:0-24774 GCA_035606915.1 Roseiarcus sp. | reverse complement strand
GGCGGAAGGCTGACGGCGGCGCGCGCCCTGCTCTGCGCGCTGCTGCTCTGTGCGGCGACCTGCGCCGAGGCGCATCGCACGACGCCGGCGGACCCGAAGGCGGACGGCATCTCGATCCCGAGCCTGACGCATGGCCAGATGGCGGTAATCGCCGACAACCTGTCGGCGATCCGGGCGCTTGCCGACGCGCAATTTCCCACCGATCCCGCGATGCGTCGGTTACAGGGCTACGTCAACCTTCAGGCCTTCGCCTGCTTTTGGGGCCTCGCGCCGCGCAGCCTCACCGACGAGACCAGCCCGTTCAACGAATGCGCGCACGCTTATCTCGCTGCGGCGCGAGCGCTGCTGCTGCATCTGAAAGCGATGCCGGGCGACCGGCGCGCGGTCGACGCGCTCGTCGCCAAGATCGAGGTCGAGATGCTCGCTCACAACTCCGCGCTGACGCTCTGCCGCTACAGCGACGAAGCCTTCAATACCGGCGAGATCCTCTGGCCGCACTGGCGTGACATTCCTCGCCACGCTCCCACGGCGCTAACCTTCGCCGCCATCCTGCTCGCGCTCGGCGCGTCGGGGGCGGCGCTCGTCCGCCTCGCCGTCGCGACGCGTCCGCCTCGCCGTCGCGACGCGCCCGGCCCGCTCATGAGCCGGCGGCGAGCGCCTTCCTCAGCAGCCTCGCCAATCTCTCGCCCCAGGCTTCCGCCGCCTCCTGTCGCGCGATGAGGTCCTGCCGCACCTCGATCAGCGCGTTGCGCCATCCCCTCGCCGTCGCCACGGCGTCGATCGTGTCGCCGGGCAAGCCGCCGCGATAGGGCTCGTTGTCGCCGATCTCGTGCGCGGCGAGTCCCTCCTGCGCCAGCCCGCGCAGCACCGCCCGCGCCAGCCGATCATCGCCATCGTAGAGCACGCCGGCCTTCCACGGCCGAGCGAAGCCGCGCCAGATCGGCGTGAACGAGTGGATGGCGACAATCGCCGGCGCGCGGCCGGCGGCAAGCATCGCCTGCGCCGTCGTCTGCACGCTATCGCGATAGGGCCGCCAATAGGCCTCGGTGCGGCGCGCGATCTCGGCGGCGTCGACGCGCGCGTTGCCGGGCACGACCGCGCCGTCGGAATAGCGCATCACCAGCGTCGGATCGTCGGCGCCGCGATTGGGATCGATCAGCAGCCGCGAGAACGTCGACAGCGCCGCCGGCGCCCCGAGGCTGGCCGCCAGCCGCCGCGTCAACCAGGCCGCGCCGATGTCGTAGGCGATATGGCGCGCCAACGCCTCGGCGGGCAGCCCTAGCGTCCCATATTCGGCCGGGAAGGCGTTGCGCGCGTGGTCGCAGAGGATGAGCACGCCGGCGTCGAGCCGCCCCTCGATGCGCTCCACGGGCTCGAAATCGTCTCTGAGGTCAATCTCCGCAGTCGCGATGTCCATGGCGGCCCCTTGCCTGCGCCTTGGGGCGATAATATGGAAGCGGCCATCGCCGGAGGTCCCAGAATGTCAGAAACTGCGCCGCTCGTCGCGGGCGGCGGCGCGGCTGCTTTCGGCGCGCTCGTGCTCGGCGCGATGGCGATGGGCGTCTCGCCAATCTTCGTGCGAGGGGCCGACGTCGGCCCGTTCGCCAGCGCCTTCTGGCGGGTCGCGCTGGCGCTGCCGGCGCTCTATGTCTGGATGCGGCTCGCCGAGCGTGATGCACGGCCGGGGCCACGATTCTGCAAGCCGGTGCTGCTGGCCGGCCTCGCCTTCGCCGGTGATCTGCTGTTCTGGCACTCGGCGATCCTGCATACCAGCGTCGCCAACGCCACCTTCTTCGCCACCACGGCGCCGATCTGGGTCGTCGCCTTCAGTTGGATGCTGTTCGGCAAGAAGGCCGGGCGGGCGATGCTGTACGGCTTGGCGTTGTGCCTGATCGGCGGCGCCGCGCTGGTGGTCGAAAGCCTGCGCTTCCACCCTTCAGGGGCGCTCGGCGACGCCTTCGGGCTGGCAACGGGCGTGTTCTTCGGCCTCTATTTCCTGGCCGTGGAGGCGGCGCGGCGGCAGGTGAGCGCGGCGCGGGCGACCTACGAGCTCTCGCTCGTCGCCGCGGCTGCTCTGCTGGCGATTGCGCTGTCCACGGAGCCGCGGATGCTTCCTGCGAGCCTGTCGGGCGTCGGCGCGCTCATCGGCATGTCCTGGATCAGCCACGCCGGCGGCCAGGGGCTGCTGTCGGTGGCGCTCGGCCGGCTGCCGGCGACCTTCTCCTCGCTGGTGATCTTCCTGGAGGCGGTGGCGGCCGCCCTGTTCGCCTTCCTGCTGCTTGGCGAGCCGGTTTCGCCGATCCAAGGTCTCGGCGGCCTGCTGATAATGGCCGGCATCTATGTCGCGCGGCCGCGAGGCGCCTGAAGGCGGCTCCTTCACGCCCGCCGGCGCCCGTGCTATGGAGCGCGCCGACGCGCCCGTAGCTCAATCGGATAGAGTATCGGTCTTCGAAACCGAGGGTTGCCCGTTCGAGCCGGGCCGGGCGCACCACGAAAATCTTCTTAGAAAACAATACCACGCGATGATACCGCCCGTCACCTGTAAGGGGTTTGGTCTCGCGATAGTTTTGCTCCGGTAAGCGCTCGGTAAGCAAGTTTTCCGGATGGGGAATTTGGGGACGTGATGGCGATCTCCACAACCGTTTGCGCATATTCACGTGCAAAGAGCCGCCGTTGGAACGTGCGCGCCGTCGAATTTGGCGAATACCGGGGGCAAAATTCATAATCACACGAACAAAATGCATATTAGCAGGTATTTTATGCCATTGTGAATTTGGGGGAATTCGTGGATCTGCCGCGCCCCAAAAACCCACCATCGCGCCTCGGCCAGGGGACCTAATCAGCCACCGGCCGGACGCCGCAGACGAGGACATCGACATGAATCAAGCGCACCACCCCTTCACCGCGTTGCGTGCGTATCCGCCTTCACCCTCAGGCCCTCCGGGGCCTGTTTCGATTCTAAGGATCAATCCCATGACGAACTCAACTCCAACGAAACCGATCCCAACCCCCGTGCTGCGTGTTTACGGCAAGCCCACGAATCCCGACCTTCCCCAGGCTTCGTGGTTTCGCGTCGAAGATCGACCAACCGTCGCGGCGGCCGCACTGAGCCTGAAGTTCTTGGTGACATTCAAACCGACGCCGAGAGAGCGCTCCCCGTCGGCGTCCATGAGGGCGTGCTGAAAGGAAACGGCAGAATGATCGTCGGCTCGATAACGCCGGAAGTTTACAAGCGGATCGAGGAGTATGCGGCCAGTGCGTCGCCCGCGCCCACTACAGCGGCGACCGAGAAGGCGGTCGGGAAAAGCCCGGCAATAGAACAAATCATGAATCTTGAAACTGCCGGTGTAATAGCCTCTGGTCACCAACCCAAAAGCAACGATTCCTCCTCAATCGCCACCAAGACGACAGTCGCCGCGAGCCCCGCCGCTCCGGCGGAGAGTTTACGCTGAAATGGCTGGAGTCGCCTGAATATCCCCGACAGGGTCGGTTATTCGCTCTTATCGTGACGGACATGTGAAGGCGAACAGCGTCGTCAATTGGTTCGTCGTGCCGTTCAAAGAACTCGGCTTCGAAGGCTGCTCGTCGCATTCCGGCCGGCGCAGTTTCATCACCGTCGCCGCCCGCAACGTTCACCTTTCTGGATCACCGCCCCCGCCGCCTTCATGCGCGCGACGACCGGCGCATCGCTATCGGGCATGAGATCGACGCCGCCGGTTTTGCCATGCAGCAGGCGCCAGCCTCCCGTGGTCGGAAAGCCCGCCATGTCCATCGCATCCTTGACGACGACAGGAACGCCGTCGAGCGGCCCGAGCGCCTTGCCCCGGGCGCGTCGCGCGTCGCTCGCCCGCGCGTCGTCGAGCGCGCGCGGGTTCAAGAACACGATGGCGTTGTAGGGCTTGTTTTAGATTGCGATGCGGTCGAGAAACGCCTGCGTCAAGCATTCGCTGGTGAAGGCGCCGCTTGCGAAGCCGGATTGCGCCTTCGTAACGGTCATCTCGACGATGTCGATCGAGGGCGCGACGCTCATTTGCCGTGCGCCTCGACGATGGACTTCGCGATCGACGCGCCCAGAGTGTATTTGGGGTCAACCATGTTGCCGAGCCGCATCTTGCCGCACATGGTCAGCAACAAATAGGCGTCCGTCTCGTCGAACCCGAATTCCGCGCCCATCCAACGGATCAGTTCGCGATAGGCGATGCGCGAGGCGTCCTCCATCGGTCGCGCCGAACCGATGGTCATGAAAAACTTTTCCGTCTCCAACCGCGGCCAGGCAAGCTTCCAGCCCTTGATGAGATCAACCTGAACCGTAGTGATGGTCGGATGCTCCAGCGCCACGCCGCACAACTCGCCGTCACCCTGAATGGCGTGGCAATCGCCGAGATAGAGCAGGCCGCCCGGCGCATTGACCGGCAGATAGACCACCGCGCCCGGCGCGACGTCGGGCAGGTCCATATTGCCGCCGTAGTAGTCCGGCACCAGCGAGGAGATCGCCTCGATCTCCGGCGCGGTGCCGATGGTGCCGATGAACGGCTCGTAGGGCAGCGTGATCTTGTCGCTCCATTTGACGCCGCCGGCGACCGTCACTTCGATCTTCTTCACGTACTCGGGCAGCGGCTTGTTGAGCAGCGCGGTGGCGCCGGTGCCGACGAGGCCGCCGAACTCGGTCAAGAGCGCCGTCGTGCCGACCGGCTGCGGCCCACGCGGAACGATCGACTTGATAAGCACCGCCAGACAATCGCCCTTTTCGGCGCCGTTAACGTAAATCGGCCCGTTCTGTGGATTGAGAAAGGGGAAATTGAGAATTTCGCTGGGCTTGTCGGTCGCGTATTTGATCGCGCCTTCGAAGGCGTCATGCGTTTCACAAGCGACCACGGCGCCGGGATCGACCGTCAGCACCGGCTTGGCGAAGGGCCCGTAAGTGTAATGGTACTTGCCTTGGCTCGCCTCGGTGATGGCGTGGCTGGCGCCGGGCTTGCCCTTGGCGAGACCGCGCTTGGCCATGATGGATTGTTCGAACCAGGACATGCGTTTTCCTCCAACTTCTGCATCAAACGGCAAGATGGCGCCGCATCGTCTCGCTGTCGTCGAGCATCGCCAGCGTCAGTTCGGCGACGATGCGGCCTTTGTCCATCACATAGGCGCGTCGCGCCATGGCGCGGATCATGTCGAGGTTCTGCTCGACCAGCAGCACGGTCAGCCCGGTCTTGCGGTTGAGTTCGACGACGATCCTGGCGATGTCCTGCACGATCGAAGGCTGAATGCCTTCCGAGGGTTCATCAAGCAACAGCAGCGTCGGTTCGCCGATCAACGCGCGGCCGATCGCGAGTTGCTGCTGCTGGCCGCCCGACAGCGTGCCGGCAACCTGGCGACGGCGCTCCTTCAGGATCGGGAAATAGCTGTAGACCGCCGCGAAATCCGGCTTGCGCCCGGCTGCGAGGCTCAAGCCGACGACGAGATTCTCCTCCACGCTCATGCGCGGGAACACGTCGCGGCCCTGCGGCACGTAACCGATTCCCCGCCGCGCGCGCAGGTGCGCCGGCTCTCCCGCCAACTCCGCGCCGTTGAAGCGCACCGAACCGCTAGTGATCGAGATCAACCCGATCACGGTCTTCATCAGCGTCGACTTGCCGACGCCGTTGCGGCCGATGACGGCGGTGATCTCACGGTCCGGCGCAGCCAGATCGACGCCCTGCAACACCGGCTTGCCGCCGTAGCCGCTCTTGAGGCTCGCGACGGCGAGCAGCGAGGCCGCGAAATCAACCATGCGCCGGCGCTCCATGCCCCTTGCCGAGATAAATCTCGGCGACGCGGTCGTCCGCCATGATCTCATCGATCGACCCTTGCGCGAAGATGCGCCCGAAATGCAGCACCGTCACGCGCGTCGCGGTCTGCCGCACGAACGCCATGTCGTGCTCCACCGCGAGCACGGTCATTCCCTCGTCCCGCAGCGCGCGCACCATTTCCCCCGTTGCATGGGTCTCCTGCGGCGACATGCCCGCCGTCGGCTCATCGAGAAGCAGCAATTTCGGCTTCAGGCTCGTCGCCATGCCGATCTCCAGCCATTGCTTCTGGCCATGACTCAGATTGCCAGCCATTTGATCGGCGTCGGCGGCCAGATTGAGAAACCCGAGCTGACGGCGGATCTCGCCGCTGAGGCTCTGGCCTTCGAGATGATGCTGCAAGGCGATCTCGAGATTCTGCGCCACGCTCAGCGCCTTGAAGATGCCGGGCACCTGGAACTTCACGCTGATGCCGCGCCTTATGCGGTCGTGCGATTCGAGCCGCGTGATGTCCTCGCCGGCATAGACGATCTCACCGCTGCTGGGCCGATGCTCGCCCAGGATCAAGCGGAAGAACGTGCTCTTGCCGGCGCCGTTGGGGCCGATCAGACAATGCAGCTCACCGACCTCGATCGCGAAGTCCACGTCGGCGGTCACCTGCAACCCGCCGAACCGCTTGTTGAGCTTATGCGTCTCCAGCAGCGCCATCACCTAACCTCGCGCGCACGCCGCAGTAGCGGCCAGGCCAGCGCCATTACCAGTCCGCGCGGGGCCGCGAGCACTGTGAGCACCAGAAGAGCGCCCATGAACACCAGCGCATACTGGCTGCCGTAAATAGTCAAAGCCTGGAAGCCGCTAATCAGCAGCAATGTGCCGACGAGCGTCGTCGTGAGATCGCTGCGGCCGCCGACCGCAACCCAGACAATGGGCAGCGACGCCGCTGTGAGCCCCATGCTGGAGGGCGTGATATATTGCCCCCACGTCGTGTACAGCACGCCGCTCAGTCCGGCGAGCGAACTGCCGATGACGAAGGCGCCGAGCTGGTACTTGCGGACATCGTAGCCGAGCATGGTCGCCCGCTCCGGGTTCTCCCGGATCGCGACCAGCACATTGCCGAACGACGAGTTCACGAAGATGCGCAAGGCGAGATAGACGACGACGAGGAGGCCCAACACGACATAATAGAGCGGCACATCTGGCATTAGCACGAAGGGCTCGCCGCCGGGCCAGGGAATCGTGAGCTGGGGCATCCCGCTCATGCCGTTGAAGCCGTTGAGGCGGGCGGCGCCGATATGCCATTCCGGTCCCGCCGTCTGCGCCATGAAACGTTCGAGTACGAGCGTTACCGCAAGCGTCACGATGCCGAAAAACACGCCGCCGATGCGGCCGAAGAACAGGAAGTAGCCGAGCACCGCGGCGGTCGCCGCCGCGACGGCGACGGCCGCCAGCGTCGCCAACAGCGTCAGTCCGTAATCGCCGCCGTAGTTGAGCGTGATGACGCCGTAGCTGTAGCCGGCAATCCCGAAAAACGCGGTCTGACCAAAGCTGAGCGCGCCACCGTAGCCCCAGATCACGCACAGCCCCAACGCCATGAACGTCCAATTGAAGAAGTAGACGGTATTGCCGACCGTGTAGGAATCGGTAAGCAGCGGATAGGCGATCGCGGCGGCCAGCACCGCCAACGCGCCGACCCAGAACAGCGGCCCACGCCCAAGCGTCTGCGGCCCTTCGAGCCGCGATGCGAGCCGGACAATCAACGATCTTCGCGCCATTTCGCAATCAAGTCCGTTCGCGTAAGATGAGGCCGGAGATGCCGCGCGGCAACACGCGGATCACGACGATGACGGCGACGAGCAGACCGATCTGGCCCGCAAGCTGTCCCTCCCAGGTGGTCATCGCACTGCGGATGAAGCCGAGGATCGCCGCCGCGGGCGCGGTGCCAAGAAACACGTCGCCGCCGCCGGTGACGACGGTGACGAACGCCTCGATGATGAACTGACTACCCATGGTCGGTACGAGCGTCATTGTCGGCGCGTAGAGTCCGCCGGTGGCGCCCGCGAGGGCGGCGCCGAGGCCGAAGGTGAGGCTGTAGATGAACCGCGTGTCGACTCCGAGCGCTTCCGCCATGTGCGGAACCTGAATCGTCGCCCGCGCGAGCACGCCGAAGCGGGTGAAGTTGAACAAGCCATAGAGCCCGATCAGAATAGCCGCGGCAGTCGCCATCAACACGAACCGGTAGGTCGAATAGGACAGCGAGCCGATTTGCAGGCTGCCCAGCGGCGTCGAGATATCGGCGAGACTGGGGCCCAGCACGATCAGCGTCCCCTGTGACGCAATCAAACTGATGCCCCAGGTCGCCACGATAGTGTCGAGCGGGCGATGGTAGAGGTGGCGGATCACCACCCGCTCCAGCACAATGCCGAGCAGGCCCGCGAACAGCGCCCCGCATACAACCGCGATCGCCAGCGGCGCCCCCAATTTGGCGGCGGTGACCGTCATATAGGCGCCCGCCATGATGAACTCGCCGTGCGCGAGGTTGATAACGCCCATCATACCGAAAATGATCGCAAGCCCGCTTGCGCTTAGAATGAGAAACGCAGTCGCGTCCCCAAACTGGTAAAGAAACCCGACAATGGCGTCGAACATAAAGCTATTCCAAGGAAACTATGGCTGAGCGAGGCGGCCGCCGCCTCGCTCTTTCCTGATAACTGCGGCGTCAGCCTTTTGGCGGCAAGTTGCTCGGCGTATATTGGGCGTCCGGGTTTTTCTTGGTCAGATCGCAACCCACCTGCCCCAGCCAATACGGCTTGATGTCTTGCCATACCTTCGGGAACGAAATCGAATGATCCTCGTTGACCTTGGCCAGATAGATCGTATGCGACATGTGCTGGCTCTTGGGGTCGATGCACACCTTGCCCTCGGGCGCATCGAAACAGACGTCGCCCAGCGCAATGATCTTGCGCAGATCCTCACGCTTGGTCGAACCCTTGGCCCGCTCGACCATCTCCTTATAAAGATAGACGGCGAGATAGGAGTTCTCCGCCTCCTGATTGATATAGGGCTCCTTCGGAAACATTTTATGCCACCTGGCGACGAACGCCTTGCTCTTGGGATTATCGACCTCCTCGATCCAGTTCGTCGTCACATACATATTGGCCAGGATCGGCGGCTTGAACCGCTTGTGCTCATAACCCTGGCCGACATTTACCGAACTGCCCATCGGCACGTGCAAGTTGGCGGCGTGCGCTTGCTCGTAATAGGAGGATTGCGCCGTGCCGACAAGCAACGTCATCAGAATGTCAGGCTTGGCCTTCTGGATATTCTGGATTGTGGAGGCGAATTGCGAAACGCCGAGCGGAATGAATTCCTCTCCGACCATCTGTCCGCCATTTTGCTTGACGATGTCGCGCACCCACTCCGCCGAAATCTGACCGAAGTTGTAGTCCGCGGCGATCGTGTAGACCTTCTTGCCGAATTTCTGCATCATCCAGGGGATGAGCGTCGAGAATTGCTGCTCGGGCACGGCGCCGGTGACAACCATGTGCGCGTCACACACGCCGCCTTCGTACTGGTTGTTGTAAAAGGCGAAGCCGTTCAACTGATCGACAATTGGGCGATACGCTTCGCGCGACGCGCTGGAAAAGCCCGCGAACACGACGTCGGCCTTATCCTTCTGCAATACGCGCCGCATGAATTCCTGATAGCGCGTATTGTCGGACTGCGTGTCGTAGATCACGAGCTTGATCTGGCGTCCGGCGATGCCGCCCGCTTTGTTGATTTCGTCGGTGGCGAGCTCGATGCCGTGCACCTTGCCGATGGTCGCCAGCGCAAAATCGCCCGACTGATCCTCAAGCACGCCGAGCTTGATCGGAGGATTTGCCGCCTGCGCCGCCCACGGCGCCATCAAGGCCGCCAGCGCTATTCCCAGGAATGTCGACTTTCGCATTTGCTTCTCCTTGGTTGTTGTTATGGACTGTCAGCGCGGGCGCCCAAGGGCAGACCGCGGGAAATTCAGTTCCCGGCGCGAAAAGGCCCTCGCAGAAGTCTTCGAGGTCGAGCCGCCTGCGCATGCTCTCGCGACGCAACGCCGCGTAGGCGTCGTCATCGCCGAGACCCCGGGTCTCGATCAGCGCGACGATCGCCTTGATGAGATAGCGGCGGCCGCGGCGCTTGCGCTCGCCGGCGAGAATCCGGGTCTCCGCGCGCCAAAGCCGGCGGTAATTGTTGACCCCGAGAAACAATGCGGAATAGACTGACGCCGATTGGACCGGCTTACGCAGAATCGCCGTGGCGCCGGCCTGTGCGAGAAGCTTCAAACGGCTCGGCGCCTCAACCCCGACAAGGCCGATAACCGGCGCCGTGGGCAGCGGAAAGTCGCGATGAAGCAGCGGCGACGGGTCGAACGGTTGATCTGCGTCGAGAAAGACAATGTCGTGTTCAGGGTCGAGCGCGGCGCCATCCACTTTCTCGACCTTGCTGAGCGCGACTCCGAGCCGCATCAGCGAGCGTTCCAGCGCCTCGGCGTTGAAGTCCGCGCCGGCCCAAAGCAGGCCGCGACCACGTCGAAAGTTCTGGATGAGTCGTTGCGCCGTCATGAGACCACCCGAAGCGTGGGCCGGACCACCATCGCGCCAAAGCGCGACGAATTGCGGATGAGATAGGGGTCGGCGGGCACAGGCCGGGTCGCCTCACGCAAGATGGCGAAACCGCCCTGGGCGGTCGAGCATGCGATTCTGGGCGTCAGCGCGGCGTGCAGCGTCTCGGGATCGAGCCAGACTTCGCCCTGGGGCGCTATGAGGGATCGGTGCGCGGCTGCGCGCTTGACCACGGCCACCTCGCCCGAACCGGCGACCTCGACTGCCTGCGCGAGCAGCCGCACCGCGATGTAGGTCGCCTCCGCGTCGGCGCAGACGGCGGGACCATCAGGGAACCGCGCGTTATAGGCGCTGACGAAACGAGCGCTTTCCGGCGTGTCGAGCGAGGCGAAATAGACGCTCGACGTGATATGACCGTCGATGGCGTCAACGCCGATGGCGGCCAACTCCGGCTCCGACAAGGTGCAACTTGCCACCGGAATTTGTCTGGGCTGGTAGATGCCGCGCCGCGCGCAAGCCGCGCGCAGATCGCGCAGGAACTGGTACGAGGATTCGCCGATCAGCGTATTGAACACGAAAGAGGGCTGGGCGGCCAAGATCGCTTCGATCACTTGCGCGAACTCGACGTCGCCGATGGCAAAATAGCGCTCCGCCAGCACCTGACCACCGGCGCCGCCAATCGCCTCGCGCAGGATGCGGTTGTTCTCCCAGGCCCAGATATAGTTCGAGCCGACGCAGAAGGCGCGGGCGCCGAACTGTCCAAGCAAATAATCGACCAACGGCAACAAATGCTGGTTGGCGACGGCGCCGGTATAGACAACATTGCCGGAACTCTCGAAGCCCTCGTAATGCGAAGGATACCAGAGCAGTGCGTCCGCCTTTTCGAACAGCGGAATGATCTCCTTACGGCTCGAAGAGGTATAGCAGCCCACGACATGCCGGATGCCGGCCCCGAGCATCTCGGCGGCGAGCTCGGAATAACGATGCAGCTTGCCTGCGGGATCGCCAATCGTCGGCTCTAATTGTACGCCGCCTTGGGCGCGGGTCTCGTCGACCGCAAGCAAAGCGCCGCACAACATGCTTTTCGAGACGACGCTGTAGGGGCCGTCGGACGAAATGAGAATACCGATGGGAATGCGCAGAACGGTCACGAGTGGACAGACTCCAAGCCGACCAAGCCAACCCGTTACAATATCGTGGGCGCCTTTGCCGTGGGCTTGATGTTTCTGTCTCTTCGCGCCTCTATGGCTTCGTTGCCGTGCGCATTGATGGCTGTCCCGCCTAGCGGACACAACAACCTTCCATCAATCCGATGCAATGTCAACGCCATCTACGTTCGCCTTGGGGCGATCGAGCGAAGACATCGGTGACAAGGGGGAGAAAGGCTGTCCCTTTGGTGTCCGCTGATCCGTGAGCGGGAAGGATAATTTTGCGGCGGTTGCGACGGTGAATTTTTGGATCGTCGTTTTTCTGGATTATTTCAAAGGGCTAGGCTGCAGACAGTCGAGCAAAGTGACCTACCGGCCTGACGAGATCGTTTTGCTGGCGCTGCTGTCGATTTTGGCGGGCGCGGAAGGGTTCGCCGGCATGGCTCGGTTTCGAGCGGAAGAAGCCTGCTCTGTTGCAACGCTTTCCGCCCTTCGCCAATGGCGCACCGGGCCACGATCATCTGGGCGATGTCTTCGCCTCGCTCGGTCTCCAAATTTTTCGGGAGTGTTTCGTCGCCTGGGCCCGCCAAGGATTCTTAAGATCGGCTCGCGGCTTGTCGGGCGTCAGGCCGGCGATGACATAAGGATTGCCCTCGACGCGGGGAAGCTCTGCGAGAATTTCGAGCGCGGCAGAAGCCAGATAGATCGGTTTCCGTCCCGTCTTCGAATCGGGGAGGAATAAGATGCCGCGCTCAAGATCGACATTCTCCCATCGGGCATGTAGGATTTCTCGAAGGCGAGCGCCGGTGAGAATGAACAAGCGGATTGCGGCGGCTGCGTAGGGGTCTATATAGCGCTTTCGGTTCTCAGGCTTCGGCGCGTGCTTCGCTTTCAGGCCATCCTCATCGATCTCGTAAGTCAGGCCCTCGGCCTCGCACGTGGCCAGCGCGTCGCCAAGTCGCCTGGACTCGTCGGACGACAAGAACCTTTCCTTCGCGGACTCGGGATAACGGGTGATGGCCCTGGCGAGATTCTCACCAAGCGCCACCAAATCCCGCTTCGACGCCCAATTCCAAATGGCTGACACGAGAGCCTCCGCACGATCGGCCGCGCCCGCCGTCGCGGACATCTTGGCGTGCATTTTCGTTACGTCGGCGCGCCGCAGCTCGGTTATCCGGATACGGCCAATGGTGGGGTTGATATGCCGGTCGACGAGGATTTTGTAGCCTTCGTGTGTCCTAGCCTTCCGCTTGGCCTTGGCGTGCAGAGACAAAAACTCCGACGCGATCTCCGAGAAAATTCGGACCTGACGCTCAACCTTCCTGGCCGCAATCGGGCCTTCTCCTTTCTCGACGCTTCCAAGAAGCTTCTTCGCCTCCGAGCGCGCCTGGCCTCAACCGGCAATGAGGTCTGGACTTACGCCGTCCACTTCAAACCAAACGCTGGGTCCGCGCCCAACCACATAATCCCTGACTCGAAAGGATATATCATGATGACATTTACGATTCAGGCAACGCCGATTGTTTCGATTTCAGTGAAAGGGGAGACAAGAGCCCACTCGGAGCGAAAGTTCCACAAGGCGCTGGCGTCTTCCCGTGCGAACTTAGGAACGCTAGAGGACGAGCCAATCGCTTTGGACCGATTTCGTCCCTCGACAAGCTCGGGATGAGGGCCGATAACCAATCCACGCTCGCCTTGCATCTCGTCACCGTACATGGAGCAGCCGCGCCGCTCCTTTGGCTCACCATCGACGTTGAGGAACTAGCGCAACGACCACGAAGACGCATGCCTATCGCGCCTGAAAGAGTGGCTGCCTGAAGGCTAGGCGTGACCATTCTCGCTGACCGTGGCCTCGGCGACGACGGTGACATTCAGCGGCAGATAAGCCCGGGCCGGAGTTTGCTATCGCGCCTAGGCGCTCATGGCATCGCGCGGCGACATCACTCGCGGCGGGCCGAAATCCATCAAGTGTCCGGCGGCGTAGCGAACGTTCAAATCAAGAAACAACCTGTCGACAGGCACGCGCTCGCCTTCGTCCGTCAGAAATCCAGGCGGTCGAATACACGTGCCTCGGGGAATCGCGATAGGCTTCGCGGTAGATTGGCCGCAGTTCGGCGCAGCAGGCGCGCAACCCCTCGGCCACTCTGTCGAGCAGCCAGTTGTAAACCCGCAGCAAAAAGCCGGATGGGTCTGTGAGCAGGCGCATCAGCAACTCAAGGAGGAGCTTGGTCTCGACCGCTTCGAAGACGCCGTCGAATCGAAGATGCCAAAGCAGTGCTACGGCCTTTCCCCTCGACGCCAGAGCCGGATCGACGCCAACAGTTCGGCAATCCGCCTGCCAAGTCCCGGCCGTCCGAATCCGACCGCTATCGGTGTCACGGCGCCGCAGCTGACTTCAGCTTGGAAAGCGCGCGAATTTTCACGCGGATGCTCGCGGGTTTTGCCGCCCCCTTGATCATTTCCCCGGTCGCGGGATTGCGAACCAAAGTTCCCGCCTTGCGCGCCGGGACTTTGCGAAGGTTGACTTTCAGGAGGCCGGGCAGAGAAAACTCACCGAGGCCGCGCGGGTGCACCGAGCCAAGGAAGGCGTTCTCAATCGTTTTGTAGACACCTACCGCCGTCTTGCGCGGAATCTCGTTTTCCTCGGCAATGAGATTAATGAGCGCAGATTTCGTCATAGCCTGCTTAACGGGCTTGATCGCTGGAGCCGCTGCTTTCGTTGCTTTCTTGGTGGGGGCCTTCGCCGCGGGACGTTTTGCCATAATGATTCCCCTGAAAGAACATGCCTCTTTTGCGAGGCCGGTCGAATTGTTTGCTAGAGAAATACGAGGCGATTCGCAATGTGGCGATGTCAACAGGCGGCGAAATGCCTTGGCGGGAAGCCGCAATTCGCGACGGTTTTGCTCGGCAACTCGGACCCCAGCGGATAACGGCTTCATCCTCGCCCCCCTTCGGTTTCGACACAGCCGTTTTTGCAGTGCGTGTCGCTTTCCGAAACAATTAGGCCAAGGCAAACGGCGTTGCGGATCGTCACCGCCGGGCTGGTCGCTTCGCCTTCTTTCGCTCGCGAACCTTTACGGTCGGTTTCTCCGCTACAAATTCCTCGGGAGCGAACGCGATCCTCATGCTCCATCGGGCGTGGACGGCGAGCAGGCGACCAAACCGCGCGAGCGACCGCCCCCGGTCGTCGATACGGTGACTTCGCCGTCGGGATCGCCGTCGTCGATGATGCAGCGGAGAACGTCGCGGCCAGAGGCATTGAACAATTCATGCGGCTGGGACAGTTTCGTTCTGTGCATTGCAAATCGCAACCGGCGCAAGAGTTGCGGGCCGTTTTGACGGCGCACATTTTAATCCGGCGTGGCAGATGTCAGCATGAAAAGCGCCCAGGCGGCGATCGTTGCGGCCTCGCGGCTGAAAATCTTGAGCAGCCGCGCCTCCTCCGCTCCATCGGGCTTGACAGTGCGACATCCCTGGTCTTAGCCTTAACGGTCGGCATTACCAATAGCGATCCACCTATGGGGCGGGAGGGCTGTGTATACTTCCGCAATGACAGAAACAACGCCTGTATTGGATGCCCACGCGGTCAGCAAGCGATACGGAGCAACCGTTGCGCTGAGCGATGTGTCATTCGCTCTGAATGCGGGCGAGGTTTGCGGCTTGCTTGGCGAAAATGGCGCCGGCAAGTCGACGCTGGTCAAAATTCTAAGCGGCGTCGTTTGGCCGGACAGCGGGGAAATGCGGCTGGCAGGCGCCCCGTACCAGCCGCGCGATATCAATGACGCGCGCCGCCAAGGGGTGGCGACGGCGTTCCAGGAACTCAGTCTCGTGCCGACGCTTTCGGTGGCGCTGAACCTGTTTCTCCCGCGACCTGCCGTCAATTCTGCTGGTTTGGTGGCGCGCCGCCTGCTGGAGCGGGACGCTGCCGAACTGCTTGCCGCATATGGCGTCACGGACATCGAGCCGAGTGCGCCGGTCGAAGATCTGGCGCTTGGCCAACGCCAACGCGTCGAGATCGTGCGCGCGATGTCTCGCCGGCCCCGCCTGTTGTTGCTCGATGAACCGACGGCCGCGCTTGCCGATCGCGAATGGCTGTTCGGGCTGATCGCGCGCATCGTCGCGCAAGGCGCTTCGATCCTCTATATCAGCCACAAGCTTGATGAGATCCGCCGGCTCTGTTCGCGCTGCATCATCCTGCGCAACGGCCGCAAGGTGCTCGACAGCGCCGTGGCGGACATGAGCGACGAAGAGATTTTCAAGAACATGGCCGGGCGCTCGGCGATTGATCGCTTCGTAACGGTGCCCTCTGCGGTGCGCGCGCAACTGCCGCCGGCCCTATCCGCGAGTCATCTTGTCGGCGAAGGCGTGGACGACATCAGTTTTTCCCTTCGCGCCGGCGAGATTCTCGGCGTGGCCGGGCTTGAGGGGCACGGCCAGTCGCGACTGTTCAAGTCGCTGGTCGGCCTGCACCCGTTGCACGGCGGACGCATCGAGGTCGGCGGCAAGGTTCGCTCGCTGCGGTCGCCCAGCGCGGCGAGGGCGGCTGGCGTCGTGCTGGTGCCGGAAGAGCGCAAGACCGAGGGCATCTTCAAGGATCTGACGACAGTCGCCAACATTTCCTTGCCGGCGATCGATCGCGCCAGTCCGGGGCGCTTCCTTAGCAGGCGGCGCGAACGCTCGCTGGTCGGGGGGGTCGCCGCCGCAGTGGATTTGCCAGAGCAATTTCTGCCTCTCGGCATCACCGCGCTCTCTGGAGGCAACCAGCAAAAGGCCGTGCTGGGGCGTGCGTTGGTCGCCGGCGCGCGCTGCTTGCTGTTGTTCGACCCGACGCGCGGCGTCGATGTCGGCGCCAAACAGAGCATCTATCGCATGGCGCGGGAGTTCGTGCAGAGCGGCGGCTCGATCCTGTTCTATTCCACCGAGCTCGATGAACTCGTGCATCTGTGCGACCGCTGCCTTGTGCTTTATCGGAATCGTATCGTCGGCGATGTGCCGCGGGCGACGCTGACGCAGGAGCAGTTACTCTCGCTTGCGGCCGGACATGTCGCCCACGGGCAGGCAGAAGCGGCGGCGCTGGCATGAGCGTGTCCCGACGCATGCCGCGCCTCGCTCCGGCTGTCGGCCCGGCCATCGCCGGGTTGCTCTATGTCGTGATGTACGTCGTCTATGCCGCCAACGAGGCCGGAGCCCTGTCCGAGTTCGGCATCAGCAACCTTCTCAACGATACTGTGGTGCTGGCAATTGCGGCCGCAGGCCTGACACTCACGGTATTGGCCGCCGAGTTCGATCTCTCCGGCATCGGCGTCATCGCCATTGCCAACGTAGTGGTGGCGACAACGAGCGGCGGACCCGCGGGCTGGCTGCTGTCGCTGATTGAAGTGCTGACGATCGGCGCCGCTGTCGGGCTACTGAACGGCTGGCTCGTCAGCACGCTGCGGTTGCAATCGCTCGCAGTCACGATCGCTACGATGATCGCATGCGAGGGTGTTGCATTGTTGGTTCTGGCGGCGCCTGGCGGCGAAGTTCCTGATTCAATTACCAACGGTCTCACCGGCAGCCTGTTTGGCGTTCCGGTCGCCGCGCTGATAATCCTCGGCGTCTTGGCGCTGTGGTTCCTGCTCGCCTCCACCCGCCTTGGCATCGCTATCTATGCCGTCGGCGCCGATGAGAACGCCGCGCGCCTATCGGGGCTTTCGGTACGCCGCACCAAGCTGCTCGCCTTCGTGCTGGCCGGGGTGGCCTATGGCTTTGCCGGCTACATGCTGAGCGCCCAGACAGGCAGCGGCGACCCCCGCGCAAGCGATAGCTTTCTACTGTTCATGTATGCGGCGGTTGCGATCGGCGGCGCCTCGCTCAGCGGTGGTCGCGGCGGTGTGCTTGGCAGCGTGATCGGCGCCGGCATTCTAACCGTGATGCAGAAAATGCTGTTCGCGCTTGGCGCCGCCTCGTTCTACACGGACGTGTTCAGCGGCGTCATCATGTTGGTCGCCATCCTTATCGGGACTTTGCCCACGCTGCTGCCGCGACTGCGGTGGCTGGCGCCCGCTTAGATGGGCCGCCGCGACGACATAACCGAAGCTGAGCCGGCGCCTGCGCCCGTGCCGCGCAGTATTCTTGAGCGAATCAGACCTGATCTACTGCCCGCTTTTGCCGTGCTGGGCTGCGCGATTCTGCTGATCGTCGCCACCCGGGTGATGAACCCGGGCGCCGGATTCTCACAACAACTTGCAGCCGTGCTTGTGACGTCAATCTTCCTCGTCGTCGCCTCGTTCGGCCAGGGGTTGACTATCCTGCTCGGCGGCATCGACCTCTCGATCGGTGTCGTGATCGGCATCTCCGCAATGATGATCTCGGTGCTCACCAACGGCCGCGACGCGGCGCTGCCCTGGGCGCTGCCGCTGACGATTGCGGCCGGTGGCGCGATCGGGTTCATCAACGGCGCTGGAATAGCGCTCGCCAAGGTGCCGCCGTTCATAATGACGCTCGCGTCCGGCATCACCTTCTTCGGAGTCGGGCTTGGATTCACCTCCGGCCTCGCGCAGGAGCCGGTGGCGCCGGCGTTAGGCTATCTGATGAACGGCTACTGGTTCAGCGTGCCGATTCCGGTCGTCCTCATTATCATTTTCGTCATCGCGGCAAGCCTGTTTCAGAACGGCACGTCAATCGGCCGCAAGCTCTACGCGATCGGCAGCAGCCCCGGCGCAGCAAGAGTGCTTGGGTTGCCGATCGCCAGCATGACGATCCTCGCCTACACGTTGAGCGGCCTCTGCGCCGCGATCTCGGGCCTGCTTTTGGCCGGCTATTCTTCAGCGGCGACCCTCGACATGGGCACTCCGCTGCTGCTGCCAACGGTCGCGGCGGTAGTCATCGGCGGCGCCTCGGTCACGGGAGGCCGGGGAACCTACTTCGGCACCTTCGCGGGCGCCTTGTTCCTGAGCGCGCTGGGCACGGTCATTACCGTGCTTGGCCTGTCGCAGGGATTGCGCGACATTATTGAGGGCGCTATCATTATTTGTGCTCTGCTTGCACAGGGAGAACGATGGCTTCTTCGACAACGTTAAAGTGTCAAAAAAGGAGGACACACGATGAAGGCGCAAGGTTTGAAGAAGCTACTGAAGGGCCTGCTGCTCGCAGCGGGCGGCTTTGCAATGACCGGGGCGATGCTGCGGCCGGCGGCTGCTGAGGCGCCGCACTACAAGGTGTTCCTTGATCTGAGCTACAGCGGCAATGTATGGCAGACCGCCGCCGCAAACGGCATAAAGGCGCTCGCCGAAACGCCGCCCTACGACAAGCAGGTCACGTTCAAAACCGTGATCTCGGGGACTGACGTGCAGCATCAGATCTCCGACCTACAAAGCATGATCGCGGCTGGCGCGAATGCGATCCTGTTCTATCCGTTATCGGGGACCGGCCTGAACCGGGTGATCGCGCAAGGTTGTAGCCACCACGTCTTGATGGTTGCCTACGATAGCAGCGTCACCGCGCCCTGCGCCTATAACGTGAACAGCCTGGGTGGCCGCTACGGCGCAAATTCGGCGCAGTGGATGGTGAACGAGATGGGCGGCAAGGGCGAGCTGGTGATCAACCACGGCGTCGCTGGCACCGCGCTGACCAAGCTGATGGATCGCCAGGCGTTGGGCGTGTTCAGCAAGTATCCGGGCATCAAGATCGTTGCGCAGTTTTACGGCAATTGGAACGACGGCCTGTCGCAAGAGGGCGTTTCGCGGATTCTCGCGGCGCATCCGAACATCGACGCGATCTGGACAGTCGATGGAACCTGGGGATCGTTGCAGGCCGTCGTGCAGCACCGGCCAAACCGGCTGGTGACGATCTCCGGACAATCGAATAATGGGTATCGCATCGCGATCGGCGATCCAGCCATGCAGGCGAAGGGCCTGAAAGGCCTTTCGGCGAGCTTCGGGCCCGCCGACGGACCCTATGCGTTCAAGGTGATGATGGAAATACTGACCGGAAGTCTGAAGCCGACCGGACACAACATTGCCTACCCGCTGCCTTGGGTGCCCTATAACCAGGTCAAGCTCTGCACTGGCCTGTCCTTCGTCAACGGTTGCAACGCGTTCCCGCCCAGCAAGGTGCCGCCGCTATTTATCGACACCGCGCTCAACGGCGATTTGTTGCCGGAACTGAATCTGACGGCGGTGCAGAACGGCACACCGGCGCCGGGCGCGACCATCCAGAAACTGGCGCCAGTACAGTATTCCGACAATCTGCCAGATGTGAACTGCGAGAACTGTAAAGCGCCGGCCGATTGGCTGGAGCCGAACAAGGTCACTCCGATCCCGGCGCCGAAATAAGACAGGGCATCGCATTCAGAAAGGAGTGTAGAAATGGCGAAGGAAATTCTGTGTTCGTTCGGCGTAGACATCGATGCTGTCGCCGGATGGCTTGGCTCTTATGGCGGCGAGGACTCGCCGTCCGACATCCAGCGCGGCATGTTCGCGGGCGAGGTGGGCACGCCTCGGCTGCTTAAACTGTTCGACAAGTTCAAGATCCGGGCGAGTTGGTTCATTCCCGGCCACTCGATCGAGACCTTCCCCGAGCAGACGAAAATGATTGCCGCGGCCGGGCACGAAATCGGGGCGCATGGTTATTCCCATGAGAACCCGGTCGCGATGACACGCCGGCAGGAGGAGGATGTTCTCAAGAAGTCCATCGCGCTGATCGAAAAGGTCTCTGGCAAGAAGCCCCGCGGCTACGTGGCTCCCTGGTGGGAAATGTCCTCCTCCACCGCCGAACTGCTATTGCAGAACGGTTTTCTTTATGACCACAGCCAATCCTATCACGACTTCCTGCCCTTCTATGCGCGGGTCGGGGATTCCTGGACCAAGATCGACTACTCGAAGAACGCGGCCGACTGGATGCGTCCTCTGGAGCGCGGCAAGGAAGTCGATCTGGTGGAGATCGGCGCCAACTGGTACGTCGATGACCTGCCGCCGATGATGTTCATCAAGAAATCTCCGAACAGTCACGGTTTCGTCAATCCGCGTCACCTTGAGGAGATGTGGCGGGACGAATTCGATTGGGTCTATCGCGAGATGGATTACGGAGTGTTTCCGATCACCATTCATCCCGACGTGAGCGGACGGCCGCAGGTGCTGTTGATGCTGGAACGGCTGATCGGGCATATCAACGCCCATGACGGCGTGCGCTGGGTGACGATGGAGGAGATGGCTGAGGACTTCCGCCGACGCCAACCGTTCGCCAAGCGCTGATCGCGCGCCTACTCGCTCCACCTTGCCCGCGCCAGGCGAGGTGGAGGGGTGACGTCTCCCTGCGAGGCCGAGCTATGTGTGTCCTGTGCGCGCAGATGTTCAACGAGATCCACTGGTCGGAGCGGCAGCTCAATCCGGAATGGATCACTCAAGGCGGCGGGGAGGCCACGCGTCGACGCAATCGGCGTGCTCGCATTCGGCTGGTCAGCGCGGTTCTCGCCCATTACGGTTTGGAGATCAGGGACGACTGGAGTGCGACCAACTACCTGCTCGGCGACCGCAAGGGAAGCCAGCAGGTTCTCGCAAGCCTCGGCGAGCTGTGGCCCGCGGCGGGTCGGATGGTTGGTCGCGCCCTTGATCCGCTCGACGAGGGATTGCTGAACCGGCTCGCGGAGCCGACGGGAGGGCGGCAATGACCATGAACGGCCGCCGCGCTGTGAGTGTGCTGAGCGGCTTTCTGGGCAGCGGCAAGACCACGCTGCTGCGGGGCCATCTGCAAAACCATCCCGGCGACGATCTCGTGGCGATCATCAACGAATGGGGCGCCGTGGGCCTCGACCACCATCTGGTCCGGAGCGTCAACGAGCGATCAATCCTGCTTCAGGGCGGCTGCGTCTGCTGCGCCCGCCGCGAGGATCTGGTGCGCACGCTACGCGAACTGCTGGATCTGGAACAGGGCGGAGGGATGCCGGCGATGCGGCACGTGGTGATAGAAACCAGCGGGCTCGCCGACCCGGCGCCAGTGCTCTTCACCATTGCGACCGATCCCGTTCTTAAACATCATTTCGCCGTCGCTTCTGTGGTGGTGACGTTGGATGCCGTGAATGCGGGCGATCAAATCGAGAGTCAGCCGGAAGTCTGCAAGCAACTCGTCGCCGCGGATCGCGTGGTTATCACCAAGCCCGACCTTGCCTCCGGCGAGTGCGTTACCGAATTGCAGGCCTGGGTGCGCCAGCTCAACCCGACGGCGCGCATCTTCGTCTCCTGTCTAGGCGCGGCCGCGGAAGCGCTCGATCTTCCGGGTGAGGCCGAATACGCGCGGGCGGCGCCGGCGACGCTCGAACCGAAGCTTGCGCCGCATCCGGACGTGCAGTCCGTCACGCTGGGCTTCAGCGGGCCTCTCGACTGGCCTGCCTTCTCAGTGTGGCTGGGAATGCTGCTCGAAGCGCACGGACCGAAGGCGCTGCGGATCAAGGGGTTGCTCGATATCGGCGCCGGCGGCCCTGTGGCGCTCAACACCGCACAGCATACAGTCCATCCGCCGGAGCATCTTCCCGCCTGGCCGCAAGGCAGCAGCGAGGCCTATCTCGTCTTCATCACGCGCGGCATAGACCCCGCTCGCATCGCCAACTCGCTTGAGGCATTCCAGCGCGCAGGCGGGCGCAACGGGTTTCGTGTCAAACGGATCGACCCGTCGTTCGGAGAGATGGCATGACCTCGCAGCTTCCGTGCATCGTGGTTTTCTCCACGGGCGGGACGATCGCCTCGGTGCGCGGCGATGGCGGCGCCGCGCAGCCGAGCTTGACCGGCGACGATCTGCTGCGCGCCGTACCGGAACTTGGGGCTGTCGCTGACATGCGGGCCGTGCGGTTTCGTCAGGTAGCATCACCCGGGTTGTCCTTAGCGGACATGATCGCGCTTGCTGCCGAGATTGGCCGGGCGACTGCCGAGGGCGCAAGTGGCGCCATCGTCACCCAGGGTACGGATACGCTGGAAGAGACGGCCTTCGCCCTCTCCCTGCTGTGGGGCGGCGAGGCGCCGGTGGTGCTGACCGGGGCGATGCGCAACGCGACGCTTCCCGGCGCGGATGGACCGGCCAATCTGCTCAACTCAGCGCTGGTCGCCGCAAGCCCGATTGCGCAAGGTCTGGGCGCCCTGGTGGTATTCAACGACGAGGTGCATCTACCGATCTTCGTGCGCAAGACCCACACCACCAACCCCGCGACCTTCCGTTCGGACATCACCGGTCCGATTGGTTGGATTGTCGAAAATCAGGTGCGGATCGCGCTGCGGCCGGCCATGCGGCATCACATCGGGATCGATGCCGGGCAGGAAGCCATCGCGCCGGTGGCGCTGGTGAAGGTCGTGCTCGGCGACGACGGCAGATTGCTTGAGGCGATCCCGGCTCTCGGCTACCGCGGACTGGTCGTCGAAGCGATGGGCGGCGGACATGTGCCGCCAGCGGACGTGGCTCCCCTTGCCAGGCTCGCCCGCGATATGCCCGTGGTGTTGACGTCACGCACAGGCGCCGGAGAGTTGCTGCGCAACACATACGGCTTTCCCGGCTCCGAAATTGACCTTCTGCGCCGCGGCCTGATTCATGGCGGCATGCTCGACGGGCCGAAAGCGCGCATCCTGCTGTCGCTGCTGTTGACCTGTGGCGCAGAGGCGGGGGTCATCGCGGAAGCGTTCGCGGCGATCGGCAGCCCCGGCAGTCGGCCGGCATTCGTCTGGCGCGCTGCGGCCGAGAATGTGCAATCATCAGTAAACACCCGCGATGTCTGATTTGGATCTTGCCGTTCGCGGCGGCGCGATTGTCAGCGCGGCCGACATCAGCCCCTGTGACATCGGCATCAAGAGCGGGAAGATGATCGTCTTCATTGGCTTCAGCACGGACGCGGCAAGAACGATCGGACACGACCGAGGCCATGACGGGTATCAGATCCGCAACATCGTCTTGATCGCGCGGCGTTCGCCCATCGCGCGATAGCCCTCGGCGACATCCTTGAGCGGCAAAGTCAGATCGAACACCTTGCCGGATTCGATCTTGCGCTCTGCGACTAGCTCCATATGATGCGGCAAGAACCGGCGCACGGGCACGGGTCCGCCGAGCAGACCGCGCTGCGCGAAGAAAAGCTGCTGGCCGTCGAATTCGACGCCATGCGGCACGCCGACGTAGCCAATCATCGCCCCCGGTCGGGCGCATTGAAGCGCCTGCGTCATGGACTCCTTCGTGCCGACACATTCGAGCACGGAGTCCGCGCCGACATTCTTCGTCAACTCCTTGATGCGAGCGACGCCCGCTTCGCCGCGGTCGGACACGATGTCGGTCGCGCCATATTCGACAGCCAAGTCCTGGCGGCTCTTGTGACGGCTCATCGCGATGATGCGGGCCGCACCTATCTGCTTGGCCGCGAGCACGCCCATGAGGCCGACCGCGCCGTCACCGACGACAGCCACCGTCGATCCTTCCCGCACGCGGGCGGCGTCGGCCGCATACCAGCCGGTACCGAGCACGTCCGACACGGCGAGATAATGGCGGATCAGGTCATCCTCGGGCAATTCGGGCGTTGCGACAAGCGTGCCGTCCGCGAGCGGCACACGCGCCAGCGGCGCTTGCCCTCCGCTCATGAATTCGCGCTGCTCGCAGGACGACTGAAAGCCGAAGCGGCCATGCGGGCAGGTGTTGTCGGAGATGCAAAAGGAGCCGACGACGAACTGGCCCGGATGGACGGAGGTGACCGCGCTGCCGACTTCCTCGACGATGCCGCAATATTCGTGGCCCATGGCCATCGGCGCGTCGATGGCGGTCAAGCCGCGAAACGGCCAGAGATCGGAACCGCAGATGCAACTCGCCGAATTGGGCGTGCGGCTTCTGACCAGGACGACGCGTCGCGTGTCGCCGACCGAAGCCGGCGAACGTCTGTTTCGCACAGTCGCCCCGCGCTTTGAGGAGGTCGACGCCGAGTTGGAGGCCGTGACGGCGTTGCGAGAGAAGCCTGCCGGTACGATTCGTCTGAACGCTACGGAAAACGCGGCAGACGTCGTGCTCTGGCCAGCGCTTGAGCGTTTCCTGCCGAAATACCCCGACATCAAAGTCGAGATTGTTATCGACTATGGGCTGACCGATCTTGTCGCCGAGCGGTTCGACGCCTATGCGCGGTACGGCGAAATGGTCGCGAGCGGGCCCCGTTCGCGTGTTGGCGGATTGGCGCCCGCCTTTTTTAGGATACCATCTCTATTACCCAAGCCGTCGCCAGCCGACCCAGGCTTTTGCCTTGCTGCTAGAGGCGCT
>DATNDU010000185.1:0-21741 GCA_035606915.1 Roseiarcus sp. | reverse complement strand
TTGCTGGCGCGACCCGCGCCAGCTCTCGATCGAATCCCCCGTCGAGCAACAGGTGACATAGCGGACGCGCCCGTCCTCCAGCGCAAGCCCGTTGAGATGGCAACGGTCCTCAGGCGCGAGGCGGGAGACGAATTTCGGCTTCCACAGCGGCTTGAACGCCTGCGTCTCACTGAGTGTAGCGAGACAGGAAAACCGCGAGTTGGCGAACACCAACCGCCCCGAAGCCTCGACAGCGATCTCATGGATATTGATGTCGCCGGTCACGTAGGAAAAGCGGGGCACGAACACCCGATCGAACAGATCGCTATCGAGCTCATCGTCGCGCAGGAAGTTATCCATGCGCCAGATGTCGGTCTTGGCTCCGACATAGAGCCGCTGCGACGTCGCGGCGATTCCCATCGCTTGGCTGAACCCCGCCGCGCTCGGCACCGGCCGCCCCTCTGCCGTAACGCCGATGAACAGCAGATGGCCGGTCTGGTAAGTCGACGCGACGAGGCCGACGCGCTCGCGGATCAGCCAATCGCCGAACCCCGACGAAAACTGCGTCTGGACCCGAATCTGTCGCGGCGCAGCTTTCTCTAGCGGCCCAGCGGGACGGACAGGCTCCTCCATACGATCCGGCGGAAAAGTCGCGCTAGACATCGCAAGCCGCAGCCATCCAGCTAAATATCACTGTAAACATCTCGCTCCCCAATATTTCATATTGCTTCGCGCTCTATTGATGTCAGTCCGACCCGTGTCGTCGGTCACCGTGGCACATAGCGTTCCAAGCAGACGCTTCCTTTTCCAGGCGCCAAATCGGTGCCAAGCCGGAATGCGGGAACAGAGACATTTCACTAAACCATTGAAATTATTGGCTGGGGCGCCAGGATTCGAACCTGGGGATGGCGGAATCAAAATCCGCTGCCTTACCGCTTGGCTACGCCCCAATCCCCATGAGCGCGGTGAACTCAAGGCGCGCGGACCATAGTTCGCGCCCCGCGCCCCGGCAAGCCTTTAGGCTGCCGTCCCGCAAGGCAATCGGGTGAGAAACTTCGCGATATGATAGCGATGTGCTGAATTTATCGCTTTCCACGGCCTCGAAGGGTGGAGAGCGAGCGCGAGTCAATCGGCGATAGAGTCTGGCGTGCTCGGCGAAGCGGTTGTTTTTCTGCATCATTTCAAAGATATGTCGGATCGCCGGTCGTCCGGCAAGGTCGCCGTCCGCTCGACAGGGCGCTGCTCTTGAGTCTATCGACCTGTTGCGGCGGCTTCTTCTGTTCGTGGATGGCGCGCCGCGCCATGACACGCTCGGCGACATCTTCGCCACGCGCGACGCCGACGCGTTGCGGCGCTGCTTTGTCAATTGGGTGGCGGCGCTGACCAAGCCGTCGGCCGTATTAGCGAATTGGCTACGCGTTGCAGCAAAGCGTTCTAGACGCCCTCGCGGCGACGCGGCGGCTCCGCGCAGCCGTAGAACAGCGCCTCGCACATGCTGAGGTAGCGTTCGGCCAAGTCGAACGAGCTGCGCAAGGGCAGCGTCTGATTGACGCCGCGCGCTCCGTCGGCGAGCAATTGCGCCACCTGCGCGAAGTCGGCGCCGGGCTTCAACCGCAACAGGTTGCGATTCTCCAGCTCGCCGAGGAACGCCGCCAACCGCGCCTGGAACGCGGCGGCCGATTCACTCATGACGTCGTGGCAGCGGTGGAACGCCTCGCGGTTGATTTCCAAAGCGTGCGGCGAGCGTTCGAGATCGCGGCGCGCCTCGCCGTAGCGGGCGTCGAACACCGCTGCGATCGCCTCGACGGCGCTCGCGCCCCCGGCGATCCGCCGCTCGCCCGCCTCGATACCGGCCTCGATTTCGCGGCTGTGGCGCCAGCGCAGCATGGCTCGGAACGCATCCTCCTTGCTGCGGACATGATGGTAGAGCGCCCGCCGCGACAGGTCGCAAGCCTTGGCCAAGCCGATCATGGTTAGTTGCTCATAACCGTGGTCGAGAAAGGCCTGGCGAAGCCGAGGCATCAGCTTGTCGTCGCTATGTTCTGACATGGCGCGCCTATATTGCACATAAGTGAGAAATATGAGAAGAACAAAGCTGCGGCGCCTTGTGCCGCTTTTGGGGGAACCGATGAAAAGGATAGTCTATTCGTTCGTCGCTCTGGCGAGCCTCGGCATGGCCGCGACGCCGGCGTTCGCCGACGCCGACGACGCCGCCTGGATCAAGAAATGCGTCTACGACAACAAGGACGAAGGCGCGAAGGCCTCGGTGGTCGCCGCCTATTGCGCCTGCATGACCGCCAAGATGTCGTCGGACGAGACGCTGTCGGTGACCGCGTGGGAAAAGACGCATCCCACGGAGCGCAAGGCGTGCGACAAGGAAGCCGGCTGGAAATGATCTGACTACCGCCGTGGCCGCATTAGCGGCCACGGCGCCAAGGCGCGTCAGAGGCGTTCGACGATGGTCACGTTGGCCATGCCGCCGCCCTCGCACATCGTCTGCAAGCCGTAGCGCTTGCCTTGTGCGCGCAGCGCGTGGACGAGCGTCGTCATCAGCTTGGTTCCCGAGGCGCCGAGCGGGTGGCCTAGGGCGATGGCGCCGCCGTGGACGTTGAGGCGGCTCGGGTCGGCGCCGGTATGCTTCAGCCAGGCCATCGGCACCGGCGCGAAGGCCTCGTTGACCTCGTAGAGATCGATGGCGTCGATCTTCATGCCGGCCCGCTTCAGCGCCCGGTCGGTGGCGAACAGCGGCTCCTCCAGCATGATGACGGGATCGCCGGCGGTCATGCTCATGGCGTGGATGCGCGCCAGCGGCTGCACGCCGAGCGTCTTCAGCCCGCGCTCGTTGACCACCATGACGCCCGAGGCGCCGTCGCAAATCTGGCTCGCGGTGGCGGCGCTGATGCGGCCGCCCTCCTTGATCGGCCGCACGCCCCTCACACCGTCGAGCGTCACGTCGAAGCGGATGCCTTCATCGACCGCGTGAGGCAGGCGCGCCCCGTCCGGGCCGACGACCTCAATCAGCGTAATCTCCTCATCGAACCGGCCGGCCCGGGTCGCCGCGATCGCCTTGCGCTGGCTGTCGAAGCCGAAGGCGTCCATCTCGTCCTTGGAGAAATTATGCTTCTCGGCCATCATTTCCGCGCCGCTGAACTGGCTGAACACGATGTCGGGATATTTCGCCTCCTGGCGCGGGCTCTTGGCGCGGCCGTAGCCGTTCTTGGCCAGAACCTCCGAGGACAGCCCCATCGGCGCGCGCGTCATGCACTCGATGCCGGCGGCGATGACGCAATCCATCACCCCCGCCATGACCGTCGCCGCCGCGAAATGCAGCGCCTGCTGCGAGGAGCCGCATTGCCGGTCGACCGAGACGCCGGGAATGTGTTGCGGCAGATGCGAGGCCAGCACGGCGCCGCGCGCGATGTTCTGGCTCTGCTCGCCGGCTTGGATGACGCAACCCATGATGACGTCTTCGACCAGCGCCGGATCGCAGCCGGCGCGGGCGACGAGATCGTCGAGCACGCACCCCGCGAGATCGGCCGGATGCCAGCCCGAGACTTTGCCGTTGCGCTTGCCGCCGGCGGTGCGCGCGGCGGCGACGATATAGGCCTCACCCATGCGTTGGCTCCTTAGATATCGCCTGAACGATAGCGGCGCCGCCGTCAAAGGCAAGGCGGCTTGCCGCGCGGCCGCCGGCCCCGTATCACTGGCCGGCGAGGTGAAGTCATGGGGTGATCGATCGTACCGGCGGCGCGGAGCCCCCGCAAAGCCACGACGAGCCGCCGGATCGCGAACCGGCGCGAAAGGCGGCGCCCATGCTGCCCGCCGCCGGGCCGCAGGTGACGCTGCTCGCCGACGCCGCGACGATCAAGGCGCTCGCCGATCATCCGTTGCTCGGCGGTCCCGCGCCGCTCCGGCGCGCCCTGCAACACAGCGTCCATTACGACACCGAGGCCGCCGATCTCGCCCGTCACGGCGTCGCGCTGGCGCTACGCCGCGCGCGCGGCCGTTGCATGCTTAGCTTGGTGGCGCGCGATGGCGCTTTCGAGGTCAAGGCGTCGGGCGAGGCGGCGCAGATCGAGCTTTTGCCGGCAGCGGCGCGCGCCATGGTGGCGCGCGCGGCGGCGCGCAAGCCGCTGCGGCCCTGGTTTTCAATGCACATCCGCCGCGCCGTGCGGCTGCTGGCGTTCGAGGGCGTGACGATCGAGGCCGCCTTCGAGGCGGGCGAGATCGACGCCGGCGCGCGTAAGTGCGCGGTGCGCGAGATCACGTTGACGCTGAAGGCGGGCGAACCGGCCGGCCTCTATCGATTGGCGCTGGCGCTGCTCGACGTCGCCCCGCTGTCGCTCGGCGTCTCAGCCAAGGTCCAGCGCGGCTTCGCGCTGGCGCAGGGCGACGCCGGGGACGCGCCGCGCGCGCAGGCGCCGGATTTCGGCGCCGAGGCGACGCTCGACGCCGCGCTCGCGGGGCTGTTGCGCCAGGGGCTGGCGCATTTCCTGGGCTGCTGGCCGGCGCTCGACGCCTCCGACAGCGCGGAGGCGGTGCATCAGATCCGCGTCGCGCTGCGCCGCCTGCGCTCGCTGCTGGCGCTGCTGCGCAAGGCGTTTCCGGCCGCCGAGATCGATTTCCTGCGCGCCGAGGCCAAGCGCATCGCCGACGCCTTCGGACCGGCGCGCGACTGGCGGGTGTTTTCCGACATGGTCGCCACGGGGCCGGCCCCGCGTCTTGCTGGAGCCGCCGGCGTCGCCGAGTTGATCGCGCTCGCCGAGGCGCGCGCCGAGACCGGACGCGCGCAAGGCGTCGAGACACTCGCCGCGGCCTCGACGACCCGTTTCGCGCTGGCGCTGCACCTTTATATTTGCGCCCGCGGCTGGCGCAATGCGGCCGGCGAGGCGCAGTTGCGGGCGCTCGGCGAGCCGGCGGCCGATTTCGCCGCGCTGGCGCTGGAACGGCTGTTCCGCCGCGTGCGCCGACGCGCGCACGGCTTCGACGCTTTATCGCCGCCGGCGCGGCACGAGATGCGCATCGCGCTGAAGCAGTTGCGCTACGCCGTCGACTTCTTCGGCACAGTGTTCCGGCCGGGCTCCGCGGTCACAGCCTTTGCCGAGGCGGCGTCCGAGTTGCAGGATCTGCTGGGCGCGGCCAATGACGCCGCCGTTGCTTCCGACCTCGTCGCCAGCATCGATGTGACTGACAAGTCCGAACTCGCCTTCGCCGCCGGCGCGGTGGTCGGCTGGCGCCAACACGGCGGCCTCGTCGACGAGGCGGCGCTGCGTCGGGGCTGGAAAGCGCTGCGGAGGGCGCGGCGCTTCTGGCGCCCCTATCTGCCCGCCGATGCGCCGCCGGAGCCGGCGCCGAGCGTCGGCGGCTAGCGGGCGGCCTTGCCTTTGCCAGGCGAATGCCCGAAAGCGGCGCGGCGCCCGACTCGATGAGCCGAGGGAATGGATTTCACCGCCGTCGCCGCCCTCGCCATTCTCATCGTCACCTACGCCGGCGTGGCGATCGGCCGCATCCCCGGCCTGCGGCTCGACCGCGCCGGCATCGCGTTGCTCGGCGGCGCGGCGATGATCGCCGTTGGCGCGCTGTCGCTCGACGACGCCTACAAGGTCATCGACTGGAACACGCTGACGCTACTGCTCGGGATGATGATCGTCGTCGCCCATCTCAAGGTCTCCGGCGCGTTCCGCGCCGTGGGGGCGCTGGCGATGCGACACGCCCATGCGCCGTTCGCGCTGCTGATCACGGTGACGCTGATGGCGGGCGTGCTTTCCGCCTTTCTGGTCAACGACGCGATCTGTCTGGTGATGGCGCCGATCGTGGTGCAGATCGCGCGCGGGTTGAAGCTAAACCCCGCGCCCTATCTGATCGCCACCGCCACCGCCTCCAATTGCGGCAGTCTCGGCACGATCACCGGCAATCCGCAGAACATGGTGATCGGCGCGCTTTCCGGCGTCTCCTATCCGGCGTTCTCGGCGGCGCTGGCGCCGGTCGCGCTGGTCTCGCTGGCGCTGGTCGTCGCCGTCGTGCGGCTGGTCTATCGTCAGGAGTTCCGCCGACCGGCGACCGAGGGCGATGCCGCGCCGTTTCGCGGCCGCGTGCATATCGGGCAGATGCTGAAGGCGATTTTCGTCTGCGTGGCGCTCGGCGTCGCCTTCTTCGCCGGCATGGCGCCGGCGCGCGCGGCGCTCTACGGCGGCGCCTTCCTGCTGCTGACGCGGGCGATCAAGCCACACCGCATCTATCGCGAGATCGACGGCCCGCTGCTGATCCTGTTTGCGGGGCTGTTCGTCGTCGTCGCCGGGGCCGAGCGCGTGCTGCTGACGCCGCAGGCGATCTCGGCGGTCGCCGCGACCGGCTTAAGCCAAGTATGGCGGCTTTCCGCCGTCACCGCCATTGCTTCCAACCTCGTCAGCAACGTGCCGGCGGTGCTGGCGCTGCGGCCATTCGTCGCCGCGCTGCACGATCCCGACAAGGCGTGGCTGGTCGTCGCCATGAGTTCGACGCTGGCGGGCAATTTCACCCTGCTCGGCTCGGTCGCCAATCTCATCGTCGCCGAACAGGGCGCGCGCGCCAACGCGCCGATCAGCTTTTCGGCTTACTTTCGCGTCGGCGCGCCGCTGACGCTGCTGACGCTAGCGGCCGGGACCGCGTGGCTGGCCTGGACGTGAGAGCGGTCGCCGCTCGCTCGAAAGGCGCACGGGAGGCCTATCGGCGCTGATTTCGATTGGGCGCCTTATCCGCGTCTTGACCGGGCTTGTCCCTGTCATGCACGCCGCGGAGCGCGATTAGGCCAGGGGCTTTATTCAGAGCTTTTTTTTGGCGACCTTCAAATTACACTCCGGCGTGGATGCTCGGGACAAGACCGGGCACGACGGCGAGAGACGGCCCAACGGCCAAAGTTATCGCCGACAGGCAGGAAGCGATCACCCAAAGCCGGCCCCAACGCGCCTAAGGATGCGCTTTGACCTCGCCCGGCAGCGGCTTCACCGGCGAGCCGGGGCCGATCTTCTGCAAATTGCCGACGATCACCTTGTCGCCCTCGCTCAAGCCATGCACGACATTGACCAGCTTGCCGTCGCTCGGCCCGAGTTCGAGCTGGCGCAATTCCGCCTTGTCGTCGTGGCTGACGACATAGACGAATTTGCCCATCTGGTTGGAGCCAAGCGCCACCTCCGGCGCCATTAGCGCATCAGGCTCGTCACGCAGCAGCAGCTTTACGCGCACGTATTGGCCGGGCAGCAGAGCGGAATCGGGGTTGTCGAGCGTGATGCGCGCCGCGATGGTGCCGGTCGAGTGGTCGATGACGTTGTCGAGAAAGGTCAGTTCGCCCTTGCGCGTCAGGCTCGGCGCGCCGGGGACCGAAACCTGCGCCTCGACCTTGCCGGCGGCGCGCGCGGCGCGGATTTCGGCAAGCTCCGACTCGCTCGGGTTGAACGCGACATAGACGGGATCGAGCTGCATGAGCGTGTTCAAGGCGCCGGAAGCGGGCCCGACGAGCGCCCCCTTGGCGGCCTGGTTGCGGCCGAGCCGGCCGGCGAACGGCGCGCGAATCTCGGCATAGCCGAGATTGAGCACGGCCGCCTCGACGGCGGCTTTATCGACATCCAACGCCGCCTCGGCGGCGCGCTTGGCGCTCAAGCGTTGATCGTAGGCGTCTTTGGCGACATAGCCGTTCTTCATCAAATCCTGGCCACGGCTGAAATTCCCCTGCGCATAGGCGAGCACGGCGGCGTCGCGTTCGGCGGCTGCGCGCGCGGAATCCAGCGCCACCTGCAAGTCGCGCGGGTCGATCTTGTACAACAGGTCGCCGGCCTTCACGTCGGCGCCGTCGCGCGCCACCTCGGCCTCGATATAGCCGGAAACGCGCGCTTGCAGCGAGATGCCGCGAATCGCCTCGACCCGGCCGGGATAGTTCAGATAGATCGGCAGCGTCTTCTTGACGACGGCGAACACCGGCACCGGCATCGCCATCATGTAGGGCGCGGGGGCGGCGGCCTTGGCGCTGTCGGGCCGCTCGCCAGCGAGGCGCAGGCCGGCGAGGGTCGCCAACGCCAGCGCGGCGAGGGTCGCCGCGGTCCATTTAACGGCGCGCATTCGTAGGACTCCGGGTCTTCATTCGGCGGGATGGGCGTGCGCCGCACGACGCGCTTCGGCGGCCGCTTGGCGACCTTCCCTGGCCCGCTCGATCAGGTAGTAAAATACCGGTGTAAACACGAGCGTCAACGCCGTCGCCGCCAACATGCCGCCAAACACCGCCGTACCCAGCGAGCGCCGGCTCGCCGCGCCCGCGCCGGTGGCGAACACCAGCGGCAGCACGCCGAGAATAAAGGCGAAGGCGGTCATCAGGATCGGGCGCAGGCGCAGCCGGCCCGCCTCCATCGCCGAATCGACGATCGACAGCCCTTCCTCGCGGCGGCGCTTGGCGAACTCGACGATCAGAATGGCGTTCTTGGCGGCCAGCCCGATGAGCATGACGAAGCCGATCTGCGAATAGACATCGACCTGCATGTTGCGCAGCCAGATCGCGCCCAGCGAGCCGATCAGCGCCAACGGGGCCGAGGACAGCACCATGAACGGCATCGACCAACTCTCATACTGCGCCGCCAGGATCATAAACACGAAGAACATCGCCAACCCGAGCACGATCGAAGCGATCGAGCCGGCGGTGAGCTCCTGATAGGTGACGCCGGTCCATTCATAGCCGAAATCGGGCGGCAGCGCTTGCGCCGCGGCGCGCTGCATGGCGGCGATGGCCTGGCTGGAGCTGAAGCCCGGCGCCGGGGCGCCATTGATGAGCGCGGAGGCGAAATTATTGTAATGCGGCACCGTCTCCGGCCCGACGATCGGCTTGAGCGCGCCCAGTGCATTGAGCGGCGCCATGCCGCCGGAACTGCTGCGCACGAACAGCTTGCTGAGGTCAGCCGCCGAGCCGCGCGCGTCCTTGTCGGCCTGTAAGGTGACGCGGAAGGTGTGGCCGAACAGGTTGAAGTCGTTGACGTAAAGCGAGCCCAACTCGATTTGCAAGGTGTTGAACACGTCCGGCAGGCTGAGGCCGAGCAGCTTCGCCTTGGTGCGGTCGAGGTCGTAGAACAGTTGCGGCGTCGAGGCCGAAAACGAGGAGAACAGCGATTGCGGGTTGAGTTCGGGTTGGCGGCGCGCCGCCGCCAATAGCGCCTGGGTGGCGTCATTGAGCGCGGCGGGGCTATGACCGGTGAGATCCTCGACCTCGAACTCGAAGCCGCCGGTGGTGCCAAGGCCGTTGATCGAGGGCGGATCGAAACTTAGCGCGAAGGCGTCGGGAATGGCGAGCAGCTTGCGCCGCACCGCCTGCACCAGCGCCGAGGCGTTCTCGGCCGGCCCGCGCTCGTCCCACGGCTTCAACACCGCGAACTCGACCGCCGAATTCGACTGCGCGGCGTTGGTGAGGAAGTTGAGGCCGCTGATGAAGCCGGCGATGTCGACGCCGGGCGTCGCTTGCAGGATGTCGCGCACCTGCTTGGCGACCTTGTCGGTGCGTTCCAGCGAGGCGCCGTCCGGCAATTGCACGACAACAAAGAAATAGCCCTGATCCTCGACCGGCAGGAAGGTGCTGGCGAGGTTGCGCGACAGCCCATAGGCGCCCGCGCAAATGGCGAAGAACACCACCACCAGCGCCCAGCCGAAGCGCGTGAACACGCTGACCGAGCGCGCGTAGCCGTGCGCCAGCGCCTCGAAGCCGGAATTGAACCAGCGGAACAGCAAGAACTGTCCCTTCGGCCCGTGACGCAGCAGCGCGGCGGCGAGCGCCGGGCTCAGCGTCAGCGAGTTGAAGGCGGAGATGCCGACGGAAATGGCGACGGTGAGCGCGAACTGGTTATAAAGCCGCCCGGCGACGCCGGGAATGAAGGCGACCGGCACGAACACCGCCATCAGCACCGCGGTGGTGGCGATGATCGGCCCCGTCACCTCCGACATCGCCTTTTGCGCCGCCTGGATCGGCGGCAGCCCGGCTTCGAGCTGGCGCTCGACGTTCTCGACCACGACGATGGCGTCGTCGACGACGAGGCCGATCGCCAGCACCATGCCGAGCAGGCTCAGCATGTTGAGCGAGAAACCGCAGATCAGCATCACCGCCATCGTGGCGACCAGCGAAACCGGAATGGCGATCAGCGGAATGATCGTCGTGCGCCAGCTTTGCAGGAAAATAAAGACAACGAAAATGACCAGCAGCAGCGCCTCGACCAGCGTGATGACGACGTCGCGCATCGCCGCCGAGACGAAGCGCGTGGTGTCGTAATGCATGGCGTAGGCGACGCCCGGCGGGAAATGCTTGGCGAGCGCCTCCATCTTGGTCTTGACTTGGCGTTGCAGATCGAGCGCGTTCGAGCCGGGCATCTGGAACACGGCGAGCACAACCGTCGGGTCTTTGCCGAAATAGGCCGACGACGAATATTGCAGCGCGCCGAGTTCGATGCGCGCCACGTCCTTCAGCCGCACCAGCGCTCCCCGTGCCGGGTCGGCGCGCACGACGATGTTGGAGAACTCCTTCGGATCGGTCAGCCGCCCGGCGGCGTTGACCTGCAACTCGAACGGCGTGCCCGGCGGCGCCGGCGACTGGCCGATCTTGCCGGCCGCGACCTGCACGTTCTGCTCGGAGATGGCGTTCTCGACGTCGATCGCCGTCAGCCCGAGGCTGGCGAGCTTGTCGGGATCGAGCCAGATGCGCATGGAATAGCGGCGCTCGCCGAAAATCCGCACGTCGCCGACGCCGGGCAGACGCTTCAACTGGTCGACGATCTGGAGGTAGGCGTAATTCGACAGCGTGACGGGATCGACGCTCTTGTCGGGCGAGGTCAGATTGACGATGAGGACGAAATTCGGGTTCTGCTTGGTGATCGTCACCCCACCCTGGTTGACGATCCCCGGCAACGACGAGGCGGCCTGACTGACGCGGTTCTGGACGTCGACGGCGGCGATGTTGAGGGGATAGCCTACCTTGAAGGTGACGGTGATCGTCGAGGAGCCGTCGTTGGAACTCGACGAGGATATGTAACTCATGCCCTCGACGCCGTTGATCTCCTCCTCCAGCGGCGTCGTCACGGTGTCGGCGACGACCTTGGCGCTGGCGCCGGGATAATTGGCGCTGACCACCACCTGCGGAGGCGTGATGTCGGGGAACTGCGAAACCGGCAGCAAAAAGAACGAGATCGCGCCGGTGAGCACCATGATGACCGCGATCGCCGAGGCGAAGATCGGTCGGCGAATGAAAAAGTTGACCATCAAAGGCTCGGCGGCGGGGAGGCTAGCAACAAAGACAGGATTCGCCGCGCTTATAGGCGGAAGGCGGCTCCAAGCGAAGCGGCAAGCGTGGCTGCCCGGGAAAACGCACGCTCTGCGGGTCGAAAGCAAGCGCGCGGGTGGGACGGCGCGCCGTCGCCCGGATCATCAGCCCCTTTAGCGCCAGGGGCTCGACATGATCGGCCTGCATCACCATCTGGATGATCGGATCGGCCAAGAGTTCGTCGATATGCGGGTGCGTCATGGCGGCTTCCTTTCGATCTCTGGGTCGCTCCCGAACTCTGGTCCCCGGAGAGCGCCGTTGACTTGGCGCCCCGCGCTTGTTACCGTCCGGTAACGTGCTAGATACCGATCGGTAACATCGCAGTCAAGGCCCATGTCCAAGGAATTTGCGAAACGAGGTTCGGGCGGCGGCGGCGAGGGCCCCTGCACGCCAAAGCCGCGCGACCGCATCGTCGCCACGGCGCAGGATCTTTTCCATCGCCACGGCATTCGCGGCGTCGGCGTCGAGACCATCGCCGAGGCGGCCGGCACCAACAAGATGACGCTCTATCGCCATTTCGACTCCAAGGACGAACTGATTCTCGAATATCTCAACTACAAGGGCAAGAAATCCGAGGAGATCTGGGCCGACATCGAGCGCGAGAGCCCCGGCGATCCCGCTGGCCAGTTGCACGGGTTCCTTGATCGCGTGGCGCATTTCATCGCCGAGGACGAACGCGGCTGCGACCTCGCCAACGCCGCCATCGAGTTGACGCAGGAGGGCCATCCGGGCCTGCGCGTCATCGAAGAGTTCAAGCGCCGGCAGCGCGAGCGCCTCGTCGACCTCTGCGCCGCCGCCGGCGCCAGCGAGCCCGCGCTGCTCGCCGATGCGCTGGTCCTGCTGATCGAAGGCGCGCGGGTGACGCGCCGCAACGTCGGCGTCTGCGGCCCGAGCGCCCATCTCGTGCAGACCGCCCGCGGCGTGCTCGCCTCCTTCGGCGTGCCGACGCCGAAGGCTTAAGCGCCTCTGACAAGCCTGAACCAGGGCGCCAGGTGAAAGGCGCTCATCAAAACATACATGACCGTCATCGCGCCGAGCGGCGATGCGGCCATGCCGCAGACCGGCTCGGCGCCGGCGAGCGCGCTCCACAACGCCATTGCGCCGAAGGTGGGCGCGGCGGCGAGCGCGAGCCAGCCGCCGAGGACGTCAGGCACGCCCGTATTCGTCATGACGACGCCACCAGATGCCTTGCTCGTTGCGGCCCTTCGGCGCGCGGTCGAGCCATTGGTAGGCGCCCCAGAGGCCGTCCAGCCCACGCGCGTAAGTCGAATAGGCGTGATAGATGGCGCCGTCTTCCTTTACGAAGGCGCTCATGCCCGGCCGGTCGCGCGAATAGGTCGCTACATCAGTTCCGCATACGGCCGCGATATTCTTGACCGCATCCGGAATCGTCCTCGCGTCCATCGTCAGGCCGCCGCTCTTATAGTTATACTCGATGCTGCCTTCGCTTTGCTGCGCCTCGGTGAAGGAGACGTTGAAATCGAAGTTGAAGTCGCCGCCCTGCGAGGAGACCCAGGGGAACGACCAGCCCATGCGCCGCCGGTAGCCGAGCAGCTTTTCGAGCGGTGCGCGCGACACCGCCGTCAATGTCACGTCGTGATTGGCCAGATGCACCGCGAAGCCGTCGAAGCCGTCAGCGATCATCGAGCACGACGGGCAGCCGGCCTTGTAGTCGGGGCCGAACATGAAGTGATAGACAAGCAATTGCGAGCGCCCGTCAAACAACTCCTCCAGCGACCTCGCGCCGGCCTCGGAGTCAAACATATAAGCCTTGTCGATGCGCACCCAGGGCAGGCGCTGGCGTAGCCGCGCCACCTCGTCGCTTCGTCGCGTCAGGTCCTTTTCGGCGGCGAGCAGGTCGCGCCGCGCTTCCAGCCAATTGTCGCGGCCGGTAATGCTATGCATCGTCATCTTTGCCTCCATGCTTTGGTTGTGAGATAAACTTAAACCCTGCATCCGGCGCAGCGGGAGTGACAAGTTTGTCGGGATTGCGATGGACTCGCTGATTTCTGCCGCGGCGCGGGCGCTGGTCCACGGCGACGCGCTGGCCGCGCTCAACTATGTCGCGCTGCGCGACGATCCGCTGGCGCTGGCGCTGCGCGGCATCGCGATGGCGCAACTCGGCGATCTCCCGCGCGCCAAGACGCTGCTGCGCCGCGCCGGGCGCGGTTTCGGCGCGCGCGAGCTTGGAGCCCGCGCGCGCTGCGTCGTCGCCGAGGCCGAGATCGCTTTGGTGTCGCGCGACCTCAGCCGCCCGGCCCACCCGCTGGAGGCGGCGGCGGAGACGCTCGACCGCCTCGGCGATCGCGCCAACGCGGCCCACGCCCGCTATCTCGCCATCCGCCGCCTGGCGCTGATCGGCGCGCTTGACGAGGCCGAGCGCGCGATCACCGCCTTCGACGCCGCGCCGCTGCCGCCGGCCTCGCGCGCCGCCTATCTGCTGACAGTCGCCGGGCTCGCCGTTCGCCGGCTGCGCATCAAGGAGGCGCGCGCCGCTTTGGCTGAGGCGCGGGCGTTGGCGCAGGCGTCAGGCATTACGGCGCTGATCGCCGAGGCGGAAGGCGCGGCGCGCGTGCTGGAAGCGCCCGTCGCGCGCGCCGGAGATCGGCGGCTGGGGCTCGACGAAGTCGAGGCGCTGCTCGCCTCCGAGGCGCTGGTGATCGACGCCTGCCGACATCGGGTCGCGCACGGTGGCGAGGCCACGGCGCTGCACAGCCGGCCGGTGCTGTTTGCGCTCCTGCGGGCGCTTGGCGAGGCGTGGCCCGGCGCGGCGTCGCGCGGCGAGTTGCTGGCGCGCGCCTTCCGCGCCCGAGACGCCGACGAGTCGCATCGGGCGCGGCTGCGCGTCGAGATCGGCCGGCTGCGCAAGGCGCTCGGCGCGCTGGGGAGAATCGAGGCCGTCGCAGGCGGCTTCGCGCTACAACCGCGCGCCGGCGTAGTCGTCGTCATGGCGCCGCTGGCTGAGGAGGCGCATGCCGAGGTGCTGGCGCTGCTGGCCGACGGCGAGGCGTGGTCGAGTTCGGCCCTGGCTTTGGCGCTGGGGGCCAGCCAGCGTACCGTACAGCGCGCGCTCGAAGGGCTGCTCGGCCAGGGCAAGGCGCAGGCGATCGGGCACGGTCGCGCCAGGCGCTGGATGGTTCCCTCGACGCTCGGTTTCCCGACAAGCTTGTTACTCCCCGCCGCGCCCAGCGGGCTTTAAGATCGCGGCATGAAAACATCGTCCGCCACCCTCATACGCGAAATTGGCCCGTTCCCCGGCGTCACCCAAATCGGCGGGGTCAGCTACGACGGCGTCCATGTCTGGATCGCCGCCGGCGACAGGCTCTGCGCCATCGACCCCGAAAGCGGCGAGACCGCGCGCTCGCTCGACATAGCGGCCCACGCCGGAACCGCCTTCGATGGCCAGCACCTCTATCAGATCGCCGGCGACGCCATCCAGAAGGTCGATCCCGCCACCGGCCGCGTCGTCGCCAGCGTGCCGACGCCGGCGGGCGGCGCCTCGGGCATGGCCTGGGCGGAGGGCCGGCTATGGGTCGGCCAGCACCGCGCGCGCAAAATCCATCAGATCGATCCCGAAAGCGGCGCGATCCTGCGCACGCTCGAATCCAACCGCTTCGTCACCGGCGTCACCTGGGTCGACGGCGAGCTCTGGCATGCCACCTGGGAGAACGACGAGAGCGAGTTGCGCCGCATCGCGCCCGAGACTGGCGAGGTGCGGGAGGCGCTGCAAATGCCGGCCGGCGTCACCGTGTCGGGGCTCGAATCCGACGGCGGCGAGCGTTTCTTCTGCGGCGGCGGCCGGAGCGGCAAGGTCCGCGTCGTCGCCCGCCCGCAGCGTCAATCCTCCGGCTCATAATCGAAATAGGCGAAATCCGTCGCCGCGCCGCCGTCGGCCTCGTCGCAGACCAGCGAGGCGTCGAGCCTCGGGGGGAATGCCCGGCAGGATCGGATTGGCGATCATCTGGCCGCCCAGAGCAACCCCCGCTCCAGCATCGTGCGCATCTCAGGCACCGCGAACTCCGAAGTGACATGGCCGAGCGAGGAATAGAATACGCGGCCCTGCCCGTGCCGGCGCTTCCACACAACCGGCATTTTGACGCCCTCGATCCACGGCGCGTGAGCGCCTGAGAAGGTCGTCGTCGCCAACACTTGGTTGGAAGGATCGACGTGCATGTAATATTGCTCGGAGCGATAGTCGAAACTCGACAAGCCCGCGGTGATGGGATCGCCGGCATCGAGAATATCGACGCGATAGTCGATGATATTGCCGGGATGGGCGACCCACTGTCCCCCGCACATGAACTGATAATCGACGCTGTCGCGGAAGGCGTCGCCCATGCCGCCGTGATAGCCGGCGAGCCCGACGCCGCCGCGCACCGCCTTGGTGAGGTTGTCGACCTCCTCCTTCTCGATCTTCGACATGGTGACGATCGGCACGATGAGGCTCATGTCGGCGATCGTTGGATCGGCGAAGGCCTCGGTCGAATGTTCGATATAGACCTTGAAGCCGTGCGGTTCGAGCATCTTGGCGACGATGTGGGCGCCCTGCTCCGGCTCGTGGCCGCTCCAACCGCCCCAAACAATCAGCGCTTCCCGCATGGCGTTCTCCTCAGGTCTCGGCGTCGGGTTTCGGCTTGGCCGGCCCGGTGGTGCCCCAGCTTGCGCCGTAAAGCTCGCGCAAGGTCATCGCCGCCGCGCCGCGCACCCAGATGTCGTCGCTCCATTCGCGCACGACGATCTCGGCGACATCGGCGAGGCTCGGCGGCAGCAAGGCGGCGACGGTCTGGCGCAGCGGCGCCAGCAAGCGCTCGCTGCTGGCCAACGCCCGGCCGCAAATCAGCACCTTCGGCGGCGCAAACAGCGTGATGAGATTGGCGATGGCGAAACCGAGCGCTTCGCCGGCGTGCGCCAGCGCGCGCGCGTATTTCGCCTCGCCGGCCTCGGCGCGCTGAACGGCGCGCGCCAGCGCCTTGTCATGCGCGTAAACGCCGTCGCCCTCGCCCGTCGACTGCCCCTCGACGTCGGCGAGCAGCGAATCCTCGCTTGCGAGGTCGCCGAGCCTGGCGCCGGCAGAGGCCGCGCCGAGCACCATGAAGTCGCCGAGATCGGGACTGAGGCCATTGGCGCCGCGAAACAACTCGCCCTTGTGCAGGATGCCGAGGCCGAGGCTGCGCTCGATGGAGACGACGAGGAAATCGTCGAGTTCGCGTCCCTGCCCGAACCAGTGCTCGGCGAGCGCCACCAGATTGACGTCGCTGTCGACGGCGACCGCGACGCCGAGGCGGCGGCTCAACAGATCGCCGAAGCCGACGTCGCGTTCGGAAAAAATCGGGCTTTGCCGGCAAACGCCTGTCGCATTGGCGACGACGCCCGGCAGGCCGACGCAGAGCCCGGCGATATCCTTCATCCCCAGTTCGGCGTCGCTGACGCAACGCCTGACGCCATCCTCGACGAGATCCGCGATGACGGCCGGCGTCTGCCGGTGGATGCGGATCGGCAGCGCCAGCTTGCTGATGAGATTGGCGCAGAAATCGGAGACCGCGACGGTGATGAGATCCGGCGCGAGCTTGACGCCGACGACGCGCGCCGCATCCGGGTTGAGGCGCAGCATGACGCGCGGCCGGCCGCGGCTGGCGTCGCGCAGGGCGCCCAGTTGTAAGGTGGCGATGAGGCCGTCGTCGAGCAGCGCGGCGGTGATGGCGGAGACTGTGGTCGGGCTCAGGTCGGTGCGCTCGGAAATCTCCACCCGGCTCAAAGGGCCGAATCTACGGATCGCGTCCATCACATGGAAGCGGTTGATGGCGCGCATCAATTCGGGGTCGGCAGTTTTCATGTCAGCCTGGCGCGCGGCGCGATCGACCTTTTTTTCGGATCGCAATTTAATTTCACCCGCGCCGGCGCCTGTCAACCCGTTCCGCCCCTAATTGGGCGTTTCGCCTTGACAGGCGCCGCAAGTCGCGGCACATTTAATTTGCAAAGCGTATTAAAGCGCGCCCGCCCTAAGGTCCGCCGGAGGAAACCATGTCGATCCGAACGCTCGCCCTTGCGTCCTGCTGTTTCGTCGCTCTCGCCGCCACAGGATTCGCCGACACGACGGTCACGATATTGCACGTCAACGAAAACAAGGCCGCCGTCAAAATCTGGGACCAATCGGCCGCCGATTACAACGCCGCGCACAAGGGCGTGAAGGTCGAGTTCAAATATCTCGAAAACGAGGCGTTCAAGGCGAAACTGCCGACCATGCTGCAATCTGAAGCCTCGCGGCCGTCGGCGTTCTATAGCTGGGGTGGCGGCGTCATGGAGGCGCAGGCCAAGGCCGGCTTCCTCAAGGATATCAAGGGCGAGGTCGCCGATACCGTCAACACGCTGTCGCCAACCGCCGTCGCCGCCTTCACCGTCGATGGCAAACTCTACGGCCTGCCGTTCGACACCGACGCGGTGCCGATCTTCTTCAACAAGGCGCTGTTCGCCAAGGCGGGCCTCAAACCCGAAGAGATGCGGACCTGGGACGGCTTCCTTGCCGGGGTGAAGAAGCTGAAGGGCGCCGGGGTGACGCCGATCGTCGTCGGCGCCGGCGAGAAATGGCCGATGCACTTCTGGTACTCCTATTTCGTCATGCGCATCGGCGGCGCGCAGGCGCTCGCCGACGCCAAGGCCGGCAAGGACGGCGGCTTCAACAACCCGACCTTCGTCGACGCTGGCAAGAGATTGCGGGAGCTCGCGGCCTTGCAGCCGTTCCAGCCCGGCTACGCCTCGACCTCGCACGCGCAATCGGCGGCGATCTTCGGCGACGGCAAGGCGGCGATGGATCTGATGGGCAGTTGGCTGCTCGGCATGCAGGGGCCGAACGCCTCGGACGGCAAGGGCCAGCCGGAATCCAACATCGGCGTCATGCCGTTCCCGACGCTGCCCGGCGGCAAGGGCGAGATCGGCGACACGCTCGGCGGCGTGCACGCCTTCCTCGTCACCCCGACGGCCTCGCCGGAGACCGTGGATTTCCTCAAATTCTTCAGTCAGGAAAAATACGCCAAGGAGGCGGCCGAAGTCGGCGCCTACATCCCTGTGGTCAACGGGACGGCGGGCTATATCAAAGACCCGCTGGTCAAACAGATCGCCGAAATGCTCGCCAAGACCAAATACCATCAGAACTTCTTCGATCAGGATCTCGGCCCCTCGGTCGGGCGCGTCATTAACGACGTCTCCGTTGAGGTCGCCGCCTCAAGGATGACGCCACAGGCCGCCGCGGCCGCCATCCAGGAAGCCGAGGAGCAGAAATAGGCGCATTCGCCGGACAGGCGCCGGAGTGACGACGGCACGCTATGAGGAGACTCCGGGGCGCGCCGGCATGCGCGCCACGACCGTCCTCGTCATCCTGCTGCCCCCGGCGCTGCTGCTGTTCACGCTATTCGTCACCTTGCCGATTGCGCAGGCGAGTTGGTACAGCCTGTTCAACTGGAACGGCCTCGGCCCGGTCGATCGCTTCATCGGGCTGAAGAATTACAAATGGGTGTTCGAGAACGCCGTCTTTCAGCGCGCCGTCTTCAACAACCTGCTGGTCATCGTCGTCTCGCTGGCGGTGCAACTGCCGCTGGCGCTCGGCGTCGCCTTGTTGGTGGCGGGGGGCGCCTGGGGCTCGGTCGTCTTCCGCATGATCTTCTTCCTGCCCTATGTGCTCGCCGACATCGCCGCCGGGCTGATCTGGCGCTTCATGTTCGACGGCGAATACGGGCTCGTCGGCGCCGTCACGCAGGCGCTGGGAACGAAGCCGGTCTATCTGCTGGCGAGCGATCCCTGGGCGTTCTCGGCCATCCTGGCCGTCATGATCTGGAAATATTTCGGCTTCCATATGATGCTCTATGTCGCCGGACTTCAAGGCGTCGACAAGTCGTTGCTGGAGGCGGCCGAGATCGACGGCGCCAACGCCTGGCAGAAGTTTCGCCATGTAACGCTGCCGATGCTCGGGCCGATGATCCGCCTGTCGATCTTCTTCGCCGTCGTCGGCTCCCTGCAATTGTTCGATTTCGTCGCCGCGCTGACGCGCGGCGGCCCGTTCGACACCACGCATACGATGGTGTCGTTCCTGTATTATTTCGGCATCACGCGCATGCGCGTCGGCTTCGGCTCGGCGGTCGGCGATGTGCTGTTCGTCGTCTGCGTCGCCTTCGCCTGGGGTTATCGGCGCTGGGTGATGCGCGATGACTGAGGCGGTTGGCGTTTTCGAGGAAGTCGGGCGCCCGCGCCTGCCGGTCGCCGCCGCGCTGCGTCTCGCCGCGCTCGTCGTGCTGGCGACGATCGTGCTGTACCCGCTGCTGGCGACCGTGCTCGACGGCTTCAAATCGCTCGGCGAATTGCACGACAACCCGCTCGGCCTGCCCCGCCAATGGGACTGGAGCAATTATTGGGCGATCCTGGGCGGCGGCGCCTATTGGCGGGTGCTCGGCAATTCGCTGGCGATCGCGCTGGCAACCGTTTTCCTGACGCTGGTCGTCGGCGCTATGGCCGCCTTCGCCTTCGCTCACATCAAGTTCTTCGGCGACCGTTATCTCTACGCTTATTTGCAGCTCGGCCTGTTGTTTCCCTCCACCGCGGCGATCCTGCCGGTGTTCATCAAGGTGCGCGATCTCGGCCTGCTCGATTCCTATTGGGGCGTCATCCTGCCGCAGGTCGCCTTCGCGCTGTCGATGGCGGTGCTGCTGCTGCGCAACGCCTTCAAACAAATTCCGTCCGAGTTGTTCGATGCGGCGCTGATCGACGGTTGCGGCTATTTCCGCTTCTTCCGCCATGTCACTCTGCCGCTATCGGGGCCGATCCTGTCGACGGTGGCCGTCATCGGCTTCGTCAACAGTTGGAACGGCTATCTGTTGCCGCTCGTCGTGCTCGACAGCGAATCGCGCTATCCCTGGACGCTCGGTCTGATGGCTTATCAGGGCCAATACTCGACCTCCTGGCAGTTGGTGCTTGCTTTCATCACGCTGACCATTCTGCCGGCGATCCTGATGTTTCTGATCGCACAGCGCTACATTGTCGAGGGGCTCACCGCCGGCGCGGTCAAAGGGTGAGGTCCATGGCGGGTCTGGAGCTTGAGCGGGTGGTCAAGCGCTTCGGCGAGGTCGAGGTCATTCACGGCGTCTCGATGCGCATCGAGGACGGCGAGTTCGCGGTATTGGTTGGCCCGTCCGGCTGCGGCAAATCCACGCTGCTGCGCATGATCGCCGGGCTCGACTCCGTCAGTTCCGGCATCATCCGCATTGGCGGGCGCACAGTCAACCATGTCGCACCGAAGGATCGCGACATCGCGATGGTGTTCCAGAATTACGCGCTCTATCCGCACATGACCGTGGCGCGAAACATGAGCTTCGCGCTGGAGATCGCCGGCGCGCCGAAATCGGTGCGGGACGAGAAGGTGGCGCGCGCGGCGGAAATCCTCGGCCTGCAAACGCTACTCGGCCGCTTTCCCCGGCAATTGTCAGGCGGCCAGCGCCAGCGCGTGGCGATGGGCCGCGCCATCGTGCGCGATCCCCAGGTGTTCCTGTTCGACGAGCCGCTGTCCAATCTCGACGCCAAGCTGCGCGTACAGATGCGCGCCGAGATCAAGAACCTGCAACAGCGGCTTAGCGCCACCGCCGTCTATGTCACCCACGATCAGATCGAGGCAATGACGATGGCCGACCGCATCGTGGTGCTGCGCGACGGCAGTGTCGAGCAGATCGGCTCGCCGCTGGAGGTCTACGACCGCCCCGCCAATTCCTTCGTCGGTGGCTTCATCGGTTCGCCAGCGATGAATATGCTGAACGGCCGCATCGAGGGGGGCGACCGGCCGCGCTTTCTCACCAACGACGGCCTCGCCATCGTGCTGCCCTCAGCCCCGCACGCCGCGCTCGGCCGCGCCATCACGCTCGGGGTGCGGCCCGAGCATCTGACGGTCGGCGGCCCCAGCGCCTTCGCCGCCCAGGTCGAAATCGTCGAGCCGACGGGCGCGGAGACGGTGCTCAACGTGAGTTGGGGCAGCGCCAGCCTCGTCTGCGTGCTGCACGCGCGCGTCGCCGCGCGGCCGGGCGAGACGCTGCCGCTTGGTTTCGACGGCGCGCCGCTGCATTTTTTTGATGCGGCTACGGGGGTGGCGTTGGCGGATTGAGGCAGAGGTTGGCCGAACCCAGGCTCAGTCGCGCGAGGATTTCGAGGAAAAACGGGGAGCGGAAAATTCCTCTCGATGATCGCGGCAGGGAGGCTCATTTCTGAGCGCCCCCGCGCGGAGCCATAAGGGCAGGATTCCCGCGTTCGGCCGCAGGATCGAACTTACGCGTCGAGCCGCCCCAACGCGCGGCCGAAGCGGTCGAACATCTCGTCGATGTCGGCCGAGGAAATCACCAGCGGCGGGCAGAAGGCGATGACGTCGCCGATGGCGCGGATGATGAGCCCCTCCTCGTGGCACAGTTGGGCGAGCT
>DATNDU010000032.1:0-79200 GCA_035606915.1 Roseiarcus sp. | reverse complement strand
GGCAGTTCCAGGACTATTTCGACGCGCTGATGTCAGGCAATCTGGCTCGCCGACGCATGGTCAAGTTCATGCCGGCGGAGTTCAAGCTGACGGAGACCCGCCAGCCGCCGCTAAAGGACCTCTACGATGAATGGTTGGCGCGGCTGATCTGCTACGCCTTCTCCGTGCCGGCCTCCGCCTTCGTCACCCAAGTCAATCGCGCGACGTCGCAGACGCTGCGCACGCAGGCGGCGACCGAAGGTCTCGTGCCGCTGAAGGCCTGGGCGAAGAGGCTGCTCGACCGGGTGATCGGGCTCAGCTTCGGAGAACCTGATTTGGAGTTCTTCTGGGTCGGCGACGATGCGGTCGATCCGCTGGAGCAGGCGAAGACGATTTCGATTTTGGTCGCGGCCGGCGTCAAGACGGTTGCCGAGGCAAGGGCGGAACTGGGGCTCGGGCAGGCGAACGGGGTCGCCAAGTTCAACCCGTATCATGATGAGGCAGGGCGGTTCACGGATGCTGGGCATGCGGTCGAGCCGGGGACGGATGAAGCGCAAAACAAGCCAGGCCATTCGTCAATCCAACCGGCGGCGGATAGATCGCGCACCTACACCGTTAATTTGGCGGTCGAGGAAAAGCGAGGTGGGCATACCCTAGATAGACATGTCGGTCGCACCGATGAGTCTCTGAAGGCTGAAGCCGCGGTACCTGCGCGGCAGACGCTTTCCAAGATTTCTACAGAGCAACTGGTAGCTTTTCAACTCTCTCGGACGCAGATAACTTCATAAACCGAGTTTTAGACGGGTCGTCGGCTGTCGTGGATTCGGTCGCAAGCGGCGCCGTGGACGACGCTTGGCTTGAGAGTCGGTTTGGATACCCAACCGGAAAGAAGCGATTGTGTTGGATGACAGCGGTGTCCCTACGATTCGGCCAACTTACTCTGTAGGTGTGTATATAGTGCATGACTCATCTAGCCCCACAGGCTATGCCGTCCGTACCGCGTATCCTCTGAATTAAAACCCGGGCGAAATTCGCTTGTAAGCGATTGATGAGGCCGACATGAATACTGATCCATTTCTCCTGTTTCTTCGCTGGTTGGCACTGGGCGCGGAGCAAACAGCCGGTCAAGCACAGGCATCAGTCGAACAGTCCGATCCCTATTTGCAGGCCGCGCAACACCTGACCGACGGGGACAAGAAGTCGCTTCTCGCGTTCATAGATAAGCAGCTTTCGGAGGAGCCAAGCCCACGTGATCTCGCCAGATTGTTCGAGGATGGTCACCTGCATTTCGTATGGAAGAAGGACGACGGGCCGAAAATGGCCCTCCGGCTAATTAGGGATGTCGTGGTGTCAGCGCTGGATTCTCAGGGCTGAGGAAAGCCTGTCGTCACCGGGGTCGGCCCCGAAAGCTGGTTCGGGCCGCAACAACCGCTGGTTTCCCAGGAACCGCCGGAAGTGAAGGGGCGACAATGGGACTATACCCTCGGCCTCGACATCAACCATGTGCCGCGTTCGGACAATCTGCCGTCGTTCGGCGAATTACGCACGCTCGCCGACGCGCTGCCGCTGCTGCGCACGGTGATCGCGACGCGCAAGGATCAGATCCCCGCGCTCAACTGGACGATCCGGCCGAGGCGCGCCAGCCGCCGCTGAAGGGTTTGTACGACGAATGGCTGGCGCGGCTGATCTGCTACGCCTTCTCGGTTCCTGCCTCCGCCTTCGTCACCCAAGTCAATCGCGCGACGTCGCAGACGCTGCGCACGCAGGCGGCGACGGAAGGGCTGGTGCCGCTGAAGGCTTGGGTGAAGAGGCTGCTCGACCGGGTGATCGGGCTCAGCTTCGGCGAACCTGATTTGGAGTTCTTCTGGGTCGGCGACGACGCGGTCGATCCGCTCGAACAGGCGCAGACGATCGCGATCCTGGTCGGGGCTGGCATCAAGACTGTCGCCGAGGCGCGGGCGGAACTGGGGCTCGGGCAGGCGAGCGGGGTGGTGAAGGGCAACCCGGATCACGATGAGATCAGGCGGTTCACGGACGAAGGGCATGCGGTCGAGCCGGGAGGCGGACCACGGAGCCCGGCAAATGAGAACACCCGACTATGACGGACACGGGACCCCACGCCCTTATGAACGGTTCACGAAAATGTAACCCATTTGTTTATAGCGGAAAAGTTTGAGCCGACGACTACGCGTGGAACGGCGTATTCGTGTGTGCAACCGACGAGTTGACCGCAATTGTTGAGTGGTTCTTTCAGAACGACGATGAATACGCCACTAGCGCAAATGGCGGCTTTATCGCCGCGATCCAAAAAGCATTTGAGGACGCCGGCGTACCCTGGTCCAATAAGCCGCTGATGCCGGTCGTCCCGTAACGGATCCAACTCCGACAAAATATCTCTTCGCCCCCCGACGCACTGCCGCGGCTGCGCGCCGTGATCGAGACGCGCAAGGACCAGATCGCCGCGCTCAACTCGGGCGCCGCCGGCGCCGCGAGCTGCTGCGCGGCGCAGCGCGCGTTCCTAGCCATGCTCGATCGGTGGCACGACTTCGCAACTTGGCTGCGCATGCTGGTTGAGGATATGCTGGTCATCGACGGCGACGATCTATCCGCGCTATGCACGCTCTAGCGCGGTCTACTCGCTCGACGTGATCGACGGCGCGACGATCAAGCCGCTGATCGGCAATGACGGCCGCTCGCCCGTCTCGCCCGATCCCGCCTATCAACAGGCGCCACACAGGACGGCGTCGCCGATTTCGCCGCCGACGAATTGCTCTATTTGCCGCGCAACATGCGCTCGCATCGGCTCTACGGTTTCTCGCCGGTCGAGCAGATCGTACTGACGATCAACTTCGCGCTGCGGCGCGAACAGGCGACGCTCGACTACGATTACGCCCCGTCCCGGATTCCTGCGCCACGCTGCCGGCAGAATAGTCAGTCGATCAGAAAACCGCTACCGTTGTTCTCGGACTTCTTCCCCTTCGAGTACAGTTTTCCAACGCGTCCGACTTTGCCCTGGCTACTATCCGCCTCCCGAATTGCCCCCTCGCCCGCCTCAGTCCCGCACTCTTTATCCCTACAACCATTCCAAACCGCCGCGTCTTCTGACGCGTCGCTCTCTCATGTCACAGGAATCTCGCATGTCCCTCGCCGCCACGACGCAAGAGACGCTCGATCTGATGAAAGCGTCGCTCGCCAAGAACGTCACGATCTCGACCGGCCTCACCGCCTATGATCTTCAGGCGCCGGCCAAGAACCTCTATCCCGTCATCACGCCGCTACGCAATTCGCTGCCGCGCGTGCAGCGCCAGTTTCCCGGCGACGCCGCGCGCTGGCGTACGATCTTCTCGATCACCGGTTCCGGCTTCGACGCCATGGGCTGGGTGCCAGAGGGCCAACGCACCGCGAGCATGAGCTACACCGCGACGCCGATGGTTGCGCCCTATGTGACGCTCGGCGAGGAAGACACGATGACCTTTGAAGCCGAAGCCGCCGCGCAGGGCTTCGAAGACGTCAACTCGACCGCGACGCTGCGCCTGTTGCAGAAAACCATGCGCAAAGAAGAAACGGCGCTGCTCGGCGGCAATGTCTCGGTGGCGCTCGGCACGCCGGCGAGCCCGGTGCTATCCGCCGCCGCCGCCGCCGGCGCGACGCTGCCCAGCGCCACCTATTCGGTTATCGTCGTTGCGCTGTCTTTCGAGGGCTATCGCAATTCCTCGGTCAGCAGCGGCGTCGCCACCTCGAAGACGATCACCGGCAACGACGGCAACACCTATACGCTCAACGGCGGCTCGTCGATGCGCAGCGCCAGCGCCACGCAGGCGGCGACGCTCGGCCAGGCCCTCTCGGCCAGCGTTGCGTTGGTCAACGGCGCCGTAGCCTACGCCTGGTTCGTCGGCGCCGCCGGCTCGGAATCGTTGCAGGCGATCACCACCCTCAACAGCGCCATCTTCAACGCGCCGCTGCTCACCGGCCAGCAACTCGCAAACACGATCACCGCCGACAACTCGCGCAACCCCAACCTCGCCTTCGACGGCCTACTGAACGTCGCCTTCAACCCCGCCAACAACGCCTATGTGCAAGCACTCGCCACTGGCGCGGCCGGCACGGGCTCGTTCCTCACCGCCTCCGGCCGCGGCTCGGTGGTCGAGATCGACAATATGCTGATGGCGATGTGGAACAACTACCGCATCTCGCCGACGGTGCTCTATGTCAGCACCCAGGAGCAGCGCAACATCACCTCCAAGTGCCTAACCAACGCCTCCGGCCCGCTGTTGCGCTACAACCTACAGGCCGACGGCGAGTCGAGCATGCCCTATGGCATCACCGCCAACGGCGTCGTGCGCTGGTACTATAATCCGTTCAGCGTCGACGGCGGCTTCGATATTCCGATCAAGGTTCATCCCGATCTGCCGCCGGGCACGATCCTCGCCTATTGTGAGCGACTGCCGGTCTGGTATCAGTCCAACCAGGTTCCCAACGTCGCGGAGGTGATGACCCGGCGCGACTATTACCGCATCGATTGGCCGCTGCGCACCCGCCGCCGCGAATACGGCGTCTACACTGAAGAAGTGCTCGCCGTCTATGCGCCGTTCGGCATCGGCCTGCTGACCAACATCGGCAACGGTTGACCTCACGGCTGTAGCTCACCAGACGCGGAGCAAAGATGTCTGCTTACGACCTCACAACGCTCGCCAATGTGAAGGGCTGGCTGGGCTTGCCCAGCGAGCCGACGCTGAGCGATACGACGTTGACCGCGCTGGTCAGCGCCGCCAGCCGGGCGATTTACGCAACCTTGAGCCGGGCATCGTTGCTTCCGCACAGCTACACAGACACCATCGACCTCGAAAGCGATCGCGCCTATCTCGCGCACTGGCCGGTCCAGCGGGTGTCATCAGTCGTCCTCGGCGGCCTCGCCGTGCCGCCCGCAGGCGCGACGCCGCAGATCGGCTTTTTGTTGCAGCCCGGCGACATCGCGCCGCCGGGCCGACCGCAGGCGCTCGACATTTTCGGACGGCGCCATCATCGGCGCCGGCAGAGCCTCATCGTCACCTATCAGGCGGGTTACGCCGTCGAGGGAGAAACTTGGGTGGCGCCTTCTACGGCGCCTTATCTGATCGCCGCGGTGGCGCCGTTCGGCGCCTGGGCGGGCAATCTCGGCGTCGTCTATTCGAGTTCCGGACTTGCGCTCCAGTTGGTGAATGGCGCCCCGGCGGCAGGACAGTATTCGGTCTCGGCGGGCGTCTATCAATTCAGCGCCAGCGACGCCGGCGCTGCGCTTTCGCTATCTTATGGTTTCATCCCACAGGATCTCGTACAGGCCGCCACCGAGCTTGCCGCCGAGCGCTTCCGCGCCTCGGATCGCATCGGCCTGCGCTCCAAATCTCTAGGCGGCCAGGAGACGATCTCCTACGATGTCTCCGGCCTCTCCGCCGCCGTGCAGGTGCTCATCGCGCCTTACAAGCGCACGGCGTTCTGATGTTCGCTGGACTCGCGGGCGTTGACGCGCTGGAGGATCAGCTCGCCGATCTCCCGGCAAACATGCGGGGGCGGTTGGAGGCGAAAGCGCGCAGCCTCGCCGCCGCGCTTGTCGCCAAGGTGCGCGACGAGAAGCTATCGGGCGAGGTGATTCAAACAAGAACCGGCGCGCTCAAGGCCTCGATCTCGGCCGACATTTCCCTGGCGGGCGACGGGTTGACAGCGGCCATCGGCTCGTTCGGCGACGTCAAATACGCCGCGATCCAGGAATACGGCGGCCGGACTTCGGTGCATGAAATTGTGCCGGGTAAGGCGCAGGCGCTGGCCTTTCTCGTCGGCGGCTCGCTGCGCTTCGCCCGCCGCGTCGCGCATCCGGGTTCGACGATTCCGCCGCACCCCTATCTCCAGTCCAGTCTCGACGATTCGCGCGACGAGATCGTCGCCGAACTTGCGAGCGTCGCCACGGAGGCCTGGGACAACAGATGAGCCGCGAAACCGCCTTCTCCGCTCTGTTCCAACGGGTTTCAGCGGCCTATGATTGGGGCGTCGCCTCGCGACGCATCAAACTTTGGAGCGAGGTGCCGGCGCGGCAGCGCCCGGCGCTGTTCCAGCTGGAATCCGGTCCGGAGACCTATCAATGGACCTCGCTCGCCGCGCCCCGGCGCATGCTCGAAGCCAAGCTGTTCCTGTATTTCGATGCGCGCGACCCTTCGCGCCCCGGCGCCCGCTCCATCAACGAGGCACTCGACGCGCTCGATGCTGCGCTGGCGCCGCGCGCTCTTGACCTCGAAAAGGGCCGGCAGACGCTCGGCGGCGCCGTCTATGATTGCAAGATTGTCGGCGTGCCGGTGCGCGACACGGGAGATCTCGACGGTGACGGACTGGCTGTGGTGAGCGTGCGTCTAGTCGCGCCCTAAGTTGCACATTTGCGCCCATTCATCAAAGGACACACTCATGCCTTCAGGAGGCGTCGAAACGCCGATTCCCGCCAGCGTGTTCGCGCGCCTGACCGCCGCGAGCCGGTTCGTGATTTCCGGCATTGGCCCGGACAGTTGGTTCGGACCGCAACAGCCGCTGATCCCGCAGGCGCCGCCGGAAGTCAAGGGCCGCCAGTGGGATTATCCCTTTGGCCTCAATATCAACTATGTGCCGCGCTCCGACAATCTGCTGTCGTTCGGCGAGTTGCGCACGCTCGCCAACGCGCTGCCGCTTTTGCGGAGCGTAATCGAGACCCGCAAGGACCAGATCGCTGCGCTCAATTGGACGGTGCGCCCGCGCCTCACCGGCGCTCGCCCCGGCGCCGCCCAACGCGGCGCCGCGGTGCGCGATTTCCTCGCCTTTCCCGACCGACGTCACGATTTCTCGACCTGGCTGCGCATGCTGGTCGAGGATATGCTGGTCATCGACGCGGCGACGCTCTATCCGCGCTATGCGCGCTCCGGCGCCGTCTACTCGCTCGACGTGATCGACGGTTCGACAATCAAACCGCTGATCGGCGAGGACGGCCGCTCCCCCGTCTCGCCCGATCCCGCCTACAGCCAAGTGCTGCACGGCGTGCCGGCGGCCGATTTCACCGCCGACGAACTCATCTATCAGCCGCGCAACATGCGCTCGCACCGGCTCTACGGCTTCTCGCCGGTCGAGCAGATCGCGCTGACGATCAACATCGCGCTCAGGCGCGAACAGGCGACGCTCGACTACTACAACACCGGCTCGAACCCGGATTCCTTCACCACTTTGCCGAAGGATTGGACGGTCGATCAGGTGCGGCAGTTCCAGGATTATTTCGATGCGCTGATGTCAGGCAATCTGGCGCGCCGCCGCATGGTCAAATTCATGCCGGCGGAGTTCAAGCTCACCGAGACCCGGCAGCCGCCGCTGAAGGACCTCTATGACGAATGGCTGGCGCGGCTGATCTGCTACGCCTTCTCCGTGCCAGCGTCAGCCTTCGTCACCCAAGTCAACCGCGCCACCTCGCAGACGCTGCGCACGCAGGCGGCGCAGGAAGGGCTCGTGCCGCTGAAGGCGTGGGTGAAGCGGACGCTCGATCGGGTGATCGGGCTCAGCTTCGGAGAACCTGATTTGGAGTTCTGCTGGGTCGGCGACGACGCGATCGATCCGCTGGAGCAGGCGCAGACGATTTCGATTCTGGTCGGGGCCGGCGTCAAGACCGTCGCGGAGGCACGAGCGGAGTTGGGGCTCGGGCAGGGCAGCGGAGTGGTGAAGTATAATCACTATCACGATGAGCGCGGACAATTCACGGATGCGGATCATGCGGTCGAGTCGGGAGGCGAGCCGCAGGTCGCGGAGAATGAGAACAGCCCAACGATGTCGGATGCGGGCAGCGGACGCCGCGCAGCCGCCGGCCAACCGTCGCAGCTTGTCGCTCAAGATATAACCCAAACCTGCAATGCGTATATTGCAGCCAACCGACAGGGACGAATTCTTCGAGAGTTTCCTGGTCAGTTCTTGACCAGCACCCTCCAAGAAGTCATTGCTGCCGCGAAGGCTGGCGACCCTGCGGCCAAGAAGGCGTGTAAGCTGCTATTTAACAATCGTTCCGGCAAATGAGCAGGATGGCCAGAATGTCACATCAGATATTCGATATAATAACCCTTTTAGAAAAGAGAAATGTGCATTTCTTCACTTCTTGGGACGGAGGGAGCAAATCCGTTACGCTTTTTGCCACTCTCGTCGGAAAGCGCATCGAGATTTATCTCGATGCGAATGGCAGCGTTGATTTTTCCGTTTTCCGCGGAAATGAGGATGTTATAGTAGGCAAGGCTGCGCTCATCGCCGAATTGGACTCAGATTAAACGAAAATTTCCAACTGGATCGTGAACTGTGCAGAGTCGTTTCGAACTTCCGGCGACTTCCAACAAATTAAGTGCAAGGATCAGATCGTCGCGCTCAACTGGACGATCCGGCCGCGTTTCTCCGGCGGCCGCGCGGACCGCTGCGCGCGACCCTCGCCACGCCCGACCGCCGACATGATTTCTCGACCTGGCTGCGCATGCTGGTCGAGGACATGCTGGTCATCGACGCGGTGACGATCTATCCTCGCTATGCGCGCTCCGGCGCCGTCTACTCGCTCGACGTCATCGACGGGGCGACGATCAAACCGCTGATCGGCGACGACGGCCGCGCGCCGGCCGCGCCCGATCCCGCCTATCAACAGGCGCCGCACAGGACGGCGTCGCCGATTTCGCCGCCGACGAGATCATCTATTTGCCGCGCAACATGCGCTCGCATCGGCTCTACGGTTTCTCGCCGGTCGAGCAGATCGCGCTGACGACCAACATCGCGCTCAGGCGCGAACAGGCGACGCTCGACTACTACAACACCGGCTCGATCCCGGATTCCTTCGCCCACATTGCCGAAGGACTGGATCGTCGATCAGATCCGGCGGTTCCAGGATTATTTCGACGCTTTGATGAGAGGCAATCTCGCCCGCCGGCGGATGGTCAAGTTCATGCCGGCGGAGTTCGAGCTGACCGAGACCCGCCAGCCGCCGCTGAAGGACCTCTACGATGAATGGTTGGCGCGGCTGATCTGCTACGCCTTCTCGGTGCCGGCCTCCGCCTTTGTCACTCAGGTCAACCGCACGACCTCGCAGGCGGCGCGCACGCAAGCGGCGACCGAAGGTCTCGTGCCGCTGAAGGCGTGGGTGAAGAGGCTGCGCGACCGGGTGATCGGGGTCAGCTTCGGTGGGCCTGATTTGGAGTTCTTCTGGGTCGGCGACGACGCGGTCGATCCGCTCGAACAGGCGCAGACGATCGCGATCCTGGTCGGGGCTGGCATCAAGACTGTCGCCGAGGCGCGGGCGAAACATCACTCCGGTCCATCCCCGTATGGAATCAAAGAGTGCAGCTCTTGGCAAGCGGATGGGTAATTACGGACCGTCCATTAGATAATGTAGGTCGAAAATCATCTCGTCATGCCGATGAGCGGCAATCTGGCGCGCCGCGGCGTGGCCCGGCTCAGGCCGGCGAGTTTACCAATTCAATTCCCCGACCCCGCTAATGCGGGGCCGCGGAGGCTCGCGCCGCCGATCCCACTGATCAAATAAGCGACGCCATACCGCCCCTGTACGTACGACCCGATTTGCCGCAACCGTTGCGCGGCGCCATCATCAACCCGGAGATCTCCATGTATGTGTTCGGCTCCGGCGTGCTCATCGGCACGCCATCGGGCGGCTCGCCGATCAACTTCGGCCTCGCTCAGGAAGTGACGCTCAATATCTCGACGACCACAAAGGCGCTTTATGGTCAGAACAATTTTCCCGTCGCCATCGGCAGCGGCACGCGCAAAATGACGGGCAAGGCGAAACTCGCCCGAGTGTCCGGCCAGGCCCTCGGCAATCTGTTCCTCGGGGTCAACCCGAGCGTCGGTGGCATGCAGACACAATTCGGCGAAGTGACCTCAGTTCCCGCCCTCTCGCCCTTCACTTATTCCACCACATTCCATCCAAATTTCGTCGCCGACCAGGGCGTTGTTTACGCCTCGACGGGGTTGCCGCTCAAAGCGGTCGCCTCCTCGCCGACCGTCGGACAATATTCCGTCTCCTCAGGCGTCTACACCTTCAGCTCCACCGACGCGGGGACGGCCGTCCTGGTATCCTACACCTACAGCGTCATCGGGTCCGGCGAGAGCGTGCTGGTAACCTCACAGATCATCGGCCCCTCTGTAACCTTCGCCGCCAATCTCTTCGCAGCTGACCCCACCACAGGAAAGCAGTTCTCACTTTATCTCTACAATTGCGTCGCAGAGAAGCTTGCTTTTGGCACCAAACTCGAAGATTTCGTGATGCCAGAACTCGACTTTCAGTGTTTCGCCAACGCGACGGGCCAGGTCTGTCAGTTCAACTTCGGGGATGCGGCGTGACGGACGACACATTCGTCATCGAGCTGGCCGGTCGCCGCTGGGCCCTGCCGCACCTGCCGTTCCGCATCATCAAATCTGTTCAACCGGCGCTGCTCAAAGTCTATTCCGAGACGGCCGAACTTGGCGCCGCGACACTAGCCGAGTCTCAGATCGACGGCCTGGCGGCCGCCGCCTGGCGGGCGATCGCCTATGCCGAGCCGTCGCTCACCTACGAAGACTTTCTTGCTCTCCCTTTCTCGATCGCCGACCTATTCGCCGCGCTTCCTGCGGTTGCACAGGCGGCCGGGCTTCGCATACAGGCGACGGTGGAGGCGTCGCCAGGGGTGGGAAAATCGATTTCGATACCCTGATCGCCGAAGTGGTTTCAGCGACGGGGTGGACTTGGGACGAGGCCCTCGACAGCTTGACGGTTCCCCGCTTCCTCGCACTGCGCGCGGAATGGCGGCGCCGCCCGCCTGCCCATTGGTTGCTCTCCGCCGCTTTGGGCGTGCGCGAACCCGAAGCTGCCCCCACTAACCGCAGCCCCTCCATCGCCGAACTGCGAGCCGCGCTTTCCTGACACTGGAAAGCGCTGCGTCGCCTGATTGGAGCCATGATGACCGACGCCAATGTCGCCGTTAACTTCAGCGCCTCGACAAGCGATCTCGAGTCCGGAATCGCCGCGGCGCGCGAGGCGCTCGCTAGCCTCGCCGGACCGATCGCCGACATAAACAGCAAATATGCTGCGCTCGGCGCTACATTGACAGAGTCCCACTCACGCGCCCTGCAAGCCATGCAAAGCGGCGACAGCGCCGCCTATGCACAGGCGCTGCGCGGCGCGCAGGAGGCCATCTCTGGCCAAATCAGGGCTGAACAGGACGGATTGCGCGAGAAGCTAACGAGTTATGCGGAGGATGCGCGCAACCATCGCGTAACCGAACAGGAGAAGCTACAATCCTCGCGCGATTCAGTCGAACAGGCTTACGCTGCGGAGCTCGATCTGATGAACCGCAAGCGCGATCTGGCACAGGGATCGCTTGCCGATCAACAACGCATAGACAACCAGATCGCCGCAGTCGAGCGAAGCGAGCGGCTTCAACTAACCGCTTTGACGCACCAGGCGCTCGCCGAGCAGGCGCAAAGTTATGTTCAATTCGGGGACACCGTGGCTAGTACTTTCAATTTGCAGTTGCGCGGGCTGCTCTCGGGGACTGAAAGCTGGCGCAACGTTTTCAAGAGCATGCTGAGTGAATTGCTGATCGACTTTATTGCGTCGACCGACCGCATGGTCGTGCAATGGGCGGTCGGCGAGGCCGCAAAGACGGCTGCAACCGTAACGGGGACGGCGTCCCGCTCCTCCCTCCAACAAGCTGGCGCCGCAGCCTCTCTCGCATCTCAAGGCGCCACGATCGTCCGCTCGATCCTTGGATCCGCCGCCGAAGCTTTCGCTGGCGTTTTCGGCTTCCTCGCGCCTATCATGGGACCGTTCGCAGCCGGGCCGGCCGCGGCGGCGCAGGCGACCGTCGCCAGCGCCGCCGGCGCCGTGGCGTCCGCCGACATCGGCATGTGGAGCGTCCCCGCCGACATGCTGACGCTTGTTCATCACAACGAGCTCATTATGCCAGCAGCCGAGGCTGGGGCCTTCCGCGGTCTGCTATCCACGTCTTCTTCAGGAACTGATCGCGGCGGCGGCAATGTCTCCATCGCGCCGACCACACATTTCCATGTTAACGCTATTGACGGCGGGTCGGTTTCACAATGGATGCGGTCGAACTCGACTGAGATGTTGCGCGCGATCAGCGAAGCGGTGCGTCACGGCGCGCATCTCGGAATGAGACGTGTCGCCGCCCGGTGACCGCGCGCGGTCTGATAGAGTCGCGGCCGGATGCACCATCTCATGAAAATTGGACCCGCGACGCCGAACTGCATCAGTCTCGTGATCGCGGCAAGCCCCCTCCCCTCTCATGCGCGAATTTTGCTATGGCGAAGGCGAACAGAATTCAGCTCGCTATCCGCAACGGCGCCCACGTCTCCTAAGAGATGAAGGCGCTCAATGGGACGCGAAGGCGTCCCATAGGGCGCAGCCTACTGCACATTTCGCGGTGAGGATGGACCGTTTGATATCGTCATGCGGCTGCATCGCAAGCGTACCGCGATGACCGTCAGCAAGCTAAAACCAAGCATTCTCTCGACCTACTAAGCCTGGCCGCATCTCAGGAAAGGCGACCCCCCTATGTCTACGCTAACACTCTTGCCGCTGATCCGGGTTTCGGACGGCATACAATCGGCCGAAGATTGGCAGCTCAGCATCGCCTTCTACCTGGACGACGGCGTGACGCCAGTCCCTCTCGACGGCCTGAGCTTCACCTTATCGGTCGGCGGGTTCGCGACGCTGAGTTCCACCAATGGTCAGATCGCCGTTTCGGCTCCAAATAACAATCTTCTGATCATAACTGCGCTCGCCGCGGAGAGGGCAGGCTGGCCCCAGGGCGTGTTTCCAATCACCCTGACCGCAACCGACGGCTCCGCCGTTCGCGATCTCTTCGCATCTTCGACGCTTTCGATTGGCGCCGCCCAAATAGCCCGCGTCTCGCTGATCGTCGCCCCCGACAGTACTCCGCGGTCGGTGGCCGCTGCGATTCCAGCGGCTCTAGCTGCGGCGCTCCAAGCGCTTCAGCCGACGGAGTTGGCAGGTGCGCTCGCGGGCCTGACGAATTTGCAGCTCGGCGCCCTGGCGCGGGCGATCTTCGGGGCCCTGCCCGTGCAGACCGGCTCCAGCGCGCCCGTCTCCAGTGGGCAGGCGTTCATCAACAGTTCCGGCTATGTGGTGATTGCTCAATGACACGATGCTTGCTCCTTTTCGTTCTCTTTATCGGAATCTGCGCGACGCCCACGTTCGCGCAGGTGTCCCCGCCGGTACTCAAAGTTGAAGACGGCGGCACCGGCGCCAGCTCGCCCGCCGCGGCGCGTACAAATCTCGGCGCCGCGGCGGCCGGTCCGAACAACGACATCACTTCGCTTTCGGGTTTAGCCACCCCGCTTGCCGCCTCTGAAGGCGGCACGGGCGCCACCGGCGGCATTTCACCGACCGGGTCGCTGACGACCACGCCGGAGACTGTTATCAACGTGGCGGACTACGGCGGCTGCTCCGGTGCGCCAACCACAGACACCGCCAATCTGAACTCCGCACTAGCGGCCGCTCGCAGTTCGACGGCTTATGCGAACAACCAACCCGTGCGTATCATCGGTGGTTTCTCGACGACTGGGGTCGCTTGCGCCGTCACTCAGGTCAACGCCACCGGATTTACCCGGTTTGGCGGCGGCGCCCGTCTTTTGATCGAAGATCTGACGTTGACATGCTCTGGCGTCGGCAACATTTGCCTTGACACACTCGGTTCGCTCAACGTTCAGTTCAACAAGGTCACTATCATCGGCTCTTCGAGTTCGCCGCCGATGATCGGCCTTCAGGAAGGCAACACGGCGCCGGCTACCATCGCCTGCTGTATTCACACGCACTATGGGCTGGAGATCACGGGGTCCTTCACTTTCGCGGGGGTTTATTCTGCCGCCTCCGAATCCACCGCCTACTATTCACCGATCGTCAGAAACAACGGCGCCAATCTCGGCGTCGTTGGGTCGCTCGGCGCCATTTCCGGCGGCAGTGGCTATGTCACGGGGGCCTATACCAACGTTGCACTGACGGGATCGGCGACTGGCGCCGGCGCGGTGGCGAACGTCACCGTTATTGGCGGTGCAGTCACGAGCGTCACGCTGACCAATCAGGGCAAGCAATACGCGATCGGCGACGCCCTCACGGCATCGGCCGCCTCATTGGGAGGGTCGGGCTCCGGCTTCAGTGTCGCCGTCGCCAACATCGGTCAATTCGCGATGGTGTTGGACGGACAGAACCACTGGGGCGTATCCTCTTCGTTCCAATCCGTCAATTGGCCCGCCGATACCTACTATACGTTCACTGAGAATAACATCATCGGCGGCTCGCTTCGCTATTACGGCGTGAGCTATGATGGCGCGCCGCTGTGGATGGCCTCGGTGGAAGGCCTGCGCACGACGCACCTCTATCTGTCACAGACAGCCGCCGGCCCTTGCGTCTCCTTGTTTGACAATAACGCAGCGTTCACGCTGCACAACATCAGCGAAACGCTTGAAATCGAATGCGAGTCCTTTACTGCTACATACGATGTACAACTGACGGGGCCCAATCCGACTCCCAATGTCAACGGGCTTAACGTCTTTGATCAGCTCAGCACCGTCAATACGGCGATCCTTGGAGTGGATTCGGGCATCACAGCTGTTACAGCGCACGGCTCCAACGTCACGCTTGGCCACTCATCGACGAACGTTCCACTATTTGGAATTGGTTCGGCTGGCCTGTGGAACTTTGACGGCGCCGTTAACTTGCCCTACGCTTGGGAGTACAATGCTCCGTCGTCTGCGCTTGTCTCCGGCGTCTCCGGCGGTGTTCCCGTGAGCGGCGGGGGGCCGATCGACTTTTTGACCTCCACTTCCGGCGTCTCGGGCGCGTACTCATGCGCGCGCCGGCTGTCGTTCTCCTACAACGGTCCGCTGTGCAATATCAGGCGCGCCAGCGACTCGGCCAGCATCGACTTCTATCCCAACCCCGCTGGTGTGATCGACAAGTCGGCGATATCGACCTTCTGCGCCAACACCTCGTGTTTTATTGTGACCGAGTACGATCAATCGGGCAACGGCAATCCGGCCCGCAACACCACTGCCGCCACTCAACCGGCGCTCGTCATCGAAGGATCAGCGCTCAATTACGCGACCTGCGGGACCTGGGGAAATGGCGGCGATGTGTCGCTTACCGTTAGCGGCAACTCGGCCATTAACAACCTGTTCGCGGCCGGCGGATTTGCCTCTGTGGTCTCGAACAAGACGGCGGCTATTACAGGCTCGATGCGGCTTCTTTCGAGACTATCTGGCAGCTCTGGTTGGGAGCTATCCGGGGCCTACACGCTGGGCTACGGCTTTCCGCAGTTCACCATCGAAGCTTCTGGCGGCAATGGTGCGTGGATTTCCTCGTCCCTCATGCCGACGGCGGGTGGGCAGATATACGATGTCTCCTATAGTTACGGTGCGCAGTCTAATGCGCCGGCTCTCGGCGTCAACGGCGCCGCTGCAGCCTATCGGAGTGCGACGCAGCCAAGCGGCTCGATTGGAGACTCAAACAATCTCATCATCGGCAATAGTGGCTCTGGCGGCTCCGGGTGGCCGGGTGACATCTGCGAGGTCGTCCTCTCCCGGCAACCGTTATCGGCATCGCAAATTGACGCGGTCCGCCGAAATCAAGCCGTGTTCTACGGTCTCCCCGGCGTTCTCTAGATATGCAGTTGATTGATGCGCCGGGGCTCGTCGCCAGCATCGGCGCATCTTAAGCGCTGCTTTGCTCAAAGATTCGAACGTTGCGCCGCCTCGAAACGGCGCATGCATGGGCTCGGTCCACGCGCAAGATATCTCGCGGCGCGCGAGGCCGTTTAAGACTGCACGCGATGGGGGGCGGCCATCAACAGTTTGAGAATCTCGCGCGGCAGCCGCACCGCGCGGTTGTTCTTGATGGCGACAACGTCGATGGAGCCAATCACCAGGGGCGCGCCCTCTCGGTTCACGACCTGACGAAAATTGAGCACCGGACCTCTGAATCCCGACAATTCCGTGACGACTTCAAGCAAATCGTCTATGGAAGCAGGCGCCGCGAATTCCACTTGCAGTTTCGTCACCGCAAAGGCGAGGCCGTTCGACTGAACGAGCAGATTGTGCTGAAAGCCGCAACCTCGCAGCCATTCAGTACGGCCCCGCTCGAAGAACCGCAAGTAGGAGGCGTGATAGACCCGTCCTGAGAAGTCGGTATCTTCGTAATAGACCCGGACTGTGAGACAATGCCGGTTTTCAGGCATTTGGGCCCCCGTTAGTGCGGCGACGCCGCAGTCTTTGACCATTCGACATCGCGATGGTATTTGCGGCGACATGAAGGTCATTTTCATGGGCGCGCCGGCCTTTGCTGTCCCGACACTGAAGGCGCTGTCAAGCCTCGGTTCGGAGATTGTGGCAGTTTACACCAAATCGCCACGCCAGGGCGGACGGCGCGGGCTGGAGATCGTGAAGACTCCCGTTCATCTTGCAGCCGACGAATTGGGTCTGCCTGTTAAAACGCCTCAAACGCTGCGGGACGCTCAGGCCCAACAGGAACTCGCGGGCCTGGAGGGCGACATCGCAATCGTTGCCGCTTATGGGTTGTTGCTGCCTGCCGAGACGTTAGCGGCGCTACGGCTCGGTTGCTTCAATCTTCACGCATCTTTGCTGCCGCGATGGCGGGGCGCCGCTCCGGTTCAACGTGCGATCATGGCGGGAGACAACGAGACGGGCATCTCAATTATGAGGATGGAGACGGGACTCGATACTGGGGCTATAGCGGGCGAGATCAGGACGCGCATCGATCCTGCCGAGACGAGCGGCGAACTCACCGTGCGCCTGGCGGAACTCGCGGCGGAGACCATCCGCACGAACTGGGACGCGCTTATCCACGAGCGCTTGGCGTTCGCGCCGCAGCGCCCCACCGGCGTCGAATATGCGCACAAGATCGACAAGGCCGAGGCGCCGATTGACTGGAGCGCGAGCGCTGTTCGCGTGAAGGGCCATATTCACGGCCTCTCGCCGTTTCCCGGCGCGACAGCCGAAATTAGCGCGAAGGGAGTGCTGGAAAGGTTGAAGATCCTGCGTGCCGAGGTCGTCGAGCTTCAGGGGCGACCAGGCGAAATTCTTGACGAGCGGATGACGGTGGCATGTGGGGCGGGAGCCCTGCGCGTGTTGCAGGCGCAGCGTCCCGGCCGCAAGGTCGTCGCGGGCGTCGAGTTCATGCGCTCTGGCGTCTTGCGGGTTGGCGACGTGCTTGCGCTGCCCCCAAAGGCCTAGCTCGATGATCGAGCTTTCCTCAATGTTCAAGACCCGACCGCGCCTTTCTCCGATCATCCTGCACGGGGGGGCTGTGATCCGCGTCAACTCCGTCCGCAAGCGCCCTCGCGCCGATATCCCTACGGAAAAACCCGTTGCTCCAATCCACCGCGCTGACGGCCGCATAGGCCTTGTCGCGGGCCGCCGCGAGGTCGGGCGCGTTGCCGGTCACGACGAGCACGCGGCCGCCGTCGGCGATGATCTTTTGCTCCTGGCGCCGCGTCCCGGCGTGAAATAGGTCTACGCCTTCGAGCGCCGACGCATGCTCCAGTCCGCCGATCTCGTCGCCCGTGACGGGCGCGCCGGGATAGCCCTTCGCCGCAATCACTACCGCCAGGGCGGCGTCCGGCGAGAACGGCGGCGTCTCCTCGGGTAGCGCGCCTTTGGCGGCGGCCCATAGCCAGGCCAGCAAATCCCCGCGAAACCTGGGAATGACGACCTCGGCCTCGGGATCGCCGAATCTGACATTGTATTCCAGCAACTGGGGACCGGTCCGCGTCATCATCAGCCCCGCAAACAGGAGGCCGCGAAACGGAGCGCCGCGCCGGCGCATGCCCTCGATTGTCGGCTGGATGATGTCGCGCATAATCTCGTGTGACAGTTGCGGCGTCACTAAGGGGCTCGGGGAATAGGCGCCCATCCCGCCGGTGTTGGGGCCAGTGTCGCCTTCGCCGGCGCGCTTGTGGTCCTGTGCGTCGCCGAAGGGTGTCGCGCGCTCGCCGTCGCAAAGCGCAAAGAACGACACCTCCTCGCCCTGAAGATGCGCCTCTATGACGCATTCCGCGGCGGCGTCGTTCTCGTAAAGCGCCGTGATCGCCGCGTCGGCCTCGGCGACCGTCGCGGCGACGACGACGCCCTTGCCGGCGGCTAGGCCGTCGGCCTTGACCACTATCGGCGCGCCTTGCACCGCGACGTATTCGAGCGCCGCCAATCGGTCGCGGAAGCGACCATAGGGCGCGGTTGGAATCCTGAACTCGTGACAGAAATCCTTGGTGAAACCCTTCGATCCCTCAAGACGCGCCGCATCGCGGCTGGGGCCGAAGGCCACGACGCCCGCTGCGGCGAGATCGTCGGCGACGCCGGCGACCAAAGGCGCCTCGGGGCCAACGATCACGAAATCGATGCGATGCGCGCGACATGCCTCAAGGATCGCCCTGGAATCGACGATCGAGACATCCAGCAGGCTCGCCACCGCTTCACAACCCGGGTTTCCCGGCGCAACGAACAACCGGTCGAGCAGCGGCGATTTCGCGACCGCTGAGGCCAGCGCATGCTCTCGTCCACCGGAGCCTAGAATCAAGACATTCATTCCGCGCGTCCTGTGTCCGGGCCGGCCATACGCGCCATTGGCCCCGGTGCAGCCAGCGCTTTAGCGCCAATTGCCAGCCTCGGTCGAGGTCACAGGCATACAGGCATACAGGCATACAGGCATCGGCCTGCCAGACCCGGCGCCATTCCGAAAGCCGCGCGTTCCGCCGTATCTCCATCGTCGAGTTCCGCAACCTGCCCTTCTTCGCCCGCGAGCCATCAGGCTCGCGGGCTTTTTTTGGCTTTGCGCGCACGCTCAAAGCGCTCATCGCCGCTTGCGTCGCCGGCAGGCGACCCTATTTACCGCGGCGAGCGCCCGGCGCAGTCGTTGCGGCTCCAGGAGAATATCGGTGATGGTCAGTCGCAAGATTTGGACGTGCGCAGCTTTGCTCGCCGCCACGGCCGCCAGCGCCGCCTATGCGGGGTCGTCAGACCCCGACCTCATCTTCCGCAAGTCGACGACGTTCAAGCTGCTGACGCCTAACGACAAGTTGGCGGTCTATGGAATCGGCGACCCTCTGGTCGAGGGTGTCGCTTGCCACTACACCGCGCCGGAGAAGGGCGGCCTCATGGGCGCGTTCGGTCTTGCCGAGGAGACGTCGGATATTTCGCTGGCCTGCCGGCAATATGCGCCGATCAAATTCCTTGGCAAATCTGGACAGGGCGACGTCGTGTTTTCGGAGCGGCGGTCGGTGTTTTTCAAGAAGATGCAGATCGTGCGCGGCTGCGATGCCAAGCGCAACATTCTTGTCTACATGACTTACTCGGACAAGTTGGTCGACGGCTCGCCGAAAAACTCCACCTCGTCAGTCCCTATCCAGCCCTGGGGCAGTCAGACCGACACGCCCAAATGCGCCGATTTCATCAAATGACAATCAGTCTCCGCATTTGATGACATAGGGTTCGTCGACGGCGGAGACCGGCGTGGGACGTCCCGTGATCGCGCTGCGCAGGCCATAAGCGAGCGCGTGTCCGTGGCCATGCGCCTCGCACCAGGCGTCAGCGACGACCTGGCCACAGTCGGCGCCGACGGCCAGGCAATCTTCAAGCCCATATCCGTCGTTGGCGGCAATCTCGTAGTCGTGCGAATCGGCGGCGCGCGCCGAACCCGTCACGCTCGCAATACACAAGGCAGCGAAAAGCGCGGGCAGGACAATGTCGCCAATGCGGGTGATCTTCATTCGTAGCGCTCTCGTCGAAATCGACACGCGGATAAGCATCCGTTACCCCAATTTGCGATCAGGAACTGAAGGATAGGTTAACGACGCTTCACGCGAAGGCGTTGATTTCCCTTCAACAATCTGCGGATCAGGATAACCCGTCGAGCAGGCGCCGCAGCGTCTCAACAGTGCTGTGGTCGGCGGCGCCATCGACTTTCGCCGGACGGAAATGACGCTGGAAGGCGGCGACAACTGTCTGAGTGCGCGCATCGTAAACGCCGCTCGGATCGATATCGTAGCCATAGAGTGCGAGCAGGCTTTGCAGGCCTCGCACCGGTGGCCCCTGTTGACCGCGCGCGATAAGCGCAACCCCGTCGGGCGGATCGGCCTCCACCCAATGGCCAATGCCGGCCCGTCCTAGCGCAGCCCACGGAAACGCCTCGCCGGGGTCGCGCTTGCGCGCCGGCGCGATATCCGAGTGGGCGAGCACCCGCTCAGGGCGGAGGAGGCAGCGCGCCGTGACGTCGCGGCAAAGCGCGACGACCGCTTCGATCTGACGATCGGCGAACGGCGGCGAGCCGCCGTCATGGCCGCGATTACAGATTTCGACGCCGATCGAGGCGGAGTTCATGTCGCGCTCGCCGCGCCAGCAGGAAACGCCGGCGTGCCAAGCTCGTCGCGCCTCGGGTACAAGTTGCACGATGCGACCGCTCTCCTCGACCACATAGTGACTGGAGACTTCGGCGGCGGGATCGCGCAGCAGCGCGATCGCCGCCTCGGCGGTGGCCATGCCCGTGTAATGCAATATGATGCTATCTGCCCGCAGGAAGCGCTTACGCTCGCCATGGTTTGGCGATGGCAGCACATCGGCGACGAGCGCGCTGTCGGGCGAGAAAGCCTCGCCCGACGCCAAAGTGGCGTCCAGCGGCGTCAGTACCCAGCCCGGCATACCCGCCGCCCGTAGTAATCGTAATAGAATTCGGTGCAGTGGCGCGGCGGCGGCGCGTAACCGGGATCCTGCGGACGCGCCGCAGCCGAACCGATCATCGCGCCGGTCGCGGCGCCCGCGACGCCGCCAAGCAATGCGCCCCCCGGTCTGTTGGTGATCGCGCCGCCAAGCAGCGCGCCGGTAGCGCCGCCGATGATGGCGCCGCCCGCGGCGCCCTGGCCCTCCGGCGTATTGCAGCCAGCCAGCGACAGCGCCGCCGCAACGCCTAGTGCGAGGCCGGTAACTTTCAACATCATCACATCGAACTCCTTGGGTCCAAGCCGAGCCGCCCCCGCCTCTCAACTTCACGTCTCGCGCGGCGGCCGAGCGCCGAACCGCAATACTGACGCTGATGCGCTGAACATAGAGTGAAAAAGCGCCTCCTGCCGTGACAAAATCGTCACGACAGTCGAAGACTTTCGAGTAATTCAACAGGAATTGCCGCGAGTTCGCCACAATAATGCACCGATCATGGCGAAAAGCTGGCAGGGCTATACTCATCCTCTTTCAGCAGAGCCCGCAGCAGAGCCCCGGCGCGGTCAGGCTCGTTAGCGTGGCGGGCAGGGGCTGGCGCGGCGGCGAAATAGCGTGTATGTGCCCGCCACCTTTCTCCCGGTTCGGCAAGGCCGCCAGACCGGGCGTTTTTGTTGGAGATTTCGATGGCTGTTCCCAGACGCAAAACGTCGCCCTCGCGCCGCGGCATGCGCCGCTCCGCAGACGCGCTGAAAGCGCCGACCTATGTCGAGGACAAGGATTCCGGCGAGTTGCGCCGGCCGCACCATGTTGATCTTAAGACGGGCATGTATAAGGGCCGTCAGGTTCTCAAGCCGAAAACTGTCGCCGAGGTCTGAACGCAACCAGCGCGTTCGTCGATTTGAAAAGCCGCCGGAGAGGCGCAATCTTGCGCGTCTCCGGCGGCTTTTTTTGCGATTCTGGATCGTTTGCATTTTTGGGCCGCCACGCTGGACGCGCTCAACCGTCGAGTTGGTCGACCCAAATCGGATTTGTCCACGCTCGCCGGCCGGCGGCGTCAATGACGACGACGCGAAACCAGGGAATGGCGCCGGGATCGACCCAAGCCTGCCGCGTCGCCTCCTCGACTTCCAGCGTCGCGCCGGTGAGTTGTCGCCCGATACGCGAGATCGCGCGCGAGGTGCCGGTGACGAGCGCGATGGAGTTGACCGGCGAGCAGACCACCGTCACCTCTTTGCGCCGCACCTCGACATCGATCAGGCGCGGCCCCTGGCTGGCGTAGAACTGCCCGGCTTTCAGCGCCGCAAGCAGCGCCTCCGGCTCCAAGCTCTCGGCCTTCACTTCCACGAAGCCGCCGAAAGCGTCGTGATCGCCGTTGCGGAAATGCGCGTCGTCGGTGGCGATCGCCGTCAGCCGGCGGCCCTCGTTGCACAGTTGGTCGAGCAGATAGAAGCCGTCGCCGCGATCGGTCTCGACGGCGCAACTGTGATTGTAGATTTCCACCGCATGCGCGGCGGCAAGCGACCTGCCGTCGCCGATGGCGAGTTGCGACCACGCCGGATGAGCGACGGCGACAAAGGCGCCGGCCGCGCGCGCCCGCTGCGCCAGCGCGACCCCGGTTTCGTCGGCTCGCGCGGCGGGAAAACCGAGAGGCAACCCGACCGCGAGAATATGCCAGAGTTCGCCAACCTCGGTGCCCATCGCATGCAACTCGGCGCCGATCAGCGTCGTGAAATTGTTAGCGCGAAAGGCCCGCGTATCGGCGATCGGCCAGTCATAGCGGCCGAGAAAATGATCGGAAAGCGCCAGAAAATCATAGCCCGCGCGCTTATAGGCCTCCACGACCTGCTCCGGCGGCAGCAAGCCGTCGGAATGGGTGGAGTGGGTGTGCAGATTGCCGCGCCAGAACCGGCCCGGCGTCGAGAACGGGGGAATGCGCATCGGGTCTCCGGGCGGCTTCTGGAGGATCAAACGTCGAAATGCGGGCCGCCATAGCCGGCGTCGGCCGGAATGGTCAGCCGGTAGCCGTTCGCGGTCTTCTCGGCGATCGGCTCGATCGGCGCAACGCGACGAGACGTCGCCGCCGCGATCGCCTGGGCCGCCGTCTCGCTCTGGCCGAGCAGTTCGAGGTTGAGGCGGGTCGGCAGCACCAGGGCGTAGCGCCCGCGCGCCGCCTCTTCGAGCGCCCGCCGCGGCTCGATCCAGATCGAATCGACCGCCTCGCCGCCGTCATGGACCGCCGTCTGATCGGCCGGCGCGTCGACGATATAAAAGCGTGTGTCGAAGCGCTTCGGCAGGATCGGCGGCGTAATCCAGTGTGCGAACAGCGTCAGCGCGTCGAGCGAAAGTTCGAGGTTCTCGGCGTTCACGCGCTCGTAAAAGAGCGAGGCGGAAGCCGCCGCCAGCGCCCCGCCGTCGCGCCGCCGGGCCAGCAGGACGCCACATTCCTCGTAGGTTTCGCGCACCGCCGCAACGCGCGAAATGCGCTCGACGTCGTCGCCGGCCAGCGCGCGATCCCCGGGATCGACGCCGCCGCCGGGAAATACCAGCGCGCCCGAGGCGAACTCGATCTTGCGGTGGCGCGTCACCATGAACACTTGCACCCCGTGCGCCCCGTCGCGGACCAGCAGCACGGTCGCCGCCAAGCGTAGTGGCGCGATTTCCCCGTTCGACGACGGCTTCATGGCGAGCGACACATCGATCTCCTTGTTCCGGCCTCAGGCCGTGCGCCCCGCTCCGCTCTCGCCGAGCGCCGCCTGCGCCGCCGCAAGGCGGGCGATGGGCACACGGAACGGCGAACACGACACATAGTCCAAACCGACGCTCTCGCAAAAGCCGATGCTGGCGGGATCGCCGCCATGCTCGCCGCAGATGCCGAGCTTGATCCCGGGCCGGGCCGCGCGACCGCGCTCGGCCGCAAGCTTGACGAGTTCGCCGACGCCCTCCTGGTCGAGCGTCACGAACGGATCGTTGGCGAGCAGCCCCTTGGAGGTATAGGCGCCGAGAAACGCCGCGGCGTCGTCGCGCGACAGGCCGAGCGCCGTCTGCGTGAGATCATTGGTGCCGAAGGAAAAGAACTCGGCGCTTTCGGCGATCTCGCCCGCCCGCAGCGCCGCGCGCGGCAATTCGATCATCGTGCCGACCTGGTAAGGCGCCTTGACGCCGGTCTCCTTGGCGACCTTCTGCGCCATCTCGTCGATGATTGTCTTGACCAAGTCGAACTCGGGCCGGCCCATTACCAGCGGCACCATGATCTCGGCGGTGATCGGCGCCCCGGTTTTGCGGCTCGCCTCGACCGCGCCCTCGAAGATGGCGCGCGCCTGCATCTCCGCGATCTCCGGGTATCGCACCGCCAGCCGCACGCCGCGAAAGCCCAGCATCGGGTTGAACTCGTGCAATTCGTTGGCGCGCTGGCGCAGCTTCTCGACCGAGGCGCCGGTCGATTTCGCCACCTCCGCCATGTCGGCCTCTGTCTGCGGCAGGAACTCGTGCAGCGGCGGATCGAGCAGGCGGATCGTCACCGGCAGACCTTGCATGATCTCGAACAGCTCGGCGAAGTCCTTGCGCTGCATCGGCAACAGCTTGGCCAGCGCCGCGCGTCGCCCGGCCTCGTCATCGGCCAGGATCATCTCGCGCACCGCAACGATGCGCTCGCCTTCGAAAAACATGTGCTCGGTGCGGCAGAGCCCGATGCCCTCGGCGCCGAAGCTGCGCGCCGTGCGGGCGTCGAGCGGCGTCTCGGCGTTGGCCCGCACCTTCATGCGCCGCACCGCATCGGCCCATTGCATGAGCGTCAAGAAATCCCCGGTCATCTCCGGCTTCACCATCGCGATTGCGCCGGCGAATACCTGCCCCGTGGCGCCATCGATGGTCAGAATGTCGCCCTTCTTCAGCGTCTGCCCGCTGGCGACGAGTTGCTGGCGCGCGTAATCGATGCGAATGGCGCCGACGCCGGAGACGCAGGGCTTGCCCATGCCGCGCGCCACCACCGCCGCGTGGCTGGTCATGCCGCCGCGCGTGGTGATGATGCCCTCCGCCGCATGCATGCCCTGGATGTCCTCCGGTGAGGTCTCGACGCGCACCAGGATCGTCTTACGGCCCGCCTGCCTCAACGCCTCCGCCTCCTCGGCCGAGAACACGATCTCGCCGGTCGCCGCGCCCGGTGAGGCCGGCAGGCCGACGGCGATCGGATCGCGTTTGACGCTGGGGTCGATGGTCGGGTGCAGCAATTGGTCGAGCGACGCCGGCTCGATGCGGGCGATCGCCTCCTGCCGGCTGATGAGGCCCTCGTTGGCCATTTCGACCGCCAGCCTCAGCGCCGCGCGACCGGTGCGCTTGCCGTTGCGGGTTTGCAGCATCCAGAGCTTGCCGCGCTCGACGGTGAACTCCAGATCCTGCATGTCCTTGTAGTGCTTCTCCAGCAATTGCGTGGTGGCGACGAATTGCTGGAACACCTCCGGCATGATCGCCTCCAGCGACGGCCGGTCGGAGCCGGCGGCGGCGCGCGCGACTTCCGTGATGTTCTGCGGCGTGCGGATGCCAGCGACCACGTCCTCGCCCTGCGCGTTGACGAGGAACTCGCCGTAGAGCTCCTTGGCGCCGGTCGAGGGATTGCGGGTGAAGGCGACGCCGGTGGCGCTCGTCGGCCCCATATTGCCGAACACCATCGCCTGCACGTTGACGGCGGTGCCCCAGGTGGCGGGAATCTGGTTGAGCCGGCGATAGGTGATGGCGCGTGCATTCATCCACGAGCCCAACACCGCGCCGATCGCACCCCATAGCTGGTCGCGCGGCTTCTGCGGGAACGGCTTGCCGGTCTCCTCCTCCACCTTTTGCTCGTAGTCGGCGATGACTTCGCGCCAGTCTTGCGCCGAGAGATCGGTGTCGAGCACGAAGCCGCGGCGGTCCTTGTAGCCCTCGATGATCTCCTCGAAATTGTGGCTGTCGACCTCCAGCACGACGTTGGAGTACATCTGGATGAAGCGGCGATAGCTATCGTAGGCGAAGCGCTCGTCGCCGGAACTGGCGGCGAGGGTCTTCACCGATTCGTCGTTGAGGCCGAGATTCAGCACCGTGTCCATCATGCCCGGCATCGAGGCGCGTGCGCCGGAGCGCACCGAGACCAGCAGCGGATTGGCGGCGTCGCCGAAGACGCGACCGGTCTGCCGCCCGACAGCCGCGATCGCCTCCTCGGCCTGGGCCATGAGATCGGCGGGATAGCTCTTGTCGTTTTCGTAGAAGTAGGCGCAGACCTCGGTGGTGATCGTGAAGCCCGGCGGAACCGGCAGGCCGAGCGAGGCCATCTCCGCCAGATTGGCCCCCTTGCCGCCCAGCAGGTTCTTCATCTGCCCGCGACCCTCGGTCTTCTCCGGCCCGAACGAGTAAATCCACTTCGTCATGCAAAGCTCCAGATGCGGCAAGCTCTAGACGAGAATCGCGCGTTTCAGCGATGCGCGCGCAAGCCCAAAGCAAAGGAAGCCCAGCCCGCGCCGTGGGACAACAGATCCACGCCAAGCAACGTTCCCAGGACATAGAGGCTCGACATCGGCCAGTGAACGACAATGATCAAGCCGAGCAGAAACGTCACCGCGCAGCCGAGCCACACCAGGCTGCGACGCGGGCTCGCAGGCAGCTCGAAGGCGAGATAGGCGCGCACCGCGGCGGCGGCGATGAGCCCCGCGCCGATCATCAGCGTCAGGATTTTCGAGGCCGCGAACGGATCGAGGATGCAGAACACGCCGGCCAGCGTGTAGAGCACGCCGCCCGCCACCCACAGGAAGAACCGGCCCCAGGAGCGCGCGTGCATGCCGACGCCGATCTCCGCCGCGCCCGCGACCACAAGCAGCACGCCATTCAGCGTCACCATCGCCAGCGTCGAGAACGAGACGAAGGCGAACGAGACCACGCCTAGCAGCATCAGCAGCAGTCCGAAAGCGAGGATCGCGCCCCATTTCGCGCGCAGGCGATGGATCGCCTCGCCGAGGTTGTGCCGCTCGCCAATTGCGCTCAAGGGTTCCTCCTCCCCGTCGGGCGGCCGTTCGTCGCCGGCCGCGTCCGCAATGTCAACGCCCGCGTCGCAGATCGCCCAGAATCTGGGCCGCATATTCGACCATCGGCACGATCCGTCCATAGTTGAGCCGGGTCGGACCGATGACGCCGAGCACGCCGGCGATGCGCTGGTCGGCGCCGCGCAACGGCGCGGCGATCATCGAGGAGCCGGAAAGCGAGAACAGCTTGTTTTCGGAGCCGATGAAAATCTTCACCCCCTCGCCGTTCTCGGCGCGGTGTAACAGTTCGATGACGTCGGTCTGGGTTTCGAGGTCGGAAAACAGCAACCTTATGCGTTCGAGGTCCTGCGCCTCGTTCGAGGGGCCGATCAGATTGGCCTGGCCGCGCACGATGAGCTGTTGGCGCCCCCCACCTGCCCCGGCCCAGAACGCCAGCCCAGCATCGACCAGCCCCGACGCCAGCGCGTCGATCTCGTTGCGCGCCGCGTCGCGGGCGTGCTCGATCTTCGCCCGCGCCTCCGCCAGGGTGCCGCCGCGCGCATGGGCGTTGAGATAGTTGCCGGCCTCGGTGAGGGCGGAAGCGGAGATATTGGCGGGAATGGCGACAATGCGATTCTCGACCCCGCCATCCTCGCCGACCAGCACGGCGAGCGCCTTTTCCGCCTCGACGCGCACGAATTCGATGTGGCGCACCCGCACGTCGTCCTTGGTCGTCAGCACCAGCCCGGCGCCGCGGGTGAGATCGGACAGCAACGTCGTGGTGCGGGTCAGCGCATTCTCGTAGCCGCCCTCGGCGGCCTGGCGCGCCTGCTGCTCGATGCGCGCCCGCTCCTCGTCCGCCAACCCGCCGAATTCCAGCAGCGCGTCGACATAGAACCGCAAGCCGCCCTGCGTCGGCAGCCGGCCGGCGCTGGTGTGCGGGGCGTAGATCAGGCCGAGTTCTTCGAGATCCTGCATGACGTTGCGGATCGAGGCCGGCGACAAGGTCATCGGCAATTGCCGGGCAAGGCTGCGCGAGCCCACCGGCTCGCCGCTGGCGAGATAGGATTCGACGATACGGCGGAAAATCTCGCGTGATCGCGAGTCGAGGGCCGAAAGCGCGCTCGGCTCCGGCGGTCGGTCTGGGGGCGCGGACATGGGGCCAATTTGGCGACATCGGCGACGCCGCGCAAGCGCCGCCGCAATCGACAGGCTGCGCGCCGCGCCATAAACATCGCCCCATGTGAAACCTCTACTCGCTCTCGAAGGGCCACCAGCGATCCGCGAACTCGCCGGCGCGATGCACGATTTGACCGGCAACCTGCCGATCCTGCCCGGCGTTTTCCCCGATTACGCCGCCCCGATCATGCGCAACGCATACCGCCGCCGAAATCGAGATCTGGCTCACCGGCTCGACGCAGGAGGCGCTGGCGCTGCAAAGGCCGCTTGCCGACGCTGCGCATCGTCGCGCGCGGGCGCCAGCAGGACGAACCCACCGACCTCTGAACCCGCCGCCGCACCTAACGGTGCGGCTTCGGCCTCGCCATATCGGTCGGACACATCGTCTGCAAACCGCCGCGCCCAACCACCGTCTGCGTGCATTGATGTTGCTGTTGTTGGGCGGCGCTGTTGGCGGCGCCGGCGATCGCGCCGCTGGCGACTTCCGGGACCGTCAGCACGCCGGGTGCGCCAAACGGCGCATACATTTGCGCCGTCGCCGGGGCGACGAGCGCCAGCAGCGTCGCCGCGGCTCCGATCATCGAGCTTTTGCGCACGATCCCACTCCCTCCGTCCCGCCGGCAAGGCGGGAGTGCGCCTTATATCACGAGTCGTCGTGGTTTTTGCGTGCTGCGCGGCGCGCCGACGTCACCGCTCCGCCTGCTGCGCGAGCAGCCGCGCCTGGCGGTCGGCGGCGAGCGCGTCGATCACCTCATCGAGGCCCTCGCTCTCGATGAGCCGGTCGAGCGAATAAAGCGTCAGGTTGATCCGGTGGTCGGTCATCCGCCCCTGCGGGAAATTATAGGTGCGGATGCGCTGCGAGCGATCGCCGGAGCCGACCTGGTCGCGCCGGTCCTGGGCGCGCTCGGCGTCGGCGCGCTCGTTCTCCCCCTTCAGGATGCGCGAACGCAGCAGCGCCATCGCCTTGGCGCGGTTGCGGTGCTGCGAGCGCTCCTCCTGCACGGCGACGACGATGCCGGTCGGCAGATGGGTGATGCGGATCGCCGATTCGGTCTTGTTGACGTGCTGGCCGCCAGCGCCGCTGGCGCGCATCGTGTCGATCTTGAGGTCGCTTTCCTTGATCTCGACGTCGACCTCGCGCGCCTCGGGCATGACGGCGACGGTGGCGGCGGAAGTGTGGATTCGTCCCTGCGTCTCGGTCGCCGGCACGCGCTGCACGCGATGCACGCCGCTCTCGTATTTGAGCCGCGCATAGGCGCCGCGGCCGGCGATCTCGGCGATGATCTCCTTGTAGCCGCCCGCCGTCCCCTCGCTCGCCGACAGCACGTCGATCTTCCAGCCGCGCGCCTCGGCGTATTTGACATACATGCGCAGCAGGTCGCCGGCGAACAGCGCCGCCTCGTCGCCGCCGGCGCCCGCACGCACTTCCAAAATGACGTTGCCCTCGTCGGCAGCATCCTTGGGCAGCAAAGCGAGGCGGATGTCGCGGGTCATCGCCTCGATGGCCGCGCCGGCCTCCTCGACCTCGGCGGCGGCGATCGCGCGCATCTCGGCTTCGAGCGCGGGATCGGCAAGCATGGCCTGGAGCTCGGCGCGCTCCTTCTGCTTGGCGCGCAGCGCGCTGATTGCGGCCGCCAGCGGCTCCAGCTCCGCGTATTCGCGCGCGATGTCGGCGTATTCAGCCCCGCCGGCGCCCTCGCCGAGCTTGTGCGCGAGTTCCTCGTGGCGGCGCAGAATCGGGTCGAGATGAGCGTCGAGGTTCATGGCGCGCGCAATGCCCTAAAGCCGGACGCCGTGGCGCTCGGCGATCTCGCGCAGCGGCTCGCGCAGCGAATCGCAAGCGCCGCGCTCGGCGAGGAGCGCCTCGACCTCGGCGCGCACCGGCGCCAGCGGCAGCGACAGCACCATCGCCTTGATCGGGCCGATCGCCGTGGCCGACATCGACAGATTGCGAAAACCGAGCGCGATTAGCGTCATCGCCTCCAGCGGCCGGCCGCCGATCTCGCCACACAGCGCCACCGGCGCGAGGCCCCGCTCGCCCACCTGCGCGATGCGGCGCAGCGCGCGCAGGAAGGCCGGCGCCAGGGTGTCGAAGCGCCCGGAGACGCGCTTGTTGTCGCGGTCGGCGGCGAACAGATATTGCATCAGGTCGTTGGAGCCGACCGAGAGGAAATCGGCGGCCGAGGCGATCTCCTCCAACTGCCACAGCAGCGAGGGCACCTCCAGCATGACGCCGAGTTCGACCGAGGCCGGCGGCGCGCGGCCGAGCCGCAAGAGGAAGGTGAACTCGCGATCGAGCAGCGCCCGCCCGCGCCGGTATTCGTCGACGGTGGAGACCATCGGCAGCATCAGCCGCAGCCGCCGGCCGGCGGCGGCGCGCAACATGGCGCGCATCTGGATGCGCAGCAGCGCCGGCTTGTCGAGCCCGATGCGCACCGCGCGCCAGCCGAGCGCCGGGTTCTCCTCCTCATTCGCCTTCATATAAGGCAACCGCTTGTCGCCGCCAATGTCGAGCGTGCGGAAGGTGACGGGCTTGTCGCCGGCCGCTTGCAGCACGGCGCGATAGAGCGTCTCCTGCGAATCGAGCCGCGGGAAGCGCGAGGCCAGCATGAACTGCAATTCGGTGCGAAACAGACCGATCGATTGCGCGCCGGTCTCCTCCAGATGCGGCAGGTCGATGAGCAGGCCCGCGTTCATGTGCAGGCCGATCGAAACGCCGTCGAGCGTGGTGGCGGGGGTGTCGCGCAGCGCGCGATACTGATCCTGCCGGCGCGCCCTGAGCCTCGCCTTCTCCTGATAGGCGGCCTCGACCTCGGGCGGCGGCAGCACATGCACTTCGCCAGTGACGCCGTCGACGATGAGCGGGTCGCCGTGCTCGACGATCTCGGAGATATTGGGAATGTCGCTGACCGCCGGCACGCCCAAAGCGCGTGCGACGATGGCGATATGGCTCGCCGCGCCCGCCTCCTCCAGCACCAGGCCGCGCAGCCGCGCGCGGTCGTAATCGAGCAGCGCCGCCGGGCTCATCGAGCGCGCAACGAGGATGGCGTTGTCCGGCAGCTCGTCCGGCTTCAGCACCAGGCTTTGCCCGGCAAGCTGATGCAGCAGACGGTTGGCGATGTCGGTGAGGTCGTGCAATCGGTCGCGCAAATAAGGGTCGGTCTGGCGTTGCAGCTTGGCGCGCGCGTCGTTCTGCACGCGCTCGACCGCCGCCTCCGCCGTCAGGCCGCTGGTGACGGCCTCGCGCAGGCGGCGCAGCCAGCCGCGGTCATGGGCGATCATGCGGAAGGCTTCGAGCACGTCGCGATGCTCGCCCTCGCCGGCATCGTCGCTGGAATCGATAAGCGCGTCGACCGAGGCGCGCATCGCTCCGATCGCCGTCTCCAGCCGCGCCAGTTCCGCGCTCGCATCGTCGGCGACGATCTTGGTGACGACGATGCGCGGCTGGTGCAGCACGACATGGCCGAGCCCGAGGCCTTCGGCGATCGGCTGGCCCTTGAGCACGGCCGCCTTGCGCACCGCCACCGCTGAGGGCTGGCCGGCGAACGCCTGTAACTCGCCCGAGGCGATCATCTCGGCGAGCAGCATGGCGGTGGTTTGAAGCGCCTCGATCTCCTCTTCCGAGTAACTGCGCCGGGCGCGATTCTGCACCACGAGCACGCCGAGCGTCGCGCCGCCGCGCAGCACCGGCACGCCGAGGAAGGACTGGTAGATCTCCTCGCCGGTCTCCGGCCTATAGGAGAAGGAGGGATGGTTCTGCGCGTCCGACAGCGCCAGCGGCTCCGCCGTGGCGGCGATGAGGCCGACGAGACCTTCGCCAGGCCGCATCGTCGTCATATGCACGGCCTCGCGGTTGAGGCCCTCGGTCGAGAACAGCTCCAGCGGCCCGTCGGCGCGCGCCACATAGAGCGAGCACACCTCCGCCACCATGTTCGAGGCGATCAGCACGACGATGCGGTCGAGGCGCGCCTGCGCGACGACGGGCTCCGCCATGACCTCGCGGAGCCGACGAAGCAAGAGTCGGGGTCCGCCCGGCGCGCGCATCCAATTTCCCGCTTGAACCTTGAAAGCCCGCCGCCCAGCCCGGCCGCCGAGCCCCTGAAGCTTCAGCCTATAGGCCCAGACGAAGCCGCTCGGCAAGGCCGCCCCGGCAAACCGCCGTGAAGCTCGATTACCAATTTTTAACCCTGAAATGAAACAACTCCAGCACCTGATCCGACCGCCCCTGCGTCAAGGGCGCCGAGCCCGGACGAGCGACATATCCGGGCGGTGGCGAAGGCCGGCTTGCCGCATCGAGGAGCCTGGACATGAACGAAGCTTTCAACACCACCGGTTTCGAACAGCGCGTGCGCGACCGCGCCTATGCGCTATGGGAGAGCGAGGGCCGCCCGTTCGGCCGCGACGCCGAACACTGGCGCATGAGCGAGGACGGGATGCGAGCCGAACTCGCCAAGCCCGCGCCGGCCAAGCCCGCGCACTCCAAGAAGAGCGCTCGCAAACGCTCGGCGGCGAGGCACTGAGTAAAAACTCCGCGAGGACTTTAGAGCGCAATCCGATTCCGCCGGATCGGATTGCGCTTCAGGTCAACCGCACGGTGGTTTTCGGGCTGCCGACTCGATCGATCGCCGCCCAGGCATGGCCGGGACAATCGCGACCCGTGCGGCGCCGGCGCTCAGCCGAGCGCCCGCTCCATGACGCGGCGCAGCCGCGCCGCGAACGCCGCCGCATCCTTCAGCGGTTCGCCGTCGACAAGCCGCGCCTCGTCGAGCAGCAGCCAGGCTGCGTCGTCGACGAGATCGCGATCACGCCCTTCTTTGAACCGCTTCGCCAGCGAGGCGGTCAGCGGATGGTTGGCGTTGACCTCCAGCACCGGCTTGACGCGATCCTGAAGCCGCCCATGCGCGGCCAGCATCTTCTCTAGCTGCCGGTCGGGACCGAACTCCGGCGCCACCAGACAGGCGACGCTGTCGGTGAGCCGGTCGGAGGCGCGCGCGTCCTCGATCTCGCCTTCCAGCGTCTGCTTGAAATGGGCGAGCAGCGTCGCCACTTCGGCGCTCGCCTCGGCCGGCGGCGTCGCGCCCTCGACCAGCGCGATGGTCTTGATGTCGGCCGCGCCCTGGCTGATCGACTTGAACGGCTTGCCGTCAAAACCCACCGCCGTCGAGACCCAAAACGCATCCACCGGATCGCCCAGCAGCAGCACTTCGACGCCGCGGGCGCGAAACCCTTCGAGCTGCGGGCTCGCCGCCAAGCGCTTGGCGTCCTCGCCGGTGAGGTAATAGATCGCGGTCTGATTTTCGCGCAACTCTTTGACGTAGTTTTCCAGCTTGCGGCCGCCGTCGGGGTGCTTGGTGGTGACGAAGCGGGCGAGCTTGAACAGCGCGTCGCGCCGCTCCGGGTCTTCGTAGAGCCCTTCCTTGATCACGGGGCCGAAGCTCTCCCATACTTTGGCGTATTTTTCCGGCTCGCTGTCGGAGAACTTGGTCAATTCCTGCACCAGGCGATTGGCGACGCCCTTGCGTATCGCCGTGAACACCGCGCTTTCCTGGATCATCTCGCGCGACACGTTGAGCGGCAGATCGGCGCTGTCGACCACCAGGCGCACGAAGCGCAGCCAGCCCGGCAGCAGATCGGCGTCGGCGCCGATCAGCACCCGGCGCACATAGAGCTTGGCCTTGCCCTTGCGCTGCGGGTCGAACAGGTCGAACGGCCGCGAGCCGGGAACGAAGGCGAGCACGGTGTATTCGTGCCGCCCCTCGGCGCGCCAATGAATGGTCAGCGCCGGCTCGTCGTACTGACCCGCCAGCGAGCGGTAGAACTCGGTATATTCCTCGGACGTAACCTCGGCTTTCGGCTTCGCCCAGATCGCCGCGCCGTCGGTCAGCCGCTTCGGCTCGGCGCCCGGCTTTTCGACAATGTCGATCGGCACGGCGACCGCGCCCGAGTGCTCCTTGACGATGCGCTCGACCTTGTGCGGCTCGGCGTATTCCTTTGAGGCCTCGTTCAGCTTCAACGTCACGCGCGTGCCGCGCCCCGGCGCGGCGTCGAGCGTCAGCGCCGCGATCGTGTAGGCGCCCTTGCCATCAGAGGTCCAACGCCAAGCTTGGTCGGAACCCGCCCGTCGCGTCTCGACCGTCACCTCGTCGGCGACCATGAACGAGGAATAGAAGCCGATGCCGAACTGGCCGATCAGGCTCTGCGCCTCGCCCGCCGCCTTGTCGGGGGCGTCGGCCGCGAGCTTGTCGAGAAACGCCTTGGTGCCGGAACGCGCGATGGTGCCGAGCGCCTCGACGAGATCCTCACGGCTCATGCCGACGCCGTTGTCGGTGAAGGTCAGCGTCTTGAGGTCGGGGTCGATGGCGATCAGAATCGCGAACGGCGCGCCGTCGGCGATGAGTTTCGGCTGCGCCAATGCTTCGTAACGCAGCTTCTCGCAGGCGTCGGCGGCGTTGGAGACCAGTTCGCGCACGAAAATGTCGCGTTCGGAATAGACGGAATGCACCATCAGGTGCAGCAGCCGCGAAACGTCGGCTTCGAAACTCTGCGTCTGCGCGGCGGCGGTCTCGGCCGTCGAGGTGGAGTCTGTCGTCAAGGGTCCCTCTTGTGTGGATTGGGCAAAAATGACCTGCGCAGGGCGCGCGCCAGCGTCGACGCGGCTTCATATCGCGTGGACGCGCGCAGCTTTCAAGGCGGGACGAACAGGCAAAAAAAAGGCGGATCGACTGGGAGGGGGCCCGTCGATCCGCCAGCCTGCGTGGCTTGGACGGGTTCGAGGCGCCGTCCGGGGGCTGGGGGGCAAAATCGCCGGACACACCATCGAACCACACCTTCGCGGCTCTGAAGGTTTATCCCTCGGGCGTGGGGCAGGCGATTGACGCAAATACGACGTTATCAAGGCAAACGTCACGCTCGCGTGAGGGTGTGCGACGATTTACTTGTGGCGTCGCTTTTTCGTCACGCGGTGCGCCGCGGCGGCCATTCGCGCACGCGCCTGCCGCGTCATCCGCCTGTGCTTGAGCTTCGCCGGCGGCTTGACGGCGCTCTTCAAGGCCATCGGCGCGGCCAGATCGGGTTGGGCCGCCTTGTCGCTGGCATAAGCGCTCACCGGCGTCGGCGCCGTCTCCTCGGCGTCGCCGGCAGCGGCCAAAATCGGCCCGGTCCAGCCCGGCTTCTCTCCCACGAACACCGGCACCGGGTCGAACTTGTCTTGTTGCTTGGGTAGCGTTTGCAAGGCCGGCGGCGGCTCCATGGCGGCGGCCAACATCGCCAGCGGGTTGTGTTCGCCGGCGAGCGCGGTCGAGCTCTGCGCCATCGCCGAGGCGACGAACTGCTGCTGCATCGCCAGCATTTGCGCCCGGCCGTGGCTATGGCAAATCTCGTTGCGCATGTCCGGGGGCGCGGTCACCGCCGAGGCGGGCAGCGCTTCGAGCTTTTGCCCGGTCGGGCTCATCTCGAATCCGAGGTCGAACAGCATCGCCGCTTCGTTGTTGCGCACGCGCGGCGACGGCGCGCCGTAGATGACGACGATGAGCTTGCGGCCGTTGTGATCGGCGGTGGCTACGAGGTTCCAACCCGCCGGGCAGGTGAAGCCGGTCTTCATGCCGTCGGCGCCGGGGTAGCGGCCGAGCAAGCCATTGTGGTTACGAATGATTTGACGGCCGAACTGCAATTCGCCGATGTCGAAGAGGCCGGCGTGCTCGGGAAATTCCTTCAACAGCGCCCGCGTCAGGATCGCCATGTCGCGCGCCGACGAATAATGATCGGGATCGTGCAACCCGTTCGGGTTGACGAAATGGCTTTCATGCATCCCGAGCTTGGCCGCCGTCGCGTTCATCTCGGCGGCGAATTTTTCGACCGAGCCGTCGATGCTCTCGCCGACCATCCAGGCGACGTCGTTGGGCGACTTCACCATCAGCATCTTCAAGGCGTTGTTGAGGGTGACGAGCGTTCCCGGCTTGAACCCCATCTTCGAGGGCGGCATGCTCGCCGCCCGCCTCGACATGGTGAGCGGCGTGTCCATCGTCAGCCGTCCGTCGCGCACCGCGTTTAGCGCGACATAGGTGGTCATCAGCTTGGTGGTGGAGGCGGGAAACCACGGCTCCGTGGCGTCGCTCTGCATCAAGACGTCGCCGGTGTCGAAATCCGCCACGAGATAGGGTTCCGCGCGCGCCGCGCTGGCCGCCAGCATTGCAAGCGAGGCGAAGAAGAAGGCGAGGCGGGATTTTCGAATCATGCAGGGCGAACTCGCGTCGGGTCGAGGCCTCCGGGGCCGCTTATTTTCGCATGGTTATCTCTAGTCGCCGGCCGGCTCAAGCGGCCCCTGCGTTACAACATATGAAATCGCTTCGCGATAGGCGCGCTCGCGCCCGGAGTCGCCGGGAAAACCTCGGCAAGATGGTCGCCCATGCGCTGCGCGGCGCGCGTTAGCGCCGCCGCCGCATCGCCCGAGCGCAGCGCCGCACCGAGTTCGTCGATCAGCCCGCGCCACGCCTCCGGCGCGATCTCCAGGCCGGCGTCGGCGACGATGCGGGCATAATGCTCGGTAAGTGAGACATAGAGCAGCACGCCGTTGCGCGCCGCCGCCCGGTCGAGCCCGCACAGCGTAAACTGCACCATCGCCGCGCGATGGCAGGCCGAGCGCCGCCGCGCCCGCGAGGCGAGCGCCGCCCGCACTGGCCCGAAGGCCAACGCAGCAAGCGCCAGCGCGAACACCGCCAGTTGGATGGCGAAGACATGGATTGCCGAGAGATCAGTGAAGGCGATGAGCGGCCACGGCGTCGCCAGCGCCAGCGCCGCCGCGCCGAGCGAGGGGCCGAGAGCGTAATCGGCGGAACAATCGGCGACCACGCAGGCCAGCGGCGCGCCGGTGCGCGCCTGCGCCGCTGCGAAGGCGGCCTCGATGTCGCGCGCCGCCGGCGCGCCAATGCGCATCACCAACTCCCCGAGGCGCCGCCGCCGCCCGACGAACCGCCGCCGCCGGAAAAGCCGCCGCCGTCGGAAAATCCACCACCGCCGCCGGACGACCAGCCGCCGGTGTTGAACGGCACGATCCACGCCCCGCCGGTGCGCCGCGCGCCCCGGTTCAGCCGCCAGATGAAGAACAGGATGAATAGAAACGCCAGCAACGGAGCGACGAAATCGCCGTCGGAGCCGTCGCCTTGCGGCTTCATCTCCGGCTTCCAGTCCGCTTTGTCGGTGGTGAGCGCGGTGACGATGTCATCGACGGCGCTGGAGACGCCGCCGTCGTAATCGCCTTTCTTGAAGCGCGGTGTAGCGGCGTTGGCGATGATGAGCTTGGCGGTGATGTCGGTGAGCACGCCTTCGAGCCCGTAGCCGACCTCGATGCGCATGCGACGCTGCTGCGGCGCGATGAGAAACAGGGCGCCGTTGTTCTTCTGCGACTGCCCGAGCTTCCAGTGACGGAACAGGGCATTGGCATAGGGCTCGATCTCTTCGCCGCCGAGATCGGGCACTGTGGCGACGACGAGTTGGATCGAGGATTTGGCTTCGAGATCGGCGAGCTTGCCGGTCAGCGACGTTATCGTCGCCGGCGATAGAATATGCGCGTCGTCGACGACGCGCCCGGTCAGCGCCGGGAACGCCGTCGCCGCCAGCGCCGCGCCAAAGACGATGAGCGCGAAAAGCGTCAGCGCGAGCCGGTTCAGAATTTCACCTTCGGGGCGGCTTCGGAGCCCGCCGTAGCGGCAAATTCGGCCATCGGCTTGCTGCTAGAATAAAGCGTCGAGGCCCAGATCACGCCGGGGAAGGTGCGCAACTCGATATTATAGGCCTGCACGGCGGCGATATAGTCGCGCCGCGCCACCGCGATGCGGTTCTCTGTGCCTTCGAGCTGCGACTGGAGCGCAAGGAAATTGGCGTTGGACTTGAGGTCCGGATAGTTCTCGCTGACCGCCAAAAGCCGCGACAGCGCGCCGGTCAGCGCGTTCTGGGCGTTCTGCACCGCCTTCATCTTGGCGGGGTCGGTGAGATCGTTGGCATCGATGTGGATGGAGGTCGCCTTGGCGCGCGCCTCGGTGACGGCGACGAGCACGTCCTTCTCCTGCTTGGCGTAGCCTTGCACGGTCGCCACCAGGTTGGGGATGAGGTCGGTTCGGCGCTGGTATTGGTTCTCGACATCCGACCAGCGCGCCTTGGCGGTCTCTTGCAGGGTCGGGATGGTGTTGACGCCGCAGGCCGACAGCGACAACCCCAGCGCCAGGACGAGCGCGGCGGCGCGCATACGGGGAAATAGCGGCATGATCGTCTCCGAGGCGCCCGAGGCGCAGCGAGGCTCCGTTTACACGCAGCCGGGCCGCGATTCAAACGCGCTGCTAAAAGCGCAGGGCGACGATCCCCGCCGGCCGCCGCCCTCGCCTTCGTCCATTCGGCGCCAATTTTTAAGATTTATGCACCAACACGGGCCGATCTTTCCCTGTGGTCGTTGCCACGTGCGCCGCGACAAACATGGCGACGGCCAATCGGCAGTATGATCCAATTTCGTTGTCATTTCCTGCTCTCGCCTCATCAAAGCGTGCGATGATCAGGAGATCGGACCCTTTGATGAGCGCGGCAAACAAGCGCGCGGACTGAACAGGATCGGGCACGTTCAGAACCGCCTTCGCGTGCATCTTACGCAACAGGGCCTCGATTTGAGCCATGACATGGACGAAGCCGGCTTCGTAAAACAGTTTGCTTAAAGATGCTTGGTTCGTCTTGTCGGCCATGATCATAGCTTCGACATTACGGACGTCCGGGCTCAACAGCGCGCGAAGCAGGGTTGATCCTGCCGCCATGAGTTGATCTTCGGCCGAACCGGCTATGCCTTCAAAATAGGCCAGTGGTGCAAACTGCTGGCAGCGGGCCGCGATGGCCGCGCTGAACAACGCCTCCTTGTTCTCGAAGTGCCGATAGATGCTGAGTTTAGATATCTTCGCTCGCCGTGCGACCTTTTCCAATGTCGTCGCTTGAAAACCCAGCTCCACAAAAAGTTCGCTTGCAGCGTCGACTATCGTTTGCCCAAGCGCCTCGTTGGCGGGCCGGCCGCGTCGGCCTTGGCTGTTTTTGGTCACGGTAATTCCAGTCCTTGACAGTATCTTAAATCGTACATTACGATACCACTCGGTTTTCAAAGTCTGCAAGCGCGTTCACCTGCTGATGTCGCCGATGGAGAGGGCTTGATCCATGCAACGACGAACCCTCCTGAAGCTGGCCGCGCTTTCGACCGTCAGTCTTATTCGCACTGAAGCCATCGCCAGCCGGGAACATCCCATTCCATCTACAACACGGAGCCCACTACTATGGATGACGTCATCATCGTTGGCGGCAGCTTTGCCGGTCTCGCCGGCGCGCTTCAGCTCGGCCGCGCCCGCCGCAAAGTCACCGTTCTAGATACCGGCTTGCCGCGCAACCGCTTCGCAGACCACTCGCATGGCCTGCTCGGCCATGATCACAAACCACCGATGGACATCTTGGCCGAGGCGCGGCAGCAGCTAATGCGCTATCCCACGATTAGGCTAGTTAGTGCCCGGGCTGACAGGGTATCCGGCGACATCGACAATTTCTTTGTCCGCACTGGCGATGGCGACACCTTCACCGCACGCCGCCTGATCCTCAGTTATGGAATAGTCGACCAAATGCCTGATGTTCCGGGCTTTGCCGAAGGCTGGGGCGCGGCCGTCGTGCCCTGCCCGTATTGTGACGGCTTTGAAGTTGCCGACCAGCATTGGGGCCTCGTCTGGTCCGGCCGGCAGTCGCACAATCAGGTTAGGCTTTTCCACGATTGGACCGACAGATTGACGGTCTTTGCCGATGCTCACGATATTCCGCTCGATATCCGCGCCGATCTGGCGCGTCGCAACGTACCAGTCGTTGATGGCCGGATCATCGGGATCGCCCATAAAGGGGGTCATACCGCCACCGTCAAGATCGATACCGGCCCCGATGTCGCGGTCGACATCCTCTTCGCCCATCCGCGCAACAAGCCGTCCGCAAGTCTTCATGAAACCCTGGGCCTGGCCACGGTCGACACACCCCTCGGCGTCGTCGTCAAGGTCGACGAGCGCCGCGAAACCAGCGTGCCGAGCGTCTATGCTGCCGGCGACCTCACCAACCCCCTTCTACCCTCGGTCACCACGGCATCATGGCAAGGCGCGATGGCGGGCATCTTCGCCCAGCAGTCGATGCTGGTTTAAGAGCCCAGATTGGAGATGAGCATGGCCGTCGAGCCTGACAGTGCCGGTGTGCGCGTCCCTCCGCCGTTCGTCTATCTGGGAACGCTGCTGTTGGGGCTTGCGGCGGATCGGTTCGTCATCCTGCGCTCTTTCGGCATCGACTGGGAGCTGCTGATTGCCACGGGCGCGCTGTTAATCGTTGCCGGGGCGGCGATAATACTTGCGGCGGCAGGGCTGTTCCGGCGGCTGGGCGCCAACATTCCGCCGTCGCAGACGACGACTCTTATCGCAACGACAGGTCCTTATCGGTGGACCCGCAATCCCATGTATCTCGGCATGGCGCTCATCTATGCCGGCCTTGCGATCGGCTTCGACGGGCCGCTAGCCTTCGCCTTGCTCCCGTTCGTGCTGATCGCGATCCAGACGCAGGTCATCGCCCGGGAAGAACGCTATCTCGAAGGGAAGTTCGGCGACGACTACCGCCGTTACAAGGTCCAGGTACGACGCTGGCTCTGACTATTCCACCACTGCCGTCTGCCCGGGCGTAACCAACGCCTGGTAATTTGTGGTGCGGAAATCAAGGAGATTGCAGCGAATCGGGCGACGGCGCCGTAAGAGCCCGCGCGTGACTTCCCCCGAGCGCGCCCTCGCCCTGCTGTTGCCGACAGCCATCGCCCTCTACGCCAGCTTCCAGGGCGTGCAGGCGATTCTCGTGCCCGACCAGGTCGAGGCGATCGACGCCGCCGCCAAAGTCGCCAATATGGCGTGGCTGACGGTGATTTGCGCGGCTGCCGGCGTCGCCGGACTGTTTGCGATCGGCGCCGCCTCGGACGCCACCCGCGGCCACTTCGGCCGTCGCGCGCCTTGGCTCGCCGGCATGGCGGGGCTGTCGCTCATCTTCGCGGCGCTGCTGTCGCAGCAGCATTCGGTCGGCGGCGTCGCCGTGTTCTACGGCGCGCTGTGGTTCACGCTGAACGGCTTCCAGGCGGCGCTGCTGGCGGTCGCGCCGGATCGCGTGCCGCCGCGCCTCGGCCGCCGCGCCTCCTCGCTATTCGCCGTCGCCGGGCCGATCGGCGGCCTCGTCGGCGTCAATGTCGCCGCCTATTTGCGGCCCGGCCTCGGCTATTTTGCGCTATTCGCCTATTTCGCGGCGACGACCTGCCTGTTCCTCGTCTTCGCGCGCGAGGCCCCGTTCGCCGCCGCGAAGCCGGTGCGCGCCGCCGGCCGTCTCCGGCTCGCGGCGCTGACTAGCTTCCGCTCGCGCGATTTCACGCTCGCCTTCGCCTTTCGCGTGCTGATGTTCGCCGCGCAATTCGCCATCAACAACTATCTCCTCTACGTGCTGCGCGATTATGTCGGCGTCGCCGCGCTGCCCGGCCACGACGCGCGCGCCGCGACCGGCCTCATCGCCGCCATTCGCACCGTGGCGACGCTGGCGGCGGTCTTCGCCGGCCATCATCTGGCGGCGCGCACTTCGCGCCGGCGCGCCTTCGCGCAGGGCTATGCGGCGTTGATGGCGCTGGCGATGCTGGCCCCGGTGGTGTCGGCGACGTGGGCCGGCATGCTGGCGTTCGCCGTCCTCGGCGGCGTCGCGATGGGCCTTTACGCCGCCATCGACCTCGCCTTGATGACGCGCGTACTGCCCAATCCGCTGACCGCCGGGCGCGATCTCGCGCTATTGGTGATGGCCGGCGCGACGGCGCAATTCATCGCCCCGACGTTGGCGAGTTTGCTGATCGGCGGCTTCGGCTATCCCTCGCTGTTTCTCGTCAGCGCGCTGATTACGGTGGCGGCCGGCGGCGTCGCAGGCCTGTTGCGCGGCATCGAATGAGGCTCAATGCGCCTCGTCCCAGTTGTCGGCGGCGCGGGCGTCGACAAGCAACGGCACGTCGAGCCTGAGCGCCGGGGCCGGGGCCTGCGACATCACTTTCGCCACCAGCGCGATGGTGGCGTCAACCTCCTCGTGCGGCGCCTCGAACACCAGTTCGTCATGCACCTGCAACAGCATGCGCGCGCTCAGCTTGGCCTTTTCGAGTTCGCCGTCCATGCGCGCCATGGCGCGGCGGATGATGTCGGCGGCCGAGCCCTGGATCGGCGCGTTGATCGAGGCGCGTTCGTTGAAGGCGCGCTCGCTCGGGTTGGAGGCGTTGATGCGCGGAAAATGGCACTTGCGACCAAATATGGTCGTCACATAGCCATCCTCGCGCGCCCGCTTCTTCGTCGCCTCCATATAATCGCGGATGCCGGGGAAGCGCTCGAAATATTTCCGGATATAGGCGCCCGCCTCCTCGCGCGGGATACCGAGCTGGTTGGCGAGGCCGAAGGCCGAGATGCCGTAGATGATGCCGAAGTTGATCGCCTTGGCGCGCCGCCTGACCTCGCTCGGCATGCCGGCGACCGGTACGCCGAACATCTCGGAGGCCGTCATCGCGTGAATGTCGAGCCCCTCGGCGAAGGCCTTCTTCAGCGAGCCAATGTCGGCGATATGGGCAAGCAATCGCAGCTCGATCTGGCTGTAATCGGCCGAGATGAGCTTGGCCCCCGGACCGGCGACGAAGGCGCGGCGGATGCGCCGGCCCTCCTCGTTGCGAACGGGGATGTTTTGCAGGTTCGGCTCGGACGAGGAAAGCCGCCCGGTCGTTGTCGAAGCCAGCGCGAAACTCGTATGCACGCGATGCGTCGTCGGATTGACATAGCCCGGCAGCGCGTCGGTATAGGTCGACTTGAGTTTGGAGAGCTGGCGCCAGTCGAGAATCTTGCGCGGCAGTTGGTGGCCTTCTTCGGCGAGGTCTTCGAGCACACTGGCGCCGGTCGACCAGGCGCCGGTCGGCGTCTTTTTGCCCCCCGGCAGGCCCATCTGGCCAAACAGCACGTCGCTGATCTGCTTGGGCGAGCCGAGATTGATCGGGCCGCCGACCAAAGTTTGAATTTCCGCCTCGATGCGCGCCATGCCCTGCGCGAATTCGCCGGAAAGACGCGAGAGAATGGCGCGGTCGATCGACACGCCGCGCCCCTCCATGCGCGCCAGCGCGACGACCAGCGGCCGCTCCAACGTCTCATAGACCGTGGTCATGGCCTCGGCGACGAGGCGCGGCTTCAGCGTCAGCCACAGTCGCAGGGTCACGTCGGCGTCCTCGGCCGCATAGGCGGTCGCCCGGTCGATGGCGACGCGCGCGAAGCCAATAAAGCTGCGCCCCGATCCCGCCACATCAGAGAACGCGATCGGCTTGTGCCCGAGCCAGCGCTCGCTCAAGCCGTCCATGCCGTGGCCTTCGTTGCTGACGCCGGAATCGAGGACGTAGGACATCAGCATCGTATCGTCGAACGGCGCCACCTCGACGCCACGTTGTTTGAACACGTGCCAATCGAACTTGACGTTCTGCCCGACTTTCAGCACGTGGCGAGCTTCGAGCAGCGGCTTCAGCCGTTCCACGACCTCGGCCTCCTGCAATTGATCGGGCAACCGCCCGTCGCCGAACAACCCCTCGCCCTGCACATGGTTGATCGGGATATAGCAGGCGTCTCCCGGCGCCAGCGCCAGCGAGGCGCCGACGAGATCGGCGCGCATCGGATCGAGCGACGAGGTCTCGGTGTCGAAGGCGACGACGCCGGCCTCAAAGGCGCGCGCGATCCACGCGTCGAGTTCCGCAAGCGTCCGCACCGCCGGATATTTGGCGGTCTCGAACGCCTGTCCTCGCGCCTCCGCCGCCCGCGCCTCGGCGAGGCGCTTGGGCGAAGGCTGTTCCTCGGCCGACGCCGCCGTCTCGGGTGGCGGCGGTTCGACGGCTGGCGGCGCGGCGGCCTCGCCGTTGCGGCCGCGCCAACCCGCGGCGCCGGCAAAAGCCGGGTCGGGCTCGATCGCGTTGGCCTCGACGCCGCAGATCTCGGCGACGCGCCGGGTGATGGTGGTGAATTCCATCGCCTTCAGGAAGGCGATCAGCGTCTCGCCGTCGAGCTTCGGCAGGCCCAGGGACTCCAGCGGCGTCTCAACCTCGACGTCGCGCACCAGCGTCACGAGTTGCTGGGAGATGCGGATCAGCTTCACCGTCTCCGGATTGGTCAGCGTCTCGCGGCGCTTAGGTTGTTTGATCTCGCCGGCGCGGGCGAGCAGCGCATCGAGATCGCCGTATTCGTTGATGAGTTGCGCGGCGGTCTTGATGCCGATGCCGGGCGCGCCGGGCACGTTGTCGGTGGAATCGCCAGCCAGCGCCTGCACGTCGACGACCTTCTCCGCCGGCACGCCGAAATAATCGATGACCTCGGCTGCGCTGATGCGCCGCTCCTCGCGCCGGGTGTCGCCGGTCCCCGAGGCGGGATCGAACATGGCGACGCCGGGCTCGATCAATTGCATGAGGTCCTTGTCGGCCGAGACGATCAGCACCTGCGCGCCGCGCTGGCGGGCGAGGCGCGCGTAGGTGGCGATGAGATCGTCGGCCTCGTAGCGGTCCTGCTCGATCGGCGTCAGGCCGAAGGCGCTGACGGTAGCGCGCATCAATGGGAATTGCGGCACGAGATCCTCCGGCGGATCGGGCCGGTGCGCCTTGTAGGCGGGATAAAGCTCGCGGCGGAACGATTGCTCGGACTTATCGAAGATGATGGCGATATGCGTCGGCGTGATCCCCGCCGCGCCGTCGCGCAGGAATTGCAGGATTTTGGTGGCGAACAGCCGCACCGCGCCGACCGGCAGGCGGTCGGAGCGGTAATTGTATTTTTGATCCTGCCGGATCGACTGGAAATAGGCGCGAAAGACGAAAGACGAGCCGTCGACGAGAAAGATATGATCGCCGGGGCCGACGGGACGATGGAGCTGGGTCATGGGCGGCAGAATAGCGCGCCCCGAGGCGCACGGCTATCGCCTCACGCCGCCATCGCCCCCGGCCCTGGCGTCGCGCCCGGCGGGCACTTGCCGAGAATAATCATGCCCAGCACCTCGTCCTTGGTCATCGCCGTCACCGGCCCGGCCCCCACGACCTGGCCGTTCTTCATCACCGTCACCCGGTCGGCGAGGTCGAACACGTCGTGGATGTCGTGGCTGATGAGGAAAATGCCGATGCCCTCGGCCTTCAATTGCTTGATGAGATCGCCGACCTGCTTTGTCTCCTGCGGTCCCAGCGCCGCCGTCGGCTCGTCCATGATGAGGATGCGGGCGTTGAAGTGGATGGCGCGGGCGATCGCCACCGATTGCCGCTGGCCGCCCGAAAGCGACGCCACCGGGTCCTTGAAGCGGCGGAAATTCGGGTTCAGCCGCCCCATGACGCGCCGCGCCTGCGCCTCCATCGCCACATCGTCGAGCGTGCCCCAGCGAGTGCGCAACTCGCGGCCGAGGAACAAATTGGCGGCGGCGTCGACATTGTCGGCCAGCGCCAGCGTCTGATAGATGGTCTCGATGCCGTATTTCTTGGCGTCGCGCGGATTGTTGATAACCGCCTCCTCGCCATTGATGAGGATGTCGCCGCCGTCGCGCTTGTAGGCGCCGGAGAGCACCTTGATAAGCGTCGATTTGCCGGCGCCGTTGTGGCCGAGCAAGCCGACGACCTCGCCGGGATAGAGGTCGATCGAGGCGTGATCGACGGCCTTGATGCCGCCGAAAGCGATCGAGACGTCCTTCATCTCGACCAGCGGCAGAGGTTTCATCTCGGCGTCCATCAGCGTCCCCCTCAGCTCTGACGGCGGCGGTAGATCTGGTCGATCCAGACTGCGAAGACGAGCACGGAGCCGACCATGACGTCCTTCACTGCGCTGTCGAAATTGAGCAGCGTCATGCCCGATTGCAGCGACTGCATGACCAGCGCGCCCAGCATCGCGCCATAGATCGTGCCGATGCCGCCGGCGAGCGACGTGCCGCCGATGACGGTGGCGGCGATGACGTAAAGTTCGCTCGACTTGCCGAGATCGTTGGTCGCCGCATCGAGACGCGCCGAGCTTATACAGGCCGAGATGGCGACAAGTACGCCCATCAGCGTGAACATCAGCAGCGTAATCTTGCGCGTATTGACACCCGCTAGTTCCGCCGCCTCCGGATTGCCGCCAATCGCGTAGACATAGCGCCCGAAGCGGGTGCGGGTGGCCAGGAACGCCATGACGACGCCGACCGCGAGCGCGATCAACACCGGCACAGCGAAGCCGTGCCCGTATATGAGGCCGCCCGGCGGCACGGGAATGTTGTTTTCCTTGGCGTATCTTGCCGCGACCAGCGGCGGCCACGGATAAGCGTTGACGACGGCGACGGCGCCCAAGGTGACCCCGCAGCCGAGAACAACGAGAAACGCCTCCGCCCATAGCGGCCGTTGCGGGAATTTGAATCGCGCCCGCGCCGAGCGATTGGCGACGATGCCGCCGATGATCGCCAGACAGATGATCGCTCCCAGCACCCAACTCGCTTCGCTGCCGATCCAAGAGGCGCGCGGCGTGCCCCCGATCAGTTCGAACCTCGCATCCATCGGCGCCACCGTCTCGCCGCGGATCACCCACCACGCCGCGCCGCTGTAGACGATGAGGCCGCCAAGCGTGACAATGAACGACGGGATGCCGGCGTAAGCGATAAGAAAGCCGTTGAAGGCGCCGACCAGCGCGCCGGTTCCCAAAGCGATGACGACGCCGACGATCCAGATATAGGGATTGTCGGCGCCGAGCCAAGGCGCGAGCCAATAGACCTGCGCGACGCCGCTGACCACGCCGACGAAGCTCAGCATGGAGCCGACCGACAAATCGATATGGCGCATGACGATGATGAGCACCATGCCGGTGCTCATGACCGAGATCGATGAGGTCTGGACGAGCAGGTTCCAGAGATTTCGGGGTTTCATGAACACCGCCTCGCCGGTGAGCAATTGCCCGAAGATATGGAAGCCTATCCAAATGAGCGCGAGCGCCGCGACCATGCCGAGCAGGCGGGTGTCGATCTCGGTGGCGCGGAAGAATCGTTTGACCGGGCTTTCGATCGCCACCAGATGGGCCGTGCTGGGTTCCGCTCCCACCGACATCGCGTTCTCCCCGAAGCAATTTATTGGAACGAAACAATTGTTCGCAACCGGCGGCGGCCACGCGGATAAGGGCCGGGCCATGCGCCCGGCCCAGGTTCAACGGGTCAGCCGCAAGCCTTGACCGTGCCCTTCTTGACGCCGGCGCAGGCCTTGTCCTTGGTGATCCAGCCGGCATCGATCGCCAGATTGAGGGTGTCCTTGGTGATCGGCGTCGGCGCCAGCAGAATGGCGTTCATCTCCACGCCCTTCTTGCCCTTGTTGAACTTGCCGACGCCGGGGAGCGACGAAATCGGCTTGCCGTCGGCGATCGCGATCGCCGCTTCCGCCGCCGCCTTGCCGAGTTCGCGCGAATCCTTCCAGATCGACACCGTCTGCGTGCCGAGCGCGACGCGATTGATCGCCGCGAGGTCGCCGTCCTGGCCCGTCACGGGCACCGCGCCTGCCATGCCTTGCGCCTTCAGCGCCGCCACCACGCCCGAGGCCATGCCGTCATTCTCCGACAGGACGGCGTCGACCTTGTTGTTCTGTTTGGTCAGGCACTGCTCCATTTCCTTCTGCGCGTTGTCGGGCTTCCAACCGTCGGTGAAGGTCTCGCAGACGTTCTTGATCTTGCCGGCGTCCATGTTCGGCTTCAGCACCTCGGTGATGCCGCTGAACAGGAATGTCGCGTTCGGATCGCCCTTGTCGCCCTTGATGAAGGCGAAATTGCCGGAATCCTTCACCTTGAGCACTTCCTTGGCCATCAGCCGGCCGACGCCGACGTTGTCGAAGGTGATGTAGAGCGCGTTCGGATCCTCGAATTGCACATCATAGGCGATCGCCTTGATGCCGGCGTCGTTGATCTTCTTGATCGAGGGCAGGATGGCGTCGGAATCGAAGGCGACAACCATGATGACATCGACGCCCTGAGTGATGAGGCCTTCGATGTCGGAAGCCTGTTTGGTCGCCGAGCCCTGCGCGTCGGCGGAGATGTAGGTGTCGCCGGCGGCCTCGACGACGGCCTTGATCGCCTTCTCGTCGGTCTTCCAGCGCTCCTCCTGGAAGGTCTTCCAGGAGACGGCGATCTTCTTGCCCTTCGCCGCCGCGGGGCTCACCGCGACGCCGAGCGCCAAGCTGCCGACGATGCCTGCAAGAGCCGCGCCAGCTAAAAGGGTTTTCAAAGACTTCATGTATTTCCTCCACGATATGGCCGCACCGGGCGGCCTTGACGCGCCGCCAAAAGGACGGCGCCTTTTTGTCGTTACAAGTGCCATCAAAAATCCTTGATCGCAACTGCCCCGACGTCTCTACGGCGCGATCGGCGCCGTATCCCCAAAAGCGCGGCGACAACCGCCGCGCCCGAAATTGAACCCCTTCAGGGGAGATTGTCTCTCATCACAATGTCGATGTTGATGCGCTCCTGCTCGGAGAGCAGCGGTTCGCCGCGCGTCAGCGCCATCAGCACGCGGATCGCCGAGCGCGCCTCGTGACCGGGGTCCTGCGAGATGACGGCGTCGACCAGCCCGCGCAGCAAACCGCGGCGGGTGAACGGCGTCAGATCGTGAGCAACGAAAACGATGTGCTCCTCCCGCCCGCAATCGGCGATCGCCTTGCCCACGCCCGGCGTGCCGGCCCCGACATTATAGACGCCAATCAGATCAGAATGGTCGCTCAGCCACCTCGCCATGAGGTCTTCATTTAGCTGATCCTGATCGCCCCCTTCAACGGGATTGAGCAGCGTGAGGTGCGAAAACTCCAGCCCCATCACCTGCTGAAAGCCAAAAATGCGTTCCGCGTGATCGCGCAGCAGTTGCGATCCCGCGATCACCCCGACCTTGCCCGCCGGCTGACGTGCGAGGCGGCCGACGAGCACCGCGGCGGTGCGCCCCGCCGCGACATTGTCGACGCCGACATAATGATGCCGGCGCGAGCCCGGAACGTCGGAGACCAGCGTCACGACATGCATGCCGGAGGCGACGAGATCGTCGATCGCCGCCCGCACGCTCTGGTGGTCGAGCGCCACCACGGCGACGCCGTCGAATTTTCCTTGCAGGGACTCCAGCGCTTGCGCGAGTCGCAGCGCGTTGAAGACGTCGGCGACGATGATCTCGACCGAGACTTTGCGCGCCGCGAGCCAACTCGACATCTCGACGACGTTGTCGCGGATCGCCTGCATGAAGACATTGGCGCCTTCCGGCATCACGAAGGCGAATTTCATGCTGCGGGCGCGGCTGGCGCCGGCGGACGGCCCGGCATGGCGCGCGATCACGTCGCGCACGCGGCGCGCCGTTTCCTCGCGCACGCCGCTGCGGCCGTGCAGCACGCGATCCAGCGTCGCCAGACTGACGCCTGCCTGACGCGCGATCTCTCGCAGCGTGAGGCGGCCTGAGGGCGTTTCCATGTTCATTGCGGCAATTTCTAGCCGCAAGTTTCGAGGTCTGCAACTCAAAATTGGAGGGTCGATCCTCATGACGGTTGCGCGCGTGCGGCGGGAGCGCTACGAAAGGCCGACGTGAAATAAAATAAGCGAGCGGGAGATGAGGAAACGCTACGGGGGCTTGGCCCTGGCGCTCGTCTTGATGACGGCCGCCGGCTCGGTCGAGGCTGGCAGTTGGGACGAGCGTGTGTTCGCCAGCCACGTCGATTTCGACGCTGTGGCCGCCGCCGGCGCCTCGGCGCTGCCGGGCCTGATCGCGCGCGGGCGCATATTGTTCCAATCCAAGTTCACCACCGCCGACGGCGCCGGGCGGCCGCGCGCGACGCAGGCGATCGTGCCGACGCATCGCAGGTTCGGCGTCAATCCGGCCTTTTCGCGCCTGAGCGGCCCCGATTCCAGCGCCTGCGTCTCCTGCCACAGCGACCCCACGGTCGGCGCCGCCGCCGATTTCGCCGCCAACGCCTTCGTCTCCGAGGGTTTCGAGAGCGCCGCGTTCGACACCACCGATCCTTCCTTCTCCAGCGAGCGAAACCCGCCGGCGCTGATGGGCGCGGGCCTTACCGAATTGCTGGCGCGCGAGATGACCGCCGATCTGCGGGCCGAGCGCGACGCCGGGATGGCTCGGGCGCGCGCCAGTCACCAGGACGTCGAGGTCGATCTGGTCACCAAGGGCGTGCGTTTCGGCTCTTTGAAAGCCCACCCCGATGGGCTCGTCGATCTCGACGCCGTGGACGGCGTCGACGCCGACCTCATCGTGCGGCCGTTCAGCCGCAAGGGCGTGTTCACCTCGCTGCGCCAATTCGTCATCAACGCGCTCAACGCCCATTTCGGCCTGGAGGCGTCCGAGCGTTTCGGCGTGCGTTGGACCGGCAGCCACGACTTCGACGGCAGCGGCGTGCCCGACGCGGCGACGCCGGGCGACGTCTCCGCGCTCGTCGCCTTCCTGGCGACGCTGCCGCCGCCGACCGTCAAGACCGGCCTGCCGCCGGACTGGCGCGCCGCCGCGACGGAGGGCGAGACGCATTTCGAGCAGGTCGGCTGCGCCTCGTGCCACCGCACCACGCTGCCGCTGAAATCGCTGCTCTTCACCGACCCCGCGCCCTATGACATGGCGGGAACGCTGCGCGCCGGCGAGGTGCGCAAGGGCATCGTCATCGACCTGTCGAAGCTGCCCTTCGCCGCGCGGTTGAAGCGCGACGCCAAGGGCGAATGGCTGATCCCACTGTTCAGCGACCTGAAGCGCCATGTCGTGGTCGACGCCGAGGTTTCCGCGCTCGGCAACGAATTGCAGGCGCAACGCTTCGTCGAACGCGACGTGTTCCGCACGCCGCAGCTTTGGGGAGTCGGCTCCACGGCGCCATACGGGCATCGCGGCGATTTTCGCATGTTGAACGAGGTCATCGTCGCCCACGGCGGCGACGCGCGCTTCGCCCGCGACGCCTATCTGGATCTGACGAAGACGCAGCGCGATACGGTGATCGCGTTCCTTCGCTCGCTGGTGATCGAGGCGCCGTGATGATCCGCATCGTTCTCGGCGCGCTGGCGCTTTTCTGGCTCGCATCGGCGGCGCGGGCCGATTCCTCCGCCCTCCTCTCCGACGTTCCGGTCATGCACGAAGAGGCCGCCGCCGCCGGGATCAACCAGACCTATGACGGCGGATGGGAATTTTTCGTCGGCGGCGGCGGCGCGGCGTTCGATTGCGACGGCTCGGGCTTTCCCAGCGTCTTCCTGGCCGGCGGCAAAAATCCGGCCAAGCTGTTGATCAACAAATCGGCGCGCGGCGGCCCGCTCAAGTTCGAGGAGAAGCCGCTCGACCTCGACCCCACGCTGCTCAAGGGCGTCATCGGCGCCTATCCCCTCGACATCGACGGCGACGGCCATACCGATCTGTTCGTGCTGCGCGTCGGCGAGAACCTGATGTTGAAGGGCGGCCCGAACTGCACATTCACGCTCGCCAACAAGGAATGGGGCTTCGACGGCGCTGCCGGCTGGACGACGTCGTTCGCCGCCGAATGGGAGAAAGGGCAGAAGTTCCCGACGCTGGCGATCGGCCATTATGTCGACCGCGACGCGCCGGGCTCGCCCTATGGCACGTGCGAGGAAAACTCGCTGTTCCGCCCGCGGCCCGGCGACAAGCCGGATTATTCCGTGCGCACGCCGCTGGTTCCCGGCTATTGCGCGCTGTCGATGCTGTTCACCGACTGGAACCGCTCCGGCACGCCGAGCCTGCGCGTCTCCAACGACCGCCAATATTACCGCGGCGGCGAGGAGCAACTGTGGCGCGTCGAACCCGGCCGGCCGCCGAAGCTCTACGGTCGCGCCGAAGGTTGGCGGCATGTCTCGATCTTCGGCATGGGCATCGCTGAGGGCGATCTCGACGGCTCCGGTTTTCCCGAATATGCGCTGACCTCGATGGGCGACACCAAGATCCAGAAGCTCGACCGCGACGAGAGCGAGCACGGCGAGTTTCCGGTCTATCGCGACATCGCCGGCGAACTCGACGCCACCGCCCATATCCCCTACGCCGGCGGCGACAAGCGGCCCTCCACCGGCTGGCACTCCGAGTTCGCCGATTTCAACAACGACAGCCTGCTCGACCTGTTCATCGCCAAGGGCAATGTCGCGCAAATGCCCGACTTCGCCGCCTTCGATCCCAACAATCTGCTGTTGCAGCAATGGAGCGGCAAGTTCGCCGAGGCCGGCGACAAGGCCGGCATCGTCGAAAACCACGAAAGTCGCGGCGCGCTGATCGACGATTTCAACCTCGACGGCAATCTTGATCTGTTGGTGATGCACCGCGCGGCGCCGGTCTCGCTGTTTCGCAATCTCGGCGCCAACGATGGCCACGGCGGCGTCATCCCGCCCGGCAATTGGATCGAGATCAAGCTTGTCGAACCCGCGCCCAACCGCGATGCGATCGGCGCACAAATTGCCGTCAAAATCGGCGAGCGCACCTTGAGGCGGACGCTTCAAATCGGCGGCGGCGACGCCTCCGGCCATCTCGGCTGGGTCCACCTCGGCCTCGGCACGGCCGAACGCGCCGAGATCCGCGTGCAATGGCCGGACGGCGAATGGAGCTATCCCTACCGCGCCTTCGCCAACCAATTCGTCGTCGTCGACAGGAAGAAGCCGCAGGCGGAATATTGGTATCCGGGACGGTAGGCTTCCAGGAAAATATCCCGGCGGCGCTGAGACAATATGTCGCCGTCGCGAGGATTTGCGGCCGGCGCGTCGCTTAAAAGTCGACGCGCGCCGTTTTCGATGTTAGCCCTCCCGCGCCGCGCCAATGGGAGGACGATGGTGATGCGCGCTTCGCGGGACCGCCCGCCTCACGACTGCCGCCTCACGACTTCGTGCAAGCCGTCAACTCCTTGTCCTCGACGGAGAACACCTTCCCCGTGACAATCTCCAAATTGCGCACGAAACAGACGCGCCCGCCCGGGAACTTCAATTCGAGATCGTACCGCCCGCTGGGCAGCCCGACGATTTTGGCGCGCTCGTCATGGTCGACGCCGTCCTCATCGCCGATGGCGACATTGTCGCCATATTCGCCGGAGCCGGCGTGCGACAGTCGCAGGCTGACGACGGTCTTCGTCGTCAAGTTCCAGAACTGCGTCGGCTTCTCGGCCGCGACCGCGCCCACCGCCAGCAGCGCCAAAACTCCCGACAGGATCAGTCGGCCCATGCTCATTTCCTCCTTTCGCGCCGGGATTCGGCGCCTGACGCAAAGCCTCGCACGGCTGCCTGGCGCCGCGCAATGCGCCCTCGCCGTCGCCGGGGTCGTCTGGCTCGCATTCGCGGCGAGCCCCGCTGCCGCCGATACGCTGGCGGTCAAGATCGGCGTGCTGCGCCAGGTCCACAGCCGCGAGACGATCTCCATTCTCGACATTCCGGCGCCTGACGACTTCGTCGCGGGCGTCAAGATGGCGCTGGAGGACGACAACACCACCGGTCGTTTCCTCGACCAGACTTACTCGATGGTCGAGGCCAAGGTCGGCGCGAGCGAGGACCCGATCGCCAAACTCGACAAGATGACCGCCGAGGGCGTCAAGCTGTTCGTCGTCGACCTGCCGGCCGACAAGTTGCTGGCCGTCGCCGACCACGCCAAGGGCGCGCTGATCTTCAACGCCGGCGCGCCCGACGAGCGCGTGCGCGAGCAGGATTGCCGCGCCAATGTCATCCACACCGCGCCGAGCCGCGCCATGCTCGCCGACGGGCTCGCGCAATATCTGATGTGGAAGCGATGGCGGCGCTGGTTCCTCGTCGTCGGCTCGCATCCCGACGACAAACTGCTCGGCGCGGCTTACACGCGCGCGGCGCACAAGTTCGGGGCCAAGATCGTCGAAGCCCGCACCTACGCCGACACCGGCGGCGGCCGGCGCTCCGATTCCGGCGTCGTCCAGGTGCAGACGCAGATGCCGGAGTTCACGCAGAATACGCCGGATTACGACGTGCTGGTGGCGGCCGATGAGAACAACGTGTTCGCCGGTTATCTGCCCTATCGCACCTGGGACGCGCGGCCGGTCGTCGGCTCGGCCGGGCTGATGCCGACGAGTTGGGATCCCTCGCATGAACTATGGGGCGGCATTCAGTTGCAGCACCGCTTCTTTCGCGCCTTCAAGCGCGGCATGACGGCGCGCGACAACCAGGCCTGGGTCGCCGCGCGCATGATTGGCGACGCCGTCGCCCACATCAAGACCGACGACCCCGAGAAGCTGCGCACCTATATGCGCAGCCCCGCCTTCGAAGTCGCCGATTTCAAGGGCACGCGCTTGACGCTGCGGCCGTGGAATCAGCAATTGCGGCAGCCGATCCTGCTCACCGACGGCCGCTCGACGGTCTCGGTTTCGCCCCAGGAAGGCTATCTGCATCAGGTGTCGGTACTCGACACGATGGGTCTCGATCAGCCGGAGACGAAATGCAAACTGCCGTAATTTCCGCGCTCGCGCTGTTCCTCGCGGTGAGCCCGGCTGCCGCCGCGACCGCCTATATCACCAACGAGAAGGGCAATTCGATCACCGTCGTCAACCTCGACAAGCTCGTCGCGGTCAAGACGGTCGAGGTCGGGCAGCGCCCGCGCGGCATCGCGCTGTCGAAGGATCAGAAGCTGCTCTATATCTGCCTCGGCGACGACGACACCATCGCCATCGTCGACACGAAGACGATGGAAAAGGTCGGCGAACTGCCGTCCGGCCCCGATCCCGAGCAACTGCGCCTGAGCCCCGACGGCAAGCTGCTGTTCGTCGCCAACGAAAACGACGCGCTGTTGACCGCCATCGACGTCAAAACCAAACAGGCGATCATCGAAATTCCGGTTGGCGTCGAGCCCGAAGGGGTCGCCGTCAGCAAGGACGGCGAGACGGTCGTCAACACGTCGGAAACGACGAGCATGGCGCATTTCATCGACTGGCGCGCCAAGAAGGTCGTCGCCAATGTGCTGGTGCCGCCGCGGCCGCGCTACGCCGACTTCTCGCCCGACGGCAAGCAGCTTTGGGTGTCGTCGGAAGTTGGCGGCGTGGTCAGCGTCATCGATCCGGTCAAACATGCCGTCATACACACGATCAATTTCGCGGTGGCCGGCCTCACCAAGGAGCAAATCCAGCCGGTCGGCATCCGCTTCTCGCAAGACGGTAAGCTCGGCTTCGTCGCGCTCGGCCCCGCCAATCGCGTCGCGGTGGTGGATACGGCGACGCTGAAGCCGATCAAATATCTGCTCGTCGGCCAGCGCGTCTGGCAGTTGGAGCTGACGCCGGACGGCAAGACGCTGGTCTCCACCAACGGCGTCACCAACGACATTTCGGTGATCGACATCGCCTCGCTGAAGGTGGTCAAGTCGATCGCCGTCGGCTCGTTCCCCTGGGGCGTGGCCATTTCCTCACCATGAACGCACAGCCCAACGCCTTGACGATCGAGCACGTCACGCACGCCTATGGCGCGCGCACGGCGCTCGACGATGTGAGCTTCTCGGTGGCGCCGGGCAGCTTCTGCGTGCTGCTCGGCCTCAACGGGGCCGGCAAAAGCACCTTGTTCTCGGTCGTCACGCATCTTTATGCGCCGAAGGCCGGCGTCGTGCGCATCTTCGGCCATGACGTCGCGCGCGACAGCGGCGCGGCGCTGGCCCGGCTCGGCGTCGTCTTCCAGAGCCGCACGCTCGACCCCGATCTCACCATCGAGCAGAACATGGCCTATCACGGCGCGCTGCAAGGCATGCGGCGAGGCAAACGGCGCGAACGGCAGAAGATCCTGCTGGAGCGCGTCGGCCTCGCCGACCGCGTGCGCGACCGCGCCCGCCATCTCAGCGGCGGCCAGATGCGGCGCGTCGAGATCGCGCGCGCCCTGCTGCATGAGCCGAGGCTCATCCTGCTCGACGAGCCGACGGCGGGGCTCGACATCCAGGCCCGCGCCGATATCCTCGGCGTGGTGCGCGATCTCGCGCGCGACGACGGCGTCGGTGTGTTGTGGACGACGCATCTCGTCGACGAGATCAGGCCGCAAGACCACGTCGTCGTGCTGCACAAGGGCAAGCTGCGCGCCGATGCGACCAGCGCCGAGATCGTCGCCGGCGCCAGCGCTTCCGGCATCGGCGAGGCGTTCACCCGGCTCACCGGCGCGCAGGCGCCGAGCGCGGAGACCGACGCTTGAGCGCCGTCGACGACACCCACCGCGGCTTCGGCCCGGCCCGGCTATGGATATGCCTGAATGGCATCGTCTGGCGCGAATCGCTGCGCTTCCTGCATCAGCGCGAGCGGTTCATCTCGGCGCTGGTGCGACCGCTGGTCTGGCTGTTCATCTTCGCCGCCGGCTTCCGCCAGACGCTCGGCGTCTCGATCATTCCGCCCTATGACACCTATGTTTTGTATGAGGTCTACATCACGCCGGGCCTGATAGCGATGATCCAATTGTTCAACGGCATGCAATCGTCGCTGTCGATGGTCTACGACCGCGAGATGGGCTCGATGCGCATGCTGCTGGTCAGCCCGGCGCCGCGCTGGTTCCTGCTCGTCTCCAAGTTGATCGCAGGCGTGGCGGTGTCGATCCTCCAGGTCTACGCATTTCTCGTCATCGCCTATTTCTGGGAGATCCAGCCGACGAACTGGTGGAACTATATCAGCGTGCTGCCGGCGCTGATGCTGTCGGGGCTGATGATGGGCGCGTTCGGCATGCTGTTGTCCTCGCTCATCAAGCAGTTGGAGAACTTCGCCGGCGTGATGAACTTCGTCATTTTCCCGATGTTCTTCGCTTCTTCGGCGCTCTATCCGCTGTGGCGCGTGCAGCAGGGCAGCCCGTGGCTGGCCTTGGTGTGCAAGTTCAATCCGTTCACCTATGCGGTCGAACTGACCAGATTCGCGTTTTATGGCAAGATCGAGCCGACCTCGCTCGCCGTCGTCGTCGGCTGCACGATCGTCTTTCTCGCCAGCGCGATCTGGGCCTACGATCCCGCGCGCGGGCTTCTCATGCGACGGGGGGGATGAGATGAAATTATCGCTCGGATTGGGCGTCGCGGTGCTGCTGCTCGGCCTCTCGGCCGTTCAAGCCCTCGCCGCCGACACGCTGCGCATCGCGGTGCAGCGCACCGGCACCGTCGCCTGGGAATTGGCGGTCGCCAAGGCGCGCGGGCTCGACAAGGCGGCCGATCTCGACATCCGGATCGAGGAACTCGCTTCCACCGAGGCCGGCAAGATCTCGCTGCGCGGCGGCGCGGTGGACATGATCGTCTCCGACTGGCTGTGGGTGGCGCGCGAACGCGGGCTCGGCGACGATCTGCTGTTCACCCCCTATTCCACCGCGCTCGGCGCGGTGATGGCGCCCAAGACATCGACGATCGCCTCGCTCGCCGATCTCAAGGGCAAGTCGATCGGCATCGCCGGCGGCCCGCTCGACAAGAGCTGGCTGATGCTGCGTGCGCTGGCCCGGCGCTCCGGCCTCGATCTCGCCAAGCAGACGCGGCCGATCTACGGCGCCCCGCCGCTGATCGCCGCCAAGCTCATCCAGGGCGAGATCGACGCGGCGCTGGAATTCTGGAATTTCTGCGCCGATCTCGAAGCGCATGGCTTCAAGCGCGTCATCGAGATGTCCGACGTCGAGAAGAGGCTGGGCGCCAAGGGGCCGGTGGCGATGACCGGCTATGTGTTCTCCTCAGCCTTCGCGCGCACGCACGGGCCGGCGCTGAAGCGCTTTTTCGCCATGCTCGCCAAGGCGCATGAGGCGCTGGCCACAGATCCCGCCGCCTGGGCGCCGGTGCGCGCCCGCATGCGCGCGACCGACGCGGCGACGTTTGAGGCCTATCGCCGCGTCTATCTCGCCGGCGCGCCGAAGCGCCCGGTCGCCGACGAGGCGACCGATGCGCGGGCGCTGTTCAAGGCCATCGCCGACGTCAGCGGGACGGAACTCACCGGCGGCGCGAAGGATCTCGACGTCGCCGCCTTCTACGACCCGGGCCGCTGAATTTGGCGGCGCGGCTGGGATCGCTGCTGGCGTTGCTGCTGATCTGGCAGGCAGCCGCGCATTTCGCCGATCCGCGGCTGCTGCCAAGCCCGCTCGCCGTGCTCAACGCCATCGCTTTGCAGACGCGGAGCGGCGAGCTGCCGCGCGCGCTCGCCGTCACCATGGCCCGCGTCGCCGCCGCATTCGCACTGGCGATGGCGCTGGGCTCGGCGCTGGGTTACGCGATGGGGCGGCGCGACGCCGTCGATCGCTGGTGCGACGCCCCCATCGTCGTGCTGCTCAACCTGCCGGCGCTGGTCATCATCGTGCTCGCCTACATCTGGATCGGCCTCAACGAGACGGCGGCGATCGGCGCGGTGGCGCTCAACAAGATGCCCAACACCGTCGTCACGCTGCGCGAGGGCGCGCGCACGCTCGACGCCGGGCTCGACGAAATGGCCAGCGTGTTCGGCTTCTCAGCCTGGAAGCGCTGGCGCCATGTCGTCATGCCGCAGTTGGCGCCGTTCTTCGCCGCGGCGACGCGCTCGGGCCTGTCGCTGGTGTGGAAAATCGTGCTGGTGGTCGAATTGCTCGGGCGGCCGAACGGCGTCGGCTTCGAGATCGGCACGGCGTTCCAGCTATTCGACGTGACGACGCTGCTGGCCTATGCGCTGCCGTTCACCGCAATCATGCTTGTTGTCGAGAGTGTCTTTGTCCAGCCGTTCGAACGTCATGCCACCCGCTGGCGACCGCGCCCCGCTCGCAGTTAGCGTCGCCCGCAAGGCGGCGCGCACCGCGCAGGGCCAAACCGTCGAGATCCTCGCCGGCCTCGCCTTCGCGCTGCGCGCCGGCGAGACAGCGGCGCTCATCGGCCCCTCCGGCTGCGGCAAGACGACGCTGATGCGTATTCTCGCCGGGCTCGACCGCGCCTTCGAGGGAACCGTGAGCCGGCCGCGTGAGGCGCGCATCGCGATGGCGTTCCAGGAACCGCGCCTGCTGCCGTGGCGCAGCGTCGACGACAATGTGCGCCTCGGCGCGCCGGAATCGACGGCGCAAGAGCGCGCCACGCTGTTCGCCGCGCTCGGGCTCGTCGAGCATCGCGGCCATTTTCCCGGCGAGTTGTCGCTGGGTCTGGCCCGTCGCACCTCGCTGGCGCGCGCGCTCGCCGCCAAGCCGGACCTGTTGCTGCTTGACGAACCCTTCGTCTCGCTCGACCCGCCGCTCGCCCGCGCCATCCGCGCCGATCTGGCGCGGTTGATCGACGACAAGCGCGTGTCGGCGGTGCTCGTCACCCATGACGTCGAGGACGCCCTCGACCTCGCCGACGTCATTTACGTGCTGAGCGCGCGGCCCGCCCGCATCATCGGCGAGGTGCGCATCGAGAGCCCCCGCGCCGTGCCCGCCGGCCGCCGCGGCGAACTCGCCGCCGAGGTCGAGCGCTTGCGCGCGCTGTCCACGAAGCCGACATAGGTCCGCGACACGGCAACACCTTGGGAACGCGGCGCGACGTGGATGCCCGGGACAAGCCCGGGCACGACGAGGCCGCGCGATTGACCGTCGGCATTACGCCGCCTGCGACTGCGGCTCCGGGTGCGGCCCGGCGCCGATGGCTTTGATCGCCAGCCCCTCGTCCTTGAAGGCGGCGCGGGCGCGCGCCTCGACCGCGCCGACTTCCGGCGACGGCGCAACCAGCAGCATCGCCGCCATATCCTCAGCCGCCGTCATCGCCAGCCGATCGCGCCAATCGGCGGCGTGAACGACGACGAAGACATAAGCGCGCGCCAGCGCCGCCAGGATCGCCGGCAGATCCTGCGGCTCTAGCGCGCCGCCGCCCGAGGGGACGATGTCGAGCGGTGTCGAGAGGTCGCGATGCGCGGCCCCGGCGAGGGCGTCGGGGTCGTGCGCGAGATCGCTGAGCCCCGCCCCGATCGGGCCGTTGTCGCGCTCGCGGTCGAACATGTCGGCGAGCCAGCTCGGACTCGGGCTGAGATCGACGAGCGCCGTCGACCCGCGCCGGGCGAGGCGCCGCGCCGCGGCCAGCGCCGCCGGCAACGCCCCCGCCGCGCCCTCGCCGGCGACCATGAGCGGCAGGCTCTCGCCTTCGCCGGTATCGGCGAGACGGTCGACGAAGCTCTCCACCGCCGCAGCCCAGTCCTGCGGCTCGCGCGCCGCCACGGGCAGCGCATCGATGCCGAACGGCAGGCTCGGGTCGCGCTCCGGCCGCGGCGCCGGCGCCGTCCGCGCTGGCGCCGCCGCGCCGCCATCGCTGAGCAGGATCTTGGCGACCACCAGGCCGAGGCTGACGAAGAAGCCGGCGAGCGGCGCCAGCAACAGCGTCGGCCCGGTCTTCGGGAAGGTCGGCGACATCGGAGTCAAAGCGTAGGCGATGATGCGGCCGTTGGCCGGCACGGCGTTCTCGGCGTCGCGGGCGATCGCCTCGCGATATTTCGTCAGATACGATTCGAGCTGTTCGCGCCCGGTCTTGGCGTCGATCTCCAGCTCGCGCAGCTTGACCTGATCGGCGTCGCTGGAGGAGACGGTCTTGGCCTGGCTCGCCACCGCCTGCTGGAGGCTCTTGACCTGAGTGCTGGCGATGCGCGCGTCCTCCTCGAAGCCATGCACGCGCTTCATCGCCGCGGCGCGAATCTCCTGTTCGAGCCCGGCGAGTTGGCCGTCGAGTTCCTTCATGCGCGGATGGCCCGGCAGCAGCGTGCGGCCAAGCTCGGCGATCTGCGCCTTCAGCGCCACGCGCGATTCGGCGTAGCGGCGCAGCGACTCGTCGTTGACGACCGAGGCGACGTCGTCGAGCCGGCCCGAGCGCACGAGATTGCGCAGCGCCTCCGCCTTCGCCGCCGCCGCCGTCGCCGCCGCGCGGGCGCTGGCGATCTGGGCGGCGATCTCCGACAATTGCTGTGACGGCACGGCGAGGCCGTTGGCCCCGGTCAGCAGACCGGATTGGGCGCGCAACGCCTCGATGCGGCTCTCGGCGGTGGCGACCTTGACGCGCAGCGCGTCGATTTGCTCGGACAGCCATTTCGAGGCCGATTTCGCCTCGGCGTCTTTGGCCAGCCGCTGCGATTCCAGGAACGCCTGGGCGAGCGCATTGGCGCCGCGCGCCGCGCGCTGGCGATCCGTCGAGGAGAACTCGAACAGCAGCACGCGGGTCTTGGCCTGCGGATAGATTTCGACTTGTTTGCCGAAGGCGACCAGGCGGCGCTCGGCGAGGTCGGCGTGGCGCCCGGAAAACATCGACAGCAGGCCGCCGCCGGAGAACTCGGCCAGATCTTCCGGCTTCAGCTTCGCCATCGCCTGGCGCTCGACGTCGGGCGATTGCGCCGCTTCGGCCTCGCTCGCCACCGTCATTTCGTCGATGACGCTATCGGCGACCGAGAGCGTGGCCTTGTCGGGGCGGGTGAAATAGCTGTCGCCGTTCTCCAGCATCACTTTGGCGGTGGCGGTGTAGCGCGGCTTGACGACGGCGATGACGGCGAGCGCGCAGACAAAAGCGGCGAGCGTCGGCAACAGAATCCAGCGCTTGTGCGCGACAACGGCGGCGAACAAGCGCGGCAGGTCGAGGCCCTTCGGCGCCGCCTCGTCATCCCACTGCATCAACAACCCCCGCAGACGCGCATCGTGATGAACGATCTATGAAAGAGCAAGGTTGCCTTCCGGTTAATGACCGCCGCCATCAGCGTTTCGTTAACCATGCAGCGCTAGAAATCGTCAGCGGTCAGTAAAAGCGGTGCGCACGTATGTCGATGAACAGGATGCTTGCGGCGCTGGCGCTCGCCGCCTTCGCTCTCGGCGGCTGCGCCACCCGTCCTTACGATGCGCAAATGCGCGCCTCGATCGACGCGCCCTATCGGTTGGCGAGCGGCGACCGGCTGCGCGTCATTGTGTTCGGCCAGGAAAACCTGACCAATTCATTCAATGTCGGCGCCGCCGGCGACATCTCGATGCCGCTCATCGGCGTCGTGCGCGCGCAGGGTCTGACGACCGCGGAGATCGCGGGCGCCATCGCGGCGCGGCTGCGTGCCGGCTATCTGCGCGATCCCAAAGTCTCCGTCGAGGTCGAGGCGTTCCGGCCGTTCTTCGTGCTCGGCGAGGTCGGCGCCTCCGGCCAATATCCGTTCGTCAACGGCATGACGGCGCAGACGGCGGTCGCCATCGCCGGCGGGTTTTCTCCGCGCGGCGACCAGAGCGGCGTCGATGTCACCCGCGTCATCGACGGCCGGCCGATAACCGCGAGCGAGCCGATGACATTTCCCGTGCGCCCCGGCGATACGGTGAAGGTGCGGGAACGCTTCTTTTAGGAAGCCGTCTTAAGTCTCCGCTCGACGCCGCGCGTCGCGATGCGCGGCGCGTTCGGAGCTTTCTGTATTGTCGAGTTCGAGCGAGTTGCGGATCGTCCATGTGTTTCGCGCCCCGCTCGGCGGCCTGTTTCGGCATGTCATCGATCTCGCCGGCCAGCAAGCCGCGCGCGGCCATGCGGTCGGCCTGTTCTTCGATTCCGGCGCCGATTGCGAGCGGGTGCGCGAGGCGATCGCCCGTATTCCCGGCGGCCTCAGCCTCGGTATGGCGACGATGCCGATCCGCCGCAACCCGCATCCCGCCGACATCGGCGCCTTCCGCGCCTTCACGCGCTACCTCGCGCAAGTGCGCCCCGACGTCGTGCATGGGCACGGCTCCAAGGGCGGCTTGCTGGCGCGCGCCTCCGGCGGCAGCGACGGCGCCCGGCGGCCGATCCGCGTCTACACGCCGCATGGCGGCAGCTTCAATTACAAGCCCGGCAGCGCGGTGCATCGTCTGTATATGGCAGTCGAGCGGGCGCTGTCGCGCCGCACCGATCTGTTCCTGTTCGAGAGCGACCACATCCGGCGCAGGTGCGAGGCCTATGTGGCGTTAGGCGACAGTCTCGTGCGCGTCGTCGTCAACGGCCTCGGGGCCGAGGAGTTCATCGCCGCACGCCCGGCCGAAGACGCCGCCGACGTCCTCTATGTCGGTGAATTGCGCGCCGCCAAGGGCGTCGACACGCTCATCGACGCGCTCGCGGCGCTGGCGCGGCAAACGGGCGTGACGCCGAGCGCGACGCTGGTCGGCTCCGGGCCGGACCGCGAGGCGCTGATGGCGCGCGCCGAACGGCTCGGGCTTGGCCGCCACGTCCAGTTTCCCGGCCCGATGCCGGTGCGGCGCGCCTTTTGCCTCGGGCGCATCATGGTGGCGCCGTCGCGCGCCGAATCCATGCCTTACATCGTGCTCGAAAGCGTGGCGGCGAAAATGGCGCTGCTGACCACCGACGTCGGCGGCATCCCCGAGATCTTCGGCCCCTATCGCGACCGCCTCGGGCCCCCTGACGACGCGGCGGACCTGGCGCGCCGCATCGGCGAGGAATTGCGCCGGCCGGCGGCGGAGCGCAACGCCCGCGCCGCCGAGATCGCCGCTTATGTGCAGGGCCGCTTCTCGATGGAGAACATGGTCGAGACGGTGCTCTCGGCCTATCGCGAGGCGCTGGCGCGCCGCGATCTCGCCCGCGCCGCGCGCCGCGGCGCCGGCGCCGATCTCGTCAACGAGGCGTGACATGTCGCTCCATTCGGTAAAATCGCCGCGCGGCGTCGAGCAGCAGCGCGAGCCGCCGCCGGGCGAACCGGCGCCGCAGAGCGCCTATTCCCGCATTCTGCTCGTCCTGACGGCGCAGGCGTTCGATTTCGCCATCATCGCCGCCACCGGCCTTGCGCTTTATCAGGCGCATGTCGTGAAACAGATCGGCTCGCGGCCGATCTATCTGTTATTGGCGCTCGGCGTCGCGCTCATCAACGTCATCGCCTTCAACATTCTGCAAAGCTACCGTGTCCCGGCGTTGCGGCGGCCGATCAATCAGTTGTTCCGCATGAGCGGCGCCTGGACGGTCATTTTCGCCGCCCTCATCGCCGTGGTGTTCTTCGCCCGGCTCGATTACGTGATCTCGCGCTTCTGGCTCGGGGCATGGTTCTTCATCGGCTTCAATGCGCTGGCGATCACGCGCTTCGGCCTGGCGGCGGTGGTCAACCGGCTCGCGGTCTCCGGGCGGTTTCAGAAGCGCGTCGTCGTCGTCGGCGGCGGCGAGATCGCGCGCGACCTCATTCGCGATCTGAACACGGCCGACGGCGCCGAGGTGCGGCTGCTCGGCGTGTTCGACGATCGCGGCGACGCGCGCTCGCCGCTGACCGTCGAGGGTTTCGCCAAGCTCGGCACGGTCGACGATCTCGTCGAATACGCCCGCCACACGCGCGTCGACCTGGCGGTGTTCGCGCTGCCGATCACCGCCGAGCAGCGTATCCTGCAAATGCTGCGCAAGCTTTGGGTGCTGCCGATCGACGTCCGGCTCGCCGCCCACGCCAATCGCATCCGCTTCCGGCCGCGCTCCTATTCCTACCTCGGCGCGACGCCGATGCTGGATGTGTTCGACAAGCCGCTCGGCGATGGCGACGTGTTGGTCAAGATGGCGCTCGACAAGGCGATCGGCGTGCTGGCGCTCATCGCGCTAGCGCCGATCCTGGGCCTGGCGGCGCTGGCGATCCGCCTCGATTCCAAGGGGCCGGTGCTGTTCAAGCAAAAGCGCTACGGCTTCAACAACGAACTGGTCGAGGTGCTTAAGTTCCGCTCGATGTATGTCGACCAGCTCGACGCCTCGGCGACCCGGCTGGTCACCCGCAACGATCCGCGCGTCACCCGCGTCGGCCGCTTCATTCGCAAGACTTCGATCGACGAACTGCCGCAACTCTTCAACGTCGTCTTCAAAGGCGATCTGTCGCTGGTCGGCCCGCGCCCGCACGCCGTCCACGCCAAGGCCGCCAACCGCAAATACGACGAGGTCGTCGACGGCTATTTCGCCCGCCATCGCGTCAAGCCCGGCATCACCGGCTGGGCCCAGATCCACGGCTGGCGCGGCGAGACCGACACCCAGGAGAAGATCCAGGCGCGCGTCGACCACGATCTCTATTACATCGAGAACTGGTCGCTGTGGCTCGACCTCTACATCCTGGCGATGACGCCGGTGTCGCTGGTGAAGACGCAGAACGCCTATTGAAGTCGGCTTATTCGGCCGGCTCGGCGCGATATCGCGCCAGCCGCGGCGCCGGGGCCGCCGTAAGCTGATCGTAGAAATGGAGGTGGCTCTCGGCCGCCTCGCGCCAAATGCCGTCGAGCTTGACGGCGAAGGCCGCCGCCCGGTTCTTAGTCGCCAGCAACAGCGCTTCAGCGAAGACCTCGGGCGCCGCGTCGGCCGCGCACAGCGCCGTCGCGGCGCCCTCGATCTTGGCCTTCAGCGCCGGCATGGCGTCGAACTCGTCCGGCCGCTCCGGTTTCGTCGTCGCCAGCGGAATGGCGAGTTGGCTCACCGCCTGGAAACTGCCGCGCCGCAGGCTCACCCCGTCTGAAAAAGGCAGCAGGAATGCGTCGGCGGCCGAGAGCGTCGCCATCAGTTCGCCCTCGTCGTCGATGCGGCCGCGAAAATCCAGCCAATCGCCGAGCGCCAGCGTCTCGGCGAGCGCCAGGAAGGCGGCGCGATCCCCGGGTTTGTCCGACAGGAAATCGCCGCAGACGAGCAGCCGCGCCTTCACCCCGCGCGCGTGCAGCGCGGCGGTCGCGCGCAGCAGCAGGTCCGGCCGCTTGCTGGCGTAGAGCACGCCGAAGAAGCCGACGATCAGGTCGGCGCGCCGCGCGCCCTCGCCTCGCAGCTTCGCCCGCTCCTCGGCGACGCGACGCGCATCGATGCGCGCCGGCATGATGTTGGGGCCGATCGGGATCACCGGCGCCCGGCGCTTCTTGGCGCTGGCGACCCACGGCGTCGACAGGAACGCCTCGCGCTGGTGCGGCGAGACGAAGACGAAGCCGTCGCTCGCCAGCAGGTCGGGAATCATCGACAGATAGCGCAACGGGTTAAGCGAGGTCCATTCGTGCAGCGTCACCGCGATGTGGCCCTTGCGGGTCAGCGCCCGCGCCGCCAGCAGCGCCGAGCCCGGCGTGACGCTGTTGCCCCAGCCTTCGATCGGCAATTGCAGATGCGCCACCGCGCCGGCGCGCAACGCCCTGGCGATCGCCGCGACGAAGGCGAGGGGCCGTTGCGGCTCGATGGTCTCGATGGCGAGGAAGCCCGGCCGCCGGGCGTTGACGGCGTCAGCGAGCCGGTGCGCGTAATCCATCACCGCGCAGGTCACGGGGCTGGCCGAACCGAACATCACGACGCGGGGATGGATAGCGGACATCTGCGGCTCCTGGCCGGCCAGCATAGGACAGGACGGTTTCGGCGATATGAACCGCAAGGCGCCATTTTCGCGCTTTCGCGCTCAGGCGACGACGCCGCGCCAGGCGCGCAACTTGGCGATCAGCAAGCTGCGAGCCCCGGCGAAATCGAACGCCAGCAGGATGGCGAAATAGAGCGAGCCGCCGAGGCTCACCCCGGCCGCCGCCGCCGCGATCGGCGAGGCGAGCCCGTTCAGCGGGCGCACCGCCGCCGCCATCGCTGCGACCGCCACGACCAGCGCCACGAGATCGCGCGTCGCCGGTCGCACCGCCTTGCGCCGGAACGCCGCCGCCACGCCGACGACGCCGGCGACCACGAGGCTGATCGAGTAGGCGTGCGCGAGCCCGTCGACGCTGCGGCTGGCGCCGCCGAAGACCAGCAGCGCAATGTCCGTCAGCAGCGCCAGCGCCGCCCCCGCCGTCACCGGCCAGGTGCGCTGGGCGAGTTGGAACACCGGATTGACGGCGATGATGAGCCCGCCATAGCAGAGGAGCCCCGGCGCAAAGGCGAGGCTGAGGCGCGAGAACTCACCGCGATAGGCCGCCGGCACGATGAGCCGTTCGAACGTCGGCCCGAGCGCGAAATAGCCGACGGCGACCGGCAGGAACACCGCCAGCGACAGCGCCGCGTTGAGCGCCAGTTGCGCCTCGGCCGCCGCCCGGCCCTGCTCGCGGTCGCGCCGCAGCGCGATCTGAAACAGCAGGATCTCGGGCAGCGCGTAAAGCGACTGGAACAGCCGCTGGCTGAGATCGAAGGCGAGCGAGAACTCGCCGGTCTCGGCCGCGCCGATCTTGGCCAGCGCCACCTGACGGTTGATGAGCGAAATCAGCGCGAACAGCACGAAAGAGGCGACGATCGGCTTGGCGTAGACGAGAAAACGCCAGACGTCGGCCAATCTTGCCGCCGAAAGCCTGGCCCCCGGCACGCGCATCGCCGGGCTCAGCGCGATCGAGGCGACGAGATTGGCGACCGCCATCGCCGCCACCGTCGTCGTCGCGTCGCGCTTACACCAGGCGACAACCACGACCGCGGCGAAGCAGAATATCTGCCGCAACGCGAAGATGAGCGCGAACGGTCGCGCCAGCTCGCGGGCGCGAAACTGCGCCGCCGAGTAATCGACGCGGCTGATCGCCACCGTCAACAGCGGCGTCAGCAGGATGAGCGTCGGCCCGAGGCCGAAATCGACGCCGAGCGCCCACAACAGCCCGGCGCTGGCGTAGAGCGCCAACGCGACGGCGAGATAGGCGGCCTCCAGGCTGGCCACGAAGCTCGCCTGCCGCATCGCATCGCCAGAAAAGCGGATGGTGGAGAAGCGCAGCCAATCGAAGGTCGAGCCGGCCAGCGTCAGCGCCGCGAGCGAGACAGTGGCGTAGCGGCCGAACTCGGCCGGGCCGAGAATGGCGCTCAGCGCCACGCCGAGCACGAAGTTGCCGGCGGAATTGATCAGGAAGGCGGCGGCGATCAGCATTTTCGGTCCGAGGGCAGCCCCTACCTAGCCGCTGCGCTGTTAAGGCGGGCTTTATGGGAGCGCGCAGCGGGCCGGCTTTGGCGCGCGACAGTGCCGGTTGACGGCTCGTTAACCATGATCTCCGTAAGGTCCGAGCGCGCGCGTCGGCCGCGCTGCGGAGATCGGGCTTCATGCGAACCAGCGAGCCGCTGAAGCGCGGGGTGCTGTGGACCTATCTGGCGGTCAGCGGTTTCGTCGCCATCGAGCCGTCGCCGTTCGAGTATATGTTCCCGATCGCGCTGCTGGTGTTCGCCGACGGCGGCATGCTGTTCGACCGCGCGCTGGCGCCGCTGGTGGTGACGCTGCTCATCTGGTCGTCGAGCGGCTTCCTGACCCTGATCCCGTGGGTTCAGGAGCGAGAGAGCGTCGATTTCGTCTTCATCACGCTCTACATCTGTCTGGCGACGATAACCTTCGCCGCCATCGTCGCCCGCGATCCGCTCTCCCGCATGGCGACGATTCGCAGCGGCTATGTCGCCGCCGGCGTGATCTCGGCGATGCTCGGCATCATCGGCTATTTCAACATCGCCGACACCGGCCAGTACTTCACCATCTATGGCAACTCGCGCGCGATGGGATTCTTCAAGGACCCTAACGTGTTCGCGCCGTTCCTGGTGCCGCCGATCATCTGGCTGCTGCAAGACCTGTTCCTTCAGCGCGGCCGCAAGATCATCATCTTGCCGAGCCTCGTCATCATGATCGTCGGCGTGCTGTTGAGCTTCTCACGCGGCGCCATCATCGATTGCGTGTTTTCGGTAGCGCTGCTGCTCGGCATCACCTTCCTCACCGCGCAATCGTCGCGGCTGCGCACCCGCGCGGTGGTGGTGGCCGCGCTTGTGGGCGTGCTCGTCGCCGTCATCGTCGCCATAGTGCTTGCGATTCCCGTGGTTCGCCAACTCGCGCTGGAGCGCGCGACGTTGTCTGAGGACTACGATTCGGGCCCGCAGGGGCGTTTTGGCAATCAGGTGCGCTCGATCCCGATGCTGCTGGTGCGCCCATTCGGCTTCGGCCCGCTGCGCTTCGGCCACATCTTCCCGCAGGACCCGCACGAGGTGTTCCTCAGCGCCTTCGCCTCTTTCGGCTGGTCGGGCGGGCTGGCGTTCCTGACCTTCGCCGCAGTCACGGTTTACCTGGGCTGGCGCTTGTGCTTTCGCAGATCGCCGGTGCAAGCCGAGAGCATCGGCCTTTGGGCCGCCCTTTTTCCGCAAATTCTGCAAGGCGTGCAGATCGACACCAGCCATTGGCGGCATCTGTTCGTGTTGTGCGGATGTCTTTACGGGCTGGTCGCCGCCGAACGGCGCTTCAGCGCTTCGCGCGCCTCCGGCGCGGTCTCGATCGCCAATCGCGGCGCGGAATTCGCCGGCGCCGCGCCGCGCAGATAGGCCCACAGGGTCTTCGGCCAGTCGCGCGCCATGAAGCGGCGCTCGACCTGGACATAATAGATGAGACCCACGGTCAGCACGACGAGCGCGGCGACGAGGAAAAGACCGCCGACGCCGGCCAGCGGCAGATGCGGCGCCGCTTTCGCGGCGGCGACGAAGATCATCTGAATGATTTGCAAATGCACGAGATAGATCGAATAGCAAGCGCCGCCGATGAGGCTGATCCACGGCGCGGCGCAGAAGCTGCGAAATCCGGAACGCGCATCGAAGGTCGAGGCGAAGATCGCCGCCATACACAGATAAGTCGCCGCCAGCCGCGCCGCTTCGAGCCCGAGCGACGCCCGCTCGCCAGGCGCCGAAACGGCGACAAAGCCGGCCAGTCCCAACCAGCCGAGCGCAGTCACCGCCGGCGCCGAAACCTGCGCCAGTCGCGAGGTCAGCGCCGGGCGCGCGAAGGCAAGAGCGATGCCGAGCCAAAAGTAGTTGAAATAATGCAGCAGCGAATATTCGATATGCAGCGGCCCCAGGGTCTTCCACCCGAGCAGCGAGAGATTGACGCCGGTGGCCAGAAACAGCAGCATCAGCACAACGCGCTCGCCTCCCGCGCGCAGCGTCGCCCATAGCGCGAACAGCAAAGGCGCCAGCACATAGAACTGCACTTCCACCTCTAGCGACCATCCCGGCGGGAACAACCGCGGAAATGTGCCCCAGATGAGATCGTGCAGATAGAACACACTGGCCCCCAGGCTCACCGTCAGCGAGCGCGGCGCAACGTCGAAGCGATGCGTCCCCTCGGGCGTCCAATGCGTAAGGCTGAGCAGCGCCCAGGTGGCGACCAGCAGCACGATATAGGGCGGCTCGATGCGCAGGATGCGGCGACCGAAATAGCTCTTGAGAAAAGCAGCGCTGAGCGGGCTCGCCTTTGACTTGATCGCCTGCCCGGCGAGCACGAAGCCGCTGATGGCGAAGAACAGGAACACGCCAGGCGGCGCGACCTGGAGAAACGCTTCCAGAGGCGAACCGGCGAGCGTGTGCTGGTAGCTCGGGAAGAACCGCGCCGCCCGCTCCAGCGAATGGCCGAAAATGACGAAGGCGATGGCGAAGAAGCGCAAGCCGTCGATCTCCGGCCGATAGACGCCCTGCGAGATCTTGCGACGAAATTTGGCTGGAAAGGCCGACAGCCAAGAAGCCTTGGCGCCGGACTCGGGGTTACGCATGGAACGCTCGCAAAAGGCTCGCCAAGGCCGAGTTGACGGCCAAACTAGGCGGCAAGCGTTAGGCGGCCGTTAAGACGTTGCGACGAAGGCGAGGTGCGTCCCCGCCGCCTCGACGATGCCCGGCGGCCGGCGGGCGGCGATGCGCATCGCCGCCAGCCCGCGCTCGCACGGCGTCGGCGCGCCCCAGGCGGCGGCGAAGGCCGCCGGCGTCAGGCACTCGACTGTCGCACCCTCAGCCTCGAAGCGCAGGCCGCCTTCAATGGCTTGCGCCGGCGCCTCCAGAAAGCCGGCCAGAAACCCGCTCGTGGCCTGCGGCTTGGGATGCACGAAAACGAGCCCGGCCACTCCCGTCGCGCCGTTCGGATGCACCTGCGCCGCCGCGTCCCAGAAATGCTGCGGGAAGTGCTGCTGGCAGACGAAGAACCCGGTCTGCGGCAAAGCCGGACAGCGGGCGAAGGCGAGCGAGAACGCTACCTCCACTTCGCGCCCCTGCCGCATCCCTTTGCGTCCGAAATCGAAGCGCGGAAAATCGCCGAGGCCGCCCGCCGAGAAGGCGCGCCGATCGGCCTTGGCGTCATCCGAGCGCAATGCCAGCATGGCGAGGCCCTGGCGCGCCGCCAGGAACACGTCGAGAAAGCCGGCGAAGGCGAACAGCGCATCGTCCGGCGCCGGGCGGTGAAACCCCTCGCCGAGGCCGACGAGTTCTAGAAAAGCGCCGGGAAACTGTACGATATGGTTCTCGGTGCCCCAGGGATGGCGGTTGCGCGGCCCGACCTGGAAGCCGAGCCGGCGATAGGCTTCGGCGACGGCGTCGAGGTCGCGGGAGGCGATGACGAGATGGTCGAGGGCGCGGGGCATGGGGCCGACTCTGGTTTACCTTTCATGTTGAGTTTGAACGCAACGGCAGAAAAGCGGTCGGCTACTTAAGATCAATCGATTGTTCCGAAGGGTCGCGCTGTCCGCATAAGCCCCTTCTGCCTCAACGAATGGAGCCTGAATCCCCGGCGTCCTTCGCTCGCGTCGCGGCGAGCGCGTTCCGCCGCCGCCGCACCTCCTCCAGAAACTCGGGACGGGCTTCGCCCTCGTCGTCTTCGCTCGCGGCAAGCAGCAACAGATAGTCCGCCTCAGGCAGGACCGCGAGACGTTCTCCAGCCGGCGACACGATAAACTGAACCCGCTCGTTCATCTCAGGCCTCTCCTCGGTACACTTCCCGGCGATGACCTATAGCCAAGACGACGATTTCGCTCGGTGACGCGTCGAATATGATGCGCCAATCGCCGACACGCAAGCGCAGCGCAGTATCGCCTTTCAGCCGCTTGATCTGGTTATGCTGCGCAAGGGGATCGAGTGCGAGCGACGCGAGTGCGCTCTCGATTCGCCCTCGCATCACCGCATCCAGCGCGTCGAGTTCTCGCGCCGCCTCGGGCGCATAGACAATCGTGCGCCCGTCGCTCACGCCGGCTTTCTCAATTGCACCACATTGTGCAACATCTCGTCGGCGTTGTCGAAGAAGCGCCGCACGCCGCGTGCCGCTTGGCGGATGCGCTGCTCGTTCTCAACCAAGGCCAGGCGCACGTATTCGTCGCCGTGCTCGCCGAAGCCGATGCCCGGCGCCACGGCAACATCCGCCTTCTCAATCAAAAGCTTAGAGAATTCCAGCGAGCCCAGATGACGGAATTTCTCCGGCACCGGCGTCCAGGCGAACATCGAGGCGCGCGGCGATTCTATCGGCCAGCCGGCGGCGGCGAAACTCTCCACCATCACGTCGCGGCGGCGCTTGTAGGTCGCCCGCATCTCGTGGATGCAATCCGGCGGCCCGTTGAGCGCGGCGGCCGCCGCCACCTGGATCGGCGTATAGGCGCCGTAGTCGAGATAGGACTTCACCCGCGCCAGCGCCGCCAGCAGCCGCTCGTTGCCGACCGCGAAGCCCATGCGCCAACCAGCCATCGAGAAGGTCTTCGACATCGAGGTGAACTCGACCGCGACATCGAAAGCGCCCGGCGCCTGCAACACCGACGGCGGCGGTTCGCCGTCGAAATAAACCTCGCCATAGGCCAGATCCGACAGCACGAAGATCTCGTGCTTCTTGGCGAAGATGACGAGGTCTTTGTAGAAGTCGAGCGAGGCGACCATCGCCGTCGGGTTCGAGGGATAGCAGACGACGACCGCGATCGGCTTCGGGATCGAATGTTGGATCGCACGCTCCAGCGCCAAGAAATATTGCGTGCCGGGCTCCGCCGGCACCGAGCGCACGACGCCGCCAGCCATCAGGAAGCCGAAGGCGTGGATGGGATAGGAGGGATTGGGGGTCAGCACGACGTCGCCCGGCGCGGTGATCGCCTGCGCCATATTGGCGAAGCCTTCCTTCGAGCCCAAAGTGGCGACGACCTGCGTCTCCGGATTGAGCTTCACGCCGAAGCGGCGCGCGTAATAGCCGGCCTGGGCGCGGCGCAGACCCGGAATGCCCTTGGAGGCGGAATAGCGGTCGGTGCGCGGCTTGCCGACGGTCTCGACCAGCTTGTCGAGGACGTGCTTGGGGGCGGCGAGATCGGGGTTGCCCATGCCGAGATCGATGATGTCGGCGCCGCCGGCGCGAGCCTTGGCCTTGAGCTTGTTGACTTGCTCGAAGACGTAAGGCGGCAGCCGCCGCGTCGAGTGAAAATCCGACATCGCCCGGTTTCCTCATCTTTGGCGCCCTGCGGCGCCTGGGCTCACGCGCGGCCGATTCGAGGCGCAACGCCCCCTGCTCCGCGCCGGCGCCTTTTAGAACCTGGCGCGGCGAAGGGGAACCCGCCGCCCGACATTTTCTCGCCGCCAGCCGCCGTTCGCGCCGGGGTCGCGGCCGTCGCAAGATTGGTTGTTGCGAGCTTACCGCGCGCCGCCGGCGCAATGGGATCGGCGCCTCAAGGCTGCGCGCGGGGCCTGTGCTTTTTCCTGGCGACGCGCTTTTGCGAGCCGCCCGTCGCCTGCGCCCCAGAGGCGCGCTCAAGCTCGGCGCCCATCGCCTTGAGTTCGGCCGGCGTCTTGACTTTCGAGCCCGGCTCCTGCGGCGCGGCGAACACCGGGATCGCGGCGGGCTCCTCGCTCGGGCGTGAATTCTTGACGAAATCGGGGGGATCGGCGGGCGGCGCGATCAGACCCGTCGCCTTGCCCAGCGAGTCGAGCAAATCGTCAGCGCGCGCCGGCGACGCAGCTAACGCGAGCAAGACAACCAACATGCAACCGGCCGCGCGCCTCATCGTGCCGCCCATTCCTCGAAGCTTAGCAACGTCCGTCCCGATTTTCGGCCGCGCCCCCCAAAAGGCGCACTGGCGCCTTGAAGCGGTGGCAGACTATTATGTCGGAAAAGGGATCGGCGGCGCGCCGAACAATGAGAGGAAAGTCCATGAGCGGTCCATCGCGCAGCCCCGGCGGGCGCGGTCGCGGCGCGTCCAGGCCCGCCTCTGCTGCGTCGCGGCGCACCGCCGCAAAGCCGCCGCCGAAGCCGATCGCGAAGCCGGCGCAACAGGCCGCAACGCCGACGAAGAAGGTCGCAACGCCAACGAAGAAGGTCGCGAAGCGTCAGCCGCCGCGCCGCCCCGAGCCCATCGTTGCTGCGCCCATCATCGCCGCGCCCGTCGTCAGCCCGCCGGTCCCGCCTGGGGCGCCTGCGTCAGAGGCCACCGAGGCGCCGCGTCCGCGCGAAACGCCGCTGCCGGATTTCGAGAAGCTGTCGCGCAATGTCGGCCGCTTCGTCGAAGAGGCCGGCAAGGCGCTGGCGGCGATGCTGAAGCCGGTCGAGGCCGGCGCGGCGGCGCCGACAGCGGCGAAACCGGAGGTCGCCGAGGTGATCTCGACGCTGGGCCGCGTCGCCGAATATTATGCGACCGACGCGCGCCGGGCGCTGGAGGCGCAGACGGCGCTGTCGAGCAGGTTCTTCGAACTGTGGGGCGCGACGATGAAGCGGCTCGGCGGCGAGAAGGCCGACAACGTCATCGCCCCCGAGGCAGGCGACAAGCGCTTCGCCGATCCCGCATGGCGCGACAATCCCTATTTCGACTTCATCAAACAAGCCTATATCCTCACCTCCCAATGGGCCGACGATCTCGTCAAGCGCGCCGACGAGCTTGATCCGCATACGCGCCAGAAGGCGGCGTTCTACATGAAGCAGGTGACGTCGGCGCTGTCGCCGTCCAACTTTCTCGCCACCAACCCGGAACTGTTGCGCACCACGCTGGCCGAGAGCGGCGAGAACCTTGTGCGCGGCATGAAGATGATGGCCGAGGACATCGAGGCCGGCGGCGGCCAGTTGCGCATCCGCCAGGCGGACGGGGCGAAATTCAAGCTCGGCGTCAATCTCGCCGCCACTCCCGGCAAGGTGGTGTTCCGCAACGAACTCATCGAACTCATCCAATATGCGCCCTCGACGCCGACGGTCTACAAGCGGCCGCTGCTCATCGTGCCGCCGTGGATCAACAAATTTTATGTGCTCGACCTCAACCCGGAGAAATCCTTCATCCGCTGGGCGGTGGCGCAGGGGCTGACGGTGTTCGTCGTCTCCTGGGTCAATCCCGACGAGCGCCATATCGACAAGGGTTTTGAAGCCTATATGCGCGAGGGAATCTTCGCTGCGTTGGAGGCGATCGAAGCGGCGACGGGCGAGAACGACATCGCGGCGATCGGCTATTGCGTCGGCGGCACGCTGCTCGCGGTGACGCTCGCCTTCATGGCCGAGATCGGCGACAAGCGCATCTCCAGCGCCACTTTCTTCACCACGCAAGTCGATTTCACCGACGCCGGCGACCTCAAGATCTTCGTCGACGCCGAGCAATTGCGATTGACCGAAAAGAAGATGGCCGAGACCGGCTATCTCGAAGGCGCGCAGATGGCCAACGCCTTCAACATGCTGCGGCCCAACGATCTCATCTGGTCGTACTGGGTCAACAATTATCTGAAGGGCAAGGAGCCGATGGCGTTCGACCTGTTGGTGTGGAACTCGGATTCCACCCGCATGCCGGCCGCCAATCATCGCTTCTATCTCAGGCACTGCTATTTGCAGAACGATCTCACCAACGATCGCATGGTGATCGAAGGCCGCACGATCAGCCTCTCCAAGGTGACGATCCCGATCTACGATCTGGCGGCGCGCGAGGACCATATCGCGCCGGCGCGCTCGGTGTTCAACGGCGCCAAATCCTTCGGCGGCCCGGTGCGCTACGTGATGGCCGGCTCCGGCCATATCGCCGGCGTCGTCAATCCGGCGCAGAAGCCGAAATATCAGTTCTGGAGCGACGGTCCGTCGGACGGCGGCTTCGAGGATTGGGTCGCCGGGGCCAAGGAGACGCCGGGCTCCTGGTGGCCGGACTGGGCCGCCTGGATCGCGGCGCAGGCGCCTCAGCGCGTCCCGGCGCGCGAGGTCGGCGCCGGCAAGCTTAAAGCGATCTGCGATGCGCCGGGCGAATACGTGCGGGTGAAGGCCTAGCCGCGCGACCGCTGCTTCAGCCAGCGCACGATCTCCGGCCACGCCTCCTTCAACGTGCGCGCGCCCATGAACATGCCGATGTGGCCGCCGTGGACCAAACGCTCGGCGACATCGGACGAGCCGACGAGCGCCTTGGCGGCGAACACCTGCTCGCGCGTGGTGATATCGTCGGATTCGCCGGCAAGCAGATAGACCGGGCAGTCGATCGCCTTCAGGGTCAGCCGCCGGCCGAGGCCGACGAACTCGCCCTTCGCCAACAGGTTGGCCTTGAACAGATCGCGGATCGCCTGGATGTACCAGCGTCCGGGCAGGTCGATCGGGTTCTCATACCAGCGGGCGAAGGTCTCGCGCCGCTTCATGTAGGCGGGATCGTCGAGGTGTTCGAGAACATCGACGTATTCGGCCAGATAATGCTGCTCCGGGTGCATGTTCTTCCAGCCGCGCAGCATGAACGCGCCCTTCATCACGCCGCCGCCGAGCGCCACCAGTTTCTCGTAGAACGACAGCGGCGAGGCGTTGACCATCCGCTTCAGCGGCCCGTCGCCGGCCTGGGTGTCGATCGGCGCGCCGGCGAGCACCAGCGCGCCGACCTTGTCGGGAAAGCGCGCCGCCAGCATCGCCGAAATCCAGCCGCCCTGGCAGAGGCCGATGAGATTGACGCGGCCGCCGAGATCATCGACGGCGACGACGAGATCGGCGAGGTAATTGTCGATGTCGAAGTCTTTCATGTCCGGCGTCGCCGACTTCCAGTCGGTCAGCGCGACAGGCCCGAGGCCTTCGCCGACCAGCGTCTCGATCAGGCTCTGGCCCTTGGCGTAATCGGCGATGACGGCGGTGTGGCCGGCATAGGGGGCGACGACGAGCGTCGGCGCGCCGCCCGGCGTTCCGTAGTCGCGCAGCGTCATCGTGCGCAGATCGAGGCGGACGGCGTTGGCGGTGGCGAGCTTCGGCCGCCGTTCGGCCTTGATCTTGATCTCCTCGCCGAGCCAGGCAAGGTTCTTGGCATAGAGTTCGGCGCCCTCCTCAGCCATCGCCGCGCCGACCGCCACCGGCCACAGAAACGGCAGGCTCAGCGTGGCGAGATTGGGGAGATTGCGTTTCGGCGCGTTGGACATGGAGCCTCCTACGGACGAGAAGGCGCTTTACCCCGCCAAAGCGGCGACGAAACGACAGAGATCAATTTCCCGGCCGCAACGCGCCGCGCGCCGCCAGATAGCGCATCAGCGCCGCCGCGCCGAATTCCCAGCGCGCGCAATCCTGCGCATGGCGCATGCGATTGACGAGCGCCCCGAGCTTGTCGGCGGCGACCGTCGTCACGTCGCCGATCTTGTGGGTGAAGCCGAGCCCCGGCGCGTCGCGGTCCTGCACCGGCGCGAACATCGTGCCGAGATAGAGCGCGGCGCCGTCGGGATAGGCGTGATGGACGCCGATGAGCTGGGCGACGAGATCGGCGGGATCGCGGCTGATCTCGCGCATCGACGAGCGCCCGTCGAGGCGAAAGCCGTCCTCGCCTTGAATGGTCAGCGAAATCTCCATCGCGCGCACGTCGTCGAGCGAGAACGTTGCGTCGAAGAAACGCAGGAACGGCCCCAGCGCGGCGCTGGCGTTCTGGTCCTTGGCCTTGCCGAGCAGCAACGCGCTGCGGCCCTCGAAATCTCGCAGGTTGACGTCGTTGCCGAGCGTCGCGCCGACGATCGCGCCGGTCGAGGCGACGATCAGCACCGCCTCCGGCTCCGGATTGTTCCAGTGCGAATGGGCGTGGAAGCCCGCGTCGGAGCCGCAACCGACCGCCGACATCGGCTGCGCCTTGGTGAATATCTCGGCGTCCGGCCCGATGCCGACTTCCAGATATTGCGACCACGCGCCCTCGGCGATCAGCGCCGCCTTCAGCCGCTCCGCCTCCGCCGAGCCAGGCTTCAGCGCCCTGAGATCGTGGCCGATGAGCCGGCCCATCTCGGCGCGGATGCGTTGCGCGCTGTCCGGATTGCCGCGCGCGCGCTCCTCGATCACCCGCTCCAGCATCGAGGATGCGAAGGTGACGCCGGCCGCCTTGATCGCCTGCAAATCGACCGGCGCGAGCAGCCACGGCTTGCTGGAATCGCGCCCGTCTGGCGGCGTGTTGGCGAGAATCTGCGCCAGCGACCCCAACCGTTCGCCGCCCGCCGCCTTCAGCGCCGCCGCCGGCGCCGCCTGCTCGGCGAGATCGCGCATCGTAGGGAAAGTCGGCGTCACATCGAACACGCCCTCGGCGCGCACCGCCGCCACCGCGGGGCCGCCGAGGTCCGGCCGATGCACCCGCGCCGCCAGCGCCCCGGCGAAGCCGTCGCGCGGCAGGATGTCCACTTCCGGCATTTGGGGATAAAGCATCTGGCGATTCCTCTTTTCTCGTCATTTAGCGCTTTGCGTTGCCGCCGTCAGCTTCTAACATGTCAGCGGGAGGGTAAGAATGACGATGCCGGGGCGCGTCAACAGTAAGGCCGAGCAAGTGTACGACGCGGTGAAGGAAGCGATTTTGTCGGGCGAGTTGGAGCCGGGCGAGGCGATCGACAAGCTCGCTCTGTGCGAGAAGCTCGGCGTATCGCGATTTCCGGTCTCCGCCGCGATCAGCCGTCTGGCCTTCGAGCGGCTGGTGCGCGTCGAGCCGCAGCATGGCTCATTCGTTGCGTCGATCTCGGCCGGCGACGTGCGCGAGCATCTTTTCGTGCGCCGGGCGCTCGAAGGCGAGATCGCCGCCGAAGCGGCCAATCGGCTCGACGAGACGGCGCGCGCCGACCTCGCCGCCAATCTCGCGGAAGCCGAGGAGGCCGCGCGCGAGGGCGACCGGGCGAGCTTCTACATCTTCGACGTCGGCTTTCATGCGCTGCTCACCCAGCATCTCGGCCTCAGCCGCAGCGAGGACATCCTCGACGGCGTGCGCCAGCAGTTGGAGCGACCGCGCCGTTTGTTGATGACCCCGCCGGGGCGCATGCAACTGACGCTTGCCGAACATCGCACGATTTTCGCCGCCATCGAGGCGCGCGACCCCGACGCCGCGCGCGCCGCCATGACCGCCCATATCGCCGCCGTCTCCCGCACTTTCGAGGCGCTCGCGCGCGAGAAACCCGAGCTTTTCGCGCCGTGACCAGGAGTTACTCATGACCGCCCCCCGCGCCCTGCGCCTCAACGCACAAGACAATGTGCTGATCGCCGTCGAGGAATTCCCCATCGGCAGCGCCCCCATGGGCATAAGCGCGCGCGAGCGCGTGCCCCGCGGCCACAAGATGGCGGCGAGCCCGATCGCCGCCGGCCAGCCGATCCGCAAGTTCGGCCAGATCATCGGCTTCGCCGCCAAGGACATCGCGCCCGGCGACTGGGTGCATGAGCACAATTGCGTGCTGCACGATTTCCAGCGCGATTACCGCTTCGGGCAGGACGCGCGGCCGGTGGAGGTGCTGCCGGTCGAGGCGCAGGCCACCTTCG
>DATNDU010000020.1:0-31502 GCA_035606915.1 Roseiarcus sp. | reverse complement strand
GCATGCACCACGGCGGCGGCGGCGGTGGTCACGACGGCGGCGGCGGTCACCAGCAACCCTGACCTCGGCGCCGTGTGCTGAGACAGACAGCGGCCGGGCATACCGGCCACAACACCACGGGCGGCCAAGGCCGCCCGTGGTTTTTGCACCAGGGCCGCGCCACGTGTTTCAGAGAGCAGCGCGGCCAGGGCCGCGCGCTTGCCTTTCCCCCGCGTGCGGTCGAAACTACCGGCCAAGGCGCCGCGCACGGGCGCGGGAGGCGCCGGGCCCATGAATCATCCCTCGTTCCACGCCGCGACGACCCCCGACAAGCCGGCCTACATCATCGCCGAGACGGGCGAGAGGCTGACTTTTGGCGAGCTTGACCGGCGCAGCAACCAAATCGCGCAATTGTTCTATGCGTTGGGGCTCGCGCCTGGCGACCATGTCGCGCTGCTGATGGAGAACGGCCTCGCCTTCGTTGAAATCTGCTGGGCGGCGCAGCGCGCCGGGCTCATCTACACCGCCGTCAGCCGTTACCTGAAGGCCGACGAGATCGCCTATATCGTGCGCGACTGCGCCGCCAAGGCGTTCATCACTTCTCCCGCCTGCGCCGCCGAGACGCGCGGCCTCGCGCAAGCCGGCGATGCGCCGATCCTGCTCATGACCGGGCAGCCCGCGCCGGGCTTTCGCGCCTTCGACGTCGAGGCCGCCGCGCAGCCGACGACGCCGGTCGCCAACGAATTCGCCGGCCGCGACATGCTCTATTCCTCCGGCACCACCGGGCGGCCGAAGGGCGTCGAGACGTCGCTGACGCCGATGCCGCTGGGGCTCGTCAATCCGGTGTTGAAGCTGCTCTGCGTCGATATGTGCGGCGTCAACCAGGATAGCGTCTATTTGTCGCCGGCGCCGCTCTATCACGCAGCGCCCCTGCGCTTCACCATGACCGCGGCGGCGTTCGGCGCGACTGTCGTGGTGATGCGGCATTTCGACGCCGAAGCCTATCTGCGCTATGTCGAGCAATATCGCGCCACGCAATCCCAACTGGTGCCGACGATGTTTGTCCGCCTGTTGAAACTGCCGCCCGCGGCGCGCGCGCGCTACGACATCTCGTCGCTGCGCGGCGCCGTCCATGCCGCCGCGCCTTGCCCGATCGAGGTCAAGCAGCAGATGATTGATTGGTGGGGGCCGGTCCTGATCGAATATTACGCCGGCACCGAGGGCAACGGCGCCACCATCATCAATTCGCAGCAATGGCTCGCCCATCGCGGCTCGGTCGGGCGCGCCTATGTCGGGCAAATCCGCATCGTCGATGAGGAAACCGGCCAGACGCTGCCGCCGCGCGTCAACGGCGTCGTCTATTTCGACGGCGGCCCGGCCTTCGTCTATCGCAACGATCCCGCCAAGACCAAAGCCGCCTATATCCGTGACGGCTGGTCGACGCTCGGCGACATCGGCTATCTCGACGAGGACGGTTATCTGTATCTGACCGACCGCAAGGCCAACATGATGATCTGCGGCGGCGTCAACGTCTATCCGCAGGAGACCGAAGACGTGCTGATCGGCCACCCGCAGGTGCTCGACGTCGCGGTGTTCGGCGTGCCCAACGAGGATCTCGGCGAGGAGGTGAAAGCGGTCGTGCAGTTGCGCGACCCCGCGCGCGCCAGCCCTGAACTCGCCGCTGAACTCATCGCCTTCTGCCGCGATCGCATCTCGGCGATCAAATGCCCGCGCTCGGTCGATTTCGAACAGGATCTGCCGCGCACGCCGACCGGCAAATTGCTGAAGCGGCAATTGCGCGACCGCTATGCGGCGGGGCGGTAAGCGGGCTCATGCTGAGGCTGCTGCTCGCCGCCGCCATGCTGGTCCTGGCGCTCGCCGCCCGCGCCGACCCGGTGCCGAGCCTGTGGGACCCGGCGCTGCATCTCGACACCCCGGACCTGACGGGGCTGAAGGCGATCCGCTTTCTCACCGCCGACGATTATCCGCCGCTCGATTTTGCGCTGCCCGACGGCTCGCTCGCCGGCTTCAACGTCGAGATCGCGCGCGCCATTTGCGAGCAATTGCGGCTGCCGTGCACGATCCAGGCGCGGCGCTGGGACACGCTGATCGAGGCGCTGCAAACCGACAAGGGCGATGCGATGATCGCCTCGATGCGCTCGACGCCGGCGCTGCGCCAGCGGCTCACCTTCACCCACCCTTATTATCTGACCCCGGCGCGCTTTGCCGCCCGCAAAGATTTTCCGGCCGGCGGCATCGACGCCAAAACGCTTGCCGGCCACACCGTCGGCGTCGTCAAGGACAGCGCGCACGCGCATTTTCTGGCCAAGTTCTTCCCCAAAGCGACGCTTAAGCCCTACGGCGATTTCGCCGCCCTGCACAAAGCCCTCAAGGCCAAGGAGATCGACCTTGCCTTCGCCGATGGGTTGACGCTGGCGATATGGCTCGATGGCGAGGACGCCGGCGGCTGCTGCGCCTTCCGCGGCGGGCCGTACCTGGAGAGCCGCTATTTCGGCGAAGGCGTCGCCATTGCGGTGCGCAGGGACAATTCCGTGCTGCGCCGCGCCCTCGATTACGGGCTGGCGCAGGTGTGGGCGAGCGGCAAATACGCCGAGATCTTCCGCAAATATTTTCCGCTGTCGTTTTATTGACGGGACTTTTGCGGCGCCGCGTCAAAACCGATACTATGCAGGCGATGTCGCAAGGCCCGACCGCTTTCGCCGCCGACGTCGCCTGGCGGCTCGAAGCGCCGCCGCCTAGGCGCGATCGCGCGCGCTTGTTCACGGCCATCGTCGCGGCGATTCTCATCGAACTCGGCGTCGTCGCACTGATCTGGGTCGGGCGCGGCCTGCAACCGGCGCCGCCGGTGGCCGAGATTCCGGTCGAGATCATCGTCGAGAAGCCACCGCCGCCGCCTCCGCCGCCTGCGCCGCAAGCCAAGACTCAGGAATACCTGAAGCCCGCTACCGACGCACCGCGCGAAGGCAAGAGCGATCACGACGACGAGCACGTCGCCGACAAGCCGACGCCCGCCAAGGCCCCGCCGCCGCCCGAGACGCCGCCGCAACCTAAGCCCGCCCAGGCGGCGCCGGCGCCAGCGCCGGAATTGCCGAAAACCGCCGAGGCCGAGGCGCCGCCGCCGCAGAAGGCCGAGCCGGTGGAAACTCCGGTCCCGGCGGCGCAGAAACCGCAGCCGGTCGCGACCCCGGCGCCGGCGAAACCCACAGTCGCCGACGTGTTGCCGAAGATCTTCGATTCCGTGCCCGAGGTCGATTTCGGCGGCGCGGCGATGCGCTCGCTGGTGTCGGGGGGCACGGCGAAGGCGAATTATTTGTCGGAACTCTACGGGCTGATCGTACCGCGTCTGCGCGTGCCGGCGATAGCGCACACTTATGGACGAGCTTTGGTCGGCAAGATCGGCTTCGCGGTCGACGGCCGCGGTCGCTTGACGCAGCGTTATATAGTGGAGCAGAGCGGTTCGATGGAACTCGACGAGGCGGCGTTGCGCGCGGTCGCCGCCGCCGCGCACGGTTTCCCGCCGCCGCCGCACAAGCAGCCGATGGGGATGACATTCACCTATTCGGTGCGGTGAGGCTCACCCCTTCTTCCCCGCCAGCCGCGCGATCTCCCGCATCGTCTTCAGCGCCGCGGCGAGCCGGTCGCTCAGCGCCTCGAACTCGCCGCTCACCACGATGCGCATATCGGGCCGCACGCGCGCCTCTTCGTTGGCTGTCACCCATTTCACCAGCCCGGCGGGATTGGCGAAGGAATTGTCGCGGAAGGCGATGGTCATGCCGCGCGGCCCGGCGTCGAGCTTCTCGACATGCGAGGCGCGGCACAAAGCCTTGATGCGCACCAGCTTCAACAGCAGATCAACCTCCGGCGGCGGCGGCCCGAAGCGGTCGACGATCTCCGCCCCCATGCCCTCGATCTCGGTCTCGTCGGTGAGGCCGGAGAGGCGCCGGTAGAGCGACAGCCGGGCGGTGAGATCGGGAATATAGGCCTCCGGGATCGTCACCGGCGAGCCCAGCGCAATCGTCGGCGACCAGACGTCCTCGACCGGCTCCGCCGCGCCCGATTTCAGCCGCTCCACCGCATCCTTCACCATCTGCTGGTAAAGCTCGTAGCCGACCTCTTTGATGTGGCCGGATTGCTCCTCGCCGAGCAGGTTGCCGGCGCCGCGCAGGTCGAGGTCGTGGCTGGCGAGTTGGAAGCCGGCGCCGAGCGAATCCAGCGATTGCAGCGCCGCCAGCCGCTTTTCCGCCTGCGGCGTGATCTGCTTTTTGGCCGGCGTGGTGAAGATCGCGTAGGCGCGCACTTTGGCGCGCCCGACGCGGCCACGCAATTGATAGAGCTGGCCGAGGCCGAACATATCGGCGCGATGCACGATGAGCGTGTTGGCGCGCGGAATGTCCAACCCCGATTCGACGATCGAGGTCGACAGAAGGATGTCGTATTTGCCATCGTAGAAAGCGCCGATCTTGTCCTCAAGCTCGCCCATCGCCAGTTGGCCGTGGGCGACGACGAACTTACATTCCGGGACGTTCTGGCGCAGGAACGCCGCGCATTCGTCGAGGTCTTCGATGCGCGGGCAGACATAGAACGACTGCCCGCCGCGATAGCGCTCGCGCAGCAGCGCCTCGCGCACGATCAAGGAATCGAACGGCGAGACGAAGCTGCGCACCGCGAGCCTGTCCACGGGGGGCGTGGCGATGATCGAGAGATCGCGCACGCCGGTCATCGCCAGTTGCAGCGTGCGCGGAATCGGCGTCGCCGAGAGCGTCAGCACATGCACTTCGGCGCGCAAGTCCTTCAGCCGCTCCTTGTGGCCGACGCCGAAATGCTGCTCCTCGTCGATGACGACGAGGCCGAGATCCTTGAAACTGACCGCCTTGCCGAGCACCGCATGGGTGCCGACGACGATATCGAGCGAGCCCTCGGCGAGGCGCTTCTTGGTTTCGCGCTGCTCGGCGGCGGCAACCATGCGCGAGAGTTGGCCGATGCCGACTGGCAGGCCGGCGAAGCGCTGGGTGAAGTTGTGGTAGTGCTGGCGCGCCAGCAGCGTCGTCGGCACGACCACCGCCGTCTGTTTGCCGTTGATCGCGGCGGCGAAGGCGGCGCGCAGCGCCACCTCGGTCTTGCCGAAACCGACATCGCCGCAGACCAGCCGATCCATCGGCCGGCCGGCGTTGAGGTCGTCGAGCGTCGCCTCGATGGCGCGCGATTGATCCTCGGTTTCGTCATAAGGAAACCGCGCGCAGAACTCGTCGTAGAGGCCCTCCGGGGCTGAGAGCCGGGCGGCGGCCCGCGTCAGCCGTTGCGCGGCGACGCGCACCAGTTCAGCCGCCATGTCGCGCACGCGCTTCTTCAGCCGCGCCTTGCGGCTCTGCCAGCCGGTCGAGCCGAGCCGGTCGAGTTCGCCGGTCTCCGAGCCGTAGCGCGACAGCAGTTCCAGGTTTTCGACCGGCAGGAACAGCCGGTCGCCGCCGGCGTAATGGATTTCCAGGCAATCGTGCGGCGCGCCCGCCGCCTCGATGGTCTTTAAGCCGACGAAGCGGCCGACGCCGTGGTCGATGTGGACGACGAGATCGCCCGCCGTTAGCGCCGAGGCTTCGGCGAGCACGTTCTCGGCCCGGCGCTTGCGCTTGGCTTGCCGCACCAGCCGATCGCCGAGAATGTCCTGTTCGCCGATGATGGCGAGATCGGCGGCCTCGAATCCGCGCTCCAGCGCCACCACGGCGAGCGGCAGCGCGCCGGCGCGGGCGTCGCGCGCTTGCACATAGGAGGATGCCAGTTCCAGCGGTTTCAGCCCATGATCGACCAGCACATGGCTCAGCCGCTCGCGCGAGCCGTCCGACCAGCCGGCGACGACGACGGTCTTGCCCTGTTGGCGCAGCGCCCGCACATGCGCCGCCGCCGCCTCGAACACATTGACGTTCTCGTTCAAGCGCTCGGGGGCGAAATCGCGCCCGACGCGGCCGCCGCAGTCGATGACGTCGAGCGCCTCGGGCGCGGCCTCGAACGGCTGCAAGCGCGCCACCGGCCGCGCGTTCAAGGCGGCGGCGAATTCGTCCGCGGCGAGATAGAGCCGGTCGGGCTTCAGCGGCTGATAGTCGTTGCCGACGGGGTCGAGCTCGCGCGCCGATTTGCGCGCGGCATAGTAATCCTCGATTTGCGCGAAGCGGCTGTTGGCGACATCCTCGGCGCGAGCGTCGAGGATCAGCGGCGCGTCGCCGAGATAATCGAACAGCGTGTCGAGCTTGTCGTAGAACAGCGGCAGCCAATGTTCGAGGCCGATGGCGCGCCGGCCCTCGCTCACCGCCTCGTAGATGCTGTCGCCGCGCCGGGGGGCGCCGAATGCGGCGGCATAGCCCTGGCGGAAACGGCGGATGGTGTCCGTCGTGAGCTGCGCCTCGCTCATCGGCGTCAGATCGAGCGAGCGCAATTGGCCGGTCGAGCGCTGCGTCTCGGGATCGAAGGGGCGGATCGATTCCAGCGTGTCGCCGAAGAAATCGAGCCGCAGCGGCGCGGCCAGCGCCGGCGCGTAGAGGTCGAGAATGCCGCCGCGCTGAGCGTAATCGCCGACGTCGCGCACCAGGCTGGCGCGCGAGAAACCGTTCGACTCCAGCCAGCCGACCAGCGTCTCCATGTTGAGCACGTTGCCGGGGGCGACCGACAGCGCCGCCCTGGCGAGGTAGGCGCGCGGGGGCACGCGCTGGGTAAGGGCGTTGACGGTAGCGATGAGGATGCGCGGCCGCTCGGCGGCGCCGCGCGTCAGCGCCAGACGGGCAAGCCCGGTCATGCGCTGCGCGGCGACGGCGGCGTTGGGCGAGACGCGATCGTAGGGCTGGCAATCCCAGGCCGGCAGCGCCAGCGCCTCGATCTCCGGCGCGGCGAAGGCCAGCGCCTCGATGAAGCTCTGCGCGCGCAGCGAGTCGCGCGCCAGGAAGGTCAGCGCCACGGCGCGGCGCTCGGCGTCGCGGGCAAGCGCGCGCACGAGATCGGCGACGACGAAGGCGTCGAAGCCTTCCGGCGCGCGGGCGAGGGTAATCGCGGTCGGCTGGCGGAGCCGGGTGGCGGCGGCGACGGGGGCATTCATGGTGTCGGGGCGGCCTTCAGCTTCGCGAACAGCGGCGTGTCGAAGCGCGCGGGCAGGGCGGCCTCGCCGGTGAGCCAGGAGAGGATTTCCGGGTCCGGCAGGTCGAGCCAGGCCTCGACCTCGTCGAGTTCGGCCTCAGTGAGGTCAGACAGATGCGCGTCGGCGAAGGCGCCGAGCGCCACATCCATCTCGCGCAAGCCGCGACGGCGGGCGCGAAACAGAATACGGCGCCGCCTCGGGTCGAGGCCGGCGCTGGAGAGCGACATGGGAAATCCTTGCGGGCGGAAAGGCCGTCGCGCCGCATATAACGGCTGGGCCTGCGACTGTCAGCAGGCGCTCTCCAGCACGCTGAGGGCGGGGCTGGCGCCGAGGATGGCCTCGACCGCCCGCGCGGTGTCCTCGGCCTCGACTTCGGCGGCGCCGGCGTAATCGATGCGCGCCTCGAACGGCCCGTCGCCGCGCATGGCGAGCAGAATGAAGACGAAGCCGTCGTCGGCGTTGACCGACAGCGCCCAGCCGGCCTCTGCGGGATGCGGGCCGAGCGCGGGCACGTCATGCGCCAGAAGCTGGTCGCGCAACCAGACGGCGAGACGCCTCTGCCGCTCCAGCGCGGCGCAGGGCGCAAAAAGCGTGGAAGCGTCGAAGGCGAATGTCCACAAGGCGAGGCTCCGTTGGCGGCGATGGACCGCAACGTATAGCCTCGCCGGTAAAGGAACTTTGCGGACGATGCTTAGGATTACTCGGAGCTTATAGGCAAGTCGTAGAATGCGATAGCAACGCCTTCAATGCGGAGATCCGTCCTCGACGAGCGCGGCGCGCAGGCGCGGCATAAGCGCCGGCAGTTCCTCCGTAACCGCTTTCCAAACAACATTTGTGTTAATATCGAAATAGGCGTGGACAAGCCGGTTCCGCATCCCGACGATCTGGGCGTTCCGCCTGTCAACTACTCCGCCGGCGACGGCAGCGCGCCGCGCCCGTCCCGCTTCGGCTTCTCCTCGCGTGGCTCGACCTCGCGTGGCTCGCGCGGCGCCAGCAGCCACTTGAACAGCCGCCACGTCACCCGCCCGATATCGTCGATCACCGTGAACACCGCCGGCACGAACACCAGCGACAGCAGCGTCGACACCACCAGCCCGCCGATGACAGCGATCGCCATCGGCGAGCGGAAGCCGCCGCCGTCGCCCATGCCGGCCGCCGAAGGCAACATGCCCGCCGCCATGGCGATCGTCGTCATCACGATCGGACGCGCCCGCTTGCGGCCGGCCTCGACCAGCGCCTCCAGCCGCGGCGCGCCCTGCGCTATGGATTCGATGGCGAAATCCACCAGCATGATGGCGTTCTTGGTGACGATGCCCATCAGCATCAACAGACCGATGACCACCGGCATCGACATCGCCTTGTGGGTGATGAGCAGGGCCAGGATCGAGCCGCCGATGGACAGCGGCAGCGAGATCAGAATGGTGATCGGTTGCAGGAAGCTGCCGAACAGCAGCACCAGCAGGCCATAGACCATCATCAGCCCCGCCCCCATCGCTTCGGCGAAGGATTGGAACACCTCGCTCATGATCTCGACGTCGCCGGTCTCCTTGATCTCGACGCCCGGCGGCAGGGCCTTGGCTGTCGGCAGGGCGCGGATCGCCGCCACCGCGGCGCCCAGCGCCGCGTCGCCGCGCAAATCGGCCTCGATGGTGACACGGCGCGAGCGGTCGTAGCGGTTGATCGCCGCCGGCCCGTGACCCATCTCGAAATCGGCGACCGCGGCGAGCGGCGTCGTACCGCCGCCGGCGGTCGGCACGCGCAGGTTCTCCAGCACGCCGATGCGCCCGCGCGCCGCCTGGTTTAGCTCGACGCGGATCGGGATCAGCCGGCCGTCGACCTTGAACTTGGCCAGATTGGCGTCGATGTCGCCGAGCGTGGCGACGCGGATCGTCGTCGACAACGCCTCGGTGGAGACGCCGAGGTCGGCCGCCACCTGCCGGCGCGGTTCGATCTGCAATTCCGGCCGGTCGAGTTCGGCGGTGGAGATCGGGTTCTCCAGCATCGGCAGGGAGCGCATTTCGCTGGCGAGCTGGTTGGCGGTGTTGTTGATGGCGTCCATGTCGGGGCCGGCGACGATGAGTTGCAGGTCGCGCTGGCCGTTGTCCTTCATGAACCAGAAACGCAGGTCGGGAATGTCGGCCATGAAGCCGGAGATCTCGGTTTGCAGTTGCTTCTGGCTCGCCTCGCGCTTCGACTTGTGGACGAAATTGATGACGAAGGTCGCCTTGCGCGGCTCCGCGTCGCCGCCCAGGATTTGGCCGCCATAGACCAGCACCGAGCGCACTTCCGGCATGGCTTTCAGCTTGGCGGAGATTTCGCGGCTGACGTGGTCGGTGTCGTCGAGCCGCGAGCCCGGCGGCAGTTCCACCGCCAGCAGCGCGCGCGCCTGATCGTCGGCCGGGATGAAGCCGGACGGCAGCAAGCGCGTCGACCACAGCGAGGCGGCGAAGATCAGCGCGCCGACGAACAGCGTCGCCCAGCGCCAGCGCACCGAGCCGCGCACCAGCCGCGTATAGAAGCGCAGGATGGCGCCGTCGGTGTGCTCCTCGTGGCGCGGCGCGCGCATGAAATAGGCCGCCATCACCGGCGTCACGAAACGCGCCACGCCGAGCGAGAACATGACGGCGACGGCGACCGTCAGCCCGAACTGGCGGAAATATTGGCCGGCGATGCCGCCCATGAAGCTGACCGGGGCGAAGATCGCCGCGATCGACAGCGAAATCGCGATCACCGCCAGGCCGATCTCGTCAGCCGCCTCCAGCGCGGCGCGATAGGCGGATTTGCCCATCCGCATGTGGCGCACGATGTTCTCGATCTCGACGATGGCGTCGTCGACGAGAATGCCGGTCACCAGCGTCAGCGCCAGCAGGCTCACCATGTTGAGCGAGAAGCCGACCGCGTCCATCGCCCAAAAGGTCGGCAGCACCGATAGCGGCAACGCCATAGCGGTGACCACGGTGGCGCGGAAATCGCGCAGAAAGATGAACACGACGATGATCGCCAGTGCCGCGCCCTCGATCAGCGTCTCCATCGTCGAGTGGTAGCTGCCGAGTTCGGCGGCGATCCGGGTATCGACCTGGGTGAACTTCACCTCAGGGTGATGCTTCTCGATCTCGGCGAGTTTCTTGGAGATGTCGCTGTCGACCGTAACGTCGCTGGCGCCTTTGGCGCGGGTGACGCCGAAGGCGACGATCGGCTGGTCGAACAGCCGCGTGAACGTGCGCGGCTCGGCCGCCGTGTCGGAGACTGTGGCCAACTCGTCGAGTCGCACGCGCCGCCCGCCGGGCAGCGCGATCGGCAGCGCCTTCAGTTGGCTGAGCTTGTTGGCGCCGGCGAGCGTGCGGATCGCCTGCTCCTGGCCGGCGACCTCGCCGCGGCCGCCGCCGAGATCGACATTGTCCTGGCGCACCTGCTCGTTGACCTGCTCGGCGGTGACGCCGAGCGCCAGCAGCTTCTCGGGGTCGAGCGAGACCCGCACTTCGCGATCGACGCCGCCGAAGCGCGACACGTCGCCGACGCCCTTCAGGCTCTGAAGATCGCGCGCCACGGTGTCGTCGATGAACCAGGACAGTTGCTCGACCGTCATCCCCGGCGCGGAGGCCGCGTAAGTGACGATCGGCAAGCCCTCGATATTGATGCGATTGACGATCGGTTCGTCGATGGTGCGAGGCAATTGCGAGCGGATCTTGGCGATCTGGTCCTTCACGTCGTTGAGCGCGCGGTCGATGTTGGTGGAGCCGACATAGAACTGAATGATCGTCTGCGACGAGCCGTCGCCGATCTGCGAGGCGATGTGCCAGACGCCGTTGAGGCTGGCGACCGCGTCCTCGACCTTCTTCGTCACCTGCGCTTCAAGCTCGGACGGGGCCGCGCCGGATTGGGTGATGAGCACCTGGACGATGGGAATGTCGATATTGGGAAACTGCGTGATCGGCATCGTGCGGAAGCTGAACAGCCCCAGCAGCATCAGCACGCAGACGGCGACCGTCGCCGGAATCGGCTTGCGGATCGACCAGGCGGAGACGTTGAGGCGCATGTTGGCTCAGCCCCCCGCGCCAGCGATCTCGGGCGTCGCCCGCACCTTGTCGCCCGGCCGCAGGAACGAGCCGGCGCGCGCGACAAGCGTTTCCCCCGGCTTGACGCCGGAGACGATCTCCACCTCGTCGCCCTCGACGATGCCGAGCTTGACTTGGCGCGCTTCGACCGTGCCGTCTTTCACCACCAGCGCCATGCCCTCATCGCCGTCGCGCTTGACGGCGGTGGTCGGCGCGCCGACGCCGTCGCGGCTGATCAGATCGACCTCGCCGGAGGCGAAGGCGCCGATGCGGGCATGGCTGACGTCCGATAGTGCGATGCGCACCTTGCCGGTGCGGCTCGCCTTGTCGACCTCTTGGTCGACGAGGCGGACGGCGCCCGGCACGGGGGCGTCGACGCCGGGCAGTTTCAGCGTCGCCGTCATGCCGGCGCGCAGCCGCGGCAACCATTGCTCGGGCACGTCGGCGACAAGGTCGATGGCGTCGTTGGCGATGATGCGAAACAGCGGATCGCCGGCGAAGGACGCGGCGGCGCCGAGCCGGGCCGAACGCAAGCTGATGACGCCGTTGACGGGCGCGCGCACCTGCGTGCGGTCGACGCGCACCATCAACTCCTCGCGGTCGGCTTCGCGCGCCTTGCGATCGGCTTCGGCGACCGCCAGCGCGTTCTTGGCCATCGACAGCGCCGCTTGCGCCGATTTCATATTGGTCTCGCGCTGCTCGATGGTCGCTGCCGCCATCACGCCGACGGCGAGCTTCTTGGCGCGGTCGTAATCGCTGGCGGCGAATTCAAGCTGGCTGGCGGCTTGCGCGATCGTGCTTTTGGCTTGGGCGATCGAAGCGTCGGCGCGCGCCCGCGCGGCGTCGTTCTGGGCGATTTGGGCATCGAGCTGCGAGCGGTCGAGCCGGGCGAGCAATTGGCCCTGCTTGACGTGGTCGCCGTCCTCGGCGTCGATCTCGACAATGGTGAGGTCGGCGATCTTCGGCGCCACCATCACTTCTTCGCGCGCGGTCAGCGTGCCGGAGACGAACAGGCGGTCGGTGAAGTGGCGCGTCTTCGCCACCATCACCGTAATCGCCGGCGGATCGACTTCGCGCGGCGCCTCCGCGTCGGCTTTGGCGGCCTGCGCCCCGCATTGCGGCCGCGCCAGCCCCCATTTGTCGAGCGCCAGCAGCGGCGGATCGCAGGGCCGGAAGCGCCATTGCGCATAGACGCCGCCGGCGCCGAGGCCGGCCAAGATCAGCAGCGCGAAGAGGATGCGTCCCATCTCAGACCTCCGCGCTGGGCGCGAGCGCGCCGGCGAACAGCGCGTCGAACACGCCAAGCGCCATCGCCGATTCGCGCTCGACGTCGAAATTCGGCTCCAGCGCCTTGCGTCGAAACAGGCCGACGACCAGCGAAAACAATAGGCTGGCGGCGAACCGGGCGTCGAGCGTCGGCGCCGCTGCGCCGCGCGCCTTGGCGATCTCGACCAGTTCGACCATGCCTTCGATGACGTCGGAGTCGAGTTGGCGGGTGAAGGCGGCGACGCGCGCGTTGCGCCCGGACTCGGCCCAGATCTCGACGATCATGCGCGCCTTCTCCACGGGGCTGCGCAGCACGTGCTCGCGCAACGCCGCGCGCAAGGCGCCCTTGAGGTCGACGGCGCTGATGAGGGCGGCGAATGTCGCCGAGCGCTCGACCTGATCGGCCAGGCACAGCCCCTCGACGATCGCCTCCTTGGAGGGGAAATAGCGGTAGAGGTTGCCGGCGCTCATGCCGGCCTCCTCGGCGACCTGGGTCATGGTCGCGGCGTGGAAGCCGTAGCGCACGAAGGCGCGCGACGCGGCGGCCAGGATATGGATGCGCCGATCTTCGTCGGGAAGGCGTTTGGGAAAGGCCAGGGTCATGTAAACGCGCGATGAGAATGAACGTTCATTCCCATGGTCGCCGATTGCGGCGTTTCCGCGGCGCAACAAAAAGTCACACGAAAATGCTGCCGCCACGGCGGACGAATCGCGCTAAGAGAGCGCGATTGACGAAAAATGAGGATCGGTATGCCTGTTTGTCGTTGGAGCGCGGCGCTTGCGGGGGCCGCGTGGTTGAGTCTCGCTCCGGCCGCCGCCGAACAGAGCTGGTTCCTGTTTCAGCCGCCGGCGCCTAATCCGAGTCCGAGCATGGACCGCGGCAACATGCCCGCCGACGCCGACATTTATTATTCCACGCCGAAGGCGACCGACGACGAAGTCAATTTCCACATGACCTCGCGCCGCACCGTCGCCGACCCCACGCACGAGCCGCCGGGCACGTTGACGGTCAGCACGCGCCTGCGCCGCCTGTTCCTGTCGCTGCCCGACGGCGAGGCGCTCGAATATAAAATCGCCGTCGGCCGTCAGGGCTTCTCGTGGAAGGGCAAGGCGGAGATCGGCCGCAAGGCCTATTGGCCGGGCTGGACGCCGCCGCCGGAGATGCTGGCGCGCGACCATTCGCTGCCTGCCCATGTCGACGGCGGCATGGGCAACCCGCTCGGCGCGCGGGCGCTGTATCTGTTCGAGAACCACAAAGACACGCTGTTCCGCATCCACGGCACCAACGAGCCGCGCAGCATCGGCAAGGCGGTGTCGTCGGGCTGCATCCGCATGCTCAATGCCGACGTGATCGACCTTTACGGCCGCGTGCAGAAGGGGACGAAGGTGGTGGTGGAGTAGGGGGCGCGCGGGGGACTAATCGCGGTTGGTCGCCCCGTCGCGGCTGTCAGACAGCGCCGCCCGGATCGCCTCGGCCATCGGGCCGTATTCGGCATCGTGGGCGCGGCGCGAAGCCTCGATCCAACGCCCTCGATGCAGCGCAAATCGAGGGCGCGGCCGGCCTGGCCGCAAGGCTGCTTCAGATAATTAGTTTGAATTTTGACGCGCCGACTTTAACGTTGACGACACGCGAGGCAGTTGCAAACGTCGCCCTTCGGGGTTTTATGCACCAAACCGTGGATCACACCGCCGACCTGATCAAAACGAGGCGCTAATATGTCAAAAAGTCGCGAATCGCCGCGTTCATAATATCGTCTCATAGCGTGAGCGACCAAGTCCGCATATTGAATCATACGGGTGGCTTTGGAACTTACGAATAGGGGAACATCTGACATATTATACAACTGACCCCATCTGTGCCCGATTGTTCTAAATTCTTTAGCCAACCGTTGCAGAGAAGTTTCATAAGAAGATTCATCTAAAATTATTAACCCACGCTGTGTATTGCCTTTCTGATGCAATCTGCCGAGAAATCGGTCAAACCGATTGCAAATATTTTCAAAAGCATATTCCATTGGATCTTCAGGCGAAGCTGCGGCTTTGTGAATTGCAGCGCCAAAAATATGAACCTGTTGAGATCTTCCAATGGCCTCCATAGCCTCGGCATACGCGTTAAAACGGTCAACTGGACCGACCCCGCGCCAGTGCTTCTTTCCGCCCAGAATATCCGTGCCACGAAATTCCAAATTATTTGGGTTTTCCGGCCATACTCTAGCGGCTATCGCATCTAGTCTTTCCGAGAACCAATGCGTCTGCCGCTCAAAAACAGCAATTCCCGCGAGGACAATGTGCCGATCACTGGCATTTTGGACGGAGCCGGAATCGTCTAAATAGAGAAGATACATCGACACCAAAAGGCAGCCGGGCGGGGCACAGAGCCCCAACGGTTCGCATCGGCGAGCCTCCCAACTGCGCCTACTTATATAGGAGAGAAACCTCAAATCGACAAATGAAATCTCTCTCCAGACCCCCGCGACATCGCCCCGCTCCCGCCCTTGGCTGCGTATCCGAAACCTCCGCCTCACCCCGCCAGCAGCCGCTCGACAAACCCCTCGATCCCCTCCGCCACCCTTAAGCCCCGCACCCGCTCGGCGGCGAGGATCGCCACCACCTGGCGATAGGCGTTCTGCAAATCGTCGTTGACGACGACATAATCGTATAGCCGCCAGCGCTCGATCTCGCGCTTGGCGTTGTCGAGCCGCTGCGTGATGGTGGCCGCCGAATCCTCGGCGCGACGCTCCAGCCGCGCCCGCAGTTCCGCCATCGTCGGTGGCAGGATGAAGACGCTGACGACGTCGTCGCCGAGCGTCTCGCGCACCTGTCTGGCGCCCTGCCAGTCGATGTCGAACAGCATGTCGCGACCTTGGCGCAACACCTCGTCGACCCGCCGGCGCGGCGTGCCGTAGCCGTTGCCATGCACTTCCGCCGCCTCCAGCAGGTCGCCGCCGGCCTTCATCAACTCGTACTGATGGCGGTCGATGAACTGATAATGCACGCCGTCGACCTCGGAGGAGCGGCGCGGCCGCGTCGTCACCGAGATCGACAGCGTCAGGTCGAGCGCCTTCTCCTGAAGCAACATGCGGGTCAGCGTCGTCTTTCCCGCCCCCGAGGGCGAGGACAGGATGAGGATCATGCCGCGCCTTTGCATCGTCGCGCTCACTCGATGTTCTGCGCCTGCTCGCGCAATTGCTCGATCTGCACCCGCAACTCCATCCCCTGCGCGGTCAGCGACACGTCGTTGGCCTTGGCGCACAACGTATTGGCCTCGCGCGCCAATTCCTGGGCGAGGAAATCGAGCCGCCGCCCGGTCGGCCCGCCCTCAGCCAGCAAAGCCCGCGCCGCCGCGACATGGGCATGCAGGCGGTCAAGCTCCTCGCGGATATCGGCTTTGGCGGCCAGCAGCAACGCCTCCTGGTGCAAGCGCGCCTCGTCCAGACCGCGCGCCGCGCCGGCCAGCGCCGCCACCGAGGCGGCGAGCCGCCCGCGCACCGCCTCGGGCCGGCGCGCCGGGTTGCTGTCGGCGGCCTGCGTCAGCGCGGCGATGGCGTCGAGCCGTTCGACCAGCACCTTGCGCAAAGCCTCGCCCTCGCCGCGCCGCATCGCAATGACGGCGGCGATCGCCTCGTCGAAAGTGTTGAGCATTGCCGCAGCGGTCGCCGCCAGCGTCGCCTCGTCATCGGCCGCCTCGACCGCCTCGACAACGCCGCGCACCGCCAGCAGTCCATCGAGCGTCGGCGGCGCGAGCGCGAAGCGCTCCGCCGCCGCCTGCGCCGCCGCCGCGATCTCGCCGAGCAGCGTGGCGTCGATGCGCGCGGTGACGCTCGCGCCCTCGCGCACGGCGGAGATATTGGCGAACACCGTGCCGCGCGACAATGCCTTGCCGAGCCGGGCGCGCGCCTCGGTCTCGATCCGGTCGAAGCCGGGCGGTGCGCGCAGGCGCAGGTCAAGCCCCTTGGCGTTGACGCATTTGATCTCGACCGTCCAGCGCCAGGGCGCGAGCGCCCCCTGCGCGCGGGCGAAGCCGGTCATGCTGGCGACATTCATGGCGGCTCCGATGATTCGCAGAGGCCGAGCGGAACGCTGCGGCCTGCCTCCCATGCCGCGCGGCGGCAGGATCTGCAACGGCGATTTGCGTCGCGCCGGCATCCGCGCGCCGCCGATGCACAATTGACTTGGCGCAGGGAGACGCGCCAAATGAAGAGGCATTATGGACGAGTGTTCGACGCCTCGCGGAGCCTCAGTCATGTTCAAACATATCCTCATCCCCACCGACGGGTCCGATTTGTCGCGCAAGGCGCTGCTTTATGCGGTCGAACTCGCCAAGGAGAGCAAGGCCAAGGCGACGGCGCTCACGGTTCGGCCGCCCTATGTGATCGGCTCCATGGACATGATCGGCGTCGTCGGCGGCCAGGACGAGTTCGAAGCCGAGACGCAGCGCTACGCCGAATATGCGCTGACCCAGGCCAAGATGGCGGGCGAGGCGGCGGGCGTGCCGATCGAGACCATCCAGGATGTCGGCGACCAGCCCTACCGGTCGATCATCGATTGCGCCAACGCCAACGGCTGCGACCTCATCGTCATGGCCTCGCACGGCCGGCGCGGTTTCTCGGCGCTGCTGCTCGGCAGCGAGACTTCCAAGGTGCTGGCTCACAGCCACGTACCGGTGCTGGTGTTCCGCTAAGCGCGCCGCCGCCGGCGCCGGGATCGTCCTGGCTCTGCGAGATCAGCCCTACGGCGGACGCGGCTACACAGCGCGTCATCCCGAGGGCAACGTCTGGAGCTTCGCCAGCTTCGATCCCTGGGCCTAACCAGCGCCGCAGAGCTTGACGCGGGCGCGCTTTGCGCGATGTTCGCGCCACAAGGAGGCGCGCTTGACCATCCACTTCTCCCCCGACGAAATGGCGGCGCGCAAGCGCCGGCTGCTGGAAGCGCTGGCCGTCGCCAGGCTCGACGGCGCGTTGCTGTTCGCGCCGGAGAGCGATTACTGGCTCACCGGTTACGACACCTTCGGCTTCTGCTTCTTCCAGTGCCTTTATCTCGGCGCCGACGGGCGCGTCGCGCTGCTGACCCGCTCGGCTGACCTTCGCCAGGCCGAGCGCACCTCCAACATTTCCGACATCCGCATCTGGAAGGACAGCGGCGAGGCCGAGCCGACGCGGGATTTGCGCGCCATGCTCGACGACCTCGGCGCCGGCAAGCGGCTCGGCGTCGAGTTCAACACGCAAGGGCTCACCCATTTCCACGGCCGCAAGCTGGAGGCGGCGCTGGCGGGGCGCGAACTCGCCGACATCTCCGATTTGGTTCCGCGCGTGCGGCTGCGCAAATCGCCAGCGGAGCTCGCCTTCGTGCGCGAGGCGGCTCGGCTTTCCGATCTCGCCGACCGCGCCGGGCTCGACGCCACCCGCGCCGGCGCCGACGAGGGCGAAATCCTCGCCGCCATGCACTATGCGATCTTCGCCGCCGGCGGCGATTATCCCGGCAACGAATTCATCATCGGCTCGGGCGACGACGCGCTGCTCTGCCGCTACAAGAGCGGCCGGCGCCGGCTCGACGCCAACGACCAGATGACGCTGGAGTTCGCCGGCGTCAGCCGCCACTACCACGCCGCGATCATGCGCACCCACATTGTCGGCCGGCCGAAGCCGCTGCACGAGGCCTACCACGCCGCCGCCCGCGAGGCGCTGAACGCCTGCGCCGCCGAGCTTAAGACCGGCCGCACCGCCGACGACGTGTTCGCGGCGCACGCTCGCGTGTTCGACGCGCACGGCCTCGCCCGGCATCGGCTCAACGCCTGCGGTTACGCGCTGGGGGCGCGTTTCACGCCGTCGTGGATGGATTTGCCGATGTTCTACGCCGCCAATCCGCACGCGATCGGCGCCGACGAGGTCTATTTCCTGCACATGATCCTGATGGACAGCGACAGCGAGACCGCGCTCTGTCTCGGCCGCACCTACGTTACGACGCAAGGCTCGGCGGAGCCGATCAACGCCCCGGACCTGGACCTGCAACGAAAATAGCGTTAGCCCTTCGTCGACGTTTTCGCGGGGACGGGGGGATGCGCGCAGGTTCGCGGCGCCGGTGCGGCGCCGTCATCGCGGGGGTCGTCAGCCTCGGCCTCGCCGGCTGTCAGGACACCGCCGCGCCGCCCGCCCCGGACACGGCGCTGGCTCCCGCGCCGGCGCCGTTCGTCAAACGCGAGGGCGTCAGCCTCGCCGACGCCACCGTCGCGCTGGTCTCGGTCGATGGCGCGCCGCAGGCCGAGGCTGGCGATCTCCGCGACGCGCTGGCGCGCCAATTCTCGACGCAGGGAATCGTCGCCGCTGACGCCCGCAAGGCGCACTATCTGCTGCGCGTCTACCTCGCCGCCAACCCCGAGCCGGGCGGGGCGTCGCTCGATTATGTCATCGACGTCTTCGACCAGGCACGGGCGCGGCAGGCCCGTCTCAGCGACGCCTTCGAGGTCAAAGGCGCCGGCGACGCCTGGAGCCTGATGTCAACTCAGGCGCTCGACGCAGTAGCGGCGGCTTGCGCCGACAATGTCGCGGCTTTTCTCTCCAACACGCCGCAAGCCAAGCCGACCCAGACGCTCGGCGCCGCGCAATAGGCTAGCCTCGCCACGCCACCAGCGCCGTCGAGGCGCGGTATATTAAATTTGTTGTCGTAATTCTTTTGGAGTAATGTCATCAAATAATTTATGCAACATAGCCGAGAAGTCCGATAGGTTTCCCATCGCGTTTCCAACTATGTAAATATATTTCTTATATTCATCATCTGAAAGGTTATTTTTCAAATAATGAGCAATTCCGTCCAGTGTTCCAATTGAATTTATCAACATCCCATCTATTCTGATCGCCGTGTCTCTATCCATTTTCACCCTCGCTAGCGTTACTACTTGAACTTAGAATCCTATTCGGGAAACCCTGAGTTCCCATTTGATGTGCACGCCAAAATACAGCGTCGAAATGAAATTCCGAAATCGCTCGTCGGCAACGCTAAATCGCTACAGATTCGAAAACAATCATTCCGATCTCCAGTAAGAGCATATTGTGAAAAAGATTCGTTCGGCTTAGCAGACGAAGCACGTGACTCGGTGTCTGTACCTCCGTCATCGACCGGAGCAAACCAGCCGGGGTTTGGGGCAGTCCCCGTTCTCGGGTGCTTAGAGGCGGCCCAATCCTTCTCTAGCCACCCAGCCGCAAAAAGGTTTGCAAGGTTGTCTGATGTGGCCGATGGGCCTAAGCTGATGTCTTCAGGATCGGGAATTTTGAGGAGCAAGGTAGCAATTTGGGCTAGCGCAGTATGGCCCTTGGTTAGGGCTTGCGCAACTACCTCTAAGCCCGCAAGTTTTTGCGATAACTTGATAGGTGCGCAGTAGATCTTTGAAAGCCCCTTCTCCGTCTCATCTGGCGCACGGATTTTCCACGCAGTGTCGCCAACTTTAACCAAGAGCGAAAAGCCGGCTACCGTCAAACCTTCAGCGCTGCATTCGACGCCGCCCTCGCGAAGGCGAAACGTTCTCGAATATTTCAGCATTAAGATACCCCGACGAATACTCCGGTAGAAGGAACACAATAAGAACAATATGTCGGGTTGTACTTGTCATTCGGTAAACTGTGGCTTCGCTACCGCCACGCCACCAGCACCGCCCCCGCCGCGATCATCGCCACGCCCGCCCAATTGCGGCCGGACAGGCTCTCGCCGAGGAAGGCGACGCCGAACAGCGCCACCAGCACGACGCTCAGCTTGTCGATCGGCGCCACGCGCGCCGCGTCGCCAAGCTTGAGGGCGCGAAAATAGCACAGCCACGACGCGCCCGTCGCCAGCCCCGACAGCGTCAGAAAAACATACGTGCGCGGTGAGATCGAGCCCAGCGGCCGCCATTCCCCGAACAGCGTCAGGATCGCCGCCAGCACCACGATGACGACCAGCGTGCGCAGGAAGGTCGCGTAATCGGAATTGACGCCCTCGACGCCGATCTTGGCGAAGATCGCCGTCAGCGCCGCGAAGCCGGCGGAGAGTAGGGCCCAGAAAGTCCAGGAGGCGAACAGCGGTTTCATGCAGCTATCCCGCGCTCGCGCGACGCTCGCTCAGCCGTCGATGGCCGGGGCACGCCCGGCCACGACGGCGAACTCAACCCGTCACTCCCCGACCAGCGTCGTTTTCGCCCGCTGCCACCAGCCGCTGCGCCGCGGTCGCGGCGTCTCGTCGACCGGTTCGGCTACTGGCGCGGGTTCAGGTTCCGGCGCCGCCGCTTCGCTCGGCGCTGGCGAAGCCTCCTCCGGCTCAGCTTGCGGCGTCTCAACTTGCGAAGGTTGCGGCGGCGCTACGGCGGCCGGCGTCGGCGGCTCCAGCGCCTCGGCGATCGAGGCCGGCGGCTCGTCCATGCCGGCTGCCGCCTCGACGCCGCCTAACGCCGGGTCGCCGTGGATCAGCGCCGGCTCGGCGAGCGCTTCGGCCCCCGCTTCGCCCTCGCTGGTCACGCTGGTTTCGTCGAGATGCGCATCGAAGCGATCGCGGCGGCCGCGTCGCGAGCGGCGGCGGCGCGAACCGTTCGCCCGGCCGCCTTCCTCGGGCGCCGCCTCGGCAGCTTGCGCGAAATCGCCGCCGATCTCGGCGACGACGGCGAGGCCGTCGTCGGTCGGCTGCGGCTGGTCGGCGACGGCGGGATCGGCCGGCCCACGCTCGCGCCGGCGTCGACGACGGCGCCGGCGGCGGTTGTCGTCGTCCTCGCCCTCCGCGGTCTCGCCGCGCTGTTCCTCATCCTCGGCCGCCTCCGGCTCCTCCGCGGCGGGCTCCTCCGCTGCCGCTTCCGGCTCCGGCGCCTCTTCGGCGGAGAAGTCGTCGTCGGGTATCGCGCCATAGCCCGGGCGGTGCGCCGGCTCGGCCTCGGCGCGCACGCCTTGCGCCGGTTCGCCGCGATCCAGCGCGTGGTTGACGCCGTTGGCGAGCGCCTCATCCGCCTCGACCACCACCTCGACGCCGAAGCGCCGCTCCAACTCGCGCAGATGCGCGCGCTTGTGGTTGAGGATGTAGAGCGCCACCGCGGTGCGCGCGCGCACGATGATGTTGAACTGCGCGTTGCGGATCAGCGCGTCCTCGATGATGCGCAGCACATGCAGCGCCACCGAAGCGGTCGAGCGCACGACGCCGGAGCCCATGCAGTGCGCGCAGGGCACCGTCGAGCCCTCCAGCACGCCGGTGCGGATGCGCTGGCGCGACATCTCCAACAGGCCGAAATGCGAGATGCGGCCGACCTGGATGCGCGCCCGGTCGTTCTTCAGCGCGTCTTTCATGCGCCGTTCGACCGAGCGGTTGTTGCGCGCCTCCTCCATGTCGATGAAGTCGACGACGATGAGGCCGGCGAGATCGCGCAGGCGCAACTGGCGGGCGATCTCGTCGGCGGCCTCCAGATTGGTGCGCACGGCGGTGTCTTCGATATTGTGCTCGCGCGTCGAACGGCCCGAGTTGACGTCGATGGCGACCAGCGCCTCGGTCTGGTTGATGACGATATAGCCGCCGGAGCGCAACGTCACCTGATTGGAGAACAAGCCGTCGAGCTGCGCCTCGACGCCGGCCTTGGCGAACACCGGCGCCGTATCGCGATACGGCGTCACCGCGCGCGTGTTGCTCGGCATCAGCAGCCGCATGAAGTCCTTGGCTTCTTTGTAAGCGGCGTCGCCGGCGACGACGATGTCGTCGATGTCCTTGGAATAAAGGTCGCGGATGGCGCGCTTGATGAGCGAGCCTTCCTCATAGACCAGCATCGGCGCGCTGGAGGCGAGCGTCGTTTCGCGCACCGTCTCCCACATGCGCAGCAGATATTCGAAATCGCGCTTCACTTCCTGCTTGGTGCGCGAGGCGCCGGCGGTGCGCAGGATGACGCCCATGCCCTCCGGCACGTCGAGTTCCTCGGCGATCGCCTTCAGCCGGCTGCGATCCTGCGTGTTGGTGATCTTGCGGGAAATGCCGCCGCCGCGCGCGGTGTTGGGCATCAGCACGGAATAGCGGCCGGCGAGGCTGAGATAGGTGGTCAGCGCCGCGCCCTTGTTGCCGCGCTCCTCCTTGACGACTTGCACCAACAGCACCTGGCGGCGCTTGATGACCTCCTGGATCTTGTAGTTGCGGCGCGGGCGCTGCACGCGACGGGGCGTCTCGTCCATCGCGTCGCCGCCGATCACCTCGACCGGCTCGCCCTCTTCGCCGCCGCGCGGGCGCACGCTGCGCACCGGCTCGTCGCTGTCTCCGCCGTCGCCGATGGTCGTCACCTCCGGCTCGTGTGCGTCCTCCTCCTCGGCCGCCGCGTCCTCAGCCGCGTCGCGCGCGGCTTGGGTCTCGTCGCGCGCGGCTTGGCGCTCGATCTCGACGGCAGGGCCGTCTTCGTCGGCGGACAAGCCCTCGCGCAGCGGCGGCTCGCCGAGTTCGACGCGCGACGCCATCTCCTCGGCCGGCTCGTCGGAATCGACGCTGGCGAAGCCGTCGACGTTCTCATCGGCGCCGGCGGGCGCCAGTTCCGCGGCGACCTCGGCGGCGATCTCTTGCGGGCTCTCGTCCTCGATCGCCACAAAAGGCTCGTCCGCGCCCGGCGCCTCGGCTTCGTCGCGGGCGGGCTCGGAGACCTGCTCGTCGTTCGCCGCGCGGGCGGCTTCCGGCGCGCGTGAACGCTGACGGCGACGGCTGCGGCGCTCGCTGGCCGGCTCCTCGTCGTCCTCGCGGTGCGAGCGCGCCTCTTCTTCGAGCAGCGCCTGCCGGTCGGCGACTGGAATCTGGTAGTAGTCGGGATGAATTTCCGAAAAGGCGAGGAAACCGTGACGGTTGCCGCCGTATTCGACGAAGGCGGCCTGCAACGAAGGTTCGACCCGCGTCACTTTCGCCAGGTAGATGTTTCCTCTGAGCGGCTTTTTATTGGCAGATTCGAAATCGAATTCTTCGACTCGGTTACCTCTTAGCACCACCACCCGGGTTTCTTCCGGATGGGACGCATCGATGATCATTTTGTTGGACATTGTCGATTCTCGCGGCGCGCCTACGCCTTGGGCCCGAGACTCGCACGGAGACGGCGGGACTTGGGGGCGGCGCGCTAATGGATTGTGGAGAGGGGAACGGTTCCGACGCGGCGCGGCGGACGATCGGGGCCGGCCGCGAACGCCGTGTACGCCAACGCCTCGAAAGCGCGTCGCCTTCGACGCCGAAAGGCGCAGAGAAAGGGACGGAGGCGGCGGACCCGGGCATCGAAACCTTGGTTAGTCGAGCCGCGACCGCTTGGCGCGACGCTGCTCATGACGCGCTCTCGCGAGAGGGCGCTTTTGAAGTTCGCGCTCTCGCGAAAGAGCGCAATCGAAGTCTGGCGCCCTCGCAAAAGAGCGCCGCGAAAGTTTCGCAAGCGCGCGACCGGCCCAACGGAATGACGCTAGAGACACGCACCCGCGCTGAAAACTCGCATAAGCGTCGAAACACGCGTAAGCGGGCGATCGAGCGACGGCTTGAGCCGGCCCGCGCGTCGAACCCGCCCTTGCCGTCCATCGACATCGCCGGGCGAAACACCCGGCGCTCGTCGTAACGATGGACGATTCGAACGCGCTCTTTGCGCGAAACAAACTCTAAATAAGGCCGCCGCCCCCCCTTTGGCAAGTCGCGATTGCGAAGTCGCCGTCTACGCGGGCGTCGCCGGGCCGCGCGCGGGGACAACATTGCCTCGTAATCACATTCGCTTAGCGACTCTTTTTCTACAAATAGTTGATAGTACTAAATAATCTTTCGTAGCAAAATGTGCGTCATTGATTTGACATACATTTCGGCACAGAATTAATGTGTGTCAGTCGCCCAGCGCCGTTCAAGCAGTCGGTCGAGGCGATCTTGGATGCCGCAATGGCGTCGAGCCTCCTTTGCCTCGGTGCGCTCAAGCTGGGAGCGCAGAGCGAAGCTGCGCGCTGCCTCAAGCTGGAAGGTGTTCAGCGCAACGCCGGTTCCGCTCAGCCGAGCGGAAACGCCTTCGGTTCGCGTGGACATGGCCATGAACTCCTTGTCGCGTTCGCGCTCGACAACGCCTCGCCGCGATGCGGAAGCGGCATTTGGAGATTGCCGGCCAGTGGCCCCTCGGGGCGCTCATTTGCGCTGCCGGCTAGAGCGGTTACCGATCAAGTTGAGCCGCCGTCATTGCGAATGATGGGGTCCGCTGATTCAATCTGTTCGGATACTGCTCTAGAGGTTAGCTAGCGTGTCGTGGAGTTGTCGGCGAAGATGAGGGAGAAATTTGATTGAAAAATCCCCTTATAGCAACAGCGGTTGATACCATAGGGCCACAGAATACTTATTGGAACCTTATGGCGACAGTTACTGTAATGAACATATTTTGGTGGGCCAACTCGGGGAATGACGAGGCGTTCCTCGTCTGCGCGCGGTATGCGCTGCGAAACTGGCGCGCTTATCGGCGCGAATGCGCAGCGAGAGGGTATCGGGGAACGCCAAGAATGGGCTAAGAACGCGGCGCGATCGACGTCTCGGCGCGCTGGGCGCCGGCAGGAACTGAAATATTAGAAATCAAATGGTTAAACGCTCACCCTTTTAAGGGCTCATTAACGGTCGCGCCTTAATCCTCCTTTACCTTTCGCGGAGCTTGAGGCGGAGTTCGTGCCTTTATGAAACATGTCGCGGTCCTCATGGGCGGCTGGTCGGCGGAACGGCCGGTGTCGCTCAATTCCGGGAAGGGCTGTGCCGATGCGCTCGAAGCGCGCGGATACCGAGTCACGCGCCTCGACGTCGGCCGCGACGTCGCCGAGGTTCTCATCAAGCTCAAGCCGGACGTGGCGTTCAACGCTTTGCACGGCAAAGGTGGCGAGGACGGCGTCATCCAGGGTCTGTTAGAGGTGTTGCAGATTCCCTACACCCATTCCGGCGTGCTCGCCTCGGCGCTCGCGGTGCGCAAGGACCGCGCCAAGGTCGTGCTCGCGGCGGCCGGAATCCCGGTCGCCGAGGGCCTCACCGTCGACCGCCGCGAGGCGGCGCGGCGCCATGTCCTGGCGCCGCCCTACGTGCTGAAGCCGGTCTGCGAGGGCTCCTCGCTCGGCGTCGTCTTCGTCAGCGAGGGGCGCCCCCATCCGCCGCAGGAAGTCGGGCGCGAGGATTGGCCCTATGGCGACGAATTGCTCGCCGAACGTTACGTCGCCGGCAAGGAGCTGACCTGCGGCGTGATGGGCGACAGGGCGCTCGGCGTCATCGAAGTGCGCCCGGTTTCCGAAGGCTGGTACGGCTATGACGCAAAGTACGCCAAAGGCGGCTCGCTGCATGTGCTTCCGGCCGAGATTAAACCAAATATTTACCATGAGGTCCAAAGCTTGTCGGTGCGGGCGCACCGCGCGCTCGGCTGCCGCGGGGTCACCCGGGCCGATTTCCGTTTTGACGAGGCCAAGGGCGAGGGCGGCGAATTGATCTGTCTCGAAGTCAACACCCAACCGGGCATGACCGAGACCTCGCTCGTCCCGGACATGGCGATCCACGAGGGGATCAGCTTTCCCGATCTGGTGGCGTGGATGGTGGAGGACGCGTCGTGCAATCGCTGAGCGGACACCTGAGCTTGGCGGGCGCGCCGCAGCCGGCCTTCGCGGTCGGCGGCTTCGGCGCCCGCCCGGAGCCGCGTGTGCTGCTGCGCGGCGAGCGCGCCGGCCGCGCGCGCGGCTTCTGGGGGCTGGAGCGCAAGGCGCCGCGCGGCGTCGGCGTGGCGCTGGCGGCGGCGTTGATCCTCGCAGCCGTCGGGCTCGGGGCGGTGCGCGGCGGCCAGTATCAGGCCTTCGTCGCCGCTCAGGGCGGCCTCGGCGATTTCCTCGCCCGCGAGCTCGGCTTCGGCGTCAAGGTGGTGACGATCTCCGGCATCGCCCGGCTCGGTCCGCGCGAGGTGCTCGACCTCGCCGGCGTCTCGCCCAACAGCTCAGTGCCGTTCTTCGACGTCGACGCCGCGCGCGCCCGCCTGCTCAAGGCGCCCCTGGTGGTCAGCGCCAGCGTGCGAAAGCTCTATCCGAACCGCCTCGTCATCGTCGTCACCGAGCGGGCGCCGGTGGCGCTCTGGCAGCGCGACGGCGAGGTCAGCATCGTCTCCGCCGACGGCGCCGCGCTCGACCAATTGCGCGACGCGCGGCTCAACAATCTGCCGTTCGTGGTCGGCGAGGGGGCCAACAAGCGGCTGCCCGAATATCTGTCGCTGCTCGACGCCGCCCAGGAACTGCGCGGCAAGATCGAGGCCGGCGTGTTCATCTCGCAGCGGCGCTGGAACCTGCACATGAAGACCGGCGTCGAGGTCAAGTTGCCGGAGATCAATCCGGTCCTGGCGGTGCGGACCCTGGTGAAGCTCGAACGTCAATCACACCTCTTGGAGCGCCAGATACTTTCGCTCGACTTGCGCCAGCCTGGACGCGCCTTCGCACGGCTGACGGCGGACGCCGCCGCCGCCCAGGCGGCCAAGACCAAGAAGGCCGCCAAGCCGTGAGCGCGCTCATCCTTGCCCCTCGGCTCAGGCCGCTGTCGCCGCGCAAGAGCGCCGTGCTTTCGGTGCTCGACGTCGGCGGCGCCAAGGTCGTCTGCCTCATTGCGCGCCTGCTGCCGATGGAGCCCGGCGCGACTTTGCGCGGGCGCACCCACCGCTGCAAGGTGCTGGGGCTCGGCCAGCAGCGCTCGCGCGGCGTCAAGGGCGGCGCCATCGTCGATCTCGACGCGGCCGAGAGCGCCATCCGCCTCGCCGTCGACGCCGCCGAGCGCATGGCCGGCGTCGAGGTCGAAAGCGTCGTCGTCAATATGTCGGGCGGCAGGCTTGGCTCGCGCCTGCACGCCGCGCGCCTGACCCTCGGCGGCGCCAGCGTCGGCGACGCCGACGCGCAGCGCGTGCTGGAGGCGGCGGCGCAGGCCGGCGGCAATGGCCCGCGCGCGGCGCTGCATCTGATCCCGATGGGCTTCTCGCTCGACAGCCAGCGCGGGGTCGCCGATCCCCGCGGCATGGTCGGCGAGGAACTCGGCGGCGAACTCAGCGTCTCCTCCTGCGACATTTCGGCGGCGCGCAATCTCATGCTGGCGATCGAGCGCTGCCATCTGCGCGTCGCCGGCATGGTCGCCTCGCCCTACGCCGCCGGGCTGTCGACGCTGGTCGACGACGAGGCCGAACTGGGCGCGGCGCTCGTCGACCTCGGCGCTGGCGCGACGACGATGGCGGCGTTCGCCAACGACCGGCTCGTTCATATCGATAGCGTGCCGGTCGGCGGCCATCATGTGACGATGGACGTGGCGCGCGGACTGTCGGTGAGCCTGGCCGACGCCGAGCGGCTGAAGACGCTCTACGGCGCCTGCATGGCCGAGCCCGCCGACGAGCGCGAGACGATCTCGATCCACCGCGTCGGCGACGAACTGGACCGGCCGACGCACATCGCCAAGTCCGAGCTTACCCGCATCATCCGGCCGCGGGTCGAGGAGATCCTGGAACTGGCGCGCGACCGGCTGGCGGCGGCGGGGCTGGCGAGCCACGCGCGGCGCCGGCTGGTGCTGACGGGCGGCGCGAGCCAGCTCAGCGGCCTTGCCGAACTGGCGCGCGCCATCGTCTCGCCGCAGGCGCGCATGGGTCGGCCGCTCGGCGTCGAGGGCCTGCCGGAATCGGCCAAAAGCCCGGCCTTCGCCACCTCCGTCGGCCTGATGATCTATCCGCAGGCGGCGGCTTTGGAACATGTCGGGCCGAAGGAGGGCGCGCTGCGCGACGAGGCGCCCGACGACGGTTACGTGTCGCGCGTCCGGCGCTGGCTGAAGCAGAGTTTCTGAGGGAGCCGAGGCCGCCGCGTCGCGTCGGCGGCCTTGAACGATTGCACACTGGGGAAAGCGCCGGCGGGCGCCAAGCGACGAGGCGGACATGACTATCGACATCAAGGCTCCAGAACTTAGAGAATTGAAGCCACGCATCATGGTGTGCGGGGTGGGCGGCGCCGGCGGCAACGCGGTCAACAACATGATCGTGTCCGGCCTCGTCGGCGTCGACTTCGTCGTCGCCAACACCGACGCGCAAGCGCTCGCCTCGTCGCGCGCCGAACGCATCATCCAGATGGGTCTGCAAGTGACCGAGGGCCTCGGCGCCGGCTCCAAGCCCGAGGTCGGGCGCGCCGCCGCCGAGGAGGCGCTGGAGGAGATCCGCGATCACCTGGCGGGCGCGCATATGGTGTTCGTCACCGCCGGCATGGGCGGCGGCACCGGCACCGGCGCCGCCCCCGTCATCGCCCGCGCGGCGCGCGAAATGGGCATCCTCACCGTCGGCGTCGTCACCAAGCCGTTCCATTTCGAGGGCGGCCGGCGCATGCGGCTGGCCGAAGGCGGCATCAGCGAATTGCACAAGTCGGTCGATACGCTGATCATCATCCCCAACCAGAATCTGTTCCGCGTCGCCAACGAGAAGACCACCTTCGCCGACGCCTTCTCGATGGCCGATCAGGTGCTCTATTCCGGCGTCGCCTGCATCACCGACCTGATGGTGAAGGAAGGCCTCATCAACCTCGACTTCGCCGACGTGCGCTCGATCATGAGCGAGATGGGCAAGGCGATGATGGGCACCGGCGAGGCGACCGGCGACCGGCGCGCCGTGCAGGCGGCCGAAGCCGCGATTTCCAACCCGCTGCTCGACGAAGTGTCGATGAAGGGCGCGCGGGGCCTGCTGATCTCGATCACCGGCGGCAACGACCTCACCCTTTACGAAGTGGACGAGGCGGCGAGCCGCATCCGCCAGGAAGTCGACGAGGAGGCCAACATCATCCTCGGCGCGACCTTCGATTCCGCGCTCGATGGCGTCGTGCGGGTCTCGGTGGTGGCCACCGGCATCGACCACGCGACGATCGAGCGCGCCGAACCGCTGCCGCGCAGCGGCTCGCGCTCGGCGGCCGCCGCGCAGACGCTTGCCGCCCCGGCGCCGCAGCCAGTCGCCGTCGCGCCGGCGCCGCAACCGGTCGCCGCGCCGGAGCCGGAGCCGGTCGCCGAGGAGATGGAAGACCGCCCGGAGCCGGCGCCGGTCGCCGCGATCGAAGAGATGGAGCCGGTGGAGGATTACATTCCCCCGGCGCCGGAGCCGATCGTGCGCAGCCCGCGCATGCCGACCATCGACGAACTGCCGGCCGTCGTGCAGCCGGCGCTGCGCGTGGCGCGCGGCGAGATGCCGCCGCCGCCGGCGCAGCCGGAACGCCGCCGCTCGCTGTTGGAGAAACTCGCCGCCTTCGGCATCAGCCGGCCGGAAGACATGGCGCCGCGCGCCACCGCGCCGCTCGCGCCGCCGCGCCAACTGATCCAGTCGCCGGCCGCCGCGGCGCCGCGCGCCCAGGCGCCGCGCCCGCTCCAGGGCCAACTCGACGCGCAGGGGCGCCAACAGCCGCGCACGATCGCCAACGATGATGACCAATTGGAGATTCCAGCCTTCCTGCGTCGCTCCAGCGGGACTTGATTCGGCCCAGCCGCCGCCGCGTTCCTGCCGCGTGTTGCACGCGCGGCACACGTGGCGGCATGCTTTTTGCTTATATCCATAAACATATGAAATATAAGCGATAAAATAATTTCGCGCCGATGTAATGATTGGTAATCAAAGGTGATTTGGTCATTTTCCCGGCGCATGCCTAATAGACTCCGTAAGAGTGCGGGCGTCGGACCTTGGCCAAATCAGGGCGGCGAATCAGGGAGGTTCGCCAGGGGCGGTCACAGGGTTCGGCTTTCGTGCAGCGATACCGCTCTCCGGCGCGGTGCGGGCGCGGGAAGAATGAGGGGCGTAGTTTGGCGATGAAGCATGGCTTTCAGAAGACGATCGCAGATCGCGTCGAAGTCACTGGTTCAGGCGTTCATTCCGCCGCCCCCGCCCGCATTGTCATCCATCCCGCCGATTCCGACCACGGCGTGGTCTTTCTGCGCACCGGTTTGCAGGACGGCTCGGACCACCTGATCGAGGCGGACTGGCGCAACGTCCGCCAGACCGCGCTTTGCACCGTCATCGGCGACCGCGCCGGCGCGACGATCGCCACCGTCGAGCATTTGATGGCCGCTTTCGCCGGCCTCGGGCTCGACAATGTGCTGGTCGAGATCGACGGGCCGGAGACGCCGATCATGGACGGCTCGGCCGCCCAGTTTGTCGCGGCAATTGATTCCGTCGGCCTCGTCACCCAAGCCCGCCGCCGCAAGTTCCTCAAGGTTCTCAAGTCCGTATATGTGGAGCACGGCCGCGCCCGAGCCGAGCTGAAACCCTGGGACGCGGGCTTCCGCGTCGATGTGGAGATCGATTTCGAAGGTGCGGCGATTGGCCGGCAGCGGCGCGTCTTCGATATCGACCCCCAGATCTTCCGCTCCGAGATCGCCAAGGCGCGCACCTTCGGTTTCGTCTGCGACGTCAAGAAATTGTGGGCCGCCGGCTTCGCGCTCGGCTCCAACCTCGACAATTCCGTCGCCATCGACGGCGACCGGGTGCTGAACCCCGAGGGCCTGCGCTATCGCGACGAGTTCGTGCGCCACAAGGCGCTCGATGTCGTCGGCGATCTCGCGCTCGCCGGGGCGCCGATTCTGGGCGCCTATGTCGCCCATCGCCCCGGCCATTCCCTCAACGCGGCCGTGCTCGCCGCGCTGTTCGCCGACAAGTCGAATTACGAAATCGTCGAGCAGGCGCCGCGCCGCACGGTGCGGGTGATCGCGCCGGCGGCTCGGGTGGCGGCGGCTTTCGCCGCCAATGCGGACTGAGCGTTCCGCTGGCGGGCAGCGCAGGAAAATTCGACTTGGGCGTTTTCGCGCCATATTCCCGTGCTGATCGCTTGACGGGCCGGAATCGCGGCGCCAATCCGGCGCAGCGGCTGGCGGGGCGCGGGCCGTCGGGGATGTGTTCATGACGTCAAAGTTTGTTGGGCGCGGATCGCTTCGGCGCTGGCGCCGTGCGTCGCTGATCTTCGCCGTTACGGCGTCGCTCGGCGGCTGCTCGTCGTTCTCGCTGGCCGACCTCAATCCCTTCGGCGGCGAAAGATACAAGATGCAGGTCGACCCGATCGTGCCCGCCAGCACGGTCTACGACCAGGGCCTGGCCAAGCTCG
>DATNDU010000011.1:0-32761 GCA_035606915.1 Roseiarcus sp. | reverse complement strand
CGACCTCCGGCCACATGCTGTGGGTCGGCGACCGCACCCGCCAGCTCGGCGGCGCGCATATCGAATACGCGCGCGGGATTCGCAATCCCATCGGCCTGAAGTGCGGGCCGTCGTTGCAGCCGGACGACCTGTTGCGGCTCTGCGACGTGCTCGACCCGGCGCGCGAGCCGGGGCGGCTGACCCTCATCACCCGCTTCGGCGCCGACAAGGTGGAGGCGCATCTGCCGGGGCTGGTGCGCGCCATCCAGCGCGAGGGGCGGCTGCCGCTGTGGGCCTGCGACCCCATGCACGGCAACACGATCAAGACCTCTAACGGTTACAAGACCCGCCCGACCGCGCGCATCGCCGCCGAGATCAGGCAGTTCTTCGCCGTGCATCGCGCCGAGGGTACCTATGCCGGCGGCGTGCATCTGGAGATGACCGGCAAGAACGTGACGGAATGCACGGGCGGCGCGCGCGTCATCAGCGAGGAGGATTTGCGCGATCGCTACCACACCTATTGCGATCCCCGCCTCAACGCCGAGCAGGCGATCGAGATCGCCTTCCTGGTGGCGGACCTGCTGAACCAGGAGCGCGCCTTGCAGCCGCTGCCGGAGCGGGCGGCGGAGTGATCCCTTCGTGACCTTGGTGTTGAAGCGGTTCACCACCAAGTTCACCAAGGATGCACGAAGGACGCCAGGATGAAACTCAGCGATGAGGAGATCGAGCGCTATGCCCGTCAGATCATCCTGCGCAGCGTCGGCGGGCCGGGACAGCAGAAGCTGAAGGCGGCGCGGGTACTCGTCGTCGGCGCGGGCGGGCTCGGCTCGCCTGCCCTGCAATACCTCGCCGGCGCCGGCGTCGGCACGCTCGTCGTCGTCGACGACGACGAGGTCTCGCTCTCCAACCTGCACCGGCAGGTGCTGCACGGCACGCCCGACCTCGGTCGGGCGAAGATCGACAGCGCGTCGGCGGCGATCGCGCGCTTGAATCCGAACGTGAAAGTGGAGACGATCGCGGAGCGCCTCGCTGCGGACAATGCGCGCGAGCTGATCCGCGGCTGCGATGTCGTGCTCGACGGTTCCGACAATTTCGCCACCCGCTATGCGGTTTCCGACGCCTGTTTCCACGAGCGGGTGACGCTGGTGACGGCCGCGCTCGGGCAGTTCGACGCCACGCTGACAACGTTGAAGCCGCACGCCAAGGCCGCCGACGGGCGGCCGAACCCGACCTATCGCTGCCTGTTCCCCGAGGCGCCGCCGCCGGGGACGATCCCGACTTGCGCCGAGGCCGGCGTGGTCGGCGCGCTCGCCGGCATGGTTGGGGCGATGATGGCGATGGAGGCGATCCGCGAGATCGTCGGCGGCTTCGAGGAGGGCGATGCCGGCCTGGTCGGCAAACTGGTCATGATCGACGCGCGAGCGATGCGGTTCGAGACGCTGAGCTATTCCTGGGACGAGGAGAACCCGCTCAACGGGCGCCCCGGCGGCGCCCTGTAGGCTACGGGCGACAGCGGGATCAGCGATTCGCGACGTCGATCGAGATCGCGCCGCTGCGAGGCCGGTCAGCGGCGCCGGGGCAACCTCGGCGAGATGGAAATTGCTCCAATCCGCCAGCCTGTTGCCGCGCTTCACGCCGCCTTAACCGTCTCCCTCAACCGCCCGCCAACCATGTGCCGCGAATCGTGTTTAACGCCGCGCCTCGGCGCGTATCCTCGCATTCACCTTGCCGGCGCGGGAGCGGCGCCGGCGGGCAACAGCGTCAGGAGCGTTTCATGCGGCGCGTTCTCGCAACTTCGGCTGTCGGGCTCAGCCTCGTCTTTGCACAAAGTCCCGCCTCGGCGCAGAACTATCCGCGCGTCATCCCAGGCATCCATCCTCCGGCCCAGGCCTCGGCGCCGGCGCGGTCCCGGGGCAATCTGGGCGGCGGCTTCATCGAATATCTGCTGACCGGCTCGGCCCGCTCGGCGCCGGTCCGCCGCTACATGCGCCCCGTCCCAACCCAAGAGCGGCAAGCTTATGCGCCGCAAGCCTATGCGCCCCGGGCCGCCGATTCGATGGCCGGCGGCTACGCCCCGGCCGGCGCCGCCTATGCGGCGCTGGCGCCCGACGAACGGCCGCAGGCGGGGCCGCCGGCGCGGTTCCGCCGCCAGGAAGTCGATTATTCGACCAGCGAGCGCCCCGGCACGATCGTCATCGATACCCCGAACAAATACCTCTATCTCGTCGAGGGCGGCGGCAAGGCGCTGCGCTATGGCGTCGGCGTCGGGCGGCCGGGCTTCGAATGGGCGGGCGTCAAGCAGATTTCGCGCAAGGCGGAATGGCCGGGCTGGACGCCGCCGCCGCAAATGCTGTTGCGCCGGCCGGATCTGCCGCGCCACATGGACGGCGGCATCGGCAACCCGCTCGGCGCGCGCGCGCTCTATCTCGGCTCGTCGATGTACCGCATCCACGGCACCAACGAGCCGTGGACAATCGGCCAGAACCTCTCCTCCGGCTGCATCCGGATGATGAACGCCGATGTCATCGACCTCTACGGCCGCGTCAAGGTCGGGACGCGGGTGATCGTGATGTAGGGGCAGGCGCTACTGCGGCTGTGTGGCGGCGAAGCTCGGACGCGCGGCCATTGCGGCTTGCGCCCGACGCACGCTTGGGCAATCGGCCAGCATCGCGGCGCTTTCGGGCAATCGACCGAGGCCGGCGAGGGCGGGACAGATGAGGATGTCGGCGAGACTCGGCGCTTCGCCGACGAGATATTGGCGGCCCTCATAGCCCTGTTCGAGGATCGCCAGGCCCTGGCGCAGCGTCGGCAGCGCCGATTCGATGCCGGCGCGATCCGGTTTGCCGCCGGAGAGGATATAGACCAGCACATAGTCGCGCACGAAGGCGCGGTCGAGATAGGCGTTGAAGGCACTGATCCATTGCTCGACGCGGGCGCGCTCGAACGGATCGGCGGGCATCAGCGCCGGGCCGGGATAAGCCTCCTCGACATAACGCAGAATGGCGCTGGTCTCGTAGAGCTTTCGCGCGCCGAGCCTTAACCCCGGCGCCCGGCCCCAGGGGTGGATGTCGAGCAGTTCCGGCGAGTGCGGCGCGCTGGGCTGGAATTCGTAGGCGACGCCCTTTTCCTCGAAGGCGATGCGTGCGGCGCGCGTGTAGCTCGACTGCGGATGGCCAAGCAGCATCGGGCCGGCGCGCGTCGGTTTCGGCGCTCCGGCGAGCGCCGGGTCGAGGCCGTCGAGCGCTGAAACCCAACCCTCGTTGTGGCCAAGGCGGAACTCCTCCTTGGCGAAGCCGGTCTGCACCAGTTCGAGATCCGTGCCGCCGGCGCGCGGAGTGAAGGTGAGGCAGACGACGGTCTCGGGGTTGCGCCCTGCCCCGTTGAGCCAGCCCCAGGTGAAGACGAGGCGGCGCGGCGGTTCGATCTCGCGGAAGACGCCGGTGACGATGGAGACGTTGCCCTCGGCGCCATGCATCTCGATGCGATAGGCGCCGCCGACCCGCGCATCGACCTCGCAATGCGGAACGGTCATGCCCGCCGGCCCGTACCAGCCCTGCATCAACGCCCTCTCGGTGAAGGCGGCGAACAGCCGCTCCGGCGGCGCCTTGAAGTGACGGTTGAGCACCAGCGGTTCAACGCTCATGGCTTATCCTCCTTCGTCCGCGTCTCGGCTTGCAGAAGGGCGTCGAGCCGATCGAAGCCGGTCTCCCAAAAGTCTTTGACCTCGGCGATCCAGGCGCCGGCCTCGCCGAGCCGCTCGCCCCTCAGCGCGCAGACGCGGAAGCGCGCCTTCGCCTTGCGCTCGATGAGACCGGCCTGTTCGAGCACTTTGAGATGCCGCGACACCGCCGGCCAGGACATCTTGAACGGCGCCGCAAGCTCGCCGACATTTGCCTCGCCGGTGGCGAGGCGGGCGAGAATGGCGCGCCGCGTCGGGTCGGCGAGGGCGCCGAAAGTCTGGGTGAGCGAGTCCATGTTTGTCATTTAACATATACGTTAAATGAAGGTCAAGCGAAGGCGCGAGGCGTCACACCCACCCGGCGACCAGCGCCGGCAATTCCCCGATGTCGGCGATCACGAAATCGGCGTGCGGCGCGAGATCGTCGCGCGTCGCGACGCCGGAAAGCACGGCCACCGCGATCGCCCCCGCCGCGCGCGCGCATTCGAGATCGTGCAGGGTATCGCCAACCAGCGCCACCTGCCGCGCCTCAGCGCCGATCTCGCGCGCGAAGGCCTCGACCATGCCAGGCGCGGGCTTGGCGCCGTGACCGGAATCGTAACCGGCGACGAAATCCATCGCCCGCGTCAGATCAAGTTGGGCGAGATGGCGGCGCGCGCTCGCCTCGGCGTCGTTGGTCGCCAGGCCTGTCTTCAGGCCCATCGCCCGCAGCGCGGCGAGCACGTCGGCGGGATCGCCGACCGGCGTCAGCGTATGCAGGCATTGGGCGGCGGCGAGGGCGTCGATCTCGGCGCGCAGCACCGCGAAGTCGTCGCGACCGAGCGCCCGCGCCCAGTCTATGCCGTAATGCGAGGTGGCGCCGCCGATGATCGGCGAAGTCGGGCGGAAGCGGCGCGCCGCGATATCGAAATGCAGACATTCGGCCTGGGCGCGCAGTTTGTCCGCATCGCCGTTGGCGAGCGCATGTATGACGGCGTGGATCGCCGGCCCCCAGGTTAGTTGGAAGTCAATCAACGTGCCGTCCTTGTCGAAAAGCACGCCCTTCAGCCGCGCGGGCGGCGTTTCTTCACCCGCATTAACCCTCAGGCTTAAACTGCCCTTAACTGAACTCATTCAAGTTTCCCCAACGGCTCCTCGGCGGGCCCAGTCGTTCATGTGCAGTAGAAGCCGTCATGCGTCACGATGTATCCGCAATACCCGACGTCATCGAGAAACCCGCGGGGCGCAGCCGCCTGCTATCGCGGCTCTATCATGAGATCGGCCTCGCCGCCGTCGCATTCGAACTCGATGTCGAAGTGAAAGACCTCGATCCGGAATCCTACGAGGCGATCCGTCGCGGCGCCCGCTATCTCAATTTCGAGCTGCTGGACCTGTCGGCCTGATCGGGCTTCGCAGCGAAGGTCTCGCAGCGAAGGTCTCGTAAACCCTGGCGAGAAATTCTTTGGTGAGGCAAGGGAATTTCGCGCCAGCGGAATAGCCTTGCCGCCGAAATCAGGCCGCGATCCATAAAAAAGGCCGGCCGCGAGGTTCGCGGCCGGCCTTCCTGCCCCAGTCAGCCCCCTCAATCAGCTTCGCACAATGACCGGCGTGCCAATATGCACACGCTTGTAGAGATCGATCACGTCGAGGTCACGCATGCGAATGCACCCGGATGACACCGCCTGGCCGATCTCCGACGGCTCGTTGGTGCCATGAATGCGATACAGCGTATCTTTGTTGCCCTGGTAGAGATAGAGGGCGCGCGCGCCGAGCGGATTGTCCCAACGGCCTTCGAGCGGCCCGTGTTTGATATAGGCCTTGAACTCGGGCCAACGCGACATGATGGAGGCCGTCGGCATCCAGGTCGGCCATTCCATCATGTGGCCGACTCTGGCGTGGCCGGTCCAGCCATAGGCCTCGGCGCCGACGGCGACCGGATATTCAATCGCCTCGTGGTGCGGCAGCACCAGATAGAGCCGCTTTTGGCTGTTGTAGATGACGATGGTCCCGGCAGGCTCGCCGGTGGGATCGGAGACTTTGTGGCGGATGATCGGGATCGTCCACTCGTCCGGCTCGGCCAGCGCCATCATTTTCTTGTCGCGGGCTGAAAGCTCGGAATCGCCGGTCATCGCCGCGTGCATGCCGACGATCTGCCCTTGCGGCGCACACCCCGACAGCGCAAACGCCGCCGCTACCGCCGTCACCGCCGCTAAAATCGACTTCCATCGAAAATTCATAGCTTTCGCCCCACCACAGTTCGATTCCAAAGGCGACCACCGTTTCGGTCGATTTACCCGCTCTTTGTACACCGGGCCACCTTAATTGCGCCTTGATGGGCGGCGGTGGCGTATTTGCTTCCCCAGTGTGACTTTGATGTCGCGCTTGCCCGCGCCGCCCCGCTTGCCTTATGGGACGGGCGAAACGCGATAAGGAGACGCGCCGCTGCCAGACCCCGTCGTCGATGAAGCGCTGGCCATCGCGCACGGCCTCAAGCCGGACGAGTACCAGCGCTTTCTCGCCCTGATCGGCCGCACGCCCTCTTTCACCGAACTCGGCATCGTCTCGGCGATGTGGAACGAGCATTGCTCCTATAAATCCTCGCGCCGGCATCTGCGCGGCCTGCCGACCACGGCGCCCTGGGTCATCCAAGGCCCGGGCGAGAACGCCGGCGTCATCGACATCGGCGACGGCGAGGCTTGCGTGTTCAAGATGGAGAGCCACAATCATCCCTCGTTCATCGAGCCCTATCAGGGCGCGGCGACCGGAGTTGGCGGCATCCTGCGCGATGTCTTCACCATGGGGGCGCGGCCGGTGGCGTGCCTCAACCTGCTGCGTTTCGGCGCGCCGGATCATGCGAAGACGCCGCACCTGGTCTCGGGGGTGGTGGCGGGCGTCGGCCATTATGGCAACGCCTTCGGCGTGCCAACGGTCGGCGGCTCCGTCGCCTTCCATTCGCGCTACGACGGTAACATTCTCGTCAATGCGATGGCGGTCGGCGTCGCCCGCGCCGACGCGATTTTCTACGCCAAGGCGTCGGGCGTCGGCAATCCGATCGTCTACCTCGGCTCCAAGACCGGGCGCGACGGCATTCACGGCGCGACGATGGCCTCGGCCGCCTTCGAGGCGGACGCCGAGGAGAAGCGGCCGACCGTGCAGGTCGGCGATCCCTTCGCCGAGAAGCTGCTGCTCGAAGCGTGTTTGGAACTGATGGCCTCCGGCGCGGTGGTGGCGATCCAGGACATGGGCGCGGCGGGGCTCACCTCCTCGGCGGTGGAGATGGGGGCCAAGGGCGATCTCGGCGTCGAACTCGACCTCGACGACCTGCCTTGCCGCGAGACCGGCATGACCGCTTATGAGATGATGCTGTCGGAGAGCCAGGAACGCATGCTGATGGTGCTGCATCCGGAAAAGCAGCCCGAAGCCGAGGCGATCTTCCGCAAATGGGGGCTCCAATTCGCCGTCATCGGCCGGTTGACCGACAGCAAGCGCTTCGTCGTCAAGCGCCACGGCGAAGTGAAGGCGGACCTGCCGATCAAAGAGCTTGGCGACGAGGCGCCGATCTACGACCGGCCGTGGATCGCGACGCCGAAGCCGCCGGTGCTCGCGGCTGAGGAACTGGCGCCGGGGAACTCGATCCGCGAGGCGCTGCTGCGGCTGCTGGGCTCGCCGAACCTGTGCTCCAAGCGCTGGGTCTATGAGCAATACGATTCGCTGATCCTCGGCAACACCGTGCAGGGGCCCGGCGGCGACGCCGCGGTGATCCGCCTCGGCGACGGGCCGAAGGGCCTGGCGCTGACCACCGACGTCAACGAGCTTTATTGCGAGGCCGACCCGTTCGAGGGCGGCAAACAGGCGGTCGCGGAGGCTTGGCGCAATCTCATCGCCGTCGGCGCGAAGCCCTTGGCGTTGACCGACAATCTCAATTTCGGCAATCCCGAGAAGCCGGAAGCGATGGGTCAACTCGTCGGTTGCATCCGCGGCATTGGCGAGGCGGCGCGGGCTTTGGATTTCCCGGTCGTCTCCGGCAATGTCTCGCTCTACAACGAGACGATGGGGCGCGGTATCCTGCCGACGCCGGCGATCGGTGGCGTCGGGCTGGTGGCGGACGTGACGCGCACGGCCTCGATCGCGTTCAAGGCGGCGGGCGAGGACATTCTGCTGATCGGCGGCGCCCCCGGCTGGCTCGGCTGCTCCGCTTACGCCTCAGTTTGCTGCGGCCGCGAGTATGGCGCACCGCCGCCGGTCGATCTCGCGGTCGAGCGCCGCAACGGCGAGTTCGTGGCGTCGCTGATCGCCGCCAGCCGCGTCAGCGCCGTGCATGACGTCTCCGATGGCGGGCTCGCGGTGGCGTTGGCGGAGATGACGATTGGCTGCGGGATCGGCGCGCACGTCGCCGCCCAAGGCCTAGCCTGGGCGTTCGGCGAGGATCAGGCGCGTTATGTGATGACGGCGAGCCCGCAGCAGGCGTCGGGCATCGTCGCCGACGCGCTGGCGGCGCGGGTTGCGGCGACGCGCATCGGCGTCACCGGCGGCGCGGCGTTGATATTCGCCGGCGAGGCGCCGATTCCGCTGGCGCAATTGGCTGAGGCGCGCGAAGGCTTCCTTCCGACGCTGATGGGAGCCGAAATTTGAAACTGGTGCCGATCAAAGCCCTGGCGGGCTTCAACTACGTGCGTCCCGACGCGGTGATTGCCATCGGCGCCACCGATCCCGCCAAATGCACGGTTTACATGACCGGTGGCGTAGCGATCTCCTCGCACGAGCCGGCCAAAGACGTGATCGCGAAATTGGAGGCCGCCGAGGCCGAGCCGGAGATGAAATAATGCCGATGCCGCGCGCCGAAATCGAACGCATGATCCGCGAAGCCCTGCCCGACGCCCACGTCGAGGTGCGGCCGCTGGCCGACGACGGCGACCATTACGAGGCTGTGGTGGTGAGCGCCTCTTTCGCGGGGATGTCGAAGGTCAAGCAGCACCAGGCGGTCTATGGGGCGCTGAAGGGGCGCATGGGCGGCGAGTTGCACGCGCTGGCGCTGACGACATCGGCGGGGTGAGCCCCCGCCACGCAAAAATGGCCGCCCGCGCGGCCATTGTGCTTTGTTCGCAGCGGATCTGCTACGCGGTTCTGCGTTGCCCACGTCGTCGCTGCGACGGACGGCGGCTTGCGTGTTTTGGCTTTGAGCGCAGTAGGGACGCCGGCCCGAAGTCCGCTGACCACGCGGCAACGTGCGGTTAGTCGCTCCGATCAAACAGGAGCGTTCCGCGCCGCGCGCGCAAGCTCCATCACCTTCGCAGCCCACACATCCCAGTTTGCTTCCTGTTCGTAGCGGGCGCGGCAGTTTGCAGACATTTCCTCGTATCTTCTTGGATCATGAACCAGCGAAAAGATTCTGTCCGCGAAGTCGCTGGCCGACGCCTCCAGCGGCAAGGCGAATCCGGTCACGCCATCCTTCACCGCCGTGGCCGCGCCTCCCACGGCGTAGCTCAGCGACGGGCACCCAAAGGCTTGCGCTTCCGAAAACACCACGCCGAAGGCTTCCTGCCGGGTGGGCAGAACCAGGAAATGCGCCCGCTCATAAATCTCACATAGCGCCGCGAGCTGCCCATGATCGTTCTTATTCAGCGGGCCGATGAAGCGGACGCCTTCGTGCTTTTGCGCCTCCTCAGGCGCTTTTCCCACAACGACGAGTTCGCACCGGATGCCCCGCGAGACGAGAATTTGCATGACCTCGAGTGCAATTGGACCGCCTTTGCGCACCCATTCCATGCCCACGAAGAGGAGGCGGACACCGGAGCCGAAATCCGCCGATTTCCGGGTCCTGAACCGGTCGATCGCTTCCCGATCGAAATTGGGGCCCAGCGGCATGACGGCGATCTTCTCAGGGGAGACGCCGTAGTCCTTGACAGCCGAGTCTTTGGCCCAATCGGATGGATATACGATGGCGCTGCTGCGCGCCAAGGCCGAGCGCTCCACGGCGTCGCCTTCCTCGCGCAGCCATTTCGGGAATTGAGCAAATTCCTGGTAGGAGGCGACGATCGCCGCAAATGTGGCGTCCGACACATAAACGACGGGAAGGCGCGTGCGCAACGCATAGACATGCGTCGAGGCCGCTATGGCGACGATCGCGTCGGCGTTCTTGAACCGCAGGGACAGGCTGGCGATCAGGCTGGCGAGAGTAGCGAACGCGCGGGTGTGGCGAAAATCCCCGATGAGCCCAAGCTTGCGCGACACCTTCTGGCTTAGTGCGACGATGCGGTCGAGTGGCCCGGCGCTAACCGCCTCGATGGAGGGATCGAGTTTCCTGAGCGCGCGGAAAGCGAAATGGACAGTCCCTGACCAAGCGCGGACGTTCTCGGGATTGTGCGGCGACAGAAGAATTAGCCGAAAGCCGCTCGAACCAAGCGCATTCATTTTTTTCAAACCTCAAAATGGCGAGCCGCGCGATGGTTCGTTCAGAATTCCCGCCCGCTTGGGGCCGCCTAACGCAAAAACGTCTCATTATTGCAGATGGATAGCGCAGAAACGTCTCAGTATAACGCACCATCGGAACCTTGACGAGGCGAATATCGCGGCAACGAGAGTGCGGAGCCGCTGATCCTTGTGGGCGGGGCGCCGGCTCCGGTCGCAGATCTTATCCGGGCGCGCTGGTCTCTCCTGCCCTCTGCCCGCGCGACCGAACCGCCAAGGACGAGAAGCTGGAGGCCCCGTGAGGCCGTAGCGTCCGCAGACAAAGAAATGCCGCGGCTGCGCGCTGCGATCGTGCGTCAGATCCACGGAGCAAAGTCTGCGTTCTCGCCGACGGCGAGGGCCGCTACGAAGCCTGTCGAGGGTCAAGCAGCGCCAGTGGGTCTACGGGCCGCCAAAGGGCCGCATAGGCGGCGTATTGTACGCGCTGGCGCTGACGAAGTCGACGGGTTGAGTCCGCACGCGAAAAGGGCCGCCGAAGCGGCCCTTTTGGCGGGATTAATCGCAATTGGTTTTGGTGTGAGTTTCGCTGTTGCCCATGTCGTCGCTTCGATGGACGGTCTTGGTTCGGCAGCCCTCATCCGTCGCGTGGCGCTCGATCACCTTGTCATGGTGGTGGTGTTCGGCGCCCAGAATGCAGCCTCCGACCGGACCGACATGGACTCCTGCCACGCAGTCTACCCGCTGCACGAGCGAAGTATCGTTATGAAACGCCGAAGACATCGCGGCTTGCGCCGCGCCGCCGGACATCAACGCCGCAATAGCGAACGCCGCCGCCGAGCCCGTGATCCCTTGCATATTCATAGTCGCACCCTCTCTTCAATTGGATATTTCGGAAAACACCTCCGGGCGTTAATTGTTCCTGGACCAGTGGGTTCAAGCGAGACCGCCTCGCAAGCTTCCCTCCGTCTGTGGGAATAAGCTCCTGGCGGTCTACGGGGCGCTCGCTGGCGCCGGCGACGAGCGCGGGGGTGAGGCTCAGAGCCTGCCGTCGGTAAGATTGCTCTTGGCGATGAAGCGGCCGTCCAGCACCGTTTCAAAATCGTCGGGAATCAGGTCGAGTAGGTCTTTCGGCGGCGCCCCGCCCTGTTTGACCATGAGATAGCAACAGAAGTAGGCAGCCTCCCAAGCGAGGCCGGGAAAGGTTTCAACTTCTGCGGCGATCAGTGCGGCGCGCAGCGTCAAAATCGATTCAGAGACGCGGCCAAGACCTCTCAGAAGTTGAGCTTTCCTTAATGCGACAAGGCGCTGGCAATTATATGCGCACGGAATATGCTGATGCGCCGGCCGCCAAACTCTGCCGAAGCTGATGACCGCAAAGGATAGCCTTAATTCGGAAGGGTGCAAGGACAAATAAAGAACTATTGGATTATGTTACGCAGTATCAATATGTTGCTGCCCCTCCCGGAACCCTGTCGGTTCTAAGTCGATTTCCGACCGAACGGATGCGGTCTGCCGACAGCCCCATTTCGCAGGGGGTGTGCGGGCGGACTGCCTACCCGGCGCGCGCGCTTGATCCGCAACCGCCTTTGTCTTAAACGCGCGCCCAGTCGGCGCGGCGGATGGGCCGCCCTCTCCATCCCTCCAAAAGGTTGGAAACGCCAGTACGGGGACCAATCATGCGCGTTTATTACGATTCCGACGCCGATCTCAATCTCATCAAGGGCAAGAAGGTGGCGGTCGTCGGCTACGGCAGCCAGGGCCACGCGCACGCCCTCAACCTGCGCGACAGCGGCGTCAAGGACGTCGCGGTGGCGCTGCGCGAGGGCTCGGCCTCGGCCAAGAAGGCCGAGGGCGAGGGCCTCAAGGTGATGAGCGTGGCGCAGGCCGCCAAATGGGCCGATGTCGTCATGATGCTGACGCCGGACGAGTTGCAGGCCGACATTTACAACAAGGACCTGGCGCCGAACATGAAGAACGGCGCGGCGCTGCTGTTCGCGCACGGTCTCAACGTGCATTTCAATCTCATCGAGCCGCGTGGGGATCTCGACGTGCTGATGGTGGCGCCGAAAGGCCCCGGCCATACGGTTCGCTCGGAGTACAAGCGCGGCGGCGGCGTGCCCTGCCTGATCGCCATCGATCAGGACGCCAGCGGCAACGCCCATGACCTCGGGCTTTCCTATGCCTCGGCGATTGGCGGCGGCCGCGCCGGCGTCATCGAGACCAGCTTCCGCGAGGAATGCGAGACCGACCTGTTCGGCGAACAGGTCGTACTGTGCGGCGGCCTGGTCGAACTGATCCGCTCCGGCTTCGAGACGCTGACGGAAGCCGGCTATGCGCCGGAGATGGCCTATTTCGAGTGCTTGCACGAGGTGAAGCTGATCGTCGACCTCATCTATGAGGGCGGCATCGCCAACATGAACTATTCGATCTCCAACACCGCCGAATATGGCGAATATGTCTCCGGCCCGCGCATCATCACGGCGGCGACCAAGGCGGAGATGAAGCGCGTCCTCAACGACATCCAATCCGGCAAATTCACCCGCGACTGGATGCTGGACAACAAGGTCAACCAGACCTCGTTCAAGGCGACGCGGGCTCACGTCAACGCCCACCCGATCGAGGAGGTCGGCGCCAAGCTGCGCGCCATGATGCCATGGATCGGCAAGAACAAGCTGGTCGACAAGGCGCGCAATTAAAGCGCGCCTGGAGGGTGGACACGGCCCCGCCCCTTTGCTATGGGGCGGGCCTCTTCGCGGAACGCTCCGCGACGGGCGCATAGCTCAGTTGGTAGAGCAGCTGACTCTTAATCAGCGGGTCCAAGGTTCGAGCCCTTGTGCGCCCACCAAGGTCAAATCCTTTCGTCTTGGTCGGAAGCCTCCAACCAGCCGGCGCCGGACGTGGCGCGGGTGACGTGCATCTTGCGGAATCGATGAGGTCAGCTTCCAGCTTGACGCGCCGCTGCGAAGCGCGACAGGCGGGTCGGATATCGGCGTAGCGACCATGTGGCTTGAATTGCGTCGAGATCGCTGCATAGTCGCCGGCGATCGGCTTTGCTCCTTAGAGCGGCGATTCCCTCGACTGTCTCGTAGCCAGGACTGTTAGGCCGATCGGAAAGTTCGAGGTCGTGCGCTCAAGCGCGCGAACCTCGCGGGGAGGAAATCATGGGCGGTAAATCCGGAATTGTGCGTTCGCTATCCGTCGCGGTGGTCGCCTGCGCGGCGCTGACGGGGGTCAACGCCTGGGCGAAGGGCGTAAAGATCGGCGTGCTCAACGATCAATCCGGAGTCTACGCGGATTTCGGCGGCAAGGGCTCGATCGAAGCCGCCAAGATGGCGATCAAGGATTTCGGCGGCAGCGTGCTCGGCGAGAAAATCGAGCTCGTCTCCGCCGACCATCAGAACAAGCCCGATATCGCCACCACGATCGCCCGGCGCTGGTACGACGAGGAAGGCGTCGACATGATTACCGACTTGACGACTTCGTCGGTGGCGCTGGCGGTGCAGCAACTCACCGCGCGGGAGAAGAAAATCGACATCGTCGTCGGCGCCGCGAGTTCGGCGATCACCGGCAGCGCCTGCACGCCCTATGGCTTCCACTGGGCCTATGACACGCACGCGCTCGCCGTCTCGACCGGCGGCGCGCTGGTGAAGACCGGCGGCGACACCTGGTTTTTCCTCACCGTCGATTACGCCTTCGGCCACGCGCTGGAGAAGGACACCACCACGGTCGTCAAAGCCGCGGGGGGCAAGGTGCTTGGCCATGTGCTGGCGCCGCTCAACACCTCCGACTTCTCGTCCTTCCTGCTTCAGGCGCAAAGCTCGAAGGCCAAGATCATCGGTCTCGCCAACGCCGGCGCCGACACGGTCAATTCAATCAAGCAGGCGTCCGAGTTCGGCATCGTCGCGGGCGGCCAGCGGTTGGCGGCGCTGCTGATGACCTTGGCCGAAGTGCATGGCCTCGGCCTCCAGGCGGCGCAGGGACTGGTGCTGACCGAGAGCTATTATTGGGATCTCAACGACAGGACACGCGCCTTCGGCGAGCGGTTCTACAAGCGCACGGGACGGATGCCGAACATGGTTCAGGCCGGCGTCTATTCCGCAACGTTGCAATATCTCAAGGCGGTGAAGGCGGCGGGAACCAAAGACGCGGACGCCGTGGCGAAGAAGCTGAAGGAGATGCCGGTCAATGACGCTTTCACCGCGAACGGCCATGTGCAGGCCAATGGCCGCATGGTGTCGGATCTCTATCTGTTCCAAGTGAAGAAGCCGTCCGAGAGCAAGCGCGATTGGGATTATTACAAGCTGTTGGCCACGGTGCCCGGCGACAAGGCCTACCCAAGCGCCGCCGACAGCGGATGCCCGCTGACGAAGTAATCGGGAACCTATCGGCTGGACGCGCCAACATCGCCCGAGACGAAGTTTTACGGGCGGGGTTGGCGCTCCGAGCGGCGCGTCAGCCCTCGATCAGTCGGCGCTCCACCTCGTCCGCGTAGGCGCCAGCCCCCGTAAGCTCGGCCACGGAGACGAAGCCGTCGGTGCGATAGTGGTTGACGCGCCCGATCGAAACGCGCTCGCCGGGTTCGTGCGCGCGCACGTTGGCGACGACGCCGGCGCCGACGAGAACCCCCATCAGGAAGTCGCGCTCCTCGTTAGTGTCGGAATCGGTGGCGTGCGTGATCTGGAAGGTGAGCCGCGTCAGCGAGAAGCCGGTGTCGCGGGTCGCGGCGCCGACCCAAAGCGCCTGCTCCTCGTCGGCGGGGCGGATCGAACCCAGCCAGAACTCGGGTTGGCGAAGCGTCGTTCGCACGCGCTGCGCCGGCAGCCCCCAGAACCGTACATGATGGCGTTTGCGCGGGCTGTCGCCGATCGGAAGTTGAAAGCCGACATCCTGCCCGCGATCGAACAGGAAAAGCGTCGAGAACGGCGCGTCGGGATAAGGCCGGTTGAGCAGGAACGACCGGACCATTCGGAGCGAACTCGCGAAGCCGAGTTTTTCCGCCTCGGTCCAGCCAGCTTTCGCAAAGGCCGCCGCGAGGTCGCGGTAGGAGCCGATGAGCGCGATATTGATGGGATCGCCCGGCAGGCCGTCGCCGGTCAGGGTGTAGCTCGGCACGCGCCCCTGCTTCAGGACGCGCAGGCCGATACGCACCGCGCGCGGCAAAACGACATAGGCGCCGAGCCCATAGGTGACGGCGGCGGCCAACACCCGCGGAAGGCGGTTGTCCGCGGCATCGAAAATGACGAAGGCGATGAGCCACACGCAAACCGCGCCGATGGCGAACACCACGAAGCGCCGCAGGAAAAGCGTGAGCCGCCTCATGCCCGTTCGCCGCCATAGATCGCGCTCATAGGCCCTGCAATCCCGTCCGAAATGCGAAGCGCAAAGACGGCGGACCTATTTTACCGGAACTTCTCGAAAAAAACTCATCCGGAAATTGCCGCCACGGCGATTTGCCCGAACAATGCCACATCATGCGCGCTTTAGGGGCCTCCGAGCGAAGTCCGCTCGCCACGATCCAAGGAAGACCATGCACATCAGCGGCTTCACCCTCGGCGTCGCCCATCTTCAGCCCATCGTCGCGCTGGTCGCCGGCGTGCTCATCCTCATCGTGCCGAGGCTGCTCAACTACATCATTGCGATCTTCCTGATTCTCTCAGGTCTGCTCGGCCTCGGCATAATCCGCTGAGCGGCCGCGAAAGCCGCTCGCCAGCACGTACATCTCGGCGCTGTCGGCCCGGCTCGCCTTCGGCTTCAGGTGGCGCACGGCGGCGAAATCGCGCTTGAGGCGGACGAGCAAATCGCCCTCGGAGCCGCCCTGGAATACCTTGGCGAGGAAAAAACCGCCGGGCGCGAGCACGTCGCCAGCGAAATCGGCGGCGAGTTCGGCAAGGTCGATGATGCGCAAATGGTCGGTCTTGCGGTGGCCGGTGGCGTTGGCGGCCATGTCCGACATCACCCCGTCGGCAAGGCCGCCGAGCCATTCGCGCAGCAGCTTCGGCGCGTCAGCGTCATGGAAATCCATCACCCGGAACTCTGCCCCGGCGACGGGCTCGATCTCCAACAGGTCGATGCCGATCACCCGGCCCCTGCCCTCGCGCGATTTGACCCGCTCGGCGGCGATCTGCGCCCAGCCGCCCGGCGCCGCGCCGAGGTCGACGATGCGCCCGCCCGGCTTCAACAGGCGGTATTTGTCGTCGATCTCCATCAGCTTGTAGGCGGCGCGCGAGCGGTAGCCTTCGAGCTTCGCCCGCGCCACGAACGGGTCGTTGAGCTGGCGCTCCAGCCATAGCGTCGAGGACAGGCTGCGCTTGCGGGCGGTCTTCACCCGCGTCTTTAGCGCCCGGCCGCCCTCGCGGCCCGAACCGCCGGGACTCGAGCCGCCAGGACTCGGGCTCATGCGCGACCCTGGGCCGGCAGCCGGTCGGCGCGCATCATCTGCGACAAAATGCCCTCGCGCAGCCCACGGTCGGCGATGCGGATGCGCTCGGCGGGAAAGCGGCCGCGAATCGCCTCCAGGATGGCGCAGCCGGCGAGCACGAGATCGGCGCGCTCGACGCCGATGCAGCCATTGGCGGCGCGCTCGGCGTAGCTCATCGCGCGCAAGCGGCTGACGGCGGCGTCGATCTCGACGCAAGACAGCCACAAGCCGTCGATGGCGCGCCGGTCATAGCGTGGCAAGTCGAGATGGACGCCGGCGAGCGTCGTCACCGTGCCGGAGGTGCCGAGCAGATGGAAGCGCGCGCAGCGTCGCTCGCCGGCCACCCGGGCGACGAAGGGCTGCAACGCGGCGTCGACATGGGCGACCATGGCGTCGAAAACTTCGGGCGTCACATCGTCGCCGCCGAAGGTCTCGGCGAGCGAGACGACGCCGAGCCTGAGCGATTCCCAGGCCGCGACGCGCCGCGCGCCGTCGGCGCCGCGCCGCATCCAGACGATCTCGGAGGAGCCGCCGCCGATGTCGAACAGCAGCGTCGCCTCGGCGTCGTCGTCGATCAGTTCGCCGCAGCCGGCGGCGGCGAGATTGGCCTCGGTCTCGCGGTCGACGATCTCCAGATGCAGGCCGAGGTTGTCGCGCACGCGAGTGAGAAACTGCGCGCCATTGCTGGCGGAACGGCAAGCCTCCGTCGCCACCAGCCGCGCCCGCGTCACCCCACGGGTACGCATTTTGTCGCGGCAGATGCGCAACGCCTCCAGCGTGCGCTCGATCGCCGCCTCGTTGAGGCGCCCGCTCTGGGTTAGACCCTCGCCGAGCCTGACGATGCGCGAGAACGCATCGATGACGCGGAAGCCGCCCTGCGCGGGCCGCGCGACGAGCAGGCGGCAATTGTTCGTGCCCAAATCCAGCGCGGCGTAGACGCGCGAGTATGGCGGGCGCGCCTCCGCGCGCGCCGACTCGGCGTACCCGGGGCCCGACACGGTCGTTGCAGCCAAACCTCAAACTCCCAGCGGCCGGCGTCGGCCCGCTCTCTCGCCGGCGACCGTAGCATGGCGCGTGCCAGATGCAATTCGCCCGGGCTTCAGGCCGCCATGCGCAGCGCCTGCGCAGCGGTCGGGCGGCGGGCGCGCGTCGCCGGGCGCGCGCCGTCGCGATGCGTCATCACCACGGCGTGTTTCAGCGATTCCATGGTGTCGCGCATCTCGACCAGCGATTGTTCGAGTGCGATCATCGTCTCCTCGTCGCAGCGGCTCGCCTGATAGCCCCTGAGCGCCCCGACAGCGGCCGAGACCGAAGCGTCGGCGCGCTTCACCTGCGGCCATAGCGAGGGAAAATAGAAGCTGACGAGCATGCGCGCCTTGGCGGAATCGCCGGTCAGCTTCGTCCAGTTGGCATCGCCGTGCGGCGAATAGGGGCAACCCTCGGCGATCATCGAACAGGCTTGGCCGAAATGGCCGATAAGCCCCTGATCGAACGTCTCGATGAGCGTGTAAAGCTCCTCGGCCTTGGCGGAGGAGAAATGGCGCGCTTCCCGGCTCTCCAGGATGAGGTAGCTGCTGACGCCGGCCGCCGTCGCGCAGGCCATCATTTCCAGCAATGTGAGGATAATCGACATCTTCGGCCTTTCGCTCCGGGACGCCGTCAATCCTGAATTGCATTGGTTAATGCCGCCATAAACGAACCCTATGGCAGCCTTATTTCGCCGCAGGCGTTAAGTCCGCCCGGGCCTGACATAGGCGTGCGCGATATGGCCGCCATTGCCGCTCGCGGGCGCCGGCGCCCCCGGCGTGAGCATCGCCGAAATTTCGCGCGGGCCGAGGTCGACGACGCCGGTGAAACCCATGTCTTCGAGTCGGCAGGCGAGATCGGCAGTGTCGAAATAGCTGCGGAAGGTTTCGCCAAGGGCTGCGACGCGCTCGGCCATGCGCTCGTGGAACAGGCGATGACCGGCCGAGTCGATCGAGGCCGGCGGATTGGCGTAGTCGAACACGACGTCGACCCCGCCGCCGACGCCAGCGACGAAGCGCAGCGTCGTCGCCACCGCCTCGGGCGTCAAATAGGGCGTGACGCCGAGCCACAGGAACGCCGCGCGGGCGCTGCGCTCGAAGCCCGCCGCGGCGAGCGCCTCGGCGAGCCCCTGGCGCTCGAAATCGCACGGCGCGAAACGCAGATGCGCCGGCGCGACGACGCCGGCGTGCGCCAGCCGGCGCCGCTTCTCGGCCTGGGTGGCGGGATGATCGACCTCGTAGACGGCCAGGCCCTCGATCGGCGCGACGCGGCAGGCGAACGTGTCGAGCCCGGCGCCAAGCACCACGATCTGACGCGCCCCCTCCGCGATGGCCTTGCAGGCGACGCCCTCGGCGATGCGGCTGCGCAGCGCCACGAACGCCCGCAAAGGTTTCAGCGCGGGATCGCCGCTGTGCTCCATCAACGCCGGCAGATCGTCGCCGAGCACGGCGCCGGCGAGCGGATCGACGAAAATACTGGCCCCATCGGCGATCTGGTGCGCGGCGCGATAGCCGGCGGCGGATAGCGCGGTGCGGCTGAACTGGCCCTCGATCATGGCGGCGGCGCTCCCTGCGGCATGTCGCCGCATTATAGGCGACGCGCGGGGCTTTTCGTCCAGACGATACTTGGTCTCGGCGTCGTTATTCCCCTTTCCGGGGACTTCGCGCCGACCCCGCCATTCCGAGAAACACCAGGACCGCCTGATTGACCCGGACCACGTCCTCGTCGTCCAGCCGACCGACCCGCTGGCCGATCTTCGCCCTGGGAACGGTGGTGATCTTGTCCACCATCAGCCGTGAGGAAGAACGCAAGCCGTTGCGCTCGTTCGGCTCCACCGGCAATCGGAACAGGGGCGCGTCGGTCGGGTCCGTTGTGAAGGCGCAGATTGTGATCGATTCCGTCGCATCGAAGGCGTCGTCCTGCACTATGACAACGGGGCGCGACTTGCCCGCGTAGTCCTTGCCGCCGGAGACGGTCCAGATGTCGCCCCGCCTCATTCGTCGCCTTCGACGGACACCGCGTCGATGAACGCCTGATCCTCGCTCGCATGAGCGCTGGCCGCTACCGCCAGCGATTGCTGGTGCGCCTCGGACCGAAAGGACGGCGAGCGCACATCGGGCGCCCAAATCTGGATCGGCCGCAGGCCCTGGGCGCGCAATCGGGCGCGGTGTTCCCGCACCTTCGCGCGTATCGACTTGGCGCCTCTTGTCTGCGCCATGATCACACCTCCGGGATAGTTACATGTAACCTATCGCGACGAGTTGGCGATAGCCAGTGTTTTCCCGCGAACTTAGATTGCGCAAGCCCGTCCAAAGGTTCAGTCTGCCGCGAGCGAAGGCCCGCTAACGGCGCGCGGCGATGACAGGGAGGTTAGGCATGCTCGGGTTGATGCAGAACCGTCCGCTGCTGATTTCTGAAATCCTGAACTACGCCGAGCAGTTGCACGGAGATCGCGAGATCGTATCGCGCGACCCCGATGGAATCATCTTTCGCACCAACTACGCCGAGATCGCCGGGCGCGCCCGCCGGCTCGCGGCGGCGCTGAAGGGGCTCGGCCTTCAGCCGGGCGATCGCGTCGCCACGCTGGCCTGGAACACCCATCGCCATCTCGAAATCTACTATGGCGTCACCTGTTGCGGGCTCGTGCTGCACACGGTCAACCCGCGCCTGTTCGCCGAGCAACTCCAGTACATTATGCACCACGCCGAAGACGCCTATGTGTGCTTCGATCCCGTGTTCACGCCGTTGGTCGTCTCGCTCGCCCCGCATCTGCCGCTGGTGAAGGGCTGGATCGCGATGTGCGAGCGCCAGCAGATGCCGAAGGCCGAGCTTGCAAATCTCATCTGCTACGAAGACCTGTTGGCCGCCGCGGCGCCGGATTTCGTCTGGCCGAGCTTCGACGAAAACACCGCCTGCACGCTCTGCTACACCTCCGGCACGACTGGAAATCCGAAGGGCGTGCTCTACAGCCACCGCTCGACGCTGCTGCACGGCTTCGCCGCCAACGCCGCCGACGGATTGGCGTTGAGCGCCCGCGATTCGGTGCTGATGGTGGTGCCGCTGTTCCACGCCAACGCCTGGAGCCTGCCGTTCTCCGGCGCAATGGCGGGCATCAAGATGGTGCTGCCGGGACCGAAGCTCGATTCGGAAAGCCTCTACATGCTCATCGAATCCGAGGGCGTCACCAAGGCGCTTGGCGTTCCGACCATCTGGCTCAATTTCATCGCCTGGGTCGAGGCGAACAAGACCAAGGAAGACCTGGCGCGGCTCAAATTGAAGACGGTGACGAGCGGCGGCTCGGCCGCGCCGCGCGCCACGGTGGAGAAGTTCCACGATCTGTTCGGCGTCTACCTGCTGCACGCCTGGGGCATGACGGAGACCAGCCCGCTGGCGACCACCGGCGCGCCGCTGGCCAAGCACGAGGGCGTCGTCCAATCCGAACTCGTCGACATGCAGATCAAGCAGGGCCGGCAGGTGTTCGGCATCGATGTCGGGCTGTTCGGCAACGATGGCGAGCGGCTGCCGCACGACGGCGTCGCCGTCGGCGAGCTCAAGGTGCGCGGCAACTGGGTGATCTCCGGCTATTTCAAGGGCGTCGGCGGCCAAGTGCTGGACGCCGACGGCTGGTTCGGCACCGGCGACGTCGCGGCCATCGACGCCGACGGCTATGTGCGGCTGACCGACCGGCTGAAGGACGTCATCAAGTCCGGCGGCGAATGGATCTCCTCGATCGAGGTCGAGAACATCGCCCTTTCCCACCCGGACGTGTTCGAGGCGGCGGTGATCGCCATCCCGCATCCGGTCTGGCAGGAGCGGCCGTTGCTCATCGTGCAGCCGCGCCCCGGCCACGCGCCGACGAAGGACTCGATCCTCGCATTCCTGTCGACCCGCATCGCCAAGTGGTGGATGCCGGACGACGTCATCTTCGTCGACAGCCTGCCGCATACGGCGACCGGCAAGTTGCTGAAGACGGAGTTGCGGGCAAAATTCGGCGGTGGGCTCGCGGTGGGGGGGTGATACGTCCCGTCATCGAGGGCATATGCAAGTATAAAAGCCTGCTCGACGGTACACTGGGCTCAGTCGATATAGCGCGCACGAATGAAACGCTAGACGTGCGGGCTGAGATCCTGTCACGGCTCGGCGTGGATCGCTAGGGCGACGCACGGCAGGTGATGCAGAAGGGCGGCTTTCGGGCCGCCCTTTTTGCTACGCCCTCTTGCGGGGCGCTTTCACGGCCGGTTCCATCGCTGCGCGCAGCGGATCGGTGGTCAGTTCGAGGAGGTATCGCGTAGCGAGCGCCACGTGACGAGGGATGCGCTTGTCCTTCCGGTATTCCGCGATAAGGCTTCTGGAAAGATCGAGATCGGCAGCCATGCCGTCGAGGGACACATGCAGAGTATCCATCGCCTTGCGGAAGTCCTCATTCGAAAAATTGACATCCGGAAGTTTGTCCAGCCACGATGCCGGGAACTCCAAATCGGGACCATCCCATTCCAGGGCGTCTCCATATTCGGAAATGCGGAGAGTTCTGAATAGAGCGTCGTCATCGCGGAGCGGGATGAACACTCGCCGGCTGGCAAACGGAGCGGTGAGGTCGACCATCTTGGAACCGCCATTCTTCCAGGTGATCTCGACCAGACGTCCATCCAGCGGAACGGCCTTCGCAATGCGAGGGATTGCGCGGCCAACGGTAATGATCTCGTCAGTCATTGAGGCGACTCCATTCGGCTTCCAAGAGTGCGATGTTCTGCGCGGCCCATTCGATAGCGGTCCTGAGGCTCTTGCGGTCAATTGATCCTTCGTGGACCTGAAGATCGGCGATGCGAACCATCACTTCGCCATCGGAGGTCACGACGTGGAAATGCGGCGGGACATGATCTTCCGCGAAGATGCGGATTTGGATGTTCCCGAGGCGAGCGAGCGTTGGCATAGGTCGCTTATAGTCTATTTCGTGGACTAAATCAAGGAAAATAGTCCATGTAGCGGACTATTTTGAATGGCCGACACCACCAAGGACATCCTGGTCAACCTCGGCTGGGAGTTCTCCGAAGTGAAGCAGAAGCACTAGTTCTTAATTGATCTACTAAACTATTTCAAATCATCGGCTCGGCTCGACCGTCATCGCGGAGAGCGTGCCCGCGCTTGCGTTTTCGTTCGTCCCCGCGCATGAGGGCGCCGAATATGGCGCTCTCGGAGCGGACTGCGATGAAAATCGACCAAGACTACCTGAGAAAGATGCTGGAGGCCTTCGAGGCGTCTGAAGGTCCAGTTTTTTATGTGAGCGACTTTAAGGCAGCGGCCCTCGATCATCGCGAGGACCAATTCGCGTTTCACTTGGCTCTGCTCGACGATCAGGAATTTGTTGCGCGTGACGACGGGAAGCTTGGTTTCGGGCTCGCTCGCGCCGCTGATGGTAGCTCTATGTGGTCGCTTGTTCGTCTTCGGCTAACGGCACAAGGACACAGTTTCATCGAAGCCCTACGCAACAAGGAAGTGTGGGCGACGATCAAACGCGACTTCAAAGATGTTAGCATAGGTACCCTCGTGGACGTGGCGAAGAAACTCTCCGAAGGTTACGTGAAAAAGAAAATCGACTCTCTCCTTAATGGAGAAAGGACGTTCGCCGGTTCCAATGTGAAGGCCTGAATCTTCTCGCTGGAATCGCCATTTCCCCTTTTCCGGACGAAAAAGCACATGGGTTTCAAATGCGGCATCGTCGGCTTGCCCAATGTCGGCAAGTCGACCCTGTTCAACGCGCTGACGCAGACTGCGGCGGCGCAGGCCGCCAATTATCCGTTCTGCACCATCGAGCCCAATGTCGGCGACGTCGCCGTGCCCGACGCGCGGCTGGAGACGCTGGCGGCGATCGCCAGTTCGAAAGAGATCATCCCGACGCGGCTCACCTTCGTCGACATCGCCGGGCTGGTGCGCGGCGCCTCGAAGGGCGAGGGCCTGGGCAACCAGTTCCTCGCCAACATCCGCGAATGCGACGCCATCGCCCATGTCGTGCGCTGCTTCGAGGACGGCGACATCACCCATGTCGAGGGCAAGATCGATCCCGTCTCCGACATCGACACCATCGAGACCGAGCTGATGCTGGCCGATCTCGATAGCTTGGAGCGCCGCGTCGTGGCGCTGGAGAAGAAGGCCAAGGGCGGCGACAAGGAGGCCAAGGAACTCCACGACCTCGCCGCGGCGGCGCTGGCCGAGCTTGGCGAGGGCCGGCCGGCGCGGGCGGCGGCGATCCCGCCCGAGCAGCGCAAGCTGTTCAACTCGCTGGGGCTGCTGTCCTCCAAGCCGGTGCTCTATGTCTGCAATGTCGAGGAGGCGTCCGCCGGCGAGGGCAACGCTTTCTCGGCGCGCGTCGCCGAGCGCGCCAAGGCCGAGGGCGCGGTGGCGGTGGTGGTCTCAGCCAAGATCGAGAGCGAGATCGCGGTGTTGCCGCGCGACGAGCAGAAGGATTACCTGGAGGCCGTCGGCCTCGACGAGCCCGGCCTCAACCGCGTCATCCGCGCCGGCTACGCGCTGCTGCATCTGGTGACCTTTTTCACCGTCGGGCCGAAAGAGGCGCGCGCCTGGACGGTCGAGGCCGGCAGCCGCGGGCCGAAAGCGGCGGGCGTCATCCACACCGATTTCGAGAAGGGCTACATCCGCGCCGAGACCATCGCCTATGAGGATTACGTCGCCGGCAAGGGCGAGGCCGGGGCGCGCGAGGCCGGCAAGTTCCGGCTCGAAGGCAAGGATTATGTCGTGCGCGATGGCGACGTCATGCATTTCCGCTTCGCCAACTGAGAGGCCGGCGCTTTGCTCTATTTCGAGGACTTCCCGGTCGGCGAAGTGATCGTCTTCGGCGACACGCTGGTCAGCGCCGAGGAGATCGTCGCCTTTGCGACCGAATGGGACCCGCAGCCGTTTCATGTCGATGCCGAGGCGGCCAAGGCGTCGCAGATCGGCGAACTCATCGCCTCGGGCTGGCACACCGGGGCGATGCTGATGCGCATGATGTGCGACGCTTATCTCTTGGATTCGGCCAGCGAAGGCTCTCCCGGCATCGAGGAGATGCGTTGGCAGAAGCCGGTGCGGCCCGGCGATCGGCTGACGGTGCGGCGCACCACGCTTTCCGCCCGCGCCTCGCGTTCGCGCCCGGCGATCGGCATTGTCGGGCTTCAATTCGACGTGAACAACCAGCACGGCGAGACGGCGCTGTTGCTGAAAACCTCGGCGTTCCTGCGCCGGCGGCCGGAGATCGCGCCATGATGGCGTTTTTCGAGGACATCGTCATCGGCGAAGAGCGCCGGCTGGGCGAGCACGCCTTCAGCCGCGAGGCGATCGTCGCGTTCGCGCGCCAATACGATCCGCAGCGCTTCCACATCGACGAGGAGGCGGCGAAGGATTCGATCTTCGAGGGGCTTTGCGCCTCGGGCTGGCACGTCGCCGCCGCCGCCATGCGCTGCATCGTCGATGCGCGCAGCCGCGCGCTTGCCGAGCGCCAAGCGCTGGGCGAGGCGCTGCCGCCGCTCGGCGTTTCCCCCGGGGTCGAGAACCTGCGCTGGCCTAACCCGACCCGCCCCGGCGACATCGTCACTTATTACAACCGCGTCGTTTCCAAGCGCGAGACCAAGCGGCCGCAATGGGGGTTGGTGTTTTTGCACACCTGGGGCGTCAACCAGCACGGGCGGGAAGCGATTGCGATGGACAATCGCGCCTTCATCGGCCGGCGCGGCGATATTACCGCCCCGCTTTAGTCGTAATCCGGCAACACAGTTGCGGAATTAGCACAAGCTTTCGCGCATGCGTGCGGCGGGGCCTCGTGCATTCTCGCGCGGCAAGGCCTTGGCGCGTTCGCAAGGAGGTAGGTTCGGGCGTGCAAGCTGAAACTCCGCGCGCCGACGCGCCGATCGTTTTCGTCGAGGGGCCGCGGGATAGCTGGCTGTCGCGGCGCATCGGACCCTGGGCGGTCGGCGCGGCGCTGGCCCTGGCGATGGCGACTTTCGTCATATTCGCCGGCTTCACCCCGATCATTCCGACCAACGCCGTCGTGCTCACCATTCTCGGCGGCGACGGTTTGGTCGTGCTGGTGCTGCTCGTCTTCATCGTGCTGGAGGCGCTGAAGCTGCGCGCGGCGCGCAAGATCACGCGCGCAGGCTCGCGCCTGCACACCCGTCTCGTCCTGCTGTTCTCGCTGGTGGCGGCGATTCCGGCGCTGTTCACCGCCGTGATCGCCACGGTATCGGTCGAGTGGGCGATCAACCCGGCGTTCATGCGCAATGTCTCGGCCTTCATCAACGAATCCGGGGCGTCGTCGCAGCTCTACCGCGAATCGCATTGCCAGGCGCTGTTGCGCGACGCCGAGCTTACGGCAGGCGATCTCTCCAACGCGGCGACGCTGTTGAAGAGCGATCGCACGGGGTTTCAGAATTATCTCAACCAGCGCGCCCGCGCCCTCAACTTCGCCGTCGCCGCCATCGTCACCACCGACGGGCAGACGACGATCGTCTCGTCCGGCTCGGACATTCGGCTGATCGCCAAGCCCAGCGCGCGCGATTTTGCCGACGCGCGCGCCAAGCAGCCGTTCTGCGGCATGCTCGCCAACGGCGGCTCTTTCATCGCGCTGCGTCCGATTGAGGCGCTGCCGGATTCCTTCTTCTATGCCGGCCGCGCCATCGACCCGATCGCCGACCGGGTCGGCCGCGATGCGCTGCAAGTGACCGCCGCCTTCGCCAATTTCGAGGCCCACCGGCGCAACATCGAACTCGGTTTCGCCTCCGTGTTCATCATGCTGTCGTTGTCGCTGCTGATTTCGGCGGTGTGGACCGGCATGACCGTCGCCAACCGCCTCGTCAGCCCGATCCGTCGGCTCGTGCGCGCCGCCGAATCGGTGGCTTCCGGCGATTTCTCGGTGCGCGTGCCGACGCGCAAGTCCGAAGGCGATCTCGCCCATCTCGGCGAGAGCTTCAACACCATGACCAACGAATTGCGCCGGCAGCGCACCAGCCTGATCGAAGCCAATCTGCTCAACGAGGAGCGCCGCGCCTTCATCGAGGCGGCGCTGGCGGGCGTGCCGGCGGGCATCGTCGGGCTCGACAAGCACGATAAGGTGGTGGTCTGCAACGCCGCCTCGGAGAAGCTGCTGGGCGCCGACGCCGGCGCGCTGATGGGGCGCGCGATCAGCGAGGCGTTCCCGCCGCTGCAACCGATTCTCGCCGACGCTTCGGGCTCGCGGGCGCGCGCGCATCAGGCGCAGGCGACGTTTTCGGCGGGCGGGCGCGAGCGGCTCATCAATGTGCGCGTCACCGGCGACCCGGGCCGGCCCGACCTCGGCCGCGTCATCACGCTCGACGACATCACCGATCTCGTCAACGCCCAGCGCTCCTCGGCCTGGGCGGACGTCGCCCGCCGCATCGCGCATGAGATCAAGAACCCGCTGACCCCGATCCAACTCTCCGCCGAGCGGTTGAAGCGGCGCTACGGCCGCCACATCGTCGAGGGCAAGGAGATCTTCGACCAATGCACCGACACCATCATCCGCCAGGTCGACGACATCAAGCGCATGGTCGACGAGTTCTCGAATTTCGCCCGCATGCCGCGCGCCCGGCTGATGCGCGACGATCTCGCCGATTGCGTGCGCCAGGCGCTGTTCCTGGCTCGCGTCGGGCGGGCGGACATCGAGTTCGAAAGCGAACTGCCGAGCGAGCCGCTGGTGGTCGAATTCGATCGCCGGCTGATCTCGCAGGCGATGACCAACATTCTCAAGAACGCGGGCGAAGGCATTGACGCGCTTGCCGATCCCAACCTCAAGGGCCGCGTCTTCGTTTCGCTTTCCGCCGATAGCGAGGGGCGCGTGCGCATCTGCGTCAGCGACAACGGCAAGGGCTTCCCGACCCAGGACCGGCGCAAGCTGACCGAACCCTATGTGACGACGCGCGCCGAGGGCACCGGCCTCGGCCTGCCGATCGTGCTGAAAATCTTTGAAGACCACCAGGGCGGCGTCGAACTGCTCGACGGCCTCGAACGACCCGACGGCGGGCGCGGGGCGCAGGTGGCGATGTTCCTGCCTCTGCGCGCAGCGCTACCCGTTCCTCAAGCCAAGAGTTGACGATATGGCCGCTGACATTCTCATCGTCGATGACGAAGACGACATCCGCGAACTGGTCGCCGGAATCCTGGAGGACGAGGGCCACAAGGCGCGCATGGCGCGCAATTCCGACGAGGCGATCGCCGCCATCGCGGCGCGCCGGCCGCATCTGGTGCTGCTCGACATCTGGATGCAGGGCTCCAAACTCGACGGTCTGCAATTGCTCGAAGTGCTGAAGCAGCAGCATGTGAGCGTGCCGGTGGTGATGATCTCCGGCCACGGCAACATCGAAACCGCCGTCACCGCCATCAAGATCGGCGCCTATGACTTCATCGAGAAGCCGTTCAAGGCCGACCGGCTGATCCTGGTCGTCGAGCGCGCGTTGGAGACCTCGCGGCTGCGGCGCGAGGTCAGCGAATTGCGCTCGAAGGCGGGGGCTGAATTGAAGCTCATCGGCACGTCCTCGGCGGTGGCGAACCTGCGCCGGCTGATCGAGCGCGTCGGCCCCGCCAATTCGCGCGTGCTGATCTCCGGCCCCGCCGGCTCCGGCAAGGAGATGACGGCGCGCATGATCCACGCCCATTCCGCGCGCGCCGATGCGCCCTTCGTCGTCGTCAACGCCCCGGCGATCACGCCGGAGGGCATGGAGGCGGAGTTGTTCGGCGTCGAGGCGCTGCCCGACCGGCCGCGCCGCGTCGGCGCGCTCGAAGAGGCGCACGGCGGCACGCTCTATCTCGACGAGATCGCCGACATGCCGGCGGAGACGCAGGCCAAAATCTTGCGCGTGCTGGTCGATCAGAGCTTCAAGCGCGTCGGCGGCGCCAGCCCCGTGCAGGTCGACGTGCGCATCATCTCCTCGACCAGCCGCGACCTCGCACAGGCGATCACCGACGGGCATTTCCGCGAGGATCTGTTCCATCGCCTTTCGGTGGTGCCGATCCGCTCGCCCTCGCTCGCCGAGCGGCGCGACGACATTCCGGCGCTGATCGAGCATTTCCTGGAGCGCGTCAGCGCCGACATGGGCGCCCCGCCCCGGCCGATCGCCGCGGATGCGATGGCGGTGCTGCAATCGCATGACTGGCCCGGCAACATCCGCCAGTTGCGCAACAACATCGAGCGGCTGATGATCCTGGCCGCCGGCGACCCGGACGTCGAGATCACCGCCGACATGCTGCCGAGCGAGATCGGCGCGCTGGTGCCGGCGGTGCCGAGCGGCGTCGGCGGCGAAAAGCTGATGAGCCTGGCGCTGCGCGAGGCGCGCGAGGTGTTCGAGCGCGAATATCTGGTGGCGCAGATCAACCGCTTCGGCGGCAACATCTCGCGCACCGCCGAGTTTATCGGCATGGAGCGTTCGGCGCTGCACCGCAAGCTGAAGTCGCTGGGGGTGGATTGAGCGCCCTATGAGCGGGTCGGTGGGCGCCGCCCTGGCCGCGCTTTTCGGCGAGCCGGCCGGGCAGTCCTGGCTTCAGCTTGGCGAACTCGGGCTCGCCTTCGTGTTGTCGGCGCTGATCGGGCTGGAGCGCGAGTTTCGCCAGAAGAGCGCCGGCCTGCGCACCTACACGCTGGTCGGCCTGTCGTCGGCGCTGATTATGCTGATCTCCAAATACGGCTTCACCGATATCCTTGAGCCGGGCCGCGTCGTCCTCGATCCGTCGCGGATCGCGGCGCAGATCGTGTCGGGCATCGGCTTCATCGGCGGCGGCGTCATCTTCGTGCGCAAGGACGTGGTGCGCGGGTTGACCACGGCGGCGACGGTGTGGCTGGCGGCGGCGATCGGCATGGCTTGCGGCGCCGGGTTGCCAATTCTGGCGCTGGCGACGATGGCCGGTCATTTCATCGTCGTCGGCGTGCTGCCGGCCGTCGAGCGGCGGCTGCCGCGGTCGCGCTGGGCGCGCACGGCGCTGCGCATCTCCTATTGGGACGGCCGCGGCGTTCTGCGCGATGTGCTGGCGGTATGCACGCAGCAAGACCTCGCCGTCACCCGGCTGCGGGTCGTCGCCGACAAGGGCGGCCAGAACCGCTCAGGCTTTCAGAGCGGCAAGGCGCACGGCAAGGGCGAGGACGACGAACCGGCGGCGGAGGGCTTCGCGGCCCCGGCGAAGGGCGTGGTGGCGCTGCTGGTGGAGCTTCGCGGCGTCAAATCGATCGCCAGGCTGGTCGCCCGTCTCAGCGAAATCGACGGCGTCGTTGACGTGCAGGCCGGCGAACCCGGCGATGGCCCGGAATGAGGCGGCGACGCCGATCTTGAAAAAGTCGTATTTGTAAGCCAAATATGCGAAGTCGAGTTTCGGCCAAGGACCTTGAAGTGCGCGCTAAGTGGGCGCGCTTGCGAGAATCTTTCTGAACATCGATGAAATTGAGGCGATGCGCCGCAGGGCGCTCTACGACCGCGCTTGCGCGGAAGGGACTAAGTATGAAAATCGGAACCGTTAAGTGGTTCAATGCGACCAAAGGATTTGGTTTTATTCAGCCTGAGGACGGAGGCGCTGACGTCTTCGTTCACATCAGCGCCGTCGAGCGCGCCGGCATGCGCAGCCTCAATGAAGGTCAGCGCGTGAGCTTCGAGCTCCAAGCCGACCGCCGCACTGGCAAGACCTCCGCGGAAAAGCTCGCGGCCGCCTGAACATAACGCCCGCCGCGCGTCGACCACGGATGAACTGGCGACGTTCGGCACAGCGCGCGACTCCGACCTGATCGGAGTCGCAATTTTTTTTGTGGTCCCGCTTTCCTTGTCGAATGGGCCGCAACCGCCGTCCGCGCCAAGCCTGAGACAACGCTTGACCCACCGTGAGCAAGTGGGATCGGCTGCGCCTTTTGACGCTCGACCAGGAACGTTGGCGCCGTCTCTCAGGGCTCGGCGCGCTTGTCTGCGTTCCCAAAGGAGACCAAGCTTTGCAGGTTCTCGTTCGCGATAACAATGTCGAACAGGCGCTTCGCGTCCTGAAAAAGAAATTGCAGCGCGAAGGCGTGTTTCGTGAACTGAAGCGCAAACGCCATTACGAGAAGCCCTCCGAGGAGGCCGCCCGGCGCAAGGGCGAGGCGATTCGCCGTGCCCGCAAGTTGGCCCGCAAACAGATGATCCGCGAAGGTCTGATCGCGGCGCCGAAGAAGAAGCTGCCCGATCCGGCGCGGCGCAAGCCGGTGATGCCCGGTGACCCTCCGGTTCGTACTGACGCGGCCGAATAAGCTTGCTTTTCGCGGCGCGCCATTGGCGCGCGGCGTGTGCGGAGAACGGCTGCAAATGAACGGTCTGGGACGCTTGTCACCGCCGTTTCGATTTGTTAGACGGCGCTCCTCTCGCTGAGGGTTCGCTCTTGAGCGATGCGGTCATGGCGGAATTGGTAGACGCGCTAGCTTGAGGTGCTAGTTCTTTAACCGGAGTGGAGGTTCGAGTCCTCTTGACCGCACCATAGTTTCGCGGCGGCCCCGAAGGGTCGCCGTTTTCGTTTCGAGACTACTCCCGTCGCTGGGCAAGGCGCCTGGGTGAAGGCGCGCCTCAGCGCACCTTCACCCAGGCGCCCTCGTCGCCCTCGCGCCAGTAGCTCGTCGCAGCGCCAGCATCGCGCAGCGCCTTCCAGGCGGCGCGCGCCGCTGCCATCGCCGCCTCGTCGCGCGCCTCGAATAGCACGATCACCCGCTCGGCCGCGTCCGCCACGAATCGCGGCGCGTCCGCAGGAGCGAGCAGCACGCGCAGGCGGGCGCCGTTCGGCGTCTCGTCGGTCTCGGTCAGGAAGATCGGCTGCGTCGCGGCATCGCCGTCGCCGGGGCCGCCGTGGGCAAGAAAACTGTCCTCGCGATAGGTCCACAGGCGCTGGTTGAGCGCGTCGCGCGCGGCTGCGTCGGAGGTCTGCACGACGACGCGCTGGCCCTCGCCGAGCGCCGCCTCCAACAGGTCGGGCAGCGCGGCGTCGAGGCGGGCGCGTTCGAGGTGGTGGAAGCGGAATTCCGGCAGTTCACTCCTCCGCGACGATGACGAAGGAGCGGTCGATCTCGGTGAAGATCATGCCGATGCCGATGCCACCGGGTTCGTGGCGCTCGGTCTTGCCGGCGATATAAACATCGCCGCGCTGGCGCGAGGCCGCCAGATAATCGCGCGCCTCGCCGGAGAGCCCGCGCGATTCGGATTTCGCCTTCGAGCCGTCCCAGCCGAGCGCCGACTTCATCGCCAGTTGCTGTAGACGTTCGAAGCCCTCGGCCGCCTTGCCGCGCATCGGCTCCAGCGCGTGCGCCTCGAAGCGCAAGAACTGATCGCCCTGGCAGACGAGCGTGCCGTCGACGTCGGAGCGGGTCATGACGTCGTAGCTGGCGCGCGTCGTATGCACGCGCGAGACGACGACGGCGCGCGAATATTCGAGCCCGATATCGCCGCCGTCGGCGCGCATCCGCTGCAAGAACGCCTCGCAGCCCGGCAACGCGGCGGCCGGCGACGCGAGCGTAAGAATCAGCCCCGCCGCCAGAATGGCGGCCCAGCCCATGCTCTTCATTTCGTCCTCGTCAGGGCGCCTAAGCAGGCTCGCGTGGCTTCGTCCACGCAAACCTGCTTAGGAGTCTTTGTTGAGCAGGATTTTTGTCCGAAAACCGGCATCCACTTTTCGGAAATCCTGCTCAGCGCTCCTCGTAATGGTCGGCGACCAGCCGGTCGAGCAACCTCACTCCCCAACCCGAGGCCCAGGACGTGTTGATGTCCGTGGCCGGCGAGGACATCGCCGTGCCGGCGATGTCGAGATGCGCCCAAGGCGTGTCGCCCACGAATCGCTTGAGAAAATGCGCCGCGGTTATGGAGCCCGCATGGCGGCCGCCGGAATTTTTCATGTCGGCGAAGCGTGAATCGATGAGTTTGTCGTAAGCCGGCCCCATCGGCATGCGCCAGACGGTCTCGCCTGTCGCCTTGCCGGCCTCGGCGAGCCGCGACGACAATTCGTCGTCGTTGGAGAACAGGCCGGCGTTCTCGACCCCGAGCGCCACCAGGATGGCGCCGGTCAGCGTCGCCAGATTGACCATGAACTTCGGCTTGACGTTCTCTTTCGTCCACCATAGCGCGTCGGCGAGCACCAGCCGGCCCTCGGCGTCGGTATTGATGACCTCGATCGTCTGGCCCGACATCGATTTGAGAATGTCGCCAGGCCGGTAGGCGCCGCCGCCCGGCATGTTCTCGACGATGCCGATGACGCCGACCGCGTTGACCTTGGCCTTGCGC
>DATNDU010000214.1:0-15262 GCA_035606915.1 Roseiarcus sp. | reverse complement strand
CTGAGCGACTGTCTGCTTTGTCAAGTTTGTTTTCGGCGCGTTTTGCGCCATGCGCGCGCGTCGAAGCTCGCGCAGCGCGGCCTCGACGCGCGCGCAGGGCGCAAGGACGTGTCGCCCGGTCAGCAGCGGCGATGTCAGGCGGCGGGCGCGGCCGTCTGACGGGCGAATTCGGCGCGCGCCTCGCGCGCCTTGGCGTTGAGACGCACCAGCAGCTTGTGGGCGAGCGCGATGCGAACGACCATCTTGGGCTTGCCGGCGGCGAGAAGCCGGTCGCGGAACCGGGGGAAGTCCGGATCGAACTTTCGTACGATGTCGGCGACGACGAACAAGATCGCCCGAACGTCCTCGCGTCCGCCGCGAATGGCCCGTTTGCCATGGGAAGTCCCGCTGTCCCTGGCGATCGGCGCCAACCCGACGAGCTTGGCGATCGCCTTTCCCGAAATCAATCCGATCTCGGGCAGCCGGGCCATGAGGCGCGCCACGGTGCGGTCGGCCACGCCTTTGAGGGAGCGGAAAGTCGCGTCGAGCTTCTTCCACAAGGGGTCTGCGGCGATCTCTTGCGCGATCTCGATCTCCAAGACGCGGATCTGACGGGCGGTCACGGCTGGAATCGCCGAGATCGTCGACAACACCGAGGCGTCCGTGACCCCTCGGCGCTGCTGGTTTTGCGCCGTGCGCAGGGTCGTCAATTGGCCGAGCCGGATCACGAGCGCGCTCAGCCGCTGTTGCGTCGGGCTGGCCAGAGGCGTCGGCTTGATCTGCCGGACCTCGCCGTACCAGGCGATCGCCCCGGCGTCGATCTTGTCGGTTTTTTCCAGCCATCCCATAGCTTTGGCGAAATCCCGGACATTGCGCGGGTTGACGATAGCCGCCTTGAGGCCGAGGCCCCAGAGCGGCGCGAACGCCTGGCGTTCGTAGCCTCCTGCCGCTTCCATGACGACCAGCAACGCGCCGTGCTGGCGACAGAACGCAGCCAGCGCGCTGACGCCCGCGGCGTCGTTGTCGAACGTCTCGAACGGCCCCTCGCGGCCGATCCGGGCGTCCAGTTTTTTCGATGCGACATCGACTCCACAGATGATTACGGTCACGGTAACCTGCCTTGTTCGTGCGACGGTCGATCAACCGACTGTACGGTCGTGCGCGACAACGGCGGCGGTCCCAACGCTCAGCAACGGTTGTGGCCAGAGGCGCCCCGGGAGCACGCCGCCGCGCGAGGGAACGGACGAAGCACGCTCCAGCTCGCGCCGCCATGCGCGCCAGCCTGCGGCGCGACCTTGCGGAAACGCCGGCGTGAACCGAGTGGGCTTCGAGGCTTCGTTTCGCTAGGCGCCTCGGCACGAGGGAGTTGGCGGCAATTGCGGCTGTTCCGCAAAGGGTCGAAGGCGGGCATCGCAAGCGACCGGCGACCGCGCGCCGAGCGTCAGATTTGAACCGCTAGCGCTCCCGCGCGCGCATGCTGTCGTGCCAGCGATGCAGCAGCAGCCACGACAACCCCGTGAAAAACAGAAAGATCAGGATGCCTGTTATCGAGATGAGGAACAGCGCCGCGAACATGCGGGGAATTTCGAGCCGGAAACCGGATTCGACGATCCGGTAGGCGAGCCCCGAACCGGACCCCGCCGAGCCGGCGGCGATCTCGGCGACTATCGCGCCGACCAGCGCCAGTCCGCCGCCGATGCGCAAACCGCCGAGAAAATACGGCAGCGCCGACGGTAGCCGCAACAGCCAAAGTTGCTTCCACGGCGATGCGCCGTAAAGCTCGAACAGGTCGATCAGGTTGTGATCGGCCGAGGCGAGGCCGAGCGCGGTGTTGGACAGGATCGGAAAGAACGCCACCAGGAACGCGCACACCAACACCGCCGCGCTCGAGGACAGATAGACCAGCAGCAGCGGCGCGATCGAGATCACCGGCGTCACCTGCATGACGACGGCGAACGGAAAGAACGCCCGCTCCAGCGGCCGCCACAAGTGGAACATCAACGCCAGCGCGACGCCGCCCAAGATCGCCGCCAGCAGCGCCTCGAACGTCGTCGTCACCGTCACCAGTAGCGAGGCGCCGAGCGTCGACCAATCCCGGATCAGCGTGACGATCACCACGCTCGGCGCCGGCAACAGGAAAGACGGCACGTGATTGATGCGGACGTAGGCTTCCCACGCCAGGATCGCGATGACCAGCATCAGCGTCGGAAACAGATAATCTTCGACGGTCTCGCGGGTCACGCCGGCGTTCCCTTCGAGGATGTGGTCATGCGCATGTCGCCCCGCCCATTGCCGCGTGCAACGCGGCCGAAACCTCGCGCACGCGCTCGGCGTAATAGGGACTGAGGCGGAAATCCTCGTCGCGCACCGCCAGCGGATCGATCTCGATCTCCGCCCACACGCGGCCTGGCCGCGGCGCCATGACGCAGATGCGCGTCGACAGAAACACGCTCTCGAAGACGGAATGGGTGACGAACACGATGGTCGCGCCGATCGCGGCGCGCAGCGTCAACAAGTCGTCGTTGAGCTTGGCGCGGGTGATTTCGTCGAGCGCGGCGAAAGGCTCGTCCATCAGCAGCACCGCCGGCTTCAGCACCAGCGCGCGGGCGATCGACACCCGCATCTTCATGCCGCCCGACAATTCGCGCGGATAGGCGCGCTCGAAGCCGCCGAGGCCGACGCTGGCGAGCGCGCCGCGTACATTCTGATCGGCCTTGGCGCGCGACACGCCCTTCAGTCGCAGCGGCAGCCAGACGTTGTCGAACACGTCCGACCACGGCGCCAGCGTCGGTTCCTGAAACACGAAGCCGAGGCTCGGCTGATCGCGCCATAACACCTTGCCGCCGGTACAGGCGGTGAGGCTGGCGACGATGCGCAGCACCGTCGACTTGCCGCAGCCGGAGGGGCCGAGCAGTGTGAAGAACTCGCCGTCGCGGATGTCGAGATCGACATCCTGCAACGCCACCGTTCCGCTCTTGAAAGCCTTGTTTACGCCGCGCAGGCGGATGAGCGGCGCGCCGCCGGCGACTCCGTCAGCGCGCATGTTCATCATTGCGCATGTGCATCATCGCGCATGGCGGCCCCGCTTCGACGGGCCGCCGCAACTTGCAGTTTCACAAAACAACAACGCCTCTTCCGTCCCTTGCCGCCGCTCTTGCCCGGCGGCTTCAGGCAACATGGCATGCGCCCGCCGCGTAGACAAGAACGTCTCGGGCGGCAGCGCCGGCGCGGCGGGCGTTATTTCGCCGGCGTGGCGGGCGTCGCCGCCGGCGCGGCGGGCGCGGTGGCGGCGGGCTTCGCCGGGGCCTCGTCGAAGCGCTCGATCTTGGCGTCCTTGCGCAATTGCTGCACGATATCGGCCTGCGCCTTCTGCTGGACGTAGTGCGAGGCCTGCTCCTTCACCTGGTCGAAGGGAGGGAAGGTCTTCATCCGGGTGTCCTCGACCTGAATGATGTGCCAGCCGAACTGCGTCTTCACCGGCTCGGAGATCTCGCCCTTCTTCAGCTTGAACGCCGCCTCGGCGAATTCCGGCACCATGCGGTCCTTGGTGAACCAGCCGAGATCGCCGCCCTTTGCCGACGGGTCCTTCGACAGTTCGGTGGCGACCTTGCCGAAATCCTCGCCGGCCTTCACCCGCGCCAGCGCCGCCTTTGCCGCAGCCTCGGTGGGCAGCAGGATATGGCGGGCGTGGATCTCCTCTTGCGGCGGCTGTGCCTTGGCGGCGGCGTCATAGGCCTCGTGCTCGGCCTTGTCGGTGTCGGCGGCCTTGGCGGCCTTGCCCAGCACTTCCTCCATCGCCAGTTTGTCGTGGTAATAGGCGAGTTTGCGCTGGAAATCGGGATCGTCTTCCACCTTGTCGGCGAGCCCCTTCTTGGCGACGAGCTTGAGGTCGATGAGATAGTCGAGCGCGTATTTGCGCTTTCCCGCCTCGTCCATACCCTGCGGCAGGCCTTGGCCGATGTCGGACAGCGCCTCGCTGACGTCCTGGTCGGTGATCGGCTGGCCATCGACGGTGGCGAGCGTCTTGGTCGCCGCGACGGCGAACGACGCCGCTAGAGCGAGAACGGTGGCGAGCGCAATACGGCTCGCGGCGGCGGAAAAGGACATGAATGCTCCTCGGAGGCGGCGGCATGCCGGTGCTGGATCGCGCGCCGCCTATAAACGCAATGCGACAAATTTGCGAGTGGAACGCGGGCGTTCCGAGGCGCACGGTGCTATAGCCGGCCGATAAGTACGGGAACTCGGTTAACATCGGGAGGACGCATGTTCGAGACCACGGGCAACGCCGCCGCCTATTTCGTCGACCGCCACGCCGAGGGGCCCCGCCGCGATCATCCGGTGTTCCGCGAGGCCGGCGGCGCCGGGCGCACGCTGACTTATGGCGAGCTTGGCGAGCGCTCCGGCCGCGTCGCCGCCATGCTCGCCCGCCACGGCGTCGAGCGCGAGAACCGCGTCGCGTTATTGATGACCGACACCATCGATTTGCCGACGGCGTTCTGGGGCGCGATCAAAGCCGGCGTTGCGCCGACGCCGCTCAACACGCTGCTGTCGAGCGAGCTTTACCGGGAGATCCTCGACGATTCCCGCGCCCGCGCGCTCATTGTTTCCAAGGAACTGCTGCCGGTCGTCGCGCCGCTGCTTTCGCAGAGCCCGCATCTCAGCGCCGTATTCGTCGCCGGCGGCGACGCGCCGCAGGGGATGCTCGACTTCGCCGCCGAACTCGAAGCCAGCGCGCCGCGCCCGACCGCGCCCGCCTCGCCCGACGAATGCGCCTTCTGGCTCTATTCCTCCGGCTCCACCGGCCAGCCGAAGGGCGTCCGCCACGCCCACGCCAGCCTCAAATACACCGCCGACACTTATGGCGCGCAGGTGCTTGGCATTCAGCCCGACGACCTCGTGTTCTCGGCCGCGAAACTGTTCTTCGCCTATGGCCTCGGCAACGCCATGACCTTTCCGATGTCGGTCGGCGCGACCTCGGTGCTCTACGCCGGGCGGCCGACGCCCGACGCGGTGTTCGAGGTGTTCGCCAAATTCCGCCCGAACGTGTTCTGCGTCGTGCCGACGCTCTACGCCGCGCTCGACGCCAAGTTGGAGGCCGGCGCGGCGAAGATCGAACACACGCTGCGGCGCTGCATCTCGGCCGGCGAAGCGCTGCCGGCGGAGGTCGGCGCGAAATGGGCGCGGCTTGCCGGCTGCGAGATTCTCGACGGCGTCGGCTCGACCGAGATGCTGCACATCTTCCTCTCCAACCGGCCGGGCGAAGTCACTTATGGCGCCTCGGGCGCCGCTGTGCCCGGCTACGAACTGCGGCTGGTCGACGAGAGCGGCGCGGAGGTCGCCGAGGGCGCGATCGGGGAATTGCTGGTCAAGGGCGACTCCGCCGCGATGGATTATTTCGGCCGCCGCGCCCAGAGCCGCGCCACCTTCGAGGGCCACTGGACGCGCACCGGCGACAAATATGAGAAGCTCGCCGGCGGGCGCTACCGCTACTGCGGCCGCACCGACGACATGTTCAAGGTCAGCGGCGTCTGGGTCTCGCCGTTTGAAGTCGAGCAAGCGTTGATCGCGCACGCCAGCGTGCTGGAGGCGGCTGTGGTTTCGATGCGCGACGCCGACGGGCTGGAAAAGCCGAAAGCCTATGTCGTACTGAAGCCCGGCGCTTCCACAGAGGGCCTGGTCCCGGCGTTGCAGGCGCACGTCAAAGCTCAAGTCGGCATGTGGAAATATCCGCGTGTCGTCGAGTTTTGCGAAGATCTGCCGAAGACGGCGACCGGCAAGATCCAGCGCTTCAAGCTGCGGGGTTGAGCCGCCGCCCCGCAGCGTCGAACAGGTGCAAATCCTGCGCGTCGGCGCCGAAGCTGGCGCTGGCGCCGATCGCAGGCGTTTCGCGGCCGCGCAATTCCGCGATGATCGACTGGCCGTCGCCGGTGCGGGCGTAGGCGTAGGAGATTTCGCCGAGCCGTTCGATCAACTCCAGGGTCGCCGTCAGCCGCAGCGGGCCTTCGGCGCCCCAGCGCAGATGCTCCGGCCGCACGCCGAGCTTCAGCGCCGCGCCGGGGGTCAGATTCGCGCCCGCTATCTCCAAATCGCCGAGTCCCGGGCCGCCAAGCCGCGTCGGCGACTTCACCGTGACGTCGAAAATATTCATCGCCGGCGAGCCGATGAAGCCGGCGACGAACAGATTAGCGGGCGTGTAATAGAGATCGAGCGGCCGGCCGACCTGGGCGATTTCGCCCTGGTTCATCACCACGATGCGGTCGGCGAGCGTCATCGCCTCGGTCTGGTCGTGCGTGACATAGATCATCGTCGCGCCGAGCAGGCGATGCAGCTTGGCGATTTCGACGCGGGTGGAGACGCGCAGCGCCGCGTCGAGGTTGGACAGCGGCTCGTCGAACAGGAACACGTCAGGCTCGCGCACGATGGCGCGGCCGATGGCGACGCGCTGGCGCTGGCCGCCAGAGAGATCGCGCGGGCGCCGGTCGAGCAGCGAATCCAGTTGCAGCATGCGCGCCGCGTCGGTGACGCGGCGGTCGATCTCTTGCTTGGCCATGCCCGAGAACTTGAGGCCGAAGGTCATGTTCTTGCGCACGTTCATATGCGGATAGAGCGCATAGGATTGGAACACCATGGCGATCTTGCGCGCCGCCGGCTCCAGATCGTTGACGCGCTTCGGCCCGATGCGGATATCGCCGCGCGTGGCGCCGTCGAGCCCGGCGATAAGGCGCAGAAGCGTGGATTTGCCGCAGCCAGAGGGGCCGACCAGCACCACGAATTCGCCGTCGGCGATATCGAGATCGATGCCTTTCAGGATGCGCGCGTCGCCATAGGCTTTATCGAGCCCCGCGATGTTGAGCGTCGCCATCGGTTGAAGCCCCTATTTGACCGCGCCGGCCGTCAGGCCGCTGATGAGCTGGCGCGAGAAGATGACATAGATGAACACCACCGGCAGAATGGCCAGCGAAAGCGCGGCGAGAACGCTGTTCCAATCGGTGATGTACTGGCCGAGGAACTGCTGCACGCCGAGCGTGATCGTATGCGTGCTGTCGCTTGAGGTAAGGATGAGCGGGAACCAGAGATCGTTCCAGATCGGCACGATGGTGAACACCGCCACGGTGGCGATCGCCGGGCGCAGCAGCGGCGCGATCACTTCAAAGAAGATACGCGTCTCCGGCACGCCGTCGCAGCGCGCGGCGTCACGCAAATCCTGCGGGATCTGCTGAATGAACTCGCTGAGGATGAAGATCGCCATCGGCAACCCCTGCGCGATATAGACCAGGATCAGCGCCATCAGCGTATCGTTGAGATGGGCGGCGCGCATCATCGTCAGAATGGCGATGGAGCCGAGGCGGATCGGCGCCATGATGCCGATCGCCATGTAAAGCGCCAGCGCGTTGGTCCAGCGGAAGCGATATTCTGTCAGCGCCCAGGCGGCCATCGCGCCGAACAGCAGCGTCAGGGCCATCGCGCCGAGCGTGACGATCAGCGAATTCTCGAACCACGTGCCGATTTGCGCCCGCAGCAGAACCTTGGAATAGCCGATCAGCGAGAAGGTTTGCGCGTTGGGCGGCGACAGCGGCGCGCCGAAGATGGCGTTGCGCGCCTTGAATGAGTTCATCACCACGATGAGGATCGGCGCCACCGCCAGCAGGCTGTAGGCGATCAGCACGGCATGGACGCCGACGCGGGAGAGGTTGCGCACGCCTTTGGCTCCCTCAGAAAGCGTAGCGCATCATGCGCCGCTGGATGGCGAACAAATAGACGCAGACGCCGGCCAGGATGATGACGAACATCACGCTGGCGACGGCGGCGCCCATGTTGGGATCGCCGAGCTGCAACTGATTGCCGAAGAAGGCGCGATAAAAGAAGGTGCCGAGAATGTCGGAGGCGAAATTCGGCCCCGCCAGCGCGCCCTTGACGGCGTAGATGAGATCGAAGGCGTTGAAATTGGCGACGAAGGTGAGGATCGAGACCAGGCCGATGGTCGGCGCCACCAGCGGCAGTTTGATATGCAGGAAGATACGGAAATGGCCGAGGCCGTCGACGCGGGCGGCGTCGACGAATTCATCGGGTATGTTGAGCAGCGCCGCATAGATCAGCATCATCGGAATGCCGACGAATTGCCACACCGAGATCAGCGCCAGCGTGATGAGCGCGCTCGATTGCAGGCCGAGCCAAGGCGCAAACAGCGAACCGAGGCCGACCGTCCTCAAGGCGCCCTCAGCGACCCCCCACAGCGGCGAGAGAATGAGGTTCCAGGCGAAGCCGACGATGACCACCGACAACATCGTGGGAAGAAAGATCAGGGTGCGATAGACGCCGCGCAGGCGCAGGCTGGGCAAGCTCAGCAAGCCGGCGAGGGCGATGCCGACCGGGTTCTGCACCAGCATATGCACGAGGAAGAACTTGAGGTTGTTCCAGGCCGCATTCCAGAACGGCTTCGACCATACGGCGTCGGTCAGCAGGGTGACGAAATTGCTGAGGCCGACGAAATAAGAACTGCCGGTCGGCGTCGTGCGATAGGTCGCCAGATCCATCGTCGCCAGCAGCGGATAGATGGAGATCGCGGTATAAATGGCGACCGCCGGCCCCAGGAAAAACAACATGAGACCGACGAGCCGCGCGCGCGGCATCGTGCTGGCGATCCGAGGAGCGGGCGCGGGCATGGGAGAAGCCTGGTTGGGCGGTGTCTGGGCTCGGTCAAGCAAACAAACTTATGGCTAGTCCGTCATTGCAAGCGAAGCGAAGCAATCCATCTCGGCGAGATCGTTGTTCAGCCGGAAAAGGCGGACCCGGCTGAGGCATGGATGGCTTCGTCGCTTCGCTCCTCGCAATGACGGCTCCGCCGTATCGCTGGCTGATAAAATCAGCTACGACGCTTCGCCGCCGCGATTCACTTGGCCGGGTGATACCACTTGTCGAGGCCGTCCTGGAGCCGCTTGCCGGCGGCCTCAGGCGTCATCGTGCCGTTGATGACCTGCGCCGAGACGTTCCATAGTTCGTTCTCCAGGTTGGGCGTGCCGCGCGAGAGAATCTGATAGGAATTGCGGATCGTCGATTTGCAGGTCTTGCGCCAGGACACGAATGTCGCCGCCAGATCGTCCTTGATCGTCACCGGCTGGCTCGACAGCGGGAAGAAGCCGGGCAGCGCGTTGGCGTAGAGCGTCGCGAATTCCGGCGTCGTCAACCATTCCAGGAATTTCTTGGCGTCCGCCTGGTTCTTCGAGGCGGCGTTGAGGCCCATCGCGATGTCGGTGTGGTCGGAGATGTAGCAGTCCTTCTCGCCGGCCGGCAGCGGCGGCGCGAACACGCCCATCGGGAACTTGGCCGAAGCGCGGAAGGTCGAAATGTCCCAGGAGCCGGCGGGATAGATCGCGCCCCGGCCGAGCGAGAACAAGTTCTGGCTGTCGGCGTTTTTCTGCGCCTGGAAGCCGTTGCCCATGTAGGGCCCCCATGTCGCCAGTTCCTTGAAAACCGCGACGTACTCCGGGTCCGTGAACTTCTCCGTGCCCTTGATGAGCGCCAGGCGGCCGGTCTCGCCATGCCAATAGTTGGCGCCGATGTTCTGGAAGCCCATGGTCGCCGCTTCCCACTGGTCGGCGGTGCCCATGACGATCGGCGTATAGGTCCCGTCCTTCTTCAGCTTGTCGAGCACCTCATGAAACTCGGCCATCGTTTTCGGCTCGGAGGCGCCGATTTTCTTGAAGGCGTCCTTGTTGTAGATGAAGCCGTGGATGACCGAGGCCATCGGCACGCAGAACGTGGTCTTGCCGTCGTCGGTGGTCCAGGCGGACTTGGCGACGTCGGAGAAATTCTTCATCCCCGGAAGGTCGTTGAGCGAGACCAGAAATTTCTTCTTGTAGAGATCGAGCGAGGCGTCGAACGGCCGGCAGGCGAGGATGTCGCCGGCGGCGCCGCCAGCCAGGCGGGCGTTGAGGGCGGCGTTATACTCGGTTGGCGCGGAGGGCGAGAACTCGACCTTGATGTCGGGATAATGTTTGTTGAAGGCCGGGATGATCTGCGAATTCCAGATATCGACGTCGTCGTTGCGCCAGCTTTCGATCTTGATCGACCCGGCGTAGGCGGCGGCGAGGCTCGCCATCAGGCTCACGGCGGCGAGGCTCAGCGAGCCCCAGATTTTGGTTGATCGCTCCATTCGTCTCTCCCTCCTTGCGCCCGGAGTTTGGCTCGTCGGGCAAGTGGTTCAGACCACTTGTCACAATCCTAAACAGAATGTATACCACTTGTCTAGGGGCGCCAAAACGAAATGTCGCAGCAAAACGAGGCTTCGGAGACTGTGAGGATGGGCGGCGGCGCGCATCGGTTCCATCTCGGCGTCGACGCCGGCGCCACGCGCTGTCGCGCGCGTTTGCGGGCACTCGACGGAGCCGCGCTGGCGCAGGTGGAGGGACCGGCGGCCAACGCCTATGTGAATTTTGCGCGCGCCGTCGAGGTCGTGCAGGGTATCGTCGCGCAGACTTTGGTGCGCGCCGGGTTGGCGCAAACCGATACCAATTTCGTCAAACTGGGCCTGGGAGTGGCTGGCGTCGGCGGCATCGACGAGGCGCAGCGCTTCGCCGCCTGTTTCACCGGCTTTGCCGGCGTGCAAGTGGTCAACGACGCGGTGGCGGCGTGCATCGGCGCGCATGGCGGCGCGGATGGCGGCCTGCTCGTCGTTGGCACCGGCTCGGCCGGGGTGGCGCGGGTTGCTGGCCGCCATACGATCGTCGGCGGTCGCGGCTTTCATCTCGGCGACGACGGCTCGGCGGCGCGCCTTGGCCTGGAGGCGGCGCGCGCCGCAATGCGCGCCGCCGATGGCCTTGGCCCTGAGAGCGATCTCACCAAACAAATAAGCGGCCGCTTCAAATACGACGCGCTGGCCATGGTGCATTGGGCGGCCAAGGCGGCCCCGCGCGACTATGGCGAACTGGCGCCGCTGGTGATTGAAGCCGCGGCGGCGGGCGATGCCGTGGCGCAGGCGCTGACCTCAGCCGCCGCGGCGGCGGTGGCGATGCTGGCTGAACGCGTCGAGGCGCTCGGCGCGTGGCGGTTGGCGATGGTCGGCGGCCTCGGCGAGGCGATCCGGCCGTTTCTCGCAAAGCCGCTCTCGGCGCGGCTCAACCCGCCATTGTTTGATCCGACCGACGGCGCGATTGCGCTGGTTGGCGGCGTGTTGCCGCGGCCTGCGCGATGAGCGGTCGGTTTCGCGCCGTCGCCGACGCCTTGCGGCGCGAGATCGGCGAAGGCCGCTTCGCCAAGGCGCAGCGCCTGCCGGGCGAGCGCGAGCTGGCCGAGAGCTTCGGCGTCTCGCGCGCGACGCTGCGGCGCGCGATGGCGATGTTGGTTGAGGAGGGCCTGTTGGTGCAGCGCCACGGCGCCGGCGCCTTCGTCCGCCGCGCCTCGCCGATGGTGGATCAGCCGTTCTCGCGGCTTACCGGCTTTTCCGAGTTGATGCGGCTGCGCGGCTTCGCTCCGAGTTCGCGCAATCTCGACGTCGGCGTGTTTCTGCCCTCGCCCGAGGAGATGACTTCGCTCGGCATTGGGCCGGAGGAAAGCATTGTGCGGCTGTCGCGGCTGCGGCTCGCCGACGATGTGCCGATGGCGATCGAGCACACCGCCGCGCCGGCGCGCTTCCTGCCCGACGTCAACGAGATCGGCGCCTCGCTCTACGACGCTCTTGCCGCGGGCGGGCATCCGCCTACGCGCGGCTTGCAACGGTTGCGCGCGGTGCTGCTGTCAGATGAGGATGCGACGCTGCTGGGCGTTCCCACCGGTTCGCCGGTGCTGTATATCCAGCGCATCGCCTATCTCGCCGATGGGCGCGGCGTGGAGTTCACGCGCTCCTACTATCGCTCCGATACGTATGAGTTCGTGTCGGAGGTGACGCCGGCGCGCACGCAGAGGAACCGCGCATGACGCATATGGCCGAGGAAATAGCCGAGAGCGGCGCGGCGGCGGCGCGTTGCCTCGACGACAACGCGGCGGTGTTCGCCGCGCTCGGCGCACGGCTGCGGGCGAGCGATCCGGCCGTCGTCGTCACCAACGCGCGCGGCAGCTCCGATCATTGCGCGCTCTATTTCAAATATCTGGTCGAGATCACGCTCGGGCTGCCCTGCGCCTCGATCGGGCCATCGATCGCCTCGCTCTATCGCGCGCCGCTGCGGCTGTCGCGGGCGCTGGCGCTGTCGATCTCGCAATCCGGCCGCAGCCCCGACATTCTCGCCGGTCAGGCGGCGGCGCGCGCGGCGGGCGCGCTGACGCTTGCCTTCGTCAACGACGCCGCCTCGCCGTTGGCGGCCGAGGCGGAGGCGCTGGTCAAGCTCTCGGCCGGGCAAGAGCGCTCGGTGGCGGCGACCAAGTCGATGATCGCCGGCCTGGTCGCCGGCGCCGCGCTGGTTTCGGCCTGGGGCGGCGAGGCGGCGATGGGCGCGGCGCTCGAAGCGCTGCCGCCCAGGCTCGGCGCGCCGCGCCCGGCGCCGGCGGCTTTGGTCGAGGCGATCGCGCGGGCGAACTCGGCCTTCGTGCTCGGGCGCGGCTCGACCTTCGCCATCGCCGCCGAGGCGGCGCTCAAGCTGAAAGAGACCTGCGCTATTCACGCCGAGGCGTTTTCGGCCGCCGAGGTGATGCACGGGCCGGCGGAGATCGTGCGGCCGGGCTTTCTCGTGCTGGCGTTCCGGCCGAGCGACGAGGCGGCGGAGGGCTTCGATGCGGCGCTCGCCCGCTGCGCCACGCTCGGGGCGCGCGTCATTGTCGTCGAGGCGGGGGCGGCCGACGGCGAGGGCCGGCTCGGCGCAGAGGACGCCGGCCATCCGTTGCTGGCGCCGATCACCATGGTGCATCGCTTTTACGCTATGGCGGAGGCGACGGCGCGGGCGCTCGGGCGCGATCCCGACCGGCCGCGAAACCTGACAAAAGTCACGGAGACGCGCTGATGCGCATATTTGTCGGCGCTCGCCTGTTCGATGGCGAGAGGTTCCGAGACGATTGCGCGCTAGTGACCGAAGGCGAGGCGATCCGCGCCCTCGTCCCCCACGGCGAGCGTCCAGTGGGCGAAACCGTCGATCTCGGCGGTGGCATGCTGGCGCCGGGCTTCGTCGATTGGCAGGTCAACGGCGGCGGCGGCTATCTGTTCAACGATGCGCCGACGCCGCGCACGATCCACGCCATCGTCGCCGCGCATCGCCGCTTCGGCACCACGGCGCTGGCGCCGACGCTCATCACCGACGCGCCCGAAAAGCTCGCGGCGGCGCTCGATGCGGGCAGGGCGGCGAACCCGGGCTCGCTCGGCGTGCATGTCGAGGGGCCGTTCATAGATTCGCGCCGCAAGGGCGCGCATCCGCTGCGGCATATCCGCGCCATGACGGAAGACGACGCGCGGGTGCTCATCGAGAAGCGGGCGCGCGTGGTGACGCTGGCGCCGGCTTCCGTGTCGCTGGCGCTGATGCGGCGGCTCGCCGAGGCCGGGATTGTCGTCAGCCTCGGCCATTCCGAGGCGACGGCCGAGCAGGCGCGCGCCTGTTTCGACGCCGGGGCGCGCGCGGTGACGCATCTGTTCAACGCCATGAGTCCGCTGGGCACGCGCGAGCCCGGCGTTGTCGGGGCGGCGCTGGCGGATGGGCGAATCTACGCCGGCTTCATCGCCGACGGGCTGCATGTGCATGAGCTTTCCGGCCAACTCGCCTATCGGTTGAAGGGCGCGCGCCGGCTGACGCTGGTGTCGGACGCCATGCCGCCGGCGGCCGGCGGCCCGGATGTCTATGACCTCAGTGGCCGACAGGTGCGTCGGGCCGGCTTGAGCCTGACGCTGCCCGACGGTACGCTCGCCGGCGCCGTCATCACCCTGCACGACGCCGTGCGCTTCGCCGCGCAACGCCTCGCGCCGCTCGCCGACGCGCTGAAGATGGCGACATCGACGCCGGCGCGGCTGCTGCGCGTCGCCGATCGCCACGGCGTGCTGAAGCCGGGGGCGCGCGCCGATCTCGTGCATCTGGCCGACGATCTGGCGCTGCGCGGCGTCTGGTTCGGCGGCGAGGCGGTCGAGGGCTAGCGGTTCAAACCTGACGCTCGGCGCCCGGTCGCGGTGGGCAGATTGCGGACTCCGCGCGCAATCCACCGACCTCGCCCTGAGGCGCGAAGCGAAGCGTAGCCTCGAAGGGCGTTCCAGCTTGCGCCGCCGGTTGTGCGAGGCAGCGGCTGATGGCAGAAAAGGTCGGGCCAACGAGCGTCCTTCGAGGCCCCTTCGGGGCTCCTCAGGATGAGGGGGGGGTGGGTGGTGGAGACACGGCCCGCTCGGTTCGAAATCGGCCATCGCAAGTGACCGGCGGCTGGGCATCAAGCGTTTGGTTTGAACCCCTAAAGCGTCTTTACGGCGCCTTAACGCCGCGAGCGGAATTTCCACGGTGAAATTTTATGCGCTTTGGAGGCATGAAAGGCGCAGGCGCCGCTTTGCTCGCCGCCTGAACGCAGTATAGGCCAATGTCCAACATCCCTTGCCGCGCCGATCGGGAAAATGCCGCGCTCGCCTTCGTCGTTGTCGCGGCGGCCTTGGCGCGGCTGCCGCTGCGGCCGCCGCAGTTTTGAGGTCCGCATGGGCGCAGCTTTCACCCCCGAGTCGCTCGGGCGCCAATTGTCGATCGGCCCGAGCGGCGACGGGCTGTGGATCGTGCGCGACGCCGACGGCCTGTGCGGGGCGGTGTTCGCCACCCGCGACGAGGCGCTGCGCTTCGCCAAGAGCGAGTGCGCGGCGGCGCCGCCGTGGTCGTGCGAATGGCGCTTCGTGCCAGCGCTGGAACTGACCGCGCTGTTCACGCCGCGCCGGCGCGGCTGAGCCGTTCGAGGGCGCGCATCGCGCCGCTCAACTCGGCCAGGCCCTTCAGCCGGCCGACATAGGAATAGCCGGGGTTGGAGCGCGTGGGATCGTCGCCGCCGATCAGCGGGCCGTGATCGGGGCGCATCGGTAAATCGGCGTCGGCGCGGCCTTCGGCGCGCCGACGCGCCTCCTCGCGCAGCAACAGGGCGACGAGGCCGATGAGATCGCCGTCGCCTTCGAGGTGGTTGGCTTCGTGGAACGAGCCGTCGGGCTCGCGCTGGACGCTGCGCAGATGCGCGAAATGCACGCGCGGGGCGAATTCCGCCAGGATCGCCGGCAGGTCGTTGGCGCCGTTGGAGCCCAGCGAGCCGACGCAGAATGTGAGGCCGCAGGCAGGCGAGGGCACGGCGGCGAACAGCGCCCGCACGTCCGCCGCGCTCGACATTACGCGCGGCAGGCCGAAGATCGGGAAGGCGG
>DATNDU010000201.1:0-6118 GCA_035606915.1 Roseiarcus sp. | reverse complement strand
GGCAGGAGCTTAACAGCCCCAATGACGTCTGCGTGCATTCCAGCGGCGCGATCTATTTCAGCGATCCCTGGTATGGCCGTATGCCGGGCTTCGGCGTCGAGCGGCCGAGGGTTCTGGGGTTCCAGGGGGTCTATCGCGTATATCCTGGCGGCGCGCCGAGGTTGGTGGTTGATCGCCATCTGTTCGGCCAGCCCAACGGGCTCTGCTTCTGCCCGCAGGAAAAGCGGCTCTATGTCAACGACACCGAGCACGCGCTGATCCGCGTGTTTGATGTCGTGCCGGACGGCGGGCTGGCCAAGGGCCGCGTTTTTGCGAGCGGTCTGAGGTCCGAGCAGGAGCCCGGCGCGCCGGACGGCATGAAATGCGACGCCGAAGGCAATATCTGGTGCACCGGGCCGGGCGGCGTCTGGGTCTTTGCGCCGAGCGGGGAACTGATCGGCCGGCTGCGGCTGCCGGAACTCGTCGCCAATCTCGCCTGGGGAGGGGCGGATTTCCGTACGCTGTTCCTCACGGCGAGCCACTCTGTCTACGCCGTGACCACCAAGGTCGGGCCGCGCCCAGAGCCCTACATGCGCTGAGGCTATCCGATCCTCGTCATGCCCGCGCTTGTCTCAGGCATGATCGAGGGCGCCGGCCAGTGTTCTGACAGGAATTTCGTCGATCAATCGGACAACGCGCCTCAAGCGCCTCAATGCTGAAGCGCCTTGACGATCGCGTCCGTGACCTTTTTGGCGTCGCCGAACAGCATCAGCGTGTTGTCGCGGAAGAACAGCTCGTTCTCGACGCCGGCGTAGCCCGAGCCCATGCCGCGCTTGACGAACAGCACCGTTTTCGCCTTCTCGACGTCGAGAATCGGCATGCCGTAGATCGGCGATTTCGGGTCGGTCTTGGCGGCGGGGTTGGTGACGTCATTGGCGCCGATGACATAGGCGACGTCGGCCTGCGCGAACTCGTTGTTGATGTCGTCAAGCTCGAACACTTCGTCGTAGGGCACATTGGCTTCGGCGAGCAGCACGTTCATGTGGCCGGGCATGCGGCCGGCGACCGGGTGGATGGCGTATTTGACCTCCACGCCTTCCTTCTTCAGCGTGTCGGCCATTTCGCGCAACGAGTGCTGCGCCTGCGCCACCGCCATGCCGTAGCCGGGCACGATGATGATCTTCGAGGCGTTCTTCATCATGAAGGCGGCGTCCTCGGCCGAGCCCTGTTTGACCGGCCGCTGCTCGCTCTTGCCCGCCGGCCCCGCGGTTTCGCCGCCGAAGCCGCCCAGGATGACGGAGAGGAAGGCGCGGTTCATCCCCTTGCACATGATGTAGGAGAGGATGGCGCCCGAGGAGCCGACCAGCGCGCCGGTGATGATGAGCGCGAGATTGCCGAGCGTGAAGCCGATGCCTGCCGCCGCCCAGCCGGAATAGGAGTTCAGCATCGAGATGACGACCGGCATGTCGGCGCCGCCGATCGGCACGATGAGCAGCACGCCGAGCGCCAGCGCATCCAAAGCGATGAGCCAGAACCAGATCGCCGACTGCGTCTCGAAGAACAGAATGATGAACAGCAGCAGCAACGCGGCGAGGCCGCCGTTGATGAGGTGGCGGCTCGGCAGCAGGATCGGCGCACCGGACATGCGGCCGTCGAGCTTGAGGAAGGCGATGATCGAACCGGTGAAGGTGATGGCGCCGATGGCGAGCCCCAGCGACATCTCGATCGTGCTCACCGGATGGATATACGCGCCCTCGCTGATGCCGAAGGCGACCGGCGCATAGAGCGCCCCCGCCGCCACCAGCACCGCCGCCAAGCCGACCAGCGAATGGAACATCGCAATGAGTTGCGGCATCGCCGTCATCGCGATGGTGCGGGCGCGCCATGCGCCGACGCTGCCGCCGATGGCGAAGCCGAGGATCACCAGCACCCAGGAGAAGAACCCGTGCGGCGGGCTCAACGTCAGCGTCGTCAGTATGGCGAGCGCCATGCCGGCGATGCCGAAGCGGTTGCCCTGTCGAGACGAGGCCGGCGACGACAGGCCGCGCAGCGCCAGGATGAACAGGATGCCTGAGATCAGATAGAGCAGGGCGGCGAGGTTCTGGCTCACGGACTCTCAGCCCTTCTTCTTGTACATCGCGAGCATGCGCTCGGTGACCATGAAGCCGCCGAATATGTTGACCGACGCCAGGCACAGCGCGAGGAAGCCGACGAGCTTGGCGAAATAGGAGCCGGCGTTGACGCCGGCGACGCCGACCGACAGCAGCGCGCCGACGACGATGACCGAGGAAATCGCATTGGTGACGGACATCAGCGGCGTGTGCAGCGCCGGCGTCACCGACCAGACGACGTAATAGCCGACGCACACCGCGAGCACGAAGATCGCCAGACGGAACACGAAGGGGTCGATCGCGCCTTGGGTGGCGACCTGCACGGCGGCGGCCAGATGGTCGGCATAGGCGTCGGCCTGGGCGGCGGCGGCGCGCGCGGCGGCCGCCGCGGCTCTGGCTTTCTCGATCGTGGCGTCGACGTTATCCATGCCCCTGGCCCCCGGTCAGTTTGGCTTGAAATTCGGATGCGTGATGGCGCCGTCCCTGGTCAGCAGCGTCGCCTTGACCAACTCGTCGTCCCATTTGACCGCGAGCCGCTTCTCGCCTTTGTCGATCAGCGTTTCGACGAAAGCGTAAAGATTGCGCGCGTAAAGCGAGGAGGCGGTGGCGGCGAGCCGGCGCACGTCGGAATAGCCGACGATGCGCACGCCATTGTCGGAGACCGCCAGTTCGCCGGCTTTGGCGAGGTCGCAATTGCCGCCGCGCTCAACGGCAAGATCGACGATCACCGAACCGGTGCGCATCGAGGCGATCATCGCGGCGCTGACCAGTTTCGGCGCCGGTCGGCCGGGGATGAGCGCCGTGGTGATGACGATATCCTGCTTGGCGATATGGGCGGCGACCAGCGCCGCTTGCTTGGCCTTGTAGGCGTCTGACATTTCCTTGGCGTAGCCGCCGGCGGTCTCGGCCTGCTTGAACTCTTCGTCCTCGACGGCGACGAATTTGGCGCCAAGCGATTCGACCTGCTCCTTGGTGGCGGGGCGCACGTCAGTGGCGGTGACGATGGCGCCGAGGCGGCGCGCGGTGGCGATCGCCTGCAATCCAGCGACGCCGACGCCCATGATGAAGGCCCGGGCGGCGGGCACGGTGCCGGCGGGCGTCATCATCATCGGCAGCGCGCGGCCAAATTCGGCGGCTCCGTCAATGACCGCGCGGTAGCCCGCGAGATTGGCCTGGCTCGACAGCACGTCCATCACCTGCGCGCGCGAGATGCGCGGCATCAACTCCATCGCGAAGGCGGCGACGCCGGCCTTGGCCAGCGCTTCGATCTCCGGAATATGGCCGTAAGGATCTTGAATGGCGACGACGAGCGCGCCGCCTTTAAGCGCGCCGCACTCTTCGGCGCTCGGCCGCCGCACTTTCAGCACGACATCGGCGGCGAGCGCTTCGGCCTCATCGACCAGCGTCGCGCCGACGGCGGCGTAGTCGGCGTCCGGAAAGCCGGCCGTCAGGCCCGCGCCGCTGGCGACCACAACCTCAGCGCCCAGGCCCACAAACTTCTTCGCCGTCTCCGGTGTCACGGCGACGCGCGTCTCCCCGGCCTCAGTCTCCTTGGGCGTGCCGATGCGCATGACGTCTCCCCCCGCAAGCGTTCAGTCGCTGCGCCCCTGAGGCGCCTTCGCGCGAGGCGGATTTAGAGAACGATGGCGGCCAGGCCGAGCAGAATGAACAGAGCGCCCGGCAAGCGCCAGCCAAGGCCCGTCAGGCCGGCCAAGGAACTGGCGGCGATGTTGAGGATGAAGCCGATGAGGGCGACGAAGGGATGGCCCTCCATTGCCCATATGACGAGCAGCAAAACAATGTTGAGGAGGTGGACAGTCAGATTCTGCGCCAGACTGACGAAGCTCGCATAAGTCTCCTCATGCGCCGCCAAATCGAGCCTAAGGTCGGCCTTTGCGACGCTCGCATGATTCGGCATGACGCCCGCATGATCCGACATTTCGTCCGCCCCCTCGAAAACCTGCTGTTTCGCCTTTCGCTTAGCTCATCGAAAGGCCGGCCGCAACCGGCCGAAGGTCGCGGGCGGACGGCTCTTAGGCCCGCGCCGCCTCGACAGCGCGCTCGCTCGCCTTTTCGCGACCGTCAAGCGATTCGAGCTTTTGCAGTTCGGCCGTCGCCTCCTCCAGCGCGGCCTTGGCGTCCTCGATCTGTGCGCTAAGCTCGGCGATCGAACTCTTTAGATTGTCGCGCCGCCCCATCGCCGCGCGGGCATAGGTGGGATAGGCGAAATGGCTGGGATCGCTGATGCCCGAGCGCTTCTCTTCGTTGACGATCTCGCGGTCGAGATCGCCGATCATGCGGTTGAACTCGCCAGTCATCATCTCGATCTGGCGCACGCGCCGTCGTTTCTCCTCGACCTGAAACCGTTTCAAACGGATCAGCGTGTCTCGCGACTTCATGCCTACGCACTCCCCCGAACCTAAACACTCAACGCTTCTGCGCGCATCGGCGACGCCGGCGCCCCACGAGACGTCGCCAGGATGGACGAGGAAGGTTGAGCGTTGGTTACGCCGCCACTGGGAGGCAAGGGCGGTCGGGTCAATTCGACGACAGAGACGTTTTGGGCGGCGCGGGCGGCCAGGAGGCGGGTCGCCGGCGCGCGCGCCAATAAATCAGTTCACATCGTCAAAATTTCCTGAGGCTGACCGCCGGCGTTAGCGCTTCGTTTACCTGCGTCATTAACACTAACCCCTGGCCGGCGGTGGCTCGCCACCGCTTGAAAGTGCTTTGCGAGTCGGCAAAGCGTGAGTCCGTTGAGTCGATTACGAGGCGAAGCTAAGGAATTACGTTAACTGGATTGACGGGCAGAAAATTCAATAGTTACATAATCTTGCGAAAATCGCTCGGTGCGTGAAACAAAGGGCTTGCAGGCGTGATTCAAGGTTTGTTAACAAATGTGGCGCAAACGTTGCGTCGATTCGGGTGGGCAGTCGGCTCCAGCGTTGGCGAGCGCGTGGGAAGTGCGAAATCGGCGGTAGGCGTCGCAGTCGCGCGACGGCGATCCATGGCGGGGATCTAGATCATGCGGGTGCTTCTTATCGAAGACGACAGCGCTACGGCGCAAAGCATCGAACTGATGCTGAAGTCGGAAAATTTCAACGTCTACGTCACTGACCTCGGCGAAGAGGGCATCGACCTCGGCAAGCTCTACGACTACGACATCATTCTGCTCGACCTCAACCTGCCCGATATGTCGGGCTACGAGGTGTTGCGAGCCTTGCGCGTCACCAAGATCAAGACGCCGATTCTTATTCTCTCCGGCATGGCCGGCATCGAGGACAAGGTGAAGGGCCTCGGCCACGGCGCCGACGATTATCTCACCAAGCCCTTCCACAAGGACGAACTGGTGGCGCGCATCCATGCGATTGTGCGCCGCTCCAAAGGCCACGCGCAATCGGTCATCGTCACCGGCGACCTCGTCGTCAATCTCGACCAGAAGACCGTCGAAGTCGACGCCGCGCGCGTGCATCTGACCGGCAAGGAATATCAGATGCTGGAGCTGCTCTCGTTGCGAAAGGGCACGACGCTGACCAAGGAGATGTTCCTCAACCATCTCTATGGCGGCATGGATGAGCCGGAGCTGAAGATCATCGACGTGTTCATCTGCAAGCTGCGCAAGAAGCTCGCCTCCGCCAGCCACGGTCGCAACTATATCGAGACCGTATGGGGGCGCGGCTATGTGTTGCGCGAACCGCCGCCGGGAGACGAGCGCGCCGCCTGACGCGTCGGTGTAGCGCCCATTCCGCCCCGCCGGCGCCCCCGAGCGGGGCTTTTTCTTTCTAGGCGCCGGGGCTGGCCAGCGCCGCAAACTCCGCCTCGCTCAGCGTGATCTCAGCCGCCTTGGCGTTCTCCTCCAGATGCGCGACCTTCGAGGTGCCCGGAATCGGCAGCATCACCGGGCTGCGCTTGAGCAACCAGGCGAGCGCGATCTGGCCCGGCGTCGCCTTGTGGGTGCGCGCGACGCGGTCGAGCGCGCCGCCGGGACGGGCCAGATCCCCCGCCGCCAGCGGGTACCATGGGATGAAGCC
>DATNDU010000200.1:0-2554 GCA_035606915.1 Roseiarcus sp. | reverse complement strand
AAAAGCGCGACTACACCGCCGCCATCAACCGCTTCAAGACCGTGGTGACCCAGTATCAGACCACGCGGCATGTCGAGGAAGCGCTGGAGCGGCTCACCGAGGCCTATATGGCGATCGGCATCGTCGGCGAGGCGCAAACCGCCGCCGCCGTGCTCGGGCACAATTTTCCTGACAGCCGCTGGTACAAGGACGCCTATAATCTTGTAAAGTCCGGCGGTCTCGAGCCGAGCGAGAATCAGGGGTCCTGGATCAGCCGGGCCTTCAAGAAGGCAGGCCTCGGCTAGGAATTTTTCCGGCATGCTGGCGCGTCTCTCGATCCGTGACATCGTCCTGATCGAACGGCTCGATATCGAGTTCTCCCGGGGCCTTGCGGTTTTGACCGGTGAAACCGGCGCGGGCAAATCCATTCTGCTCGATGCGTTCGCGCTGGCGCTTGGCGGGCGCGGCGACGCCGGCCTGGTGCGGCACGGCGTCGAACAGGGCCAGGTCACAGCCGTGTTCGACGTGCCGAAGGGGCATCCGGCCGCGGCGATCCTCAGCGATAACGGGCTCGACGATGCGAGCTCCGAAAATCCCGGCGAGATGATCCTGCGCCGGGTCCAGCTCGCCGACGGCCGCACCCGCGCCTTCATCAACGACCAGGCGATCAGCGTGCAGACCCTCAAGGCGGTAGGCTCGGCGCTGGTCGAAATCCACGGCCAGCATGACGAGCGCGCGCTGGTCGACGCCTCCACCCACCGCCGGCTGCTCGACGCATTCGCCGGCCTCGAGAAGGACGTCGCCGCGCTGGAAAAGCTGTGGGAAGCGCGGCGCGGGGCCCACACGCTGCTCGAGGAGCATCGCGCGGCAATGGAACGCGCGGCCCGCGAAGCCGACTATCTGCGTCATGCGTCGGATGAATTGAAGGCGCTGGCGCCCAAGGACGGCGAGGAGACCATGCTGGCCGGGCGCCGCACCACGATGATGCAGGGCGAGAAGATCGCCGCCGATCTGCGCGAGGCGCAGGACGCCGTCAGCGGCAATCATTCGCCGGTCGCCGCGTTGTCGGCGGCGGTGCGGCGGCTGGAGCGCCGCGCCGGAAATTCGCCGACCCTGGTCGAGCCCGCGGTGAAGGCGATCGACGCCGCCATCAACGCGCTGGAGGAAGCCGACCAGCATCTCGCCAGGGCGCTGATCGCGGCCGATTTCGACCCTGCCGAACTCGAACGCATCGAGGAGCGGCTGTTCGCGCTGCGCGCCGCGTCGCGCAAATACGCCACCCCGGTCGACGGACTGGCGGCGCTGGCGGCGAAATATGCCGCCGATGTGGCGCTGATCGATGCCGGCGCGGGGCAATTGAAGAAGCTCGAGGCGCAGGCGGCCGAAGCCGACAAGCATTACAACGCGGCCGCGACCAAACTTTCGGCGGCGCGGACCAAGGCGGCCGAAAAGCTCAACAAGGCCGTCAATGCCGAGCTCGCGCCGCTCAAGCTCGAGCGCGCGAAATTCATGACCCAGGTCGAATCCGATCCTGCTTCGCCGGGCCCGCAGGGGTTCGATCGCGTCGAGTTCTGGGTTCAGACCAATCCCGGCACCAAGGCGGGCCCGATGATGAAGGTCGCCTCCGGCGGCGAACTGTCGCGGTTCCTGCTGGCGCTCAAGGTGGTGTTGTCAGACAAGGGATCTGCGCCCACGCTGGTGTTCGACGAAATCGACACCGGGGTCGGCGGCGCGGTGGCGGATGCGATCGGCGCCCGGCTGGCGCGGCTCGCCGGCAAGGTGCAGGTGATGGCGGTGACGCACGCGCCGCAGGTCGCCGCGCGCGCCGGCCAGCATTTGCTGATTTCCAAGGACGCGCTCGACAAGGGCAAGCGCGTCGCCACCCGCGTCAACGCGCTCGCCGCCGATCATCGCCGCGAGGAGATCGCCCGCATGCTGGCCGGCGCCGAGATCACCGCCGAGGCGCGGGCCGCGGCGGACCGTCTGCTGAAGGCGGCGACGGCGTAAGCGGCTTACGAGGTTGTTGCGGGTTCGCACTTTATAAATGACGAATTATACTCCCGGGCCATAATGGCAAAATCATCCAAGGCAAAACCCCCGATCGATGTGGCAAAGCTCACCAAGGCGCAGGCCAGGGTGGAGTTGATGCGGCTGGCGCTTGAGCTCGAGGGGCACGACAAGCGTTATTATCAGGACGACGCGCCGAGCGTCACCGACGCCGAATACGACGCGCTGCGCCAGCGCTTCAACGCGATCGAGAAAAAATTTCCGGAATTCGTCAGCTCCGACTCGCCTTCGCAAAAGGTGGGCGCGGCGCCTTCCGGACGCTTCAAGAAAGTCCGTCATGCGGTGCCGATGCTGTCGCTCGACAATGCCTTTGCCGAACAGGACGTGCGCGATTTCGTCGCCCGCATCGAACGCTTCCTCAAACTGAGCGACGACAAGATAGCCTTCAGTGCCGAGCCGAAGATCGATGGGCTCTCGATGTCGTTGCGCTATGAAGGCGGCGAGCTCGTCACCGCGGCAACGCGCGGCGATGGTACCGAGGGCGAGGACGTCACCGCCAATATCCGCA
>DATNDU010000190.1:0-2400 GCA_035606915.1 Roseiarcus sp. | reverse complement strand
CGCAGGCATCGAGCTCGGCGATCGCCCGCTCGAGAACGAAGCGGTCGATGGTGCGAATGAAGCCAAGCTGCTCGATGGCCGGAACGAACTGGCCGGCGGCGATGATGGCGCCGCTCTCGTCGCGCATCCGCAGCAGGCATTCGTAGTAGTCGACCGCGCCGGTCCGGCCGTGGATCACCGGTTGGAAGGCGAAAAGCAGGCGCCCTTCCTTCATGGCGCGCTGAACGCGCTCGCCGATCGCCATGCTGGCACGGTGCTGCTCGCGCTGGGGCTCGGTCAGGCGATAGGCGGCAAAACAGTCGCGCCCGGCGTGTTTCGCTTCGGCGAGGGCGGTCTCCGCGCGGGTCATGACGTCCTGGGCGGTCGACGCTTGACGCGGGAAAGCGACGCTGCCGATCGAGATGGTGATGTAGATCGGCCCGGCCGAGGTGAAGATCGGCGCCTCGCTGACCGATGTCAGTATCAGCTCGGAGAGGGTGGCGATCTGCGCCTCGCTGCAATTGACCAGGAGCAGGCCGAAACGGTCGCCGCCGATGCGGCCGATGGCGTCGCCGGGCGTAAGGCAGCGCTCCAGACGCTGTCCCACCTCGACGAGGACCGCGTCAGCCGCTTCGTAGCCGAAGGCGTCGTTGATCATCGTCATGTTGTCGATGCCGATCGCCAGATAGGCGCCCGCGCGCCCCGTCGCCAGGCTGCCGACGGCGATCTCGTGGATCGCATCGCGCAACCGCAGCTTGTTCGAGAGCCCGGTCAGCTCGTCGAAATTCGCCTGCTGCTCGAGACGAAACTCGAGCGCCTTGCGCGAGGTGATGACACGCATCACCCCGACGATGCGAATGGCGCGGCCGGCCGCGTCGCGTTCGGCCCGGCCGCGATCCTGTACCCAGTGAAAGCGGCCGTCCTCGCCGCGCAGGCGATACTCGCAATCGAAGCACGGCGCGCCGGCGAAATGTTCGTTGAGCCGATGCTGGCGCTCGGGCAGGTCCTCCGGGTTGATGCGGCCGGCGAGCGCCCTGCCGGTGGCGAGCGCCGCCACGTCGGCAATGCCGACCGTCTCGTGCAACTGTCCGCGCCAGGCGATCGTATCGCTCGACAGCTCCCAGTCGTAAGCGATGTCGCCCGCCGCCGCGAGGGCGGCCACGACTCGACTCACTGACGTGTCGTCATCGGAGGACATTGTCGGGCTGATTTTCTTTGCCGATTGCCGGGAAAATGGCGAGCGGCCTGACGTTAAGATTTATTCCTTGATGAAGGCTTAAACCTCGGATTGCCAAAAGGTCGCATTTGAGGCATATTGTACCCAGTTTGTACTATGCGATCCCGGCCGTGAAACGCCGGTGGATCGCCCGCCGAGGTCGAGCGTGAAGATAGTCGGAGCTTCGTCGTCCCTGCCGCGTGCCGTCGCCCCGCCGACGCTGCCGCGCCGGGCGTTCGGCCAGAACGCGGCGCCGGGCGGCGAGGCGACGGGCGAGCTGGTCCTCGTGGCGCCGCATCCGGCGGGCGGGCTGCCCTTCCTCGCCCAGTATCTGGCCCAGGAATCCGATGCCGCCAATGGCGTTCACGCGCGCTGGCGCCAGCGCGACGACGCCTATCGCCTCGCCGGCAATCCGTCGACGCCGGCGCGCCTGACCCTCGACATTTAAACGTAGGCTGCGGTCGACTGGCCGCGCCGGGGCGTTCAGCCGGGCGGGGAGTGCGCGGCGAGGAACGGCAGAACGGCGTGGTTGAAGTCGCGCGCCGCGACCTGCGGAAAGCAATGACCGCCGCGCGCGAACATCTTGACCTCCGCCCCCGGGATGAGCCGGGCCAGCTCCTCCGAAAAATAGGACGGCGTCACGATATCGTCCTCGCAGCCGGCAATGAGGGTCGGCGTGCGCACGCGCTTCAGATCGGCGGTGCGGTCGAAGGCGAGGATGGCGTCGATGCGGCTGGCGACGATTTCCGGCGGCGAGAACGTGGCGAGATTTTGCGCCTCGGCCTGGCGCAACGCCTCGTTGTGCTTGGCCACCCACCAGTTCGGGTAGAGGAAAAGCGTGGCGCTCTGGAGATAGGCGGCCGGGCCGAGCCGCAGCAGGATCTCCTTGCGCAGGGCGAAGAGCCGGCGGAAATAGGCATCCGCCTTCGTCCAGCTCGCCGAGACGACGATGCTCGCCAGGCGCTTGGGATGTTCGATCGCCAGGATCTGGGCGATGGCGCCGCCCGTCGAATGGCCGATGAGGTGGACCCGGTCGAGGCCCAGCGCGTCCATCAGGGCGATGACGTCGGCGGCCATCCGGTCGACCGTATAGGAGATGCGCGAATGATCGCTTTGCCCGATCCCGCGGTGATCGTGGACGATCACCTCGAAGCGCCTCGCGAAGACCGGGATCTGCTCGCGCCAGAACGCGCCATAGCCGCCGA
>DATNDU010000183.1:0-9020 GCA_035606915.1 Roseiarcus sp. | reverse complement strand
CCGGGATCGAGACGCCGAAGGCGTAGCGCAGCGTCACCGAGACGAACACATCGAGCGCGACGATGCCGATGAAAGCCGCCGCCGTCCACTCGATGCCCGCGATAATGCGGTCCATGAAACTCACGGCGCGGCGCCGTCCTTGGCGATCTCTTTGTCGAGCTTGGCGCGCGCGTCCTTCGGGTCAACGCCGACCCTCGCCACGGCCGCCGCCCATTTGACCTTCAGCGGCTCGATCGCCGCATGCCAGGCCGCCAGTTGCTCCGGCGTCAGCTTGAACAGGTGATGGCTGGGGTCGGCGCGGGCGCGCTCGCGCCCCGCCGCCTCGAAGTCGCCCCAGACGCCGGCGAGCTTCACCGCCCATTGCGTCGTGCAATGCGCATCGAGCACGGCGCGCTGCGCCGGCGACAGCGCGTTATATTTGTCCTTGTTGACGTTGTAGGTGAATACGGTGGTGTAGAGCGGCGCGTCGATATGGTATTTGACGACCTTGTCGATGCCGAACAAATAGAGCGAGCCCCAGGGGAAGGTGATGGCGTCGGCGACGCCGCGGGCGAGCACCTCGCGCGCTTCCGGCGCCGAGGCCTGCACATTCGTGCCGCCCAACTCAGTGACCAACTGGCCGATGACGCCTTGCGCGGGCCGCACCTTCAGGCCCTTCAAATCCGCCGGCCAGATGACTTTCTTCTTGGTGTGCAGCGTGCCGGGATCATGGATGAAAGCCAGGCAGAAATGCGTGTCCTTCATCTCCTTGCCGGCATAAGCGCGATACCAAGTGTCGAGCGCCTGCGTGCCCTTGCGCGCGTCGCCGAAAGTGAAGGGGATTTCGCCGACCGCGATCACCGGGAAGCGGCCCGGCTGATAGCCGGGGTTGACATAGGCCATGTCGACGATGCCGTCGCGCGCCATGTCGTAATGATCGAAGGCCTTGCCGAGTTGCTGGGAGGGGTAGATCGTCACCGTCAACGCGCCGCCGGATTGCTTGGCGATGTCGTCGGCCCAGGCCTGTGTCGCCTTGACCAGCGGATGGGCCGGCGGAATCCAGAACGAAAAGCGCAGATTGACCGGCGCGTCGGCGGCGAAGGCGGGCGCCGAGGCAACGAGCGCGAGGCCTGCCGCCGTCGCGCGCAGATAGGTTCGCAAGCTGCGCATGTTTCCTCCCTGGCTCAGGCGATGTCGCAGCGCCGGTTGCGTTGTGTCAAGGGCGGCGTGAGCGCGGGCCACCCTCCCCAACCCTCCCCTGCGAGGGGGGAGGGGGACCGCTGGCGGGCGTGCTAAAGCGACGCGATGAACCTCCTAACAAAGCGCGCCCGCTCGCTGCGACGCAACGCCACCGAGGCGGAGCGTCGGCTATGGTCTAGTTTGCGCAGAAAGACCGTCGAGAGCTTTCGTTTCCGCCGTCGGGTTCCTCTCATCGGCTACATCGTCGATTTCACCTGCTTCGAGGCGAGGTTGGTCGTCGAGGTCGATGGCGCGACGCATAGCGCCGAGGCGGAGATCGTGCGCGGCCGGCAAAGAGACGACACCCTTCAAGACGCAGGCTTCGCCGTCTTGCGCGTGAACAACGACGACGTCTTCAACAATCTGGACGGCGTCTTGGAGACGATTCGCCTAAAACTGCTGGAGAGGCTCCCAAGCGGCTCGTAGCCCGCCGCAAGCCTCCTCCCCCCTTGCGGGGGAGGGTTGGGGAGGGGGGCGCCCCGCGGAGCTCAGCCCTTCGCCATCATCCGCTGCGCGGCGCTGAGGATCGCCTTCAGCGACGCGGTGACGATGCTCGGGTCCATGCCGACGCCGTGGACGATGGCCCCCGCGCCATCCTGAATTTCGACATAGCTAGCCGCAGTGGCATTGGCGCCGCGCCCGACCGCGTGCTCGTGATAATCCAGAAACGAGAAATTGACGCCGAGGCCTTTCTGAAGCGCATCGACGAAGGCGTCGATGGGGCCGTTGCCCTCGCCTTCCACCGTCACCACGGCGCCGTCGGCCTTGCGCAGCTTGGCGATCAGCTCGCGATTGTCCGGGCCGGTCGGGCTGAGCTGCTGCTTGACCAGCGTCAGCGGCGCGTCGGCCAGATAATAGGTCTTCTGGAACAAAGCCCAGATGTCGTCGGAGGTGAGTTCCTTGCCCTGCTCATCCATCACGCCTTGCGCGATCCGGGAGAACTCGACCTGAAGCCCGCGCGGCAGGTCGAGGCCGTGATCGGTCTTCAAGAGATAGGCGATGCCGCCCTTGCCGGACTGGCTGTTGATGCGGATCACCGCCTCATAGCTGCGCCCGACGTCCTTGGGGTCGATCGGCAGATACGGCACCTGGAATAGCGCTTCGTTGCGCTTCTCCTGCGCCTCGAAGCCCTTCTTGATCGCATCCTGATGCGAGCCGGAGAATGCGGTGTAGACGAGTTCGCCGACGTAGGGGTGGCGCTGATGCACCGGCAACTGGTTGCAATGCTCGACCGTCTCGCGCACCGCGTTGATGTCGGAGAGATCGAGGGCGGGATCGACCCCTTGCGTGAACAGGTTCAACGCCATCGTCACGATGTCGACGTTGCCGGTGCGCTCGCCATTGCCGAACAAGGTGCCCTCGACGCGATCCGCGCCGGCCATCAGCGCCAGTTCGGCGGCGGCGATCGCCGTGCCGCGATCGTTGTGCGGATGCACGGACAGGATCACCGTCCCGCGCTGCGAGATGTTGCGGCCGAACCACTCGAACATATCGGCGTAAGTGTTGGGCGTCGCCATCTCGACGGTGGCGGGCAGGTTGAGGATGAGGCGCCGCTCGCGCGTCGGCTGGATGACGTCCTTCACCGCCTCGCAGATAGCCAACGCCACTTCGAGCTCGGTGCCGGTGAAGCTCTCGGGCGAATATTCGAAGATCCATTCCGTCTCCGGCGCCTTGGCCGCCAGCGCCTTGACCTGGCGCGCCGCTTCGACGGCGATCTGCTTGACGCCGTCGACGCCGGTGCGAAACACCACGTCGCGCTGCAAGGTCGAGGTCGAGTTGTAGAAATGCAGCACGACGCGCTTGGCGCCCTTGACCGCCTCGAAGGTGCGCTCAATCAGTTCCGGGCGGCACTGCGTCAGCACCTGGATGGCGACATCGTCGGGCACCTTGCCGCCGTCGATGATGGCGCGCACGAAATCGAAATCGGTCTGCGAGGCGGAGGGGAAGGCGACCTCGATCTCCTTGAAGCCCATGCCGACGAGCAGGTCGAACATGCGGTTCTTGCGCTCGACGCCCATCGGCTCGACGAGCGCCTGGTTGCCGTCGCGCAGATCGACGGAGCACCAGATCGGCGCGTGATCGATGACGTGCGCGGGCCATTGGCGGTTGGGCAGCGCGATCGGCTTGAACGGCTGGTATTTTTGAATCGGCATGGTGGGCATGGCGGAGCCTTGAAAACGACGCGGCCCGGACTTCGGGTCTGGCGCGAATATCAGGATAAGGTTGCGAGATCGAACAGACGCGTCCCGGCGCTTCAAAGCGCCGGGCGGCTAAGTCGAAGGATCGAAACCTGCTCTCGCATGCGCTCCCGTTACACAAAAATCGGCCGCAGCACAATGGCCGCTTACAGCCGCGCCGCAAACCCGGACTTGGCGGGCGACGGGGGCGGCGCTAAGCTGGTTCGAAACGCGATCAGGCGAACGCAAGACGAGATGACGCCTAAAGCTTCCTTGGCGGCGGCGGTCGCCTTTTCGCTGGTGGCTTGCGCAGCCCCGGCGCAGACCGCCCCGGCGCCGGCCAACACGCTCAAAGCCTTGTTTGCGCAGTTGAATCGCTGCATGGCCGGGGTGCGGCTGACCAAGGGCACCGACGTCACCGTGCAATTCATGCTCAATCGGCGCGGCGGTCTCATCGGCAAGCCGCGCATCACCCACGGCCATTGGACCGGCGACGAAGCCGAGCGCAAGGCCTCGGCGGCCTCCATCGCGGAGGGCTTCGACCGCTGCCTGCCGATCAAGATCAGCGACGCGCTCGGCGGCGCCATCGCCGGCCAGTTGATCGCCTACCGGTTCAGGGGCGCGCGCGAGGAGAAGGTCTGAGCCGCCTCGTCGCGCGTCGCGCTGGCGTGCGCGACGGCGAGGCCGAACAGGATCAGCGCGAAAGCCTGGTGCGTCAGCGCCGCATCCAGCGGCACGACGAACAGCAGCGTGACGATGCCGAGCGCCGCCTGGATCAGCGCCGCGCCCGCCAGCACGGCCGCGCGGGCGGCGAGCCCGCCGCCAAGGCGCGCCGCCACCCCCGCCTGGACGAGCGCGAATAGCACGACGAGATAGGCGAACACGCGGTGATCGAACTGCGACGTCGTCACGTCGCTCCAGATAGCGCGGATCGCCGGCGTGGTGGCGAACAATCCCTTCGGAATCCAGCGCCCGTCCATCAGCGGCCAGGTGTTGTAGACGAACCCGGCGCGCAGGCCCGCCACCAGCGCCCCGAGGCCGAGTTGCACGAAGACGAGGGCCACGAACAGATGCGCGGCGAGCGAAAAGCCGCGCGCCCCCGGCCGCGGCGCCCGGCGGCTGAGGCCGACGGCGGCATAGATCAGCGTGCCGAAGGTCGCGGCAGCGATCAGCAGGTGCAGCGCCAGCCGCTGCTGCGCGACCTCAGTGCGCACGGAAAGGCCGGAGGAGACCATCCACCAGCCGACGATCGGCTCCAGCGCCAGCAGCGCCGTCGCCAGCCCGACGCGCGCCCCCAGCCGGCCCTTGAGCCGGCCGGCGCTCCAGAAATACAACGCCGGAACGATGTAAATGAGGCCGAGCACGCGCGCCAACAGCCGGTGGCTCCATTCCCACCAATAGATGGTCTTAAACCCGGCCAGCGTCATGTCGGGATTCATCTGCGCGTATTGCGGGATCTGCTTGTAGCCATCGAACGCGGCCTGCCAGTCGCCGAGGCTGAGCGGCGGGATGACCCCGGTCACAGGCTTCCATTGCGTGATCGACAGGCCGGATTCGGTCAGCCGCGTCGCCCCGCCGACCATCACCATCGCCAGTATCAGCGCCGCCGTCAGCAACAGCCAGCCGCGCAACAGGCCCTCGCCCGTCGTCGCCCGCGCCGCGCTGTGCGGCCAAACATCCTGCACCGTCATAAGGTCACCCGTCGCATCCGGCGGCGGTTTAGGCCGACAGGCCCAGCGAGGCAATCGCCTCAGCCGCCGAGCGTTAGCCGCGTCTCTTGCGCCCCCGAGGCCCCCTCGACCGTCACCCGCACCTCGACCGGCGGCTTCGCGCCGTCGGGCGCCTGTTGCAGGCTCAGCGCGTAGCAGCGCCGGTCCGCCTCGCGCTTCGGCTCGATCCAGAACCCCTCCGGCGCCTCGACGAACAGATCGCCCGGCGCCGCTTTCAGGCACAGCCGCCAAGATTTCGCTGATGTCGCGCTAGCCACGGCGCCGAGACCAGCGGGAGCGACCTTTTCCGGCACGCGCGCCCGCGCCGCCGCCAGATCGGCGGCGTATGGCGAGGCGCCGGCGCCGCCGAGCGTCAACTCGGCGCTCGCCTTGGCGGGCAGGCACAGCTTCTCGCAGACCGCGTAATCGACCCGCGCCGCCAGCCGCACCGGCTTGCCGGCGTCGACGGGCGTCACCCGGATCGGCAGGATGACGCTTGCCTTGTAGCCGAAAGCGACGCTGCCGTCGGGCTCGACGATGCGCTCAGGGGCGGGGAAATCGACCTCCGCCTTGGCGAGATTGGCCGAGCCCGAGAAGTCGAAGGTCGGCGGCACGCCGGCCTCGCCAGGGTCGCGCCAATAGGTGATCGCGCCGGGCGCGAGTTCGATCTCGAACCCAGCCCCGCGCCCGTCGGCGACCAACCGGGCGCGCGATCTCGCCGACGCCGACCAATCGGAATCGAAGGCGCCGGCGGCAAGCGCGGGCGAAGCGGCCAGCACGGCCAGAAGGGCGAGACGCAGCATCGCTGCTGGTCTAGCCGACCCGGCCCGGCCGCGCATCCTTTTTCATTTTGACAGCGCGGCGGCCGAGCGTAACCTGACGCCCATGAAAAGACCGGCCGGCACACCGATGGAACACACTTACGAAGGCAAGGTGTTGATCGCCACGCCCTCGCTGCGCGACGGCGTATTCACGCGCGCCGTGGTCTATATGTGCGCCCATCGCAGCGACGGGGCGATGGGCATCGTCGTCAACCAGCGCGCCAACGAGGTACGGATGTCGAAGCTGCTCGTGCAGCTCGAAATCGTCAAGGAGGCGGAGGCGATCCGCCTGCCCCCCAACATCGACGAGATCCGGGTGCTGCGCGGCGGCCCCGTCGATTCCGGCCGCGGTTTCGTGCTGCATTCGAGCGACTATGTCTCTGCCGACTCGACGGTGCAGATCGACGACGACATCTGCCTGACGGCGACGCTCGACATTCTGCGCGCCATCGCCAACGGCGAGGGACCGCGGCAAGCGGTGCTGGCGCTCGGTTGCGCCGGCTGGGGGGCGGGACAGCTTGAGGGCGAAATCCTCGCCAACTCCTGGCTCACCGGGCCGGCGGACGCGGCGCTGCTGTTCGGCGACGATTTCACCGGCAAATACGATCACGCGCTCGGCCTCATTGGCGCCCAAGCGGCGCATCTGTCGTCGGACGCGGGGCACGCCTAAGCGGGCGCCACCCTGCCCTGCGCCACCTCGTAGCGCGCGCCTTCGAGCGCGGCGAAGGCGGCCGGGTCGGCGCCGGTGAGGAAGGTCTGGCCGCCGATGCGCGCCAAGGCCGCAAACAGCGCCTCGCGGCGACGTGGGTCGAAGTGCGCGGCGATCTCGTCCATCAGCGCGATCGGGGCGATGCCCGACATATCCGCGACCAGCCGCGCATGGGCGAGCACGATCCCGACCAGCAGCGCCTTCTGCTCGCCGGTCGAGGCGCGCGCCGCCGGCGCGCCCTTCGGCCCGTGGGTGACGTCGAGATCGGCCAGATGCGGGCCGATAAGCGTGCGCCCTGCCGCCGCGTCGCGGGCGCGGTTGTCGTGCAGCGCCCGGCGGTAGCGGTCTTCCGCCTCCAGCGCCGGCCCCTCCTGCGTCATCGCCTCGACCTCGCCGTGCAGCGCCAGGCCGGCCCAGGGGAACGGTCCGCCGTCGTCGCGCTCGGCCAGGATCAGGGCGGCGAGGCGGCCGACGCATTCGGCCCGCGCCGCGGCGACGGCGACGCCGAGTTCGGCCGCCTCGCGCTCCACCGCATCGATCCACCTGCCGTTGCGCCCGCCTTCCTCCAGCAGCCGGTTGCGGCCGCGCAACGCGCGCTCGAACTGCCCGACGCGGGCGCCGTGGCTGGGGTCGATGGCGAGCACCAGCCGATCGAGAAACTTGCGCCGCTCGCTCGCGGGCCCGGCCAGCAGCGGGTCCATCGCCGGGGTCAGCCAGACGATCCGCAGATGATCGCTGAAGGCGCGCGCCGAGCCGACGGCGGCGCGGTCGATGCGATAGGCCCGCTCCGGCCCGTTGGCGCCGGGCTCAAGGCCAAGCCCCATCGGCCGGACTTCGCCATCCTCCTCGACCTCCACCGCGACCGTAAAGCCGCCCGCGCCGCCCGCGCCGCCAGCGCGCGCGCATTCGCCGATCTCGGCGCGTCGCAACCCGCGCCCCGGCGCGAACAGCGACAACGCCTCCAGCAGATTCGTCTTGCCGGCGCCGTTTTCGCCGACGAAAGCGATCATGCGCGCCTCGAATCGCACGTCGAGCGCCGCATAGGAGCGGAAATCGTTGAGGATCAGCCGCCGCACGCGCGGAGCGCGGCGCGGCGGCTCGAAGGGCGCCGACATGATCCCGCGCATGTGGCATGACGGCGCTCGCCCGCAAAGCCCAGTCTTGCCGAGGGGCGGCGCTTGGGCTCATGTGGGACGCAAAATCTAAGTAGGGGACACCAGATTGACCTATGACGTTCTGATGCCGGCGCCGGGCATGCCTATTATCGCCGAGCGCGTCGCCGAGCGGGCGCGGCTGCATCGGCCATTCGAGGCCGCCGATCCCGTCGCGGCGACCGCCAAAGTTGCGCCCGAGATCCGCGCCCTCGTCGTCGCCTACCACTCGGTCAAGATCGACGCCGCCTATATCGCGCAATTCCCGAAACTTGAGATCATTTCGAGCTTCGGCGTCGGCTACGATCACATCGACGCCAAGGCGGCGGCGGCGCGCGGCGTCGTGGTGGCGCATACGCCGGGCGTGCTCGACGCCGAGACCGCCGACGCCGCGATGGCGCTGCTGCTCAACGCGCTGCGCCAATTGCCCGCCGCCGAGCGCCACCTGCGCGAGGGCAAATGGGAGCGCCAGGGGCCGTTCCCGCTCACCGCTTCGCTGCGCGGACGCACGATGGGGGTGCTCGGCCTCGGCCGCATCGGCAAGGAGATCGCCAAGCGCGCCGCGGCGTTCGGCGTCGAGATCGTTTACCACGGCCGCAAACCCCAGCCCGACGCGCCCTATCTCTACTATCCCACGCTCATCGCCATGGCGCGGGCGATCGATATCCTGATGATCGCCGCCCCCGGCGGCGCGGATACCCGCAACATCGTCAACGCCGAGGTGCTGGGCGCGTTGGGGGCCGATGGCGTGCTCGTCAACATCGCGCGTGGGACGCTGGTGGACGAGGCGGCGCTGATCTCGGCGCTGCGCGACCACACTATCCTGGCAGCCGGCCTCGACGTGTTCGCGCATGAGCCGCATGTGCCGGAAGCGCTGATCGGGCTCGACAATGTCGTGCTGACGCCGCATGTCGGCTCGGGCACGACGGTAACACGACTGGCGATGGCCAATCTGGTCGTCGACAACCTGTTTTCGTTCATGGACGGCAAGGGGCCGCTGTGCCCGACCCCCGAGACGCCGTGGCCTATGAAGCGCGGCTAGATCGGCTTGCGCCCGGCGCACGGTCGCGGAGGGGCGGATCGCGGACTCCCCGCGCCATCCACTGCCTCGCCCTGAGGCGCGAAGCAAAGCGTAGCCTCGAAGGGCGTTCCAGCTAGCGCCGCCGGTCGTGCGAGGCGGCGGCTGATGGCGCAAACGGTCGGGCTTACGAGCGTCCTTCGAGGCCGCTTCGCGG
>DATNDU010000152.1:0-6725 GCA_035606915.1 Roseiarcus sp. | reverse complement strand
CTTGAGCTTGGCCACCAGGCAGAGCCGCTGGAGCACCCGGACGACGCCAACGAAGTGGCCGTCGCCAGTCTCGCTCGGGAAGACGTGGGGATTCTCCTCCCCGCCTGATGGTTGGGCCAGAAGCAGCTTGAGGGCCGGCTGGCCGACGGCGCGAAGCTGGGCACCGCTCTTCGTCGTGGGAAAGCGCACGCATGGGGCCTCCGGATCGATCCAGGCCCGCTCCAGCGTCAGCACCTCCATTCTACGGAAGCCGGTCAGGAGCATGAGGCGAATCGCCGCCAGCGCGACGGGATTTTCCTCATCCGCCTGGCGGATCGCTTTGCCGAGGGCGGCAATCTCCCCCAGCGACAGGCGTCGCTCGACCTTGTTGTCCGTGCTGACCTTGCGGACCCCCTTCGCGGGGTTATGGCTGATAAGATGCAGCCGGGCGGCCTGTTCGAAGATCGTGTGCAGCATCCCCACCGTGCGGCCCGCCACGCCGGCGCCGCCGGTAGTCACGCCGCCGCGACCCTTCCGGGGTTTGGCTGTCTTCCCGCTGACGACATCGGCCTGAAAGCGTTCGATGTCGGTAAGCGCCAGACTCTGGACCTTCCGATCCCCCAGAAGTGGGCGGACGTGAGTTTCGATCCGGCTGCGGTCGAGGGCCAAGGTCTTCTTGGCGATTGGCCGGCGGCGGCGGCCGAGCAGTTCGCCGCTCTCCGCCTTTTCGAGATACCAGTCGCAGATCTCTGCCACCGTGGGGGGCGTGCGTGCGGCCCGCTTCTCCGCAACGGGGTCGCCTCCCTGCGCGACACTGCTGAGCTTGTTGCGTGCGACCTTGCGGGCCTCCTCGGCCGTCAACTCGGCGACGGAGCCCAGCGTCAGGCGTTTGCTCCTACCCTCGGCGTTTCGGTACTGGATGATGTAGGCGCCCGCGCCGGTCGGTTTGAAGCGAACCCCAAAGCCCCGCAGTTCGTCGTCCCAGGCGACAACGTCTTTCTTGGAATCAGGCGCAGTTTCCTTATCCCCGGACTCGCCTTCGTTGGCCTTCTTAGGGCGAAGGGAATCGACGAGCCGCTTTGTGATTCTTGCCATCGCCCGCCTCCTCTGGTTTGCTTACCCGATGGGCACCATAGCACACGGGTAAGCATTGGGTAAGCAGGAAGGAGAAAGGTGAAGCGCAGGCCGGCGAACCCAGTCGTACTTATACCGTTGAATAATATTCGACTTTCGTTTGGCAGTGCGGAGCATCGCATCGGAGAGAAGGCTTTCCGCCTCTTGCCAAGGTTGGGGTCGAGGGTTCGAATCCCTTCGCCCGCTCCAAATTTTAGCCAAACCGCTGCATGTGAGCCCGGGTCGGGCGCGAGACGCGGAGTTCATTTCGCTTGCGGCGAGATAATCAGCGCCTCCTCGCCGAAATAATTGGCGCGGAAGTTCATAACGTGCTCCGGCGCGGCGGCGGCGAGCGCGTTGCGGTAGAACTCGCCGCGCTCGCGCCGGCAAACCAGGAATTTGCAGGCGGCGGCGAAGGATTCGCGGTCGACGATGGCGAAAATGACGAAATCCGGGTTGGCCTTGAGCCAGTCGCCGACGGCGATCGTCAGCGCCGGATAGCGTGGATGCAGCACGTCGTCGAGGCAGATGACGCCCTGCGGATGAAGCGCCGCCTTGGCGAGGTGCAGATCATGCAGCACGCCCTCATACATATGCGAACCGTCGATGTGGAGGAACCGAATCGGGCCGCCGGCGGCCTGGCGGTAGGCCTCGCGCGTCAGATTATGGGTGGCCGCCTTCTGCACGACGACGATGTCCATATCGACGCCGGCGGAGCGGCAATTGGCCAGGAACCTGTCGGCGATGTCTTCGTCGGGCCAGGTGAAAACGTCGGTGGCGATGGCGCGCTCGCCGGGGGCAACGCAAAGCGCCAACGCGATGAAGAACCGGCCCTCGAAAACGCCGATCTCCGCGACATGGCCGCGCACGCCGTGCGCGCTTTGCACGGCCAGCAGACAGGCGGCGACGAGGGCGGAGATTTTCGACGAAGCGCCTTTGACGGCGTTGAACGGCTTGGCGAGGTAGCGCTCGGCGGCTTCCGGCGGCGTCATGATCGTTTCGATCTCCCCTTCGCTGATCGAGACCGGCGGCCGCGGCGGCCGGCCTCTCCCGGTCGCTATAGCAGGAGTCGAGGTTCGCCGCCCGCTTCCGAAACGCCGGCGAGTGCGTGCGGGCGCCACGCTGGCGATCGACATGCGCCACGGCGTTCGCCGGTTTGGCGTCAAGCGCGCCGGGCTCAATATGTTGATTGACCGGCGCCGGCTTGGCGAACCTTCGCAGCGTCGCCATGGCGCTGTTTTCGCAGACCGTCTGGGACAAGGAACTCGCTGGATTTGGAGTACGGCTCCAACGGCGCGATCCGTCCTTCGTGCTGAAATACGTATTCCGGAGTCGCCAGCGATTTTACATGATAGGCCGCTACGGCGTCGTCACTGTCGATCAGGCGCGAACCGAAGCCCGGCGCCTCTTGGGGCTAGTCGCGAGCGGCGTCGATCCTTCCGAGAAGGTCACCGCCGAAACGAATGGCGCGCAACCCCTCACCGTAGCCCACCTTTGCGAGCGGTATCTTGCCGACGGGCCTTCCTTCAAGCCCGACAAGAAGGATTCGAGTGGATCACCGACCGGTCGAATATCGCCCGACACATTGTTCCGCTACTGGGGCGCGTCGCCTCGGAAGCGATCAACAGCGGCGCGTCGCTATATCTCACAGGCTCGGTTCTCGGGCATCGTCAAGCCGCGACACCGGGGTAGTGGGTCAGTTTGAAATTTCCGCGCTACGCTGCTCGCGCCTTTGCCGCCTGCCTCCATCTGCGCCGCCGACGCCGCCTATGACAGCAAGGCTCTGCGACCATTCCTCACCGAACGAGGAACTTTGCCTGTCATACCCAACAATCCAACCCGCAAGAAACCTCACCCTTTCGACCGACAGCGCTATCGCCAACGCAACCTGATCGAACGAATGTTCTGCCGCCTCAAGGACTGGAGACGCGTCCATACAAGATATGACAAACTCGCAGACACCTTCACAGCCACAGTCTACATCGCCGCCGTCGTAACCTGGGTGGACCTGATTGAGTCCGGGCCCTAGCACGGATTATGACTGGGCTTGTCGGCGTGGAGTTTATTCACTCGGGTCGAGTAGATGAGCTCGACGAGGCGCGCTTCGCAATCGGCAACCTCTTCGACAAGCTGCTCTTCATTGACGATGACGTCCGCGCGGGCGCTAAGCTCCCTGACGGGACGCTTAAGAAGATTAGCGAGGCAAAGCTGCTGACGGGCGAGCACAAGTTCAAGGCCGCCTTCAGTTTCGTCAACCGGGCCTTCCCGATTCTTCTCTGCAACGACCTGCCCTCGCTGGCGGATTTGAGCCCTGGGGGTTCATCGACGAGCATTGCGAGATTGACCCCAAGGGCAAGGTGTCGCTTCAGAAATTCTACGACGCCTATCGCGTGGGCGTCAGATAGCGGTTATTCCCTGGCGCAGATCAAATCGACTGTTAAAAAGAATCTCACCCACCAAGGTTACGCGGTTAAGCGACATGGCCCTGGCCAAACAATCATCGGGCTGAAGCTTTTGGACCCCGAATGACCGACCGGGGACGACACGCGCCCCCTCCCACGGGTTAGTGTCGATAATGTTGATTACATCAATTAATTGGAGATGGGGGTTGATTGTATGATGGGTGATTTGGGTAACCGACATTTTCGACACAAAAACAACTACACACACGGGCTAGCGGGTCGGCGCGCGGCCAAAAATTGGCGCAAGGTTTGCCGTCGTGCGCCCCGGCTTCGAGGACAAATGAATTGTCGCGGTCAAGCTGCCGCCGCCGTACCCGAAGCCCGCGATGGCCTAATCGCCATCGACTAGGGGATGGGCCGCAGATGCGTTCTGCGGCCCTCCTGGGCGGCCGTCGCCGCCCAATCATATATCCTGGCGAACGACATCGCCGCCCTGAGCCCGCTGGGCGGCTGCGACAGCCAGACGATCCCGCACTATGGCAAGCGGCAGGGCGAAGGAGAAAGAGGCGTGGGATGGCGATGGTCAATGTGCTATCAAAGTGGGGAACAAAGTCGGAGCCTTTCCTGTGGAGACCTTTTCCATCCGCTACCTGCGCGAGCGCACGGGCGAATTGGTCCGCGAGGCTGAAGCCGGGCATTTGTCGATCTTCGCCAAGCACGGGCGGCCGCTGTTCATCGCCGTGCCCATGGACGAGCATCTGTTGAAAGAGGGAGTCGCCGTTGCCCTCGCGGTCCGTCTGTTCGCCGAGAAGTCCATCAGTCTCGGTAAGGCCGCCAAGCTCGCTCAGCTTTCCGTGGAGGACTTCATCGGCCGCCTCGGCGTGATGGGCGTGCCCGCCGTCGACTATCCCTTGGACGAACTGGATGAGGAGGCGGCATCGTGGAAGAGGTGGTCATTCCCGAAACCGTCTACGCCGAATGCACGCGAGATCCCCGATTGCCTGGAGCCGAAGCGGTTCGCGCCGCAGTGGACGCCGGGCGTATTCGTGTCCAATTTGACGCCGCAGGCCCCGACGAAAACCCCAGCGTCGAGGGGGCGAGATTGGATGCGGGCGAACTGGCCGCCATCCGTCTCGCTTGGCGCTGCATTGCCCCGTGCTCATGGACGAGCGCCTCGGACGGCAGGCGGCGCGGCGGCATGGGCTGACGGTGATCGGCAGCGCGAGGCTTCTTATCGTCGCCAAGCAGCGCGGCCTGATGCCGGCCGTGGGTCCGATCCTCGATCAGTGGCGGCGGTCGGGCTACTTCCTGTCAGCTGCCCTCGTCGAGGCGGCGCTACAACGCGCAGGCGAAGCCTGAGCGACTGCTACACCGAATCGTCAGGGCTTCAGCGACTCGCTTATTCGACGAAGCCGTCGAATGGCCGGGGAGCCGACATCGGACGCTGCGCCTCTTCGGCCCTGGCGTCGGCTATGCGCCTCGGTGTAGGAGGAGGCTGCCCATTGCGACGTGGATCATAGCGAGGGAGCGACCCCGAAACGGCCGATGGTGTACACTCAGGTCGGCAGCCGGGAAGGCGCGAGCGGCTGATATCGGGAGGCCAAGCGCCATTTCGGTGGTCGTGAGGAGCGCCGGCGCCGACACCCGCCATGTTGCAAACGACGATGCCTTGCGGGAAACACGCCGGAAGGTCCAGAGCCGATTATCAAAACAATTCAACACTACCTTAACGATGGCAGTGATATCGTGCCTCGAAGGGCAATGCGAACTCAACGATGCCATTGCATGAGATGGCGCGCTACGCGCAACGTTGTCCCAGCCCGCACAATACACAACCATTTCGGTTGCGCGTACTGAACGACCTCGCGGCCGAGGTCGTGTTCCTTCCTCGCCGGGGGCTGCCCGTCGCCGATCCACACGGGCGCTTCACCTGGCTCACTGCCGGCATTTTCGTCGAGGTTTGCGCAATCGCTGCGCATGGGCTTGGCTACGAGATCGAAACAGAATGGTCTCATAGTCCTCTTTACCCCGGCGGGGACACCGAAACGCCGCAGACCGTTGCGCGGGTTCGACTGCACCCACATACCGGCCCATTGCAGGACATTGACGCAAACCTGATCCTTCTGCGGCAGACCTCGCGCCTGCCTTACAGCGGCGAGCCCTGTCCTCAGACGGTAATCGACGAACTAAAGATAGAAGCTGAACGCCTTGGCCATCGCTTTGAGACTCGATCTGATGCGGACGCGATCCGCTAGGTCGTTGAACTGAACAAACAAGCCTTGTTTCACGATCTCGACGACGATGGTTCGCGCAACGAATTGATTGGTTGGCTGCGCTTTAGCGGGCGCGAGGAACAGTTGCTGCAAGAGGGGCTCTCCGCGCGCTGCCTCATCTTCAACGGTGCCTTGTTGCGCAGCTTCTTTTTGCAACACCGATTCTGGACCCTCCCCGGCGTGCGCAATCTCGTCGGCGGCGTGTACGGTGCGACGATGAGGGGAATCGGCACCATCGGTTGGTTGCGCGGACGATACGTCGATATCACGGATTGGGTGGCTGCGGGCCGAGTGATGATTCGACTGTGGTTGATGCTGACCCAACGTGGCGTTTACTGGCACCCCTACGGCTCGGTGATCACGAGTGACGCCGCGCGCCTGAATATGATTAAATATCTGGGATTACCCGACGAATTCGACGGGGAGGACATGGTATGGCTTCTGTTACGACTGGGAACCAGCCCCAAACCGCCAGTCAGCCTTCGCCTTCCCAGGGAATAAATTCTTTTGTACGCGCCGTAAAACGCGCCCTCTACTATCCTGCGGTCGGAGCGGTCGTAATTACCCACCCCTTATCCGCTGTCAATGGCTCGACAGGCCGGCGCGGACGGTCAAGCCAGGGTGGCGAGGATCACTTCGAAGGGATTTGCGGCTTTGAGGCGAGCGGTGTCGATTGTGGTTCGCACGTCGGCCTCGGCTTGGGCCGCCCACATGGCGCGGTAGCCGTTGGTGATCTTTCGCTGGATCACGCAGGGTCGCAGCTTTCTTTCCGAGGCGTTGTTGGTGACGTCGACCTCGCCGGGAAAATCGCAGAAAGTCAGAAGCTGGTCGCGCGCTCTGCCGATTTTGGCTTGCAGTTCCCGCGCCAGATCGCAACCGGTCGGCGCGGCCAATAGCGCTGTGAGCTGTTTCTCCAAGACGCGCTTCTTGCTCGCCAGCGTCGAGGCGGCGAAGCCGG
>DATNDU010000174.1:0-25550 GCA_035606915.1 Roseiarcus sp. | reverse complement strand
GGCTCCCCCGCTTACTTCGCCAAGCACAAACCGCCAAGGGTTCCGCAGGACTTGACCGCGCATCAATGTATCAACCTGCACCTGCCGACGCATGGCGGCCTCTATGCGTGGGAGTTCGAAAAGGGCGGGCGCGAGATGCATGTCCGTGTCGACGGACAGCTGATCTTTGGTACGGCTTCGCTGTTGCTCACCGCCGCCCGCGCCGGGTTCGGGCTCGCCTATCTGACGGAGCAACAGGTAGCCGATGACCTGACGAGCGGCCGCCTCGTTCGCGTGTTGGCGGATTGGCGCCCGCCTTTTTTAGGATACCATCTCTATTACCCAAGCCGTCGCCAGCCGACCCAGGCTTTTGCCTTGCTGCTAGAGGCGCTGCGCTATCGCGAACCGAAGAAAGCGCCTCCTAAATCCTAGGCCCAGCGCCAGAACAGCAGATTGCGATCCTTTCGTTCCAGCGGCGGACTGATGCTGGATGTCTCATACGGTTTTCAGGTCATTGACCCGGTGACGTGGGCATTCCGTCGGGGGCGTGTGGCTGATAGATGGAGCGGTCGTGATTCGCGGAGCGCATTCATGGCGACGGTCGTTGACCATCTGAGCGTTGATGAGCTCGAGGCTGTGTATCGCGCCAGCGTAGACCTGACGCAGGCGCGGCATTTTCAGGCGATTTGGCTTCTTGCGAAGGGACATACGGCTCGCGAAGTTTCCGAAGCGACATCGTTCGGCGAGCGCTGGACCGATCCCTCGCTTGCCCGGGTTGGCGAGCGAGCCTGGAGCTTGACCAAAGCGGTCCGCGAAACCATCATTGCGCCAACCCTTTTTCGCTGACGTTTCCAGGGTCAAGACCCCTGCTGAACTCGACAAGGGGGCTCGAGCCACGGAGTCGGCGCGCCAAGATGACACAGCCCGAAGAGTCCTCACCCTCCCAAGAAGCCGTCGATTCGTGGCTTCTAGAGTTTCGCCGAATGCTCGCCGCTCTCGCCCGGCGCAAGAAGCAACTTTTCGGCCGGCGGGTCTCCATTGGCGACATTCTCACCGAGCGCTCAGAAAACGCCGCGGCCTATGGCTTCGGAGAAGGGACGACGATGTACGATAACGTGCTCGTGCTTGGCGACGTCGTCATCGGCGACAACACCTGGATCGGACCCGGCTGCATTCTCGACGGCTCCGGCGGCCGCCTGCGGATCGGCGCCTGGTGCTCGATCTCCGCCGGAGTTCAGATTTACACCCACCACACTGTCAACCGGTCGGTCTCGCTTGGCCGTTTGCCGATCGACTATGCCCCGACGCGGATCGGCGACGGAGTCTATCTCGGCCCGAATACAATCGTGCAAATGGGGGTCGCGATCGGCGACCGCGCCGTCATCGGCGCGAATTCCTTCGTCAACCGCGACATTCCCGCCGGCGCGAAAGCCTTCGGTTCGCCGGCGCGGATCCACTGAAGCGTCCGGCGGCGCGGTCGAACAGGTCGGCCGCGCCGCTGGACGCGCGCTCAGACGAAGTGGAACTGGCTCGCAACGAGCGAGCTCAGCGGCGTGTTCGCCAGCGTCAGTTTATCGGCGCCCGCGGCGATGACTGTGGACGAGCCGATCTGGCTTGTATGCGAAAGCAGGTCGGTGAAGTTGGCGAACTCTGTCTTTGAGAAATAGAACGTGTCGCCCACACCGCCGTCGGCGATCAGGTCGTGGCCGAAGCCGGCTTGGAATTTGAACGTGTCGAACGAGCCTCCGCCAAAGAACACGTCGTCGCCCGGCGTGCTCGTCAGAACGTCGCTGTTCCATGAGCCCAAGATGGCTTCGCCCGAACTCTTGGCGACAACGGCGCCGAACCTGTTGACCTCCTGGGCTGTGAGGATCTCCGTCCCGTAGCCGAGCGAGCCGGTAGTCACGTGCCATTTGCCGGAGGAGTTGGCCGCCGTCGTCCCGACCAGCGTGGTCCCGTCGTAGATCTTGACCGTGCTTTTGGGGTCGGCGACCCCGCCGATAGTGGCTACGCGGCTCCACAATACCTCCCACAGGCCGGTGAAGCTCAACGGCGTCGCGGTCGGGGCCTTTGCGATGGTCGCCAGCAGCGCCGCCGACGCGGCGCTGACGTTGCCCGCGGCATCCGTCGCCGTAGCGGTGAGAGTGTGCGCGCCGACCGAAAGCGCCGAGCTGGTGATTTTCCACGCCCCGCTGGCGTTCGCTGCGCCCGAGCCGACCAGCGCGGTTCCGTCGTAGATCGTGATCGTGGTGTTGGCTGCCGCCGTTCCCGTCACCGCGACCTGATTGCCGTTAACGATGCTGTCGCCGGTCTCCACCGGGGCCGCAGGCGCCGTGGCGTCGATGGTCACCTTGAGCGCGCCCGACGCGGCGCTGGTCGCGCCGGAAACCGTGTCGGTCGCGGTGAACGCATGCGTTCCGTCGGCGAGTGCAGCCGTCGTGTAGCTCCAGGCGCCGGTCGACCCGGCCGTGACGCCGCTGAGCAGGGTCGAACCGTCGTAGATTCTGACCGTGCCGCCGGCGACGGCCGACCCTTTGAACGTCAGCTTGTTGGCGTCGGTGATCCCATCGCCGGTCACGCCGGTGTCGGGCGACCAGGAGGCGAAGGTCGGGGCCGCCGGAGACGAGATCGCGCCGATCACCGGATCGAGCGCCGCCGAGACGACGCTGACGTTGCCCGCCGCATCGGTCGCGGTCGCGCTAAGGAAGTGGCTTCCGTTCGAAAGCGCGGACGTGGTGACGCTCCAGTTTCCGCTCGAATTCGTTACGCCGGTCCCGACGACGGTGTTCCCTCCGTCGTAGATCGTGATCGTGGTGTTGGCTGCCGCCGTTCCGGACACCGCGACCTGATTGCCGTTGACGATGCTGTCGCCGGTCTCCACCGGGGCCGCAGGCGCCGTGGCGTCGATGGTCACGTTGAGCGCGCCCGACGCGGCGCTGGTCGCGCCGGAAACCGTGTCGGTCGCGGTGAACGCATGCGCGCCCGCGCTCAGCGTCGATGTGACGTATGTCCACGCGCCTGACGCATTGGCCGTCGTGTTCCCGAGCACGGCCGAGCCGTTATAGACCGCAACCGAGCTGTTGGCGTTCGCGGAGCCGGTCAGCGTCAGTTGGGTGGCGTTGGTGACTCCGTCTCCGACGACGCCGCTGTCGGGCGACCATGAACTGATCGTCGGCGCGGTCGGGGCGGTCGGGGTGGCCGGACCCGCCGGTGTTTCGGCATTACCGGAAGAAATCAGGTTGCCATTGCTCATATCGTAGTTGTCGGCGTATGTCGCCTGCACTGTGCCGCTGGAACCGGTATAGAACGCGCCAAAGGCGCCGCTTCCTGAATTGTTGAAGCCGTTGACGGAAGCTACATAATTGTTCGAGACGACGCCACCCGTCGCGGAATGTCCAGGACCGACGTAGTAGCCGATGAGATACGATGCCGCATCGGCCATTGCGGATACTACAGTATTGTTCGACACGGTGCTGTGGTAGAAATTGCCGCCGTCGTCGAAGAAAGCAATCGCCGCGCCCAGACCTGTAACAGGGAAGGAGGAAGAGCGCGTGGTCTCCGAGTAGAGCGTATTGTACTCGATCGTGCTCGTTACGCTCGAATCGTTGCTGCCGGCAACGTAGATGGCGTTGGCGTGGTTGACTTCATATTCGCCGAAGCCCTGCAGCAGGTTATATTCGACGGTCAGCGAGTTCCCGCCCTCATAAATCCCGCCCGGCGCATCCTTGATGACCGAATAGAGGACCGTGAGGGGGCACCAGACCTTGATGAGTTGGAAGTCCTGGTCGGCGGCCCCGTAGCCGCCGTCCAGCGTGCAATTCTGGACCACCAGATTCGCGGTGGCGTTGACGGTGCTGCGGATGTTGACGCCGCTCGTCGCTCCGCAATTCTCCACGGTCACGGTACCGGACGCGTCATCATTGACCATAACGGTCATGCCAGTCAGATCGTAGCCGGAAAGCGTGACGTTGGAACCATCGACATAGATGGCGTTGTTGTTCAGGCTTGCGCCTGCCGGAAGATTGTTCGCCGTCGGCTTGACCAGTGCGAGGTTGGGATCGACGCCCACGCCGTAATCAACGCCCGCCACCTGCCAATTCGGCCGCGAGGCGTAGCCGGAGAGCAGGTTGGGGAGTTCGGCGGCGATAGCGGACGATCCTCCTGCTAAGTTTGGGGCCCCACTGGCTCCCGTCGCGCTTCCAACCACCGCCATGTCCGCCCTCCATGCCAGACCGGCGGCGCTTTTCGGCATGCTACGACCGCTGACACTTTCAGCATCGCCCACCCCCAGTCGCCGGTCGCCAAATCAAATGATTCGCACTTGCGAATTCCGCAGCTGTATTTCTAACAGGTCAGGCTTTTGTGTGGCACTAGTTCTGCTCACTTTCGTAAATTTTCACTAAATTTCTTACTTAGATTTTCGTATAAACTATCTTTTGCCTCGGAATTGCTGGCTAAAATGATTATTTTGCTTTCAATAACAGTTGCTGAAAAATCAAAATACCCGCAATCGATTCTATATTTTATAATAAACCATAGATAAATGCATCTGGTTTAAATTGCGACTGCGGTCGTCAATGCGGCGCTTCGTTAATCTTTGGCGAAAGCGCGGCCGTCTGACTCGGCAAACGACCTTTTCGGGGTGGACCGCCAAAGCTCAGATTGTCCGGGAATTAGAGACCGCCCCGCAATCGGCGCGCCAGCGCGAGCGGGCGTCGAGTCATACTGGCTGAGGGACGGTTTCCGTTACCGACAGGCCGCGACGGAATGACGAGACGAAGAAAATGCCGCAGCGAGGCGGGTCGCAATATCCACGCGTAGCGAACCCGGCGACCCGCACCCACCCTTGTCGGGTGGATTTAGCGCTATGGCTTCGGAAAATCGCGATATCGGCCGAAAGCGATAATATCCTTGAGCCCCGCCCAATGATTTTCGAATCGCCGGGACTCCTGCACGCTCAGGCCTACAAGCCGCTTCGGCATAAGGATCGCGAGCCGGATTGCGTAAAAGCTCGCGAGGAGGAGCCGTCCGGCGAAGGTAGCGGGCCGCGACCAGTGCTTCCTCATGAAGCGCATGAAGGACGCGTTGCCGATCGCCGCCCTGCGCGCGCTGAGTTTCGGCGCGCTGCCGCCGCCGATATGAACGATTTCGCCGTCGGGCGTGAACAGACATTTCCATCCGGCGCGATGGAACCGGTAGCACCAATCGGTCTCTTCCACATACATGAAGAAGCCGGGATCCATGACGCCAACCTCGTCGATGGCCTCGCGCCTGACCAGCATGAAGCAACCTGTGACGACCTCGACCTCGCGCACATCGTCGCGCATCCACCAGGTCATTTGCTCGCGACCGAAGAAGCGGCTGCGCGGAAAGATGCGGTCGAGATAGGTTGCGAACAGAAACCAGTTGAGAAGCGATGGGAACATGAAGCAACTGTTCTGCAGACTGCGGTCGGGATTGAGGACGCGGCAGCCGACCACGGCGGCCTCGGGATGCGCATCAGCGAATGCGAGCGTTCGCTGCAGCGCCCCTTCGAGAACGACGGTGTCACTATTGAGCAGCAGGATATGGCGACCAGAGGCGACCGCGATGCCTTGGTTGTTGGCCGGGGCGAAGCCAAGATTGGCGTCGTTCGCGATCAGGATAGCGCCGCTGAATTCTCGGCGCATCATCTCGACCGAGCCGTCGCTGGAGGCGTTGTCGACGACGATGACCTCGAAAGCAAGATCGCGCATCGTCGCGTATATCGAGCGCAAACAGTCGCGCAGCAGGCCGACCGTATTCCAGTTCACGATAACGATGGAAATATCTGGCGAAGCCGTCATGGCTCACCCCGCGACGGGCGCCCGACGGGTTCATTCTCGCGCCGCGCGGCCTTTGCGGCCGCAGGCAGGCGCGCAGGCCCGCGCGCGCGCAAGACGTCTTCGTAGAGCCCCTCCATCCGCCGGATCTTCTGATCCCACAGCCCGATGCGGGCGACGCGTCGGAGGGCGCCGGCTCCGAGCGCCAGCCGCAACGAGCGGTCAACCAGGAGCCGCTCAATCGCCTCAGCGATTTCGCGCTCCATCTGTTGCGGGTTGCGCGGTTCGATCAGCACGCCGCTTGTTTCGTCGACGGCGGCGGCCGGGCCGCCCCGATTGGCCACGATCAGCGGCAGTCCCCAGGCCATGGCCTCAAACGGCGCGTTGCCGCCAGGTTCTCGATAGCTGGGAAAAACGAAGACGTCCGCCGCTCGGTAGAATGCGTCCACTTCGCCGCGCGCCTTGTGACCGTGGAAGACCACCTTGTCCGCCACGCCGATTTCGGCGGCGAGTTCCTCGCATGTCGCGCGATCGAAGCCGTCGCCGACAATGTCGAGACGCACCGGCGCCTCGCGCAAGTGGCGCAGCGCCCCTATGGCCTCCCTGACGCCCTTGGTCTTGATGATCCGGCCGACGAACAAAAGCCGAAGCGGGCCATTGCGTTCCGAGCGGTCGACGTCCTCAGGCAAGGCTTCGACGCCGGTCTCGCTGAGAAACTCCAACCTGCGAAGCGACAGGCCGGCCAGGAATTCCTCAACATAGGGTGCGATCCCGACGACGCAGTCGGCGTCCTCATACGTGCGGCGCAAGAGCGGATCGAGCCGCATGCGCCATCGATCAAGCCGACGCAATCCGACATACCAGGGCGCGGTGTCCGTCACTCCGTTGAAAGCCGCGGGCGCGTCGAGACTGCCGCCAACCGGGCCGATCAAATAGGGTAGCCCCGACCCCGCCAGCGGCGAAGGATAGCGCATCGCCACCGGGACGCACTGGTGGGCGAGATCGAACTTTCGGCCCTGCGCCAGAGCGTGACGAATCCACGCGCGGGCGTGCAGGAAAAAGGGCACGTAACCCGGCTTGAGCAAGCTGTTGAGCCGCTCCATGCCAGCAAAGAGCCTGGGCTCGACCCACTCGACAACTTCGACGCCGGGCAATTGCGCACTAACGGGAATGCGTCCCTGCTTGTGATAGGTGAGCAGCGTCAGCCGATGGCGCGCGGACAGCCGCTTCGCCCATTGGTACGCTACCCAGGCTTCGCCCACGTCGTCGCCGTCGCATGTGGGCGCCACCAGAAGCAGGTTGAGCATGCGCCACTCCCACCCCGTCTTCAAGGGCTCCTCAAACCGCCATCGGAGCCTATTGAATACCCCGTATAATATTTACATTCAAGAAAATCATGCTAGCATTAAATAGTTGACGGAACGCGGCGCCGCCCCCTGATCGATGCGGCCCGCCTAGCGCATCGCGCCGCGAACGTTCGAATGGGGAGACGGGATATTGCAGGCCGGCCACATAGAAAACATCCGCGACGTCGTTCTTCCCCTGTTGGGCGGCAAGCGCCTCCTTGATATCGGCTGCATAGGCCACGATCTTGAAGCCAGGCGAACGATCGGCACTTTCTATCTCGAGGATTTCAGACGCAAGGCGGCTTATGTCAAAGGCATCGACATTCTTGAGGAAGATGTCGATCGGGCTCGGCGAATGGGCTTCGAGGTTGAGGTTGGCAACGCTGAAGGGTATACAGACGGAAGCAATTACGACGTCATTTTCGCAGGCGAATTAATCGAGCATTTATCCAATCCTGGAGCGTTTCTGCGTTGCGCTTATCAAAATCTTAGAGATGATGGAGTTTTGGTTCTTTCAACGCCCAATACGTTCTCCTTCAGCCGATTGCTGCGCTGCTTGGCGCGCGGCACCAACGAACCCCCGCTCAACGAAGAGCATACGTGTTACTTCACGCCCAGAACCCTTGAACAATTAGTGACCCGTTGGGGCTTCCGCGTCGATCGGTTGCATTACTCGGATTACGATTACGGCGCGGCGGCCATGCCCGCAAGCAAGACGATGTTGCTTTGGATCAACAGGGCGCTCTGTCGGATGGCTCCCAAGTTCAGCCAATCGTTCGTGGTCGAACTGCGCAAAATCGGCGGCGCCGGTTAAATCCGCTGGCGCGGCCGGGTCGGCATTTATTTTTTAATCGGTCCATTATGTCTTCTACGCGTGAGGCGTCAGGTTTGACAGATTTCGCCGAAGTCGCTGTACGGTCGCGGACTCGCCACACGGCGGATGCGTCGCTCAAGCCCGCCGAAGGACGCGCTTATGCGCTCGTCGCATGGCTGTGCCTGATCCCTGCGCTGCTGCCGACGCGCGAACTCAGCCTGCAGGTGGGCGTGAATCTCACGCCGGGGCGCATTTGTGTGATCCTTCTCCTCGCACCGGCGTTGATGACGCTGACCCGCGGCGGCGCCCGCTTCCGCTGGCCTGACGCATTTGCGCTGGCGACGGCGGGATGGATCGTCATCGCCTCCGTCTCGGTCAAAGGCCCCGCAGCGCTGCTTACCGCGGCCGGCGGCGAAGCGCTGGAATACCTCGGCGCCTATCTTATAGGCCGCGCATTTTTCGCCGGGACGCCGACGCTGCGCGAACTCCTCCACGTATTGCGGATCGTCACGGTGGTGCTGCTGTTGTTTGCGCTTGCCGACCGCGTTACCGGACAGTGGATCATTGAAAATACGGCGGCCTCGCTGATGCATGTGACCCCTGCGGGGGCCAATTATCGGCTCGGCGTCATCCGTGCGACGGCCTCGCTCGATCATCCCATCCTGCTCGGCGCCTTCTTCGCCGTGGTCTCGACCTTGTTCTGCTTTTCCAACGAAAGCCCAATGCGACGCATTCCGTACATACTTGCGGGCCTGGTCGGGTGCTATCTCACTTTGTCGTCGGCGTCCGTGATGGCTTGGGGCATCGGCGTGGCCGCGTTCTTCTACGACAGGTTGCTGCGCACTTTCCCCTGGCGCTGGGGTCTGTTCTGGGCCGCGTTGGCCTCGCTGATGGCGGCGGTGATGGTGGTCGCGAATGCGCCGCTCGGATGGGTGCTGACACACCTGACCTGGGATCCCCAAAGCGCCTATTTTCGCTACCTGATCTGGAATCATGCGATCGATTGGATCGCGCAGTCTCCGTTCGTCGGCTTCGACTTCTCGAAATTGAACGACAGCATTCTCGACGCCTCGGTCGATTGCGTCTGGTTGGTGTATGCGCTGCGTTTCGGCGTTCCGATGATCGTATTTCTCTTCCTCACGAATCTGACCGCCGTATGGCCGCTGAAGCAGGGCGCCAAGCCCGACGCCGACGGTGATTTCCTGATCCGGATGAGCCGCGGGTGCACGGTCATGCTGCTCCTTTTCATGTTCATCGGGCTGACCGTCCATTTCTGGAATTTCATGTGGATCTTCTGGGGGCTCATGCAGGGCGTGAAAGCGACGATCCGGGATCGCGCCGGCCGCCAGCAACGGGGCGTGACCAAAACCGCTCCGACAATGGCTGTCGCGTTCGGGCGACACGCCGAAGCGCTTCCGCGCTGAAGCGCGTCGCAGATCGGCGCGCGAGGAAACGGTGCGCGACGCCGCCGTCGCCGACGATGGGCGCCCGGCCCCCCTAGCGCCGGCTTCGCCCCCTGTCGAAGACGGTGTCGCGAGCGCGCGGGCGGCCGGGTGCGTTCATGTCGACATTCGACGTCACCCTCGCTTCAACGCGTCCGTGCGAACCGGGATAGATGAGGCCGAACGCGCCGCTGTTTCTCCGGCTGAAGCCGTTAGCGGAGGCAAAATAATTGTCCGCGATCACGCCGCCGGTCGCGCTTGCACCGGCCTCGACATAAAACCCGATGAGATACGATGCGGCGCCCGGAAGCGCGGAAACGAGCACGTTGTGAGAAACAACACTGTCGTAGAAGTCGCCTCCGTCGCCGAAAAAGGCGATCGCCGCTCCGATGCCGACCGGAAATCCCTGCGCGTTGCGAGTCGATTGCGAATAGACGACGTTGTAGGCGATGCGGGTTTGATCGCCACGCGCATGGGTTCCCCGAACGTAGATCGCATTGGCGTGAGCGCCGGGCGACCACGCAAACCCTTCCAGAAGGTTGTATTTCGCGACGAGTGCAGCTCCGCTCTGAATTCCGCCCGGGCTATTCTTGATCCAGGTATGAAGCACGGTGAGCGGGCACCAAACCTTGATCGTCTGATAGTTCGGATCCGCCCTCATACCGCCGCCGTCCAGGGTGCAGCGGTCGACTACGAGATGAGCCTTGGCGTCGACGGTGCTTCTGATGACAACGCCGTTCTCGGCCTCGCAATTGGAGATTTTGACGACGCCCGCGGCTGAATCCTCGATCATCACGGTGAGGCCGCTGAGATCGAACCCGTCGAGCCTCACGTCGCGGCCGAGCACGTGGATCGAGTCCGTCCGCAGTTCGACGCCGGCGGGGAGGTTGCCCAAGTCCGGCTTCTTCAGCTTGATCCCTTGCGGCCGGCCGACCGCGTAGTCCACCCCTGCGACCCGCCATGGCGGCCGAACCGCAAAAGACGCCAGAAGGTCGCGGTGCTGAGGCTTGTCGGCGAACGCCGGATCAAAGCCGTCGCTTGCCGACACATCGACTTTGGCTCCGCGAGACGTCGGCGCTATCAAGACGAGGCCGGCCAGGACCGACGCGATCAGAAGTCGGTAGCCACACATGCGCGCCTCCCATCAGGCCGCCCGGTCCCGGCAAGCGTGTGCAAGATGCACGGCGAATACGACGGAAGGAGCAAACAAATGGCCGAATGCGCCGGGCAGATTTTCTCCCACCGTCGCCAAGGCGGCGTGCAGGCCCTTCCAGTCGGAAGCGACGCTGCGAAGGTTTGAAACATCAAGCCCCGCCCTCTCGCACCAGTCTGTCACCGTTTTCACAGAGCTGAAATGAGAACCCGTGACTGAGTAGTCATGTGGCGGCGCCATGCGTTGCGGCTCCTTCAGATAGCGATAGAGGGTGGGCAGCGACGCCATGTTCGGCGCCTGGATAATCAGGACGGACTGCCGGTGCATTAAGCGTCGGGCGAGCGCCAGCCACTGCACGGGGTTGGCGACCAGATGCAAGATGTTGAGGCAAAGCACGCAATCGAAAGTCGTCGTCTGCGCCGGTTGGAGACTTTCCAGATCGCCACCCAAGAGTTCGATTCCGCGAGCGACCAGTCTCGTCGAGATCACGCCATCAAGGGGGATGGCGCTCACGCGCCGGCCGTTCGCCGATAGAAAGGCCTCTGTCCTCCCTATGCCGCATCCGATCGACAGAACCGAGCGTACCTGGTCGGGAATGAGGTTCGTGACCTCCTGCTGCACGGGCTCGTAATAGTCCTTGGAATAGGCGGCGCGCCACAGGCGAGTCTCGGTCGGCAGCAGGGAGCAGGAGAGGCGCAAGCCGGCCTCAATTTGAAGCAGCGCCTGCGTCTGGGCTACGAAGTCCTCGTCCGAAACGCCCATCTTGCCGGCGTAGCGGTTGGACATATGATGGACAGTGAAGTCGTCGAGGCAAGAGATTGGAACGAGTTTTGTCATTCCACATTGGGTGTACACGTCCGTCGCCGCCGTACAGAGCATGTCGTATTTCTCTTCGTGCGGCGGAACGACGAATCCGCCGGAGCGCAGCGCACATTGCAACTGCGAGCTATCGAGAACATAGCAGGCGGCATGTTCGTTGGTGAAATGCGCCAGCGCGAAAGGTCCGCGACGTCGCGCCGACGCCGGGTCCCAATGGAAACAACCATGCGCGTCGGGAAAGCTGCGCTTGCCGTCGAGGGCGTATTCGACTCTAAGGAAACCGGGAATCTCATCCTCGTTCAAATGAGCGTTGACGGCGAGCCAGGCGCGCAGATTGCGCTCGGTGACGAGGATGTCGTCTTCGGAATAGATGAAGAGGTCATAGTCGGCGCAGCGCTCGGCGAATAATTTCTTGTGCGCGAAAGGCAGCGACCAGGGATTCTTGGTCGGCAGCCCAACACGGCATTCAACGCCCGCCGCCGGCGATTTGTCGACGTTTGAGAGAATGACGATGTCGACAAAAAATGACATCTCTCGATATTCTTGGATAACCCTTTGGAGGTAGCCGTCGTTGGATGCCCCGTAACTCGCAATCGCCACCAGCGCACGCAACTTAGTGTTTGAATTATTTAATATTTTCCGCATCTTAAGCCGCCCTCCTCTCTTGTGCCTTCTCGCCTCGCGGCCCCAGGTCGCTATCGTCGGATTTTCTCTCGCATTATTATATGGTCGACAAGATTTAATCTAGCAATTAATATAAAAACAATGAATGAATGCGCACGCTCGCCGCCGCCCTAAGGGACGTCAAGCGCGCGGCGAGATGCAGCCACGAGGGAAATGGGGCGGCGCCGGATGAAAGCGTTGGTCTATCCGCACTCCGCGGAACTGGGCGGTTCGCAATTGAACGCGATCCAGATCGCGGCCGCCTTGCAGGCGCGTGGACATGAAGTCGTCACGCTGCTCGACTCCGGCGCGCTCGTGTCCAGAGCCGAGGCCATGGGGCTTGAACATATTCCGCTTCCTGCGCCTCGTTCCCGCCCATCTTTGCAAGTCGCGCGGCTGATCGCGCGCCTCATTCGAAAGCGGGGCTTCCAGGTCGTGCATGGCTTTGAGTGGCCGCCGATGTTTGACGCTTGTCTGGGCGTGTGGTTGGCCGGCCGCGGGGTGGCTGTGGGAACGATCATGTCAATGTCGACGCCCGACTTTTTGCCGCGCGGCCTTCCGCTCACCGTCGCCACCGAAGCGATCCGAGGCGCCGCGATTGCAAGCGGATACCGTCGGGTCTGTCTTCTCGAACCGCCCGTCGATACGCAATCCGACCTGCCCACTTGCGATAGTGGCGATTTCCGCTCCCGGATCAGCGTCGACTCCGACGAGGTGCTGATCGGCGTCATTTGTCGGCTGGCTTTCGATCTAAAGCTCGAGGGCCTGCTTGCGGCGTGCGACGCGGTGAGCGGCCAGGCGCAGTCGGGCGAAAAGGTGCGCCTCGTCATCGTCGGCGACGGACCCGCGCGCGCCCAGGTGCAGGCGCGGGCCGATTTGGTCAACGCGCGGCTCGGCCGGAACGTCGTTGTGTTAGTCGGGGAAATGTCGGATCCCAGGGCCGCTTATGCCGCCACCGACGTGATGATCGGGCAAGGCGGCTCGGCACTGCGCAGCATGGCCTTTGCAAAGCCCCTGGTCGTCGTTGGAGAAGACGGTTTCAGCGAAACGCTGACGCCGGAGAGCGCGCCCCTCTTCCTGGAACAGGGCTGGTTCGGGCTCGGGCCCGGCTCGCTAGGTTCAGGCGCGCCTGCGTTGCAACGGGCCCTGTCGAGCCTTGTCGCCTCTCCCGCCCGCCGGTCCGAACTTGGACGCTTCAGTCGCTCGCTCGTCGAACAACGCTTCAGCCTGACACACGCCGCCGAAATCGTCGAGACCTTCTATCTGCGAGCGCTGGAGGGTCCTGACGCTGCGGGCGTCGCTGGAGCCGATGCGCGGCGCAGCGCCCTGCGCCTTTTTCGCTACAAACTGGCGCGGAAATATCGGCAATGGACGGGAACGGCGGCCTCTGAAGACTGGAACGCGCGCGCGAAGATCGCGGAGGTCTACTCCTCCTCGACTGGCGCTCGCTAACGCGGCGCTTCGTCGGTTGATGCGAGATCGAAAGGCCAACCAACTTAACCGAGCGTCGTCAACCGCCGATGCTTGACCCGCGCCTCGTGCAAGGCTCGCCCGTCGCCGGGACTACGCCAAATTGAATCGCACGCCGCAATGGACGCGAACGTCGCCGTTGTTTTCTCTGTTCCCGCCCGAGCGCCCTGATTTCCAGATTGTGCGGTAGCGGCGTGACTCCATGAACAACCCGCCCTACGGCGTCTCGTCAACCCAGTTCCGCGCGCAACAGGCTCGCGACCCGGGCCTGGTCCGCCTCTCCCATCTGCGCATAAATCGGAAGCAGGATCGCGCGATCTTGAGCTTGTTCGGAGCGCTGCAAATCGTGACGGAGCCGCCCGGCCGTGTAGGGCGCTTCGCGGTGCGCGCACATGATTCCGCGACGCGTCGCCACGCCCTGGTCGAGCAGCCTTTGCATGACCTTGCGCTGGTCCGCCCAGTCCGGCAGGCGCACACAGTAACTTTGCCAGTTGGAGTGCGCCCATTCCGGCTCGACCGGCAGGCGCAGTCCGGGAATATCGTGGAGCAGCTCGCGGTAGCGCGCCGCCAACACGCGCCGTTGCGCCACCAGATCCGGCAAACGCCGAAGTTGCCCGCGTCCCACGGCAGCCTGAATGTCGGTCATGCGGTAGTTGAAACCGACCTCGGAGTATTGCTCAAAGATCACCTGTGGCGCCGCGTGACGGACGGCGTCGGACACGTTCATGCCGTGCTGGCGCAGAAGACGAAATTTGCGGTCGAGCCGGGGATCGGCGGTGACGAGCATGCCGCCCTCGCCGGTCGTGATGACCTTTCGCGGATGGAATGAGAAGCAGGCCACGTCGCCGCGCGGCCGCCCGACCGGTTCCCACTCGCCGCCGACGCGAATCCGGCTGCCCGCCGCGCAGGCGGCGTCTTCGACGAGCGCGATCCCGTGGCTCTTCGCCAGCGCCGCCAGGAACGGCAGATCGCAGGGCATACCCATCTGATGGACGACGATGATGGCGCGCGTGCGCGCAGTTATCGCCGCAGCCGCCTGCTCCAGATCGATGTTGTAGGTGTCGGCCTCAATATCGACAAACACCGGCGTCGCCCCGCAATAGCGGATGCAATTGGCCGTCGCGATGAACGAGTGGCTGACCGTGATGACTTCGTCGCCCGGCCCGATCTCCAACGCTGTGAGCGCGAGGTGCAGCGCGGTCGTGCAGTTCGACACCGCGCAGGCGTGCGCCGCGCCGACGCGCGCGGCGAACTCGCGCTCGAAGGCGGCCACCTCCGGACCTTGCGAGACCCAACCCGAGAGAACGGCGGCGCGCGCCGCGTCCGCCTCGTCTTCGCCGAGCATCGGCAGCGCAATCGGGATCATGACAGGGCGACCACCGGCCGCAGCTTGACGTCCATCGCGTCTCGCTCGGCCCGCCACCATTTGACGAGCTGCGCAAGCCCCTTTTCCAGCGACATGCTGGCGCGGAAGCCGAGCAGGCGCTCGGCCTTGCCGGTCGAGGCGAGGCGGCGCGGCACGGGATTGACCGAGCGCTCCGGCCCGAATTCAGGCGAGACGCCTCGTTGGCCCATGACGCTCGCCAACGCCTGCGCGAGGTCCAAAAGGCTCGTTTCGGTTCCGCTGGCGATGTTCATCACTTCGTCGGTCGCGTTCGACTTGGCGCCCAGGATGTTGGCCCGCGCAACGTCGCGCACATGCACGAAATCCATTGTCTGCTGCCCGTCGCCGAAAATGATCGGCGCAAGGCCGGCCTCGAGCCGCTCCATCCAGCGGATCAGCACTTCGGTATAGCGGCCGTGAATGTCCATGCGCTCGCCATAAACGTTGAAATAGCGGAACGCGACGTAGTCAAGGCCATACATATCGTTGAAGGAGCGCAGCAGGCCCTCGTTAAAGGCCTTCGCGGCGCCGTATAGCGTACGATTATTGTAGGGGTTCTGCCGTTCGGTGGTCGGAAACTCCTCGGCGAGACCGTAGACCGACGCCGACGAGGCGGCGACAACCTTCTCCACATCGTGTTTGACGCACATTTCCAGCAAATCGAAGGTAGACCGAACCATTACTTCCATGGCCGCGCGCGGCTCGGCCGCGCAATGGGTGATACGCAGCGCGGCTTGATGATAGACGATATCGGACACCGCCACGAGCGACTCTAAGAGATCTCTGTCGCGGATGTCACCCTTGACAAGCCGCACCGGGCCGCGCGCCACCGCCCGAGTCAGATTTCCCGGACGGCCGCGCACCATGTTGTCGAGCGCGACGATCTCAATGCAGCCTTCGTCGCAGAGTTGATCGACGATGTGAGAGCCGACGAAGCCGGCGCCGCCAGTGACGAGTACACGCTTTCCCTTTAGATCAGCCATGTTGAGCTCCCATGTTCAATCCGGAATCGTGTCGGATGCGTGAAAGTCAGGCAGCCCCTTCGAACAATGTCTTGTTGAGCTCGTCGATGACGATCGCGGCTTGCTCCGCCGTCAGTTCCGGGTAGATCGGCAGCGACAGGAAGCGGATGGCGAGCGCCTCTGTTACGGGAAGATCGCCCGCGTTGCCGCCCGCGCTGGCGTAGGCCTGTTGCAGATGCACGGGCACGGGGTAGTGAATGCCGACGCCGACGCCCGCCGCCTGCAGCATTTTGATCGCCTCGTCGCGCCTCGGGTGGCCGACGGCGTAGACGTGATAGACGTGCTTGGACTGTTCGGGCCCCGAGGGGCGCAGCAGCGATGTATTCGCGAGCAGCGCATCATAGCGCGCCGCCGCCGCACGGCGCTTCTCCGTCCAGTCTTCGATGTAGTTCATCTTCACGTTGAGAACGGCGCCCTGAACGCCATCCATGCGATAGTTGTAGCCCGCCAGGACGTGGTGGTAGCGGGCCTCCTGCCCCCAGTCGCGCAGCATCGCCATTCTGCGCGCAAGCTCCGGGTTCGAGGTCACGGCGGCGCCGCCCTCGCCGTAAGCTCCGAGGTTCTTGCCAGGATAGAAGCTGAAGCAACCGATGTCGCCAACCGAACCTGCCCGACGATTCTTGTATTCCGCGCCATGCGCCTGCGCGGCGTCCTCGATCACCGCCAAACCGTTTCGGCGGGCGATCTCTATGATCGGGTCCATGTCCGCCATCAGCCCATGCAGATGCACGGGCAGGATTGCCTTGGTGTGCGGTGTGATGGCGGCCGCGACTTTCGCGGGGTCCATTGTCCAACTGACAGGGTCGACGTCAACGTAGACCGGACGCGCGCCGACATAGAGAACCGCAGCGGTGGTGGCGACGAAAGTCATCGATACCGTAATCACCTCGTCGCCTGGCCCGACGCCAGCCGCCAGCAACGCCAGATGCAGCGCCGAGGTGCCGCTGTTGACCGCCACGCAGTGACTCGTCTCGCAATAGGCGGCAAAGCGCTCTTCAAAGGCCGAAACCTCGGGACCTTGAATAAATTGGGCGCTTTGCAGAACCCTTTTAATTGCAGACTCAATTTGAACGTGAATCTCGGAATATTGTGCTTTCAAATCCAGAAACGGAACCACGAAACCACTCCCGCCCGCGTCTGTAGCCTGCCGTCGCCGCAACGGCAATTCTGACTAAAAATAAATATTAAATCAACCACAAAATCGCACTCCAAGATTTTTTAATCGATTAACTATTTTCTCGTCTTATCGGCAGCGCGCGCGCCGGCGCGCCGGCAACGACCGCGCCCGCCGGAACGTCTCTGGTGACGACGGCGCCCGCCCCCACGACCGCGCCCTCTCCGATGCTGATGCCGCATAAGATTGTCGCGTTCGATCCGATCGAGGCGCGCCGTCCGACGCGGGTTGGAAAGACCTCCCAGTCGCCCCCCCCTTGCAGTCGCCCGTCTTCGGTGGTGGAGCGCGGATACTTATCGTTGGTGAACATGACGCCGTGGCCGATGAACGCCTCATCCTCGATCGTCACCCCTTCGCAGATGAAGCTGTGCGAGGAGATCTTGCAGCGCGCGCCGATCGTGACGCCGGCCTGCACCTCGACGAACGGCCCGATCCGCGACTCGTCTCCTATCGAACAACCATAGAGATTGACGAGGTCAGGTTGAAAAATCTTCACGTCGCGTCCGAGCGTGACATTGTCGGCAATTGGCATAAACGCCTCTCCTTGCGCACGAAGCGCCTGTTTGCAATCAGCGATGGCGCGCGAGGCGCCCCGCGCCGCCGCGGTGGACGGCTCGTCCCAATCCCATGGCCGCCTGCTTCATCGACGCCAGCAAAGGATGCTCCAGCGCGGCAAGCCCCGCAAGCCACGCGATTCCGGCCATCAGCCCTCCCGCCAGGATAGCGCCCGCCGCGCCTAGGCCGGCCGCTTGGGCGGCCGTCTCGCCGAGCGCAGCGGCCAGTGTGCTGCCCAGCGCCGCCACCGCGCTCGCGCGCACGGCGACAAGCAAGTCGCGCACGCCGAAATGCAACCGGCGGGCGATGAAATAGGTGGCGACGGTGGCTTGCAGCGGAAGGGTCAGCAGCGCCGAGGCGGCGACGGCCTCGACCCCGAAGTAGGAGGCGACAGCCAGTACGCCCAGCGAGGGCGGCAACGAGATCAGCGACGAAACCAGCGCGTCTCGAACGCCGCCCGCCGCCACCAGCACCGGATAGGTAAGCGACGCCCCAACCAGCGACAGCGAGGCGACGCAATAGAGCCTGACCAACGGCGCAACACCGCCCCAACCAGGGCCTAGCCACAGGTTGACGATCGGCTCGGCCAGCACCGCGATCAGCAGCAGGAACGGCCATTGTAGCGACGCCAGCAGTGATACAGCGCGCAAATAGATAGGTTTGAGGTTTTCGCCGGCCCGGGTCTGCGACATGATCGCCGGCATGATGACAGGATTGACCGCCTGAATCACCAGTCTGTCGAAAGCCTGGCTCAAGGTGACGGCCCGGCTGTAAAGCCCCACGGCGCCGAAATCAAGCACCCGCGCCAGCAGCAATTGCGGCGCGGCGCCATAGGCCAGATTGATGAGCGCCACGCCGAACGAATAGAGACCGAAGTGGACGACCTCTCGATGCCCCACGAACGAAGGAAGAAAGATACGAAAATCCTGACGCCAGGCCGCCAGGCACGCGCCTTGCGCCGCAACGCCCGCGAACTGGCCCCAGAGCGGCCCGAAATAGCTGTAGCCGCGCGACGCCAGCGCAATCGACACCGTGACGTTGGCGAGGTTGCTTATGAGATTGCTGACGGCGATGACGCCGAAGTCAAGCTTGCGCCGGCGCAGCGCGATCAGGGTTGCGGAGAACGGAGACAGCAGGAAGCCAAGCGCCGCTATCTTTACCCCGGCCGCCACGCCCGCTATATCGTACAAGCCGCCAAACAATTCGCCAAGCTGCCAGAGCAGAATGGCGAAGACGAGCGACAATGAGAACGTGACCGTGAACGCGGTGCGCACGTTGTTCTCAGACAGAGTTTCCTTTTGGATCAGGTAATTGGCCCCGCCAAATTCTTGCGCGGAGACAGAGATGACCATCGTGATCGCGTTGACCACGGCATAAATCCCGAATTCGCGCGGCGACAGCAGACGCGCCAGGATCGCCGTCGACACGAAGAACAGCGCGACGCTCGCATAGCGCTCCGCGGCGGATAGTAGAATAGAGCGCTGAACCCTGGTCATTTCGGGCGCCGTTGCGGGCTTATCCGGTCGTCTGGCGTCAAGCTAGCGCTCTGACGCGCGGCCTCGCGGGCGCCGACGGCTTTAGCGTCACCGGTCTGCCAAGTTGTGCCGCCGATTGCGACGCGGCTTCGAGTAGTTGTATGATTCTCACGCCAGAGCGACCGTCGCACAGGGGTTTGGCGCCGTCGCGCACACAGGCAACGAAATGCTCGACCTCGGTCTGAAGCGCCTCTGTGGTGGGGATATGCGGCGCCCACATGTCGCCGGCGCGGTAGCCGATCCGTAGCTGACGTTCTTTCTCCGGGGATTCGTTGATGGTGATTCCCTTGTCGTAGACTTTGAGCTTCTCCGTCGGCTCCATGTCGTCGTAGACGATCATCTTCTTGCTGCCGCCAATCAGTGTCTGGCGCACCTTCACCGGCGAGAGCCAGTTTACGTTGATATGCGCGACGCAGGGGGAGTCAAAAAACAGGGCGACGTGCGCCATGTTCTCCGGCGCCCCTGCGACGTGCCTGGTTCCTGTGGCCGAAACGGCGACGGGAGACTCCTTAAGGATGTGATCGATGATCGATAGATCATGCACCGCGAGATCCCAGATGACGCTCACGTCGCTTTGGAACAGACCGAGGCCCACGCGCGTGCTGTCGTAGTAGTAGATATCACCCAGGTCGCCCTGCCTGATCAGCTCGCCAAGCTTGCGCACCGCGGGTGTGTACAGAAAGGTGTGATCGACCATTAGCACGCGATCACGCCTGTCCGCCTCTTCGACAAGGCGCTGCGCCAGCGTACCGCTTGGCGCGAGCGGCTTTTCGACGAGAACATGCTTGCCAGCCTTGAGCGCCGCGAGCGCTAGCTCGAAATGCGATTGCACCGGCGTCGCCACGGCGATCGCGTCGATTTGAGGATTATTGAGCATGTCAGCGTAGACGCTGGTGACGCCGGCATTGGGATAGAGATGGGCGAGCGGCGCAAGACGGGCCGGATCGCGATCGCATATGGTCACAACTTTCACGGCCGGATTGGCGGCGAAGTTGCGCACAAGGTTTGGGCCCCAGTAGCCATAGCCGACGACGCCGATTCCGATTTGGCTCGAACCCATGACCGATCCTTCCTCACATCGCCGTGTTTTGTCTGCGCGCCCTCAATTCATACGCGCGCCAGCATGTCTTGCCAGCATGTCTTGCTAGAGTCCGCGCGTGCCGAGACCATCGAGACGGCGCCACTCCGCCAACGGAATCATTTTGGTTTCGTCGTCTCTGGCGCACGCGCTCAAGCGCCGCGCCGATGTCCTTGACGAGCTGCGCGGTCAGGCCGTGGAAGGTTTCGTTGGCGCTCATCACGTCGAAATCAATGTCCGGGACGATCTCGGCGAGCGCGAACGCCTCAACCAAAAACTGATGGTGCTGCCCGGTTGCACATACGGTAACGCCGGCGCCATCCTCTATGAGCCGCCCTATCAAGGGATAGAGCTTGGTCGCCTCAGGCCAAATGCCCACAAGCACGAGAACATGCTCGGGCATACGCTCAGCCTCCGACGCCGCCGCTGGCGGGCGGCGCAAAGCCGCCGGTCCTGCGGCGAATGAGCTCCCTCGCCAAAAGGCCGGCGAATAGCGCATTGGTGCGCGCGTAGCGCCACCACATGCGTCGCGGCTCCTGGTAGATGCGATATAGCCACTCCATGCCGAACCGCTGCATTAACGCCGGCGCCCGCCGCACCTCGCCGGCGAGAATGTCAAACGATCCGCCGACCCCCATGATGAACGGCGTCTCGACCTCGTCGCGGTGGGCGGCCAGAAAACGCTCCTTGCGGGGCGTGGGCATGCCGATGAACAGGCAATCCGCGCCGCTGTCGCGAATGTCCCGCACGACGCCGCTCTCCTGCTCGCGCGTGAAATAGCCGTCGCGAAGGCCGGCGATCTGGATCTCGGGGTGCCGCTTGCGCACATTTTCAGCGGCGCGCTGTAGAGTTTGCGGCTTGGCGCCGAGGAAATAGGGCCTGAAGCCCTCACGCGCGCACACGCCGAGGATTTCACTCATCAGATCGATGCCAGTGACGCGCGAGCTGATAGGCAAGCCGAGCGCGCGGCCGCCCCAGACGACCCCCATGCCATCGACCCCAACCACGTCGCTGCTCATCACATCCGCCGCGAGCACCGGATCGAACCGCATGTTGACGAGCTTGGCGACGTTGAGCGCGACATGTTGCACGCGTCGGCGGACGCGTATCGCCCGGACAGCCAGTTCCACGGTCTCGGACATGGAGAGGATATCGACCGGACATCCCATAAACGACGTTCGCATGGAGTTCTCCGCTCAAAAACACGCTAGCGATTCCAGCTTCGGGGGCCGCCGTCCGCTCCATTTAAATTTATAATTTGACGATAGTCTGCCACATATTTAATTGCAAGCTCATATTTATCGGCGTTAATATAAATTCGGTTTTTGAATCGCGCGGAGTAGACCGATTTTCTGGCGTCACGCGCCGACGCGGTGATTTAAAATTAGGCAACGAAACCCATGACGGTGATTTCTGTAATAATCCCCCACCTTAATCAGCCGGACGCGCTCGAAGCCTGCTTGGCGAGCCTCGACGCGCAGTGTTTTCCGCGCGCCGGCTTCGAGGTGATCGTGGTCGACAACGGGTCGCGAGCCCTGCCCCACGAAACTGTCGCTCGCCATGGCGCGCGACTCATCGAGGAGCGGCGGCCCGGCCCGGGGCCTGCGCGCAACGCCGGCATTGCAACGGCGCAGGGCGAGATTCTCGCGTTCATCGACGCCGATTGCCGCGCCGACGTGAATTGGCTCGACAGCGTAGCGCGACGTCTGCCTCCCTGTCCGCCGGGTTCTGTGCTGGGCGGAGACGTGCGAATCTGGAACGCGGGCGACGAGCGGGTTGGCGCCATCGAGGCCTACGAAAGCGTGTTCGCTTACCGCTTCAAGCTCTACATCGAGAAGCACGGGTATTCAGGCACCGGAAACCTCGCGATGTATCGCCGCGACTTCGAAGCCGTTGGGCCGTTTGGGGGCATCGACGTTGCCGAAGACATGGATTGGGGCCGACGCGCCCGCGCCGCCGGACGGCGATTCGTCTATGTTCCCGAGATGATCGTGTTTCATCCGGCGCGCCGCACGCTGCGCGAGCTTTACGCCAAGTGGGACCGTCAGATCCTGCACTATTGGCGGATGGGACAGGGCGGCAGCGTCTGGCGCCTGCGCTGGGCGGTTCGCGCGCTGCTGGTACTCGCTTCCCCGGCCGCCGGCGTCATCACCGTGTTGGCCAGCGACCGCATCGTCGGCGCCGGCCCCCGGCTCAGCGCTATCGCGGTCATGTGCGTCGTGCGCGCCCATCGCGCAGCAACCATGCTTTCCCTGCTCGGCGGCGAGCGCAAGATCGCCTGGAACCGCTGAACGATGCGCGTGCGCCTCACCCCTCGCCAATTACGAAAGCGGCATGATCGGTAAGCGCCCTCAGATCGCGGCGCAGGCCGAACGCCCACAGGATCCAGCCAAACTCGTAGCTGCGGCATTCGAGCCGTAAGTCGAGGCGCGCGGGGTTCACGAGACCCGAAGACCTGCGCAGGAGCGAGTTCGCGACGGCGCGCGCCATGCGCGGCGCTTTGCTGTCACGCTCTCCCCTGCGGATCTGCGAACGGATGCTCAGTCCGGTTTCCGGCATGACCATCGGCCGGCCCAGTTGGTTGGCGCCCAGAACCCACTCGAAGCCGCGGATCAACGCCTCACGGGCCCCGGGTTCGCCGAAACGTTCCGCCCATTCGAGCAGCGCCGGCGCCATGCCATATTGATGGACCGAATAGACCTCATAGAAATCGAGCACCTGACCGCCGACCGCGTCGAAGAACCAGGGCCACTCGCCCCGCGGCCCCTGTAACGCGATCAACTTGCGCACGCAGGCGTTCGCTATCGCGATGGCCGTGGGATCGTCCGCATGTTCGCCATACTGATAGCACGCGATGGACAGATAGACCTGTGTGGCGAAAGAGGCGAACCGGCGTCGCAACCCGCGCGGCGTATCAAAGAACAGACCCGAGCCGCCCTGATGTTTGTCTCTCAAAAATCGAAAGAGCGGCTCGGCGTAGCGACTCCACCGCACACGTCCCTTCCGCGACTGCGCCACCACACCGGTCAGCAGCATCCCGATATCCTGCGCGTGCAAGCGCTCCCACTCGGCGTTGCCCGACAGTAGCGCCTCGATCTTGCGCGACACCGGCTCTTCGAGTTCCAACTCCAGTTCAGCGCCCGCCCACAGCGCCATTCCCAGCGCATAGCTTCGCACCGGAAGCCGCGTCAGCGACGCGCAATTGCGCGCAAAGATCGCTCGGACATCGACATGCGCCGGCAACTCCGCGACGCGCGAGAGTCCGAGCAGGACGTTGAGCGTGTAAAACACGTCGCTCTCAGGCTTCGACTCGTTGGGCTCCGGGCGGCCATCGAGGTGATAGATGTGCGACCAGCGACGTTGCCCTGCAATCCAGCAGCGGTCAAGCCCGCGAAGTGCGAAGTTGATGAGCGGGGAATTGCGCTCCGCTGTGTTGCCGTCGGCTTTACGATTGGTCGTGGCGAAAGGCACAATCGTCATCGAAATTCTCACCAACTCACAAGAGGTCGTGGATTTATTCCTGCATTGTCGCGGGCGTCGCCGCGCGACGCGAAGGAACGCCGCGGCTCGCGAGAAACGCCGTCAATAGCGCGCCAGCGCGAAGGGAGATCATAGCCGCAGCGCGATTGAGCGGAAAGCGCCGCGCGCTAGGCCCGACCGCCTGGTCGTTGGGATGTTGGATGCGCCACTTGACCGGACGCGGCGACGATCGGTTGGAAGCGTCCGCCGATTCCGCGTCCGCTCCGTAAACCTTGGAAGGCACAGACGACGGGCGCGCTCGCGGGTCGACGCATGGCCTCATAGTCTCCGTCCGCCGCCCGTCAGCGCGTTGTTCTCCGTCTGCGCTCGCGGCCGGATGCGAAAAATTCTCTCGTCTCGCCATTGCTAACGCGGCTCCGGGAACAGGATATCTCTAGCCAGTCGCCTTGAACACGACATCAACTGCGTAACCTGCGGCGTTGAAAGTGTGGCTGGGGAAGATGTCGCTGGCGCCATAGGTGAAAACCCCGTTGCCGGCGCTGCTTGCGGATGATGGGGCGCTCAAGGGCCCGCTGACGAGTGGATTGGCGAAGAAATTGGGATCAACTGCATAGTCGCCGGCATTGGTGTGATAGGCGGCGATATAAGTCGTGCCGGCGAGGATCGCCACCGGCGTAGCGAAATCGACTTCCTGCCAACCACTTGCCGTTTCATTGGTGAACGTCCCGGTGGCGAGCAGCGCGCCGGTGGAGCTCCATAGATCGCCGATGTGCGTTCCCGTATTCAGCGCGCCTTTGTAGAAGCGGATTCCGACCACCTCCCCGTCCACCGAGGAAGAAAACTTGAGGCCCAACTCGACAGCGTTGGGATCGTTCACCGAAGCGTATGTCGGGATGTAGCTGGGGCTGAAGAAGGTCGTGGCGCCTGTGCTGTCAACGCTCAGCGAGACGCTGGCCGAGGCGACGCCGCCATCGGCGTCGGTGATCGAGTAGGTGAAGCTCGCCGAGCCCGTGTATCCGCTCGCCGGCGTGAAAGTGATGGTCTGCGCCTGGGCGTTGTAGCTGACCGCGCCGTTGACAGCGTTGCTTACGCTGGCGATCGACAGGGCCAGCCCGTTCGGATCGGTGTCGTTGGCGAGCAGTTGCGAGACGTTGATCGTCAGCGGCGTGTTCTCCAACGTCGTCAAGCCGCTGTCGTTGTTGGCGACGGGCGGCAGCGGCTGCCCGTTCGTTCCCGGGGTATAGGCGACGTCGACCCAGTAGTTGCTCGCGGCGTAAGTTCCGGTCGGGAACGCGTCCGAGGCGCCGTAGGCGTAGACGCCGGCGTTGGCGGGGGTGCTAAGGTGGCCGCTGGTGAGACCGGTGTTGAAATAGTTGGCGTTGTCCGAATATTTGCCCACGTTGGTGTGATAAGCGGCGGTATAGGTCGTGCCCGCGGTTATCGTCACCGGAGAGGAGAAATCGACTTCCTGCCAACCGCTCGCCGTTTCGTTGGTGAACGTCGCGGTAGCGAGCAGCGCACCGGTCGAGCTCCACAGATCGCCGATATGGACGCCGGTATTGCCGGAACCCTTGTAGAAGCGAATGCCGTGGACTTCGCCGTTGGCGTCGGCGGTGAATTTCACCCCCAATTCGACGGCGCCGGGGTCGTTGACGGAGGCGACGGCGGGCGTCGATGTCGGGCTGAACAGCGTCTGCAACGTCGGCGTTGAACTCGTTACGCTCAGCGAGACGCTGGCCGAGGCGACGCCGCCATCGGCGTCGGTGATCGAGTAGGTGAAGCTCGCCGAGCCCGTGTATCCGCTCGCCGGCGTGAAAGTGATGGTCTGCGCCTGG
>DATNDU010000118.1:0-12330 GCA_035606915.1 Roseiarcus sp. | reverse complement strand
CGCGCAGCACGCCGGGCGATGAAGTTCCACTTTCGTTAGCGCAATATCGCTTCGAGCCTAGGCGCCAGCATCCGCGCGCCCAACTTGCTGAGATGGTCCTTGTCGATGAAATAGGGACGCGATCCCTTGCCCATCTGGCAGCGCTGAGCGTCGCAGAAGGCGGGGTAGAGGTCGATCACGGTGGCTTTTGCGCGCAGTTCGGGATCGGCGAACAGGCGGAAAGCCGTGCGGTTGTCGTGCAGGAATTGCTGAAACTCGGGCCGCTCGTCGACGCTCAGGCCATAGAGCGCCTTGCGCAGCAGAATGTCGGGCACGAGGTAGGGAGAACTCGGCGTGCCGGTCACGATGACCGCCTTGGCGCCGGCCGCCGAAAGCGCGGCCAGAGACTCCATGAGATGCGCCCGCAACTCGGCCTCGCTGAGATTCACCTCGTCGTCGAAACTCTCCCAGCGCGCGTGCAGGATCACGAGTTTGATTCCGAGCGCCTTGACGATGGCGATGAGATGGTCGTGCTGCCAGCGGCAGGCGGCGCGACTGCGCGGGAAATAGGATTTGACGCCGAGCAACGGCAGACAGGCGTTGGCGCTGATGAGAATTCCGCTGCGGCCGGCGCGTTCGGCGGCGAGATCGATTCCATCGGCCAGCGCGGCGGCGTGGCTGTCGCCGATGAGCAGGAAATCAGGCGCGACGTCGCGGCGGCCGAGGCGGCAGGCTTGCACGGCGGCCACGGCGGCGGGCGGCGAGGCTTCGAGGTCGAGGCAGGCGTTGCGATAGACGCCAACCAGCCCGGACGCCGCCACATAGGAAGGGAAGCGGCTTGGCAGCCCGTGCTGGATGGCGATGATGCGTCCGGCGACGATGAGGGCGACGCCGCTGGCCGCCGCCGCGCCGAACACGAAGCCGCGTGAAAAGCGCGTCCGGTCGCGGAACGGTTGCTCGACGAAGCGCCACGACAGGTAGGCGAGCGCGAAGGAGGCGATCGCCGCCAGCAGCATCTTTCCTCCGCCGGAGGCGACGGCGAAACGGAAGCGCAGCAAGGCGAAGATCGGTTGATGCCAGAGGTAGGCGCTGTAGCTGACGAGCCCGATGCCGACCAGCGGCCTGACGGCGAGGGCGCGGCCCCAGATATTTTCCGGCCGCGCAAAGGCGACGAGCAGCGCCGCGCCGCCGACCGGCGCCAATGAGACGAGGCTCGGCGTCAGGTTGCTGGGCGCGAAAACAAACGACAGCGCCAGCAGCGCCGCGCCGATCCCCGCCAGCGACCAGCGCCAGCGATAAGCCAGCGGCAGGCGCTCAGTCGCGGCGAGCGCGATCAGCGCGCCGGCGCCGAGCTCCCAGGCGCGAGACTGCGCCAGGTAGAAATCGGCTTGCGGATCGGCGTGCGCGGCCCATTGCGCCCAAGCTAGCGAGGCCCCAGAGAGCGCGGCGACGACGGCCAAGGCCCCTTTGCGACCCAGCGGCCGGATCAGCAGCAGAGCTAAGGGAAAGACGGCGTAGAATTGCTCCTCGACCGCCAGCGACCAAGTGTGGATGAGCGGCCAGAGGCCGATATCCTGGGTGAAATAGTTAATCGCGCCATTGAAATAGACATTGGAGCCGAACAGCGCCACGGCCACCGCGCTGCGCCCGAGTTCGCGAAACTCATTCGGCAACAACCATAGCGTGCCGAAAGCCAGACAGACCGCCACGACGAGGTACAGCGCCGGCAGGATGCGCCGGGCGCGCCGTTCGTAGAAGCGCAGAATCGAGAACTCGCGGCGCTCGATCTGGCCATAGACGATGCCGGTGATGAGATAGCCGCTGATGACGAAGAACACATCGACGCCGAGAAACCCGGCGCCGAAGCCGGTAAAGCCGGCGTGATAGAGAACCACCGGCGCCACCGCGACGGCGCGCAGGCCGTCGATCTCGGGACGATAGTTATCGCTCACGCTCCGACGCCGCGCGCACCGGGGTCTGATGTCCCCGGGCGGCGAGGTTTACACATACCGGTTGATGAGATTCTCCACCCATTCCTGCCGGCCGGAGCGCGGCTTCGGGTCGAGCCCTTCGGCGCTTACGCGCGCCGCGACGCCATCCAGCGTCGCGTCGGGCCCCAGCATGGCCTGCGCCTTCGCATCGGTCCAGCCCGCATAGCGCTCGCTCAGGAAGGCGTCGAACTTGCCGTCCTCGATCAACCGCGCCGCCGCCAGCAGCGCTTGCGCGCAGACATCGAGACCGCCGATGTGGCCATAGAGCAGGTCGGCGGGGTCGATCGACTGGCGGCGCACCTTGGCGTCGAAGTTGAAGCCGCCCTGGCCGAGCCCGCCCGAGCGCAGGATGCAATACATCGCCGGGATCAACTCGGCGGCATTGTGCGGGAACTGGTCGGTGTCCCAACCCGATTGCAGGTCGTTGCGGTTGGCGTCGATAGAGCCGAGAATCCCCAGCGAGGCGGCGGCGGCGATCTCGTGCTCGAAAGAATGTTTGGCGAGGAAGGCGTGGCCGACTTCGACGTTGACCTTCACTTCCTTCTCCAACCCGAAGCGCTGAAGGAAGCCGTAAACGGTGGAGACGTCGTAATCGTATTGATGTTTGGTCGGTTCCTGCGGTTTCGGCTCGATCAGCAGTACGCCTTTGTAGCCGGAGCGGTGCTTGTATTCGACCACCATCGACAGGAAGCGGCCGAGTTGGTTGACCTCGCGCTTCATGTCGGTGTTGAGCAGCGTCTCATAGCCCTCGCGGCCGCCCCACAGCACGTAATTGGCGCCGTCGAGCTTGCGCGTCGCGTCGAGGGCGTTCTTCACTTGCGCCGCGGCGTAGGCGAACACGTCCGGGTCGGGGTTGGTCGCCGCGCCCGACATATAGCGCGGGTGGCTGAACAGGTTGGCCGTGCCCCACAGCAGCTTGACGCCGCTCTTTTGCATCTTGTCCTGGAAATACTCGGTGATCTCGGCGATGTTTCTGGAGAAATCGCCGAACCCAGCGCCTTCCGGCACAACATCGCGGTCGTGGAAGGTGAAGAACGGGACGCCGAGCAGGCTGAACATTTCGAAGGCGACATCGGCTTTCTGGCGCGCCGCGGCCATCGTCTCGGCGAACCACGGGCGGTCGAACGTCGCCACGCCGAACATGTCGGTGCCGGCCCAGGCGAAATTGTGCCAGTAGCAGACCGCCGCGCGCAGATGCTCTGCGATGGTCTTGCCCATTACGACGCGGGTGGCGTCGTAGTGGCGATACGCCAGAGGGTTCTCGCTCGTCACGCCCTCATAGCGAATCGGCGCGATATCGCCGAAAAATCCGGTGCCCATGTGGCCTCCTCCTCACATCGAAGGCTCCTTAGCACGTCGCGCGGCGGCGGCGCGAGCCCTTGCGGCTTCACTTTGCAGCTTGGCTCGGCGGCTTGACTTGTTGGCTCGACTTGTTGGCTTGACCTGGCGCCCTCGCGTGGGCCAATCCTCGCCGCGCCGAAAGGGGCAGCCATTGCATTCGTCGTTCGTCGTCTCCGTCGATCCCGCCGCGCCGCCGCCGGCGCTGCGTCGCGCCGTCTACGCCATTGGCAATTTCGACGGCGTGCATCGCGGCCACCAAGCGGTGTTGGCGCGCGCCCGCGAACTCGCCGACACGCTGGGGGCGCCGAGCGCGGCGCTGACCTTCGAGCCGCACCCCGCCGATTTCTTCGCCGGCCGCCCGGTCGTCTTCCGCCTGACGCCATTCGCCGAGAAAGCGGCGGCGCTCGCCGAATGCGGGCTCAGCGGCGTCGTCTCGCTGACCTTCGACGCAGAACTGGCGTCGCTGCCGGCCGAGACTTTCATCGAGGAGGTGCTGGTGCGCCGGCTCGATCTCGGCGCCCTCGTGGTCGGCGCGGATTTCCATTTCGGCAAGCGCCGCTCGGGCTCGCCGCAAATCCTGCAACGCGCCGGCGAGCGCTATGGTTTTCGCGTCGAAATCGCCGAAAAGGTGGAGCAGGGCGGCGAGGTCATCTCCTCAACCGCCATCCGCCGGGCGCTGGAGCGCGGCGACATCGCCGCCGCCGAACATATGCTCGGCCGGCGCTACGCCGTCAGCGGCGAGGTGCAGGGCGGCCAGCGCCTCGGACGCACGCTCGGCGTGCCGACCGCCAACATCGCGCTTAGCCCCACCAATCGGCTCGCCTTCGGCGTCTATGCGGTGAGGGCGCGGCTCGGCGGCTGCCTGCTCGGCGGCGTCGCCAGCTTCGGCGTGCGCCCGACGGCCGACAATGGCGCGCCGCTGCTCGAAACGTTCCTGTTCGACTTCGCCGAAGACATTTATGGGCGGACGATGACGGTCGAGTTCGTCGAGCGCATCCGCCCGGAGCTGAAGTTCGACAGCCTGGAGGCGCTGAAGGCCGCGATGGCCGGCGATATCGCGGCGGCGCAGAGGATTTTGGCCGCCGCGAAGTGAACTGCGCCTATTGCGTGTAGACGCCGGCGGCGGCGAGGGCGGCGCGCATCCGCATTTGGCCTTGCTCGAACGAGAAATTCGTCGCCACGAAGGCTCGCGCCCGCTCGGACATCTCGGCCCAACGACGCTCATCGCTGTAAAGCGCCGCAATCGCGCTCACCCATTCGGCGGGCGTCTCCGCCAGCATCGCCTGGACGCCGGCGCTGATGCCGACACCCTCGGCGGCCAGCGGCGAGACGACGGAAGGCGTCCCGGCGGCGAGCGCGCCGATCACCTTGCCCTTGATTCCCGCCCCCGACCGCAGCGGCGCGACGAACACGCGGCATCGGTCATAAACCTCCTCGACCCGCTCGACGAAGCCCTCGATGACGACATCCGGCGCCGCCATCGCCTTCAGCCGGTCCGTCATGTGCGAGCCGAAGATGTGCAGCTTTACGTTGGGCAAACGCTCGCGCAGGCCCGGCATGACGTCCTTGAGGAAATAAACCATCGCTTCCTCATTGGGCGGATGGCGGAAATTGCCGAGGAAGGCCAAACCCTCGCGCGCCTCGAAGGACGGCGCGCCCGGCGTCGGCGCCACCACCCAGGGGCATCTCATCACCCGCCCGGCGTCGAAATTATGCGAAACGATGACCGCGGCTTCGGTCTCCGTGTAGGACAGGGTGACGTCGGCGCGCCGGATTACGTCAAGCTCCAACTCGCGCGTTTCGCTCGCCTTCGCCATCATCGCCGGATCGCGTGAGGCCATCGCGGCGCGCACCTCGCGCAGGAAGTGCAGATCGGCGTTGCAGAACACGATTTTGGCCTGCGGCGCCGCGGCGCGGATGGCGTCGATGTAGCGGATGGCGACCGAATAGCGGGTGATGTAGAAGAAATCGAAATCCGCGCCGCGGCTCGCGATCAGGCCCTCGATCGAGGTCTCGTAAGGCGCATAGAGACACTCGACGCCCACCCGCTGCAACGCCTCGGTGTAGTTGCCGAGATAGGCGAGGTTTTCCGGAATGAAGCTCAGCTTGACGCCGAGCGATTGCATCAGCCGCATCTCCTGAATCGCCGCATAGCCGCCGGCGTCGCGGTCGGGCTGCGGCGTCTCCGCGTCGATGACCAACGCGCGCAGCATGGCGCCGCTATCCTTGGCCAGATCGGGCGCCAAGCCTTTGGGTTTCTGCCGGATCGTCGGCGCCCAGCGGCTGCGGAACTTCGGTTCGTTGACCGCTTGATATCTCTTGACGCCCGAGGCCGTCGAGGCGCCGTTCGACACGCCCTCGAAATGCACGATCTCGGCGAACGGGGTATAATAGGTCTTCAAACCCAGCGCGCGGACGCGGAAGGCGAGGTCGGTGTCCTCGTAATAAGCCGGCGCGTAGAATTCGTCGAAGCCTCGCAACTGCTGCCAGACTTCACGCCGCAGCATGAGGCAGGCGCCCGAGCAATAATCGACCTGACGGATGTAATTGAAGCGGGGATCGTGTGGATTGCCGTTGCGGCCGTAGTTCCAGACATCGAGGTTCTGGAAGATGAGGCCGCCGGCCTCTTGCAACTTGCCGTCGGGATAGACGAGCTTGGCGCCGACCATGCCGACGTCGCTGAAGCGCTCGAACACATAGAGCAGTTCGTCGAGCCAGCCGGCCGCCGGTTCAGTGTCGTTGTTGAGCATGACAATGAACTCGCCGCGCGCGAATTCGGCGCCGCCATTGCTGGCGCGCACGAAGCCCTGGGCGGTCTCGTGGCGCACGATGGTGACGCCCTTGATGTAGCGTTCGATCTCGGCGGTCTGGTCGGTGGAGCCGTCATCGACGATGATGATCTCGGCGGTGACCTCATTTGCCGCCAGGATCAGCGCGGCGACGCAATTGTATGTGACCCAGAATTTGTTATGGGCGGGAACGACGATGCTGACCCTCGGCGTCTTGTATTCCAGCACCGTCAGAGGCTCCGGCTTGCCCGGTCGGTCATTGACGCCGAACAGCACCTGCTTGTGAGCGCGCGCCACCTGGGCGATATAGTCGGGCAGGGCAAAGCTGTCGGCCGCCGCCAACTGGCCGGCGACGAATTTCGGCGCCAGTTCCAATTGCTTGGCGAGCGCCTTGTAGCGTCGGGCCGCGTTGGCGGAGAGCGCGCTGGGGAATTCGCGCGCATAGCGTTGCAGCACCGCCTCGGGCGTCGAGACATAAGGGGTCGCGGCGACGAACTCGCCGACCAGCCGGCCATCCTCGCTGCGGCGAAACTGGAACCAGTGGACGTTGCCGTCGAGCACGGCGGCGGGCAACTCGCATTGCACCGCCTCGCGCGAGTCCGGGGCGAGGGAAAGCGCGCCGATTTTCTCGTTATCGGCGAAAATATCGACGCTGTGCCAGTCGTCGAAATGAGACTCGGCTTCGCCGCGCAGCGCCGTTCCCTCCAGCGCGTCGATTCTGACTGACATGGCGGCGCGCGCCAGCGTCGTCGCGATCTGCGGCCCGAAGGACTCGGTCGCGCCGGCAATCCTCGCGCTGACCAGGTGCTCGGCGCCGTCGTAGATGCGATCCGGCAGGGCGATGGAGAAATGCACGCTGCCGTCGCCGAAGCCGGCTTTCAGCAGATCCTCGCGGAATAGGTTGGCTTCGCCGACTGCGGCGAACGCCCCGTCGATCCAGATCTCCACCTTTACCTTCTTATCAGGCGCCAGCGGATCGAAGGCCCAGCCTTTGGCGCGGCCCTCGTTTACGGCGTCGAAGAACGCCTTGATTACCGGCGCGGCTGGGCGCGCGCTCGCCGGCCCGGCTGGCGGCGCGCTCACCGGCGCGGTCGGCCGCGCGCTCGCCGGCGCGGTCGGCCGCGCGCTCGCCGGCGCGGCTGGCGGCGGCCCGTCGCTTTCGGGCGCTGTCATTGCGGCGCCGTCGCCGACGAGATCGTCAAGTTCGGAAAGATTGAAAGGCGGCAATGTTCTCTCTCGCGCTCACCGGGCGCCGACCGACGCCCGCTCTACCCCAGGACCCTGTGCGACTCAACGGCGGCGTCGGCTAGGTCTTGATCTGTTGCAGGGCCCTTACGAGATGCTTCAGTTGATCGGTTGGAAACATCAGCTCCGCGGCGGGAATGGCTTGGCCCTCCGGATTGAGACGGATCAGCGAGATGCGCACAATTCCGTTGTGCACGCCCAACGTCTTTACCGCATCGCAGAATATCACCACGGGTTCGGTATTGGCCATCCGCTTCTCCAGCTTCCGTTTTCGGCCAATAGGGCACGGCAAATAAAGCCCTATTGGTTAAGCGTCACCGATATTCCGATTGAACATATTTCAAGATCGAATGGCAAGCTATGCGAACTCCGAACGTTAATCAACAGCGCAGGCTTTCAGCGCCATCGAATAGGTCTTAAATCGGTCATCACGAAAGGGCTTACTGTCACAATACCTTCGTCTGGTTCTCGAACGTTACGTCATTCTCGGACATCTCGTCCAGTCTCGTAGGCGATGGCGCGCAAGCGCCCTTGTTGGTCGGCGGCTCGGGGGGGCGTCGCCTCGGCCGCCTGGTTGCAATCGCGGGGCCGGGCCTGCACATTCGGCTTCGACGCCGCGCAGGGGCCGCCGCTTCAAGAAAGGAAACGCCATGAAAGCGTCCGTGTCCGAAGCTTTCGCCGCGCTCGGCGCCTGCCGCGAGGCGGCGCTCGCGCAACCGTTGAGCGCCGCATTCGCCGCCAATCCTGCGCGATTCGCTGAATTCCACGCCAGCCTCGACGACCTGCTGTTCGACTATTCCAAGCAGCGTGTGTTCAAGGACACGCTGGCCGGGCTTTTTGCGCTGGCGAAGGCCGCCGACGTCGAGGGCAAGCGCGACGCGATGTTTCGCGGCGATCTCGTCAACACGACCGAACGGCGGGCGGCGTTGCACACGGCGCTGCGTAACCCCGACGCGACGCCGGTCATCGTCGACGGCCATGATTTTGCGCCCGACATCATCGAGGAGCGCGAGCGCATGCTGGCTTTCGCCGCCGACGTGCGCGGCGGCTTGAGCCGCGGCGGCCTCGGTCAGCCCTACACCGATGTCGTCAATATCGGCATTGGCGGCTCCGACCTGGGGCCGGCGATGGCGACGCGGGCGCTCGGCGCCTACGCGCAGCCGCAACTGCGCTGCCATTTCGTCTCCAATGTCGACGGCGCCGATCTCGGCGACACGCTGAAGGGCCTCGATCCCGCGCGCACGCTGTTCATCGTCTCGTCGAAGACCTTCACCACGCTGGAGACCATGACCAACGCCCGTTCGGCGCGGCAATGGCTGGCCACGGCGCTTGGCGAGAGCGCGGTCGTCGACCATTTCGCCGCCGTCTCGACCAATCTGGAGAAGGTGCGCGAGTTCGGCATCGACGACGCGCGCGTGTTCGGTTTCTGGGACTGGGTCGGCGGGCGCTATTCGGTGTGGTCGAGCATCGGCCTGCCGCTCGCTATCGCCATCGGCGCGGAGCGCTTCAACGAGTTCCTGGCCGGCGGCCACGACGTCGACGAGCATTTCCGCACCCAGCCGATGCGCGAGAACATTCCGCTGCTGATGGGCTTGTTGTCGGTTTGGAACCGCAATGTGCTGGGCCACGCGACGCAGGCGGTGATCCCCTACGACCAGCGGCTCGGGCGCTTCCCCGCCTATCTCCAGCAATTGCAGATGGAGAGCAACGGCAAAGGCGTGCAACTCGATGGCTCGCCGGTCGCTGAAGCCACCGGTGCGGTGGTCTGGGGCGAGCCCGGCACCAACGGGCAGCACGCCTTCTTCCAGCTCATCCACCAAGGCACAGAGATCGTGCCGGTCGATTTCCTCGCCGCGGTGCGCCCGACCAACGCCGACAAGGCGCATCACGAACTGCTGCTCGCCAATTGCTTCGCCCAGGGCGAGGCGCTGATGCGCGGGCGCACCGCCGAGGAGGCCAAGGCGCTGATGACCATCCACGGCGTCGCCCCCGCCGAGGCGGAGCGCCTGGCGTCGCACAAGCGCTTCTCCGGCAGCCGCCCGTCCTCGACCTTGCTCTACCGCCAGTTGACGCCGCGCACGCTCGGCCGGCTGATCGCGCTCTATGAGCACAAGGTGTTCGTCGAGGCGGCGATCTGGGACATCAACCCATTCGACCAATGGGGCGTCGAACTCGGTAAGGAACTGGCTTCGCGGCTCGCCCCGGTGGTCCGCGACCTCTCGGCGAGCACGGGCAATCTCGACGCCTCGACCGCCGGGCTCATCGCTCACTATCGGGCTTTGCAAGGCTGAACGGCCGCGTCGCCGCTTCCAGCCAGGCCCGCCTCGGCGCGTCGAGGCGGGGGCCGATCTTGGCGCGCACGTGAGCGTGATAGGCGTCGATCCAGGCGATCTCGGCAGGGGTCAGCAGGGCGGGCTCGACCGGCCTGAGATCAATCGGCGCCCAGGAGATGGTCTCGAAGCCGAGCATCTCGCGCTCGGCGCCGGCAATCTGCTTCGGCTCGACGAGCACGAGGTTTTCGATGCGGACGCCAAAGCGTTCCGGTGCGTAATAGCCGGGCTCGTTGGAGACGATCATGCCGGCTTGCAGCGGCGTCGTCCCGGTCTTGGCGATGCGCTGCGGCCCTTCATGCACGGAAAGGAACACGCCGACGCCGTGGCCGGTCCCATGCTCGAAATCGACGCCGGCCTCCCACAGCGCGCGGCGCGCGAAGGCGTCGATTTGCGCGCCCGTCGTCCCCTTGGGGAAGACGCAGGTGGCGATGGCGATATGGCCCTTGAGCACGCGGGTGTAGCGGTCGCGCATTTCCGCTGTCGCCGCGCCGACGGCGATCGTGCGGGTGATGTCGGTGGTGCCCTCCTCGTACTGGGCGCCGCTGTCGACGAGGAAAAGCCCTGGCGGAATCGCGATGTCGGAGCTCTCGCCGACGCGGTAGTGGGGGAGCGCCGCATGCGGGCCGGCGGCGGAGATGGTCGGGAACGAGACGTCGCGGAAGGTCGGGTCTTCGGAGCGGAAATTTTCCAAGGCGACGGCGGCCCCGATCTCGGTCGCGCCCTCGCCGGCGATGACGGCGTCGAACCAGGCGAGGAACTTCGCCAACGCCACGGCGTCGCGCAAATGCGCGTTCTTGGCCCCGGCGATCTCGGCGGCGTTCTTGCAGGCCTTCATCAGCGTCAGCGGGTCGGGCGCCAGCGAGAATTTGCCGCCGGCGGCGCGGAAGGCGTCGATCAGCCGATAGGGCGCGGTCGCCTTGTCGAAGGCGATTTTATTGCCGGCCTCGGCGACGAGCGCGCCTTCCAATTCGGCGGGATCGTGCAGGGTGGCGACCTGCGCCAGCCGCTCGCTGACCGGCGGCGTCAGCTTGGCGGGGTCGATGAACAGCCGCGCCGGGCCTTGCTTGGCAATCAGCGCGAAGGCGAGCGGCAGCGGCGTATGGGCGACATCGCCGCCGCGGATGTTGAACGCCCAGGCGATGTTGTGGGGATCGCTGACCAGCAGCGCGTCGGCGTCGAGCCCCGCGCGTAGCCGTGCGAGCTTGGCCTCGGCGCGCTCGCCGGCCAGCCTGAGCGGACGGGTGGCGATCGGCGCGCGGGGCCGGGCAGGGCGGTCGCTCCACAAGGCGTCGATCGGGTTGGCCTCAAGCGCGACGAAGCGGGCGCCGAGCGTCTCGCAAAGCCCGGTCATTTCCTGGACGAAATCGAACGTATGGTTCCAGGGATCGAAGCCGAGCCTGTCGCCCGGTTTGAGGTTTTGCTTGAGCCAGTTCTGCGCCGCTTTCTCGCCGGCCGGCAGGGGCTCGAAAACGCCGGTGTCGGTCTGTGTGGCGGCTTGCACGGTGTAGCGGCCGTCGATGAACAGAGCCGCTGTGTCCTGCAACGCGATGGCGAGCCCGGCCGAGCCCGAGAAGCCTGTCGCCCACAGCAGCCGCTCCTGGTCGGGCGGCAGGTATTCGTTCTGGTGGCGGTCGGCGCGCGGGATGACGAAGCCGGCGAGGTTCTGGGCTTTGAGCGCCATGCGCAGAGCGGCGATGCGGGCCTTGACCGGGGCCGGGCCGCCGAGATCGGCGAAGGACTGGAAGCGGGCGTGCGGCATGGGCCTCTCAGGGTAGCGAGGGCCTTGGTTAGCGCCGGCGGGCGCGCTTGGCCAGCGCGAGGCGCGGGGCTGGCTGGCGGAGATGGCGATGTTTTTCGCGGCGCTTCTGGGGAACGCGAGGCGATCACTCTTCGTTGAGGCTTTACGCTGGTCGTAAAATCCAGATTCGGCCGCGATCAGTTTATTACCTGCATCGACAGGTAGTATTCGACACAAAATGGTCACGCTTCGCGGCGGGCAAGGGGTGGCGTTTTCCGAACCCGATTGCTAACACTACTGGGAGTGTAGACATGCGAAAGACAGCGATATACCTGGCAATATTTATGGGCTTGGGCACTGGCGTGGCGGCCGCGCAGAGCGTAAATCTCTCCGGGCGGTATTTCTGCGTCAATTGTTCGCCCGCGCAGCCGGCGGAGGGCTACATCACCCAAAACGGCCGAGATTTCAACATCGTCAACGAGGCCGGACAGACGTCGCGAGGCTATGAAGACGAATCCGGCAGGATCTGGAATTTCGACTGGAACGAAGGCGGCACCGTCTCTCCCGACGGCATGACGATTCAGTTCGATAAAGGATCGGTCTGGCGGCGGGACATCCGCTAACCCAGCGCGGCGTCCGCGAACTGGTTTCCGTCATCGAAACCGGACGATCTTCGTGGTACAATTCACTCCATGAAGCGCGACGAGATTATACGGCGGTTGAGGGAGCGGGAAGGCGAACTGCGGGCGCATGGAGTCACGCACGCGGCTCTGTTCGGTTCGGTCGCCCGTGACGAGCAGCGGGCCGACAGCGACATCGATATTCTCGTTGACCTCGACCCCGCCGTTGTCGCCACGATGTTCGACTACGCCGGATTGAAGGATTACGTCGCCAGCCTGTTTCAGGAACCTGTG
>DATNDU010000087.1:0-4740 GCA_035606915.1 Roseiarcus sp. | reverse complement strand
TGCGCCCCATCTTCACACCTTTGCCGCGCGCAAGCTGGCGGCCTTCATGAGTGCGCTTGATGATGCGTAGCCGCTCGTCCTCGGCGAGCGCGGACAACATCGCCATGAAGCCCCCGCCCATAGGCGTGGCGAGGTCGATATAACTTCGGTCGAGAACCCGGATTGACGCCTTGGCGTCGATCACGGCCTTGATGATCTGCAATCCGTCCCACATCGAGCGCGTGGCGCGGTACCATTCGGCGATTACCAGCTCGTCGCCTTCGTCGAGTTCGGCGAGCACATCGGCGAGGGCAGGGCGTCCGGCCATGCTCTTGCCCGACGCCTTGTCGGCAAAAACCGGATCGCACCCGGCGCGCTTCAACGCCTTCTGCTGCCGCGTCAGGTCTTGGGCTTCGGTTGAGACGCGAGCATAGCCGATGCGCCGTTTTGAGGTCTTTGTTTTGAGACTCATTTATGATGAGGCTAAGCCTCTGAATTTACAAAGGCAAGCGGCTGTCTCATAAGTCTTGAATTCCGCGATACCAGGGGATGTCCGCAACGGGCCCCACCCGCCCCCCGCCCCATCGCAACCGTCGCATTCGGCCTTATCCACCGGCCTCGGTTCGGTCGCCCTCACCACGCGTTTCAGCGCCTCTCCCGTCTCGCGAACTGGCGTTCGACGGCGCCAATGACGGGGGGCTAGGCGGTTTTGAAATACGCGACGCCCCCCTCCCGCCGGCGGCGCCGCGCCGGCCGGAGCGTGACGGCGCTTGAACTCCTTCGTAAGGACGGGGCGCGATTGGGGCGCGCGCGCTCCCCGCGTCTTGACCTCCGCCCCCGCGCATGGCTTTAACCCGCCGGCCGCAACGCCGCAGGGAACCCGCAATGACGCAGTGGCCGAAATACGGACGCATCGAAGGCCCGATCGTGATGATCGGCTTCGGCTCGATCGGGCGCGGCGCGCTGCCGCTGATCGAACGCCATTTCGACTACGACAAGGAGCGCTTCGTCGTCATCGCCCCCGACGATGCCGATCGCGCGCTGCTCGACGCGCGCGGCGTCAAGTTCGTGCATCTGGCGATCACGCGCGACAATTATCGCGATATTCTCGGTACGTTCCTCAAGGTCGGCGAGGGCCAGGGCTTCTGCGTCAATCTTTCGGTCGACACTTCCTCGCTCGACCTGATGAAATTTTGCCGCGAGATCGGCGCGCTTTACATCGACACCGTGATCGAGCCGTGGCCCGGCTTCTATTTCGACAAGAGCAAGGGCAACGATGCGCGCACCAACTACGCGCTGCGCGAAACGCTGGTCGCCGAACGGCGCGCCAATCCCGGCGGGTCGACCGCCGTCTCCTGCTGCGGCGCCAATCCCGGCATGGTGAGCTGGCTCGTCAAGCAGGCGCTGGTCAATCTCGCCGCCGATCTCGGAGATGCCGCGCCGGCGCCGGAGAACCGCGAGCAATGGGGAAGGCTGGCCCAGCGCCTCGGCGTCAAAGGCATTCATATCGCCGAACGCGACACCCAGCGCGCCAAGCATCCCAAGCCCCGCGACGTGTTCGTCAACACCTGGTCGGTCGAGGGCTTTGTCTCGGAAGGCATGCAGCCGGCCGAGCTTGGCTGGGGCACGCATGAGCGCTGGGCGCCGGCCAACGCCGGCTTCCACAAACAGGGCTGCGGCGCGGCGATCTATCTGTTGCAGCCGGGCGCCAATACCCGCGTGCGCTCCTGGACGCCGACGGCGCAGGCGCAATTCGGCTTTCTCGTCACCCACAACGAGTCGGTCTCGATCGCCGATTTCTTCACCCTGCGCGACGGCAAGGGCGAGGCGGTCTATCGCCCGACCTGCCACTATGCCTATCACCCCTGCGACGACGCGGTGCTTTCGCTGCACGAAATGTTCGGCCGCGCCGGGAAAGCCCAGTCGGCCAACCATATCCTGAGCGAGACCGAGATCGTCGACGGCATCGACGAACTCGGCGTGCTCATCTACGGCCACGCCAAGAACGCCTATTGGTACGGCTCGCAGCTTTCGGTCGAGGAGGCGCGCGCGCTCGCCCCCTATCAGAACGCCACCGGCTTGCAGGTGACCTCGGCGGTGCTCGCCGGCATGGTCTGGGCGCTGGAGAACCCCAATTCCGGCATCGTCGAGGCCGACGAGATGGATTATCGGCGCTGCCTCGAAGTGCAGCGGCCCTATCTCGGCCCCGTCGTCGGCGCCTATACCGATTGGACGCCGCTGACCGACCGGCCGGGCCTGTTCCCCGAGGACATCGACGCCAGCGGCCCCTGGCAGTTCCGCAACGTCCTGGTGCGGTGAGCGAGCCGACCTTCGTCTATATCGACTACGGCCCCTCGCCCTTGATCGGGCGCGAGCTGCGCTATGGCCTGGCGACGCTGCTGGCCGAACTGCCGCAAGCCCGCGTCGTCGTCTACACCGACAAGCCTGACGCCTATGCGCGCCTGCACGCCAGCCTCACGCCGCGCCCGCTCGGCGTCGATTACGCGCGCTGGACGCGAGACGGGGCTTACCCGCACCGCATCAAGCCGGCAGCGCTCGCCGACGCGCTGGCGGCGCGCGGCGGCCTCTGCGTGCTGATGGATACCGATTCCTACATCGAGCCGGGCTTCGCCGCCGCGCTCGCCGCCGCCACCGCGAACGGTCCGGCGATGGATCAGTTCGAAGGCCGCGATCCCTATCCCGAGATCGCCGGCTGGTCGGCCACGCTGCCCGGCGGCCCTTATGTCTACGACCCGCAAACGGCGATCATGTTCAACAGCGGCCTGATCGCCGCCAAAGCCGGTCGCGACGAGGCGGCGCTCATCGACGCGCTAGCGCTCATCGACGCGCTCTGGGACGATGGCCGGCGGCTGTTCAAGATCGAGCAGATCGCCGTCAGCGCGGCGTTTGCCCGCCACGGCCTGCCCATCGGGACGGCGTTCCCGACCTTCCAGCACTATTTCCGCCGCAGCCTCAAGCGCTACATGCATTGGCGGCTGGCCCGTTGGGAGCGCCGACCGTTCGCGCCGACGCGGCCGTGCATCGGCCACCCCCGCAACGCCGTGCGCGCCTTCAATCTCGCCAATCGGCTCATCGGCCGCTATTGAGGGCGACGGGTGAGGTTTTGCATGATCTTCAAGAGCCGCGCGCGGCGGCGCTACGAGCAGGCGGCGCGCGCCTTCGAGGCGACGCCCGCCTCGCACAAGGAATTTTCCATCATCGCCAACGCGGAGGCGGTCGTCGCCTCGCGCCGGCTGATCGATCTCGCCCTCAACGCCGCCGCCCGCGCCCGCGACGTAGAGTTGCGCGTCTTCTCCGGCCGACCGTCGCGCGAGCCGCGCTGGTTCGAGACTTGGCCGGGCGAGCATTATAAACTGCTCGCCGGCCTGGTCGCCGCGCTCGGCGCGCGCCGCGTGGTCGAGATCGGCACGCACACCGGCATGGGTTCGCTGGCGCTGCTGGCGGCGCTGCCCGCCGACGGCGCGCTAACGACGTTCGACATCAAGCCGTGGCGCGACATTCCCGACACCTGGCTGCGCGACGAGGATTTTTCCACCGGGCGGCTGACGCAAGAGATCGCCGACATCGCCGCGCCCGGCGTCATCGGCCGCTACGCGGCGCTGTTCGAAGCCGCCGATTTCATTTTCATCGATGGGCCGAAGGACGGCGTCAGCGAGCCGAAATTCCTCGCCGCGCTGGAAACGCTTCGCCTCAAGCGCGATGTGGTGGCGATGTTCGACGATGTGCGTGTGTTGAACATGGTGGCGCTGTGGCGAACGATCGCGCGGCCGAAGCTCGACGTCACGTCATTCGGGCATTGGAGCGGCAGCGGTCTCGTCGACTGGAACGGCTAGGCGGGGGGAGCTTTGGCAAGCCTAGGTCTCGGGCTGCCGCCGGCGGCGCATAGGGTCTGCGGCGATCCGTTCACCGGCGGGCGGCGATGAACCGCATCGTCGCGCTCTATTGGGACAATATCGACCCGCGCGTCGTCGAGGCGCAGCGCGCGGTATTCGCGCATTTCGGCTATGCCGTCGATCAGCGCCAGCGCACCGGCGTCAACCACGGCGATTTCCTCGACGCCTATATGGCCGAACTCGGCCCCGACGACGCGGCGCTGTTGACCGATATCGACTGCTTTCCGCTCAACCGCGAGATCGTCGAACGCGCGTTTTCCGCCGCCCGCGCCGGGGCGATCTTCGGCTGCGCGCAATCGACCAATCACATCGACCCCAACCGGCTGTTCGTCGCGCCGATGTTCATGGCGATCTCGCGCCAGACCTGGGACGCGCTCGGCCGCCCAAGCTTCCACCCGGATGCGCAAAACGACGTCGCGCAGCGGCTCAACGCCATCGCGCGCGAGCGCGGCGTCGCCATCGAGATGCTCTATCCCTGGGGCGCGATCGTGCCGAAATGGCGGCTCGGCGACGTCGGCCTCTATGGCCTCGGCACATTCTACCAGGGCGGCGTGTTCCATCTGTTCGAATCGCGCTGGACGCCGTTCGCCTTCCTGCTGTTCGACGTCGCCGAGTCGGTGCTGGCCGACCGCCCCGTCGACTATGCCGCGCTGATGACCAAGGCGCTAAACACGCGAGGGTCGCAGAAATGGGCGCGCCGCTTCGTGCGCTGGCGCAAGGCGATCTGGTGGCGGCGGCTGAAGCAGCGGCTGAAGCCATGATCCCGGTCTACGTGCTGAATCTCGCGCGCTCGCCGGAGCGGCGGGCTTTCATGGCGCAGGGGCTGGCGCAGGCCGGGATCGCGCCG
>DATNDU010000068.1:0-17565 GCA_035606915.1 Roseiarcus sp. | reverse complement strand
TATCACGTCCATGTCGCCCTCGGCTGCACGCTCGACGAGAACCTCGAGGCGATCGCCGACAGCGTGAAGGCGGCGGTTCGCTCGGGCCGCGAGGCGATGGTCGATTGCGAGCATTTCTTCGACGGCTACAAGGCCAACCCGACCTATGCGCTGCAATGCGCCAAGGCCGCTTACGACGCAGGCGCGCGCTGGGTGGTGCTCTGCGACACCAACGGCGGCACGTTGCCGCATGAGATCGAGCGCATCGTGTGGGAAGTGTCGGAGCCGATCCCCGGCGAGCGCCTCGGCATCCACGCCCACAACGACACCGGCAACGCCATCGCCAATTCGCTCGCAGCCGTCCGCGCCGGCGTGCGGCAGGTGCAGGGCACGCTGAACGGCCTCGGCGAGCGCTGCGGCAACGCCAATCTCGTCTCGCTGATCCCGACGCTGGCGCTGAAGACGGAGTTCGCCGAACGCTTCGAGATCGGCGTCACACCCGAGGCGCTGGCCGGGCTGACGCGGCTCAGCCGCGGCTTCGACGAGCTTCTGAACCGTGCGCCGGACCGCCATGCCCCTTACGTCGGGGCCTCGGCCTTCGCCACCAAGGCCGGCATCCACGCCTCCGCGCTCGCCAAGGACCCGCGCACCTACGAGCATGTCCCCCCGGAGAGCGTCGGCAACGCCAGAGCGATCCTGATCTCCGATCAGGCCGGGCGCTCCAATCTGGTGGCGCAGTTGCGCCGGCTCGGCCTGGAAGTGAGCGCCGACGACCCCCGCCTCGCGCATCTGCTCGACGAGGTGAAAGCGCGCGAGGCGCAGGGCTATGCTTATGAGGGCGCCGACGCCTCGTTCGAGCTGCTGGCGCGCAAATGGCTCGGCGGCGTGCCGAAGTTCTTCGACGTCGAGATGTTCAACGTCAATGTCGAGCGCAAGCAGGGGGCGGAGGGCGGCCTTTACGCGGCCTCGCTGGCGGTGGTGAAGATCCGTGTCGGCGACGAAACGCTGATCTCGGCCGCCGAGGGCAACGGCCCCGTCAACGCGCTGGATCTGGCGCTGCGCAAGGATCTCGGCGTCTACCAGAAGTTTATCCAGGATGTGGAGTTGCTGGATTTCCGCGTCCGCGTGTTCCAGGGCGGCACCGACGCGGTGACGCGGGTGCTGGTGGAGTTCGGCTCGTCGACGGGCGAGCGCTGGTCGACGGTCGGCGTCTCCGGCAACATCATCGAGGCCTCGTTCCAGGCGCTGGTCGATTCCATCGCCTACCGGCTCATCAAGGCGGGGGCGGAGGCGGTAGGGTGAGACTTTGAAATTCGCCGCACATGAAAATAGCCTGCCCGCATGTCGGCGATGATTCAAATTCGCAACGTGCCTGACACGCTGCACCGCAAGGGATCGGGGCGGCGAGGCGAAGCGAATCGAGGTGCGGCTATTGGCGCGCGCCGAACCCATTTGCGTTCCCCATCTCGTCGATGCGGAAATCATCAGCGTTCTCCGCAAGCACACGTTGCTCGGCGGCCGCTGACGCGCTTCCCGCATGCACCGCTGATGCCGAGGGTGTTCGCGCTGCGCCACACGATGACAGCTTACGACGCGTTCTATGTCGCGCTCGCCGAAAGTCTCGGCGCTTGCCTCGTCACTTGCGACCGCCGGCTCGCGCGAGCGGCGGAGCAGACGGTCGCGGTCGAGGCTTTTTAAGGGAGTGAGCGAGAACGTGGCGAATGTGCGGATTGCACATTGAAATCTGTGGAATGAAGGCTGTTAGATAGCAGTCAGAACGGTAGATAGCTGACGCATTGACGTTACATCTGTTTGTTTGTTTCCGCATTGGGGGCCAGCCATGGACGTGCGTTCGAGCGACATCGAGAGTCTTGAAGAGAAGGTCAGGAAGCTCGCATATGACAGGTATTTGCCAAGCCTTCGTCTTTCGAACGTTCGAAGCTTCACAAAGCCGCCATTGCGAGCGGCGCGCAAGGGCACAGGCGTCTGGACCGCCAGCCGCCCCCTACTCCCCCTTCCTGTCCAACCCATAGAGCGTGTGCAGCGTGCGCACAGCGAGCTCCAAATAAGCCTCGTCGATCAGCACCGAGAACTTGATCTCCGACGTCGTGATGGCGCGGATGTTGATGCCCTTCTCGGCCAGCGCCCTGAACGCCCGCGCCGCGACGCCGTGGTGCGAGCGCATGCCGACGCCGATCGCCGACACTTTCACCACGTCCTCGGCGCCCTGGATCGCGCCATAGCCGAGCGTCGCCGACGCGCCTTCCAGGATCGCCATCGCGCGCTTGTATTCGGCCGAAGGCACGGTGAAGGTGATGTCGGTGTGCTTGGCGTCGTCGGAGACCACCTGGATGATCATGTCGACGTTGATGCTGGCCTCAGCCAGCGGGCCGAAGATGGCTGCCGCGACCCCCGGCTTGTCCTCCACCTTGCGCAGGGTGATCTGCGCCTCGTCGCGCGAGAAGGCGACGCCGGTGACGACTTCTTGCTCCACAATATCCTCCTCGTCGCAGATCAGGGTGCCGAGCGCAGGCGTGGCGGGGTCGTCGAACGAGGAGCGCACATAGGTCTTCACCTTATGCACCATCGCCACCTCGACCGAGCGCACCTGCAACACCTTGGCCCCGAGCGAGGCCATCTCCAGCATTTCCTCGAACGACACCTTGTCGAGCCGCCGCGCCTTCGGCGCGATGCGTGGATCGGTCGTATAGACGCCGTCGACATCGGTATAGATGTCGCAGCGATCGGCGTGCAGCGCCGCGGCGAGCGCCACCGCCGAGGTGTCGGAGCCGCCGCGCCCGAGCGTCGTCACCCGCTGGGTCGGCGCATGCAGGCCCTGGAAACCGGCGACCACCGCCACCTGCCCCTTGGCGAAACCGTCGATGATCTTCGATCCATCAACGCTGGCGATGCGCGCCGCGCCGTGGGCGTCGTCGGTCAGCAGCGGGATCTGCCAACCCTGCCACGAGCGGGCGTCTATCCCTAAGTTCTTCAGCACGATGGCGAGCAGGCCGGCGGTGACGAGTTCGCCAGAGGCAACGACGGCGTCATACTCGGCGGCGTCGTGAAGCGACGCAGCCTCGCTGGCCCAGCCGACGAGTTCGTTGGTCTTGCCCGACATCGCCGAGACGACGACGGCGACCTCGTGGCCGGCGTCGACCTCGCGTTTCACATGGCGCGCGACATTGCGGATGCGATCGACATTGGCGACGCTGCTGCCGCCGAACTTAAGAACCAGACGCGCCATTTCGTCTCGCGGCTTGAGGGCCAATCCGTCTCGCCGGATGAGGGCCGCGAGCGTATAATCGGCGCCCAAAGGCCGGTCAACGCCGGCGAAGTCCGGGAATTCCCATGTCAGCCGCCAGCGTAAAAATCGACGAGGTGGCGCGCTTCGACGCGCTCGCACAGGATTGGTGGAACCCAGACGGGCCGATGGCCCCGCTGCACGCCATCAACCCGGTCCGCATCGGCTGGCTCGTCGACAGGCTGGCGCGCCGTTTCCGCTCCCAAGGCCAGCCGCCGCTGGAGGGGCTGTCGATCCTCGACATCGGCTGCGGCGCCGGCCTGCTCTCAGAGCCGCTGTCGCGACTCGGGGCGAAAGTCACCGGCCTCGATCCCGCCGCTTCTGCGATCGCCGCCGCCCGCGCCCACGCCGAGGCGACGGGGGCTGAGTTGACCTATCGCGCCGGAACGGTCGAGGATCTCGCCGCCGAGGGGGCGCAATTCGACGCCGTGCTGGCGATGGAGGTGGTCGAGCATGTCGAGGACGTCGCCGGCTTCATCGCCGCCGCCGCTTCGCTGGTCGCGCCGGGCGGCATCTTCTGCCTATCGACGCTTAACCGCACCGCCAAAAGCTTCGCGCTCGCTATCGTCGGGGCGGAATATCTGTTGCGCTGGCTCCCGAAGGGCACGCACCGCTGGGAGCAGTTCGTCACCCCGCTGGAGCTGACCGGCGCCCTGCGGCGCGCCGGCTTCGTCGTCACGGCGCGGCGCGGGCTGGTTTTCGATCCGTTGCGGCGCGACTGGCGGCTCTCAGACGACATGTCCGTCAACTATTTTCTCGCCGCCGTCGCGCGCGGCTGAATCCTGCGGCCAGCGGGCGAGCGCGGCGCGGCCGGCGTCGGTCAACTCGTAGACGCCGCGCGTCGCCGGCGCGAACCAGCCGTAGACGTTGCGCAGCAGGATCGCCCCCGCATCGGCGATGGCGGGGCGCAAATCACGCGGCCGCTTCGGCCCCTCGCGCATCGCATCGGCGAGCGTCAGCGCGCGTTGGCGATAGGCGGTCATGACGGCGACGCCGCGACCGCCGCCGGGATGGGGATCGCCACGCCGGCGCCGATGCTCCTCGACCAGCCGCGAGCGGCGGCGGGGGTCGCGACGGGGCGAGAGCGTTACGGGGCTCAGCAGCAGTTCAACGCGCCCGTCGTCGCCGACGCCGAGCATGCCGAAGCCGAGACGCCGGCAGAGATCGCGAAAGCGCCGGTCGAGATGGCGGCCTTTGCGCGAAAGCCGCGCCGCAAGCCAGATTTCGTCGCCGGCGCGGGCACGGTCGACCGCTTGCAGCACAAGCTCCAGATTGAAGGCGGCTTTCAGCTCCGCGATGACGACGACCGGCTCGCCTTCGCCCGCCAGCGCCACCAGATCGCAGCCGCCGATCTCGCCCTTGCAGGCGTAGCCGAGGCCTTCGAGGAAGGTTTTCACCGGGGCGTAGAGGGTCGTCTCCCTCACCTTAAATACTCCGAATCCTTGCAGCCTCGCTCCTTCTTAATCGCTCTTGCTTAATCGCTCTTGCCCGGACGCGTGCGCTTATAAGCGCCGCGGCCCTTGCGCGGAGAGGGGAGAACCCGCAAAAGATTTGGCCGCGAAGGACGGAGATTCGACGGCATGCGGGCGACGCTCGACGATATCGGTTTGAAGTACGGCACCGACAAAGCTTCCGCGCATCACAATTATCTTTCGTTCTACGAATCCTTCATGGCCTCGTTGCGCGACGCACCGATCACCTTGCTGGAGATCGGCGTCTACCAGGGCGCATCGCTAAAGACCTGGCGTGAATACTTCACCCAGGCGAAGATCATCGGCGTCGACATCCAGCCCAATTGCAAGCAGTTCGAGAGCGACCGCATCAAGATCGAGCTTGCCGACCAATCGAACCTCGAACACCTCGCCCAGCTCGCCGCAACCTACGGGCCGTTCGACCTCATCATCGAGGACGGCTCGCACATGTGGGAGCATCAGATCACTTCGTTGCGGGCGCTGTTCCCGTTCCTGCGCAACGGCGGCCACTATGTCGCCGAGGACTTGCAGACCAACTACGGCGTCATGCAGGCGAAATACCGCGGCGTCGCCTCGGAATCCTGCACCGACTTCCTCAAGCGCTGGATGGACGTGTTCGTCGCCGACGACCTCATCGAACTGGAGAGCTTGGAGGACCCGTTCCTGCGCACCTATGGCCGCGCTATCGAGTTCATGACCTTCCATCGCCGCGCCTGCGTCGTGCGCAAGCGCGTGCCGCCGACCGACTGGCGGGTGAGCCTGGGGCCGCCGCTGGCGCCTCGCCCGGAAAACAGCCCGCGCGTCGTCATCAACGCCCATGTCGGCATGCGCGGCGACATCTTCGGCCCCTCGGGCTATGTCGACGAGGGCGCCGACACATACACGATCCAGGGGTTGGCGCTGGAATCGGAGATCCACGGGCTCGAATACCGCGTGCGTTTCCCCGACGGTGCGTGGAGCGATTGGGTCGGCGAAGGCGCCTTCGCCGGCACGCGCGGGCAGAGCCTGCCGATCACCGGCTTTTCCGCCCGGCTCGCGGACTCGTTGCACCAACAGTTCGAGGTGCAGACGCGCGGTCTGTTCGTCGGCGGCGTCGCGGTCGATGCGCGCGGCGGCGCGGATTGCATCGCCCCCTCCGGCGCGCGGCTACGCGGGCTCCAGGTGACCATCCGCCCCATGGCGCAGACTGCCACGGCAGCGGGCGAAGCGCAGCCCTGAGGCGCTATTGCGCCGCCCGGCGCACCGGGAAGGCGATCTCGACCAGCGTGCCCTGGTCCTTGCGGCTCTTGATCGAGAAATCGGCGTGATTGGCCTCGACCAGCGCCTTCGCCAGCGGCAGGCCGAGCCCGGTTCCCTCGACCGCCCTGACCCCCGGCACGCGACGGAACGGTTCCAGCGCCACCGCCAGTTCGCTCTCGTTCATGCCGACGCCGGTGTCGCGCACCCGGAGAATGACGCTGCCGGCCTCATCGAGCGCGGTGGAGACGATCACCTGGCCGCCGGGCTCGTTGTACTTGACCGCATTGGCCATCAGGTTGAGCAGGATCTGGCGCAGCGAGCGCTCGTCGGCCATCACATTGGGCAATCGATCGAAGAGCGACAACCGCATGATGACGCGCTCGCGCGCCGCCTGCGGCTGCATCAGCGTCACGCATTCGCGCACCGCGGCATTGACGTCGATCGGCGAGAATTGCAGTTCGATCTTGCCGAGATCGATCTTGGTCAGGTCCAATAGGTCGTTGACCAGCGACAGCACATGCCGGCCGGACACGTGGATGTCGCGGATGTAGTCGCGATAGCGCTCGTTGCCGACCGGCCCGAAACGCTCCTCCAGGATCACCTCGGCGAAGCCGAGAATCGCGTGCAGCGGCGTGCGCATCTCGTGGCTGACGCGCGACAGCAGATCGGTCTTCGCCTCGCTCTCCTTTTTCGCGCCTTCGAGCGCGGCGCGCGCGCCGTTGGCGCCATCTTCGGCCTCGGTGCGGTCGGTCAGCAGCAGGAAGAAATCGGGGTCCGGTTGATTGGCGAGGCGGCCGAGATCGAGGCGGGCCGGAAACAGCCGCCCCTGGTGATTGCGCGCCACCGCCTCCAGCGCCTCGACCGGACCGCCCTCGCCGCGCGTCAGCCGTTCGAGCGCCGCGGCGGCCGCCGCCTGCGAAGCCGGGGCGAGCAAGGTGAGGAAGCTTTCGCCGGCCGCCTCGCGCTGATCGTAGCCGAACAACTTCTCGGCGCCGCGATTCATGCCGAGGATGCGGCCGTTGCGGTCGAACCGCACCATGCCGTCGCGCGCCGCCTCCAGCGCGGCGGCGAAATCGCGCGCGCGGGCGGCGTGCAGCGTCGTCTCGCGTTCGATGGCGCGCAATTCGGCTTGATGCTCGGCCTCGCGCGAGCGGCGCATCGCCACCAGCGCGGCCGGCGCGCCGGCCCAGTGGGCGGCCCGCACCTGGGCGTCGACGGTGAGGATGCGCTCGCCGGCGCCGATGATCGGAATGCCGGCGACAAGGCCGCCAGACGCGAGGGTCAGCGGATCGCGGCCGCGGAAGATCGCTTTCAAGCCCTCGCGGGCCCGAAAATCCCCGAAGTCGCGGAAGCCGACGAGGTCGAGCAGCGTGCGGTTGGCGTAGAGCGCCTCTCCATCACGCAACACCAGCACGGCGATCGGCAGGATATCGAGCAGCGCGGCGAGATCGTCCTCGCCGGGCGCGGCCGCCGGCGTCGGCGGCTCCGGTGCAGCCTCGCCGCCGGGCCGGCCCGGGCGCACATTCGCGCCGAGCGCGCGGGCGATCTCCTTGAAGGCGTCGCGCTCTTGCGAGGTCAGCGCGACGCTGTCGCTGTCGCGCGCAGCCAGCGCCTCATAGGTGGCGGCGTTGGCGTGTCGGCGCAGCACCACGATCTCCGCGCCGCTGGAAGGCGCTGGCGGCGGCACGGCGGGCTTGGCCGCCGGCCGCGGTTCGGACTTGGGCTCGCCGGCGGGCGGTTTCGGCTGCAACAGCGCCGCCAGCGCCGAGATGATGGCGAGCGCCGGCGCATTGCCGGCGCCGGGGATCGAGGCGATCGGCGCGGCGGTCGGGTGCTGACGCTGCAACAGGCCGAGCAGCGCCGCCGCGTCGCCCGCCGACGGCTTCTGCGCAGACGACTCGGGTTTCGGCAATTCGGGCTTGAGCAATTCGGGCTCAGGCGATTCAAGTTTGGGCGGTCGCGAAACGGCTGCGGGCTCGTCGGTCAGCGCGCCGAAGCCGCGAAACCCCTGGTAAGTGCGGCCGGCGGCGAATAGCGGCGCGCCGGAAAGCCAGGCCACGCGGCCCTGCCCGGCGCCAAATCCTGGCCATACGACGCGCAGGCGCGAGAACGTCCGCCGCGCCGCCACGCGCTCGCTCCAGGCGGCATCGAACCCGAGACGCGCGCTCAGCGCGGCCAGCCTCTCGCCTGGACGCGGCGCTTCATCGCCAACGGCTTGCGCAAGCACGGCGTCAGGCGCGCCGAAGCGATCGTCGCTGTCGAGCCGCCAGACGAAGCGCGGCGACGCCTCCGGCGAAGCCACAGCCGGCTCGGCGACAGGCGGGGCGACGACGGGCTCTTGGGGCGCCTCCCCGGTCGGCGCGGCGACGTCGGCGGCGACAAAGAACGTCGCCCCATCGCGCGTCAGCCGGGCGCAGAGCCAGGAACGGCTGACCGGTTTGCGGGCGACGAAAACGCGCAGCATCTCAAGCCGTGGCGGTCCGCCGGCCGGCGTCTGCGCGGCGAGGCGGCGCAGCCGGCGCGCGCCGAGGCTATCGGCGGCGAACAGCACGGCCGTCAGCGCATGCGCGTCGATGGCCCCGAAGGCGGCGAGCGCCGCGGCGGTGGCGAACACGACCTGCGGCGGATCGCCGCAGGCGACAAATACTGGCGCCCCTTTGGCCAGCGCGGCCGCGAAAGGGGAGCCGGCGAGCCGAGCCCGCCACTGAGTCGCGGCGTCGGCGGAGCCTAACTCCATGATTCCTCGTCAAGCATTGCGTGTGATTCGAAACCTTGCGAGTGCGCTGCCCTCCCGCCGCACCCCGCGCGGCGGACGCTACATGGTAAGCTTAGCAAAGTCTTAATGGATTTGCGCGCCCCGCCGTCGCCGGCGCCCACAGAAAGGATCTGTTAGGGTTAAATTCGTTGGTGCGGTGCAAAATTTATGTTGCAATGCAATAAGTGCGGCGCTATATAATCGTCCAAGTCGGAGCGTAAATCGCCCGAGCGAGACCCCTAAGGAATCGAGGCTCCCCATGACCAACACCCCGCAATTCGAAGTCCCCGTCGACCTGCGCGAATTCGCCCAGAAAAGCGTCGAACAGGCTCGCAAGGCCTTTGAAGGCTTCGTCAGCGTCGCCCAGAAGACCGCCGACGCGGTCGATTCCGCCGGCGCCAACATGCGCGCCAACGCCAAGTCGGTGAGCTTCAAGACGCTTGGTTACGCCGAGCAGAACATCAACGCCGCCTTCGATCTCGCCCATAAGCTGGTCCAGGCCAAGGACCCGCAGGAAGCCGTGGCGTTGCAGAGCGAGTTCCTCAAGACGCAGCTCGCCAGCCTGCAAACCCAGGCCAAGGAGATCGGCGAGATCATCCAGAGCAGCACGACTGCGAAAGCCGAGTAAGTTTCCGCCCACGTCGCATTTCAGCCGAAAGGACAACAGGATAATGGCTAACTACCAGAAGAAGGGCTTTCCCGCTCCCGCCACGCACGTTGCGCAGCAGGCGCTGCTGGCCGAGGCCGAAGCGCCCATGACGCAGGAGCCCTTGCAGGAGCCCATAAAGGTTGAGACGGCGCCGGCGGCCAAGGACTTCGGCGGCAACGTGCGCGCCCTGGTCGAGAAGAGCATCGTCGAGAGCCGCGGTCGCTACGCACAGGCCAAGACGGTTGCCGAAGAGGCTTCCGCCGCGGTCGAGGCCAGCTACGGCGCGGCGCGCGACGGCGTCGTCGCCTTCAACGTCAAGGCTATCGAAGCGATCAAGGCCGACGCCGACGCCAATTTCGAACTCATCAAGTCGCTCGCCGCCGCCAAGTCGGTGTCGGAACTGGTGACGTTGCAGACCGAGTTCGCCCGCAAGCGCTTCGAGATCGCCACCGCACGCGGCAACGAACTCACAGAGCTCGCCCGCAACGTCGCCGACCAGGCGGCAGCGCCGATCAAGGCGCATGTCGCCAAGACCCTCAAGGTCGCGGTCTGATCGCGCGATCCGAGCCCCGCCTCGCCAAGCGTCATTAGGTTTGGAACCAAACGCGACGCGTCGCGCTTTCGAAAGGCGGTCCTTTCGGACCGTAAGCTGTCCGCAGCGCGTATCCTCCCCGTGTTGCGCTACTTGAACCGCCCCCTAGGGGGCGGTCTTTTCATTTGACGATGAGGGTCGCGTTACGCGACAGGCGCGGCGCCAACCTGCGCATCGCGGCGGACGAAATGGCGATGCAGCCGGCGGTCGGCGAAAGATCGGGCCGGGCGTGATGGAAGAAAATCGCGCTGCCCCTGCCCTTCGTCCGCTTGGAGAAATTCTGGTCGAGCGCGAAGACGAGATCATAGAGCCGATCCTGCCGCCACATGCGATCGGTGGCGTCGCGCGACGGGGCGCGGACCGGGCGGTTGTAGTTGCGGCTGGTCGGGTCTTCGCACCAGGCGGAATCGCGTCGCAGCGGCCGCAGCGGTACGCCGCCGGCCGCCGGGCGTGGGCGGTCGGGCCGGTAATAGCCCCAGAGCAGTCGGAAGCGCCCGGCCGGCGTGCCGCCGTCGCCCTCGCGCTTGATCCGCACGACGCCGGCCGGCCCCAGCGCACAAGGCACGCGCAAAGGCCCGGCGACGAGGAGGCCGCGCGCCCGACCGGGGCGAGCCAACACGCGCAGCGTCCTGATTCGCTCGCTCAATGGGCGGTGACGGTGGTGCGCAGCCGCAGCGGCGCGTCGATGAAATTGAGCCGCTCGAAGGTCGAGCCGACGCCGCGCACGGTGACGTCGCCATAGTCGAACAGCCGCCCGAGCAGCGTCTGGTCGACGTCGACGCTCTCGATCTTCTGCATGTTCATCTCGATGGTGTGGCGGCGGATCAGTCCGCACTTGAAGATGATGCGCCGGTCGGTGACGGCGATCTCGGTGCTGATGCGCTTCAGAAGCCCGAAGGCGAGCGAGAAACAGGCGATCAGCGCCAGCGCCGCGGCGACCAGATAGAGCCAGGCAATGGCGAACTTGAAACCGGCGTAGGTGGCCACGAGCGCCGCGAGGCCGACACAGATGCCGTTGGCGTAGACCGTCCAGCTTACGGTGGTGCGATAGCGCACCGCCTCGCCGGGTTCGAGAATCTTGTCGACATAACTCATGGCGCTCACCCCGGCGGCGGATTAGCGGCTCGCCCTCGCCTTGTCATCTGGCCTGAGCTGGCGCTGGAAGATCGCTGCCACACGCGCGCGCGCCTCGGCGAGTTCGGCGCCGAGGCGCGCGAAATCCGGCGCGCCGGCCGCCGCGGCGATGCGCCGCTTGACGCCCGCCGCGGCGGCGGCGGGTTCGGCATCGTCGGGCAGCGTCAGCCGCAGCACTTGCGTCACCGCCGTCATCAGCCGGTGGGCATGGGCGAGCGCCGCGCCGTCGTCGCTCGACAGCAGGCCGGCCTGCGCCGCCTGCGCCAGCGCCGCGCGGGTTTCCGGCCGCAGCAATTGCGGATGCGTCGCCGCATGGGCGAGGATGAGGTACTGGGCGAGGAACTCCACGTCGATGAGGCCGCCCGGCGCGAGTTTCAGGTCGAAAGCGCCCTTGTCGCCCTTCTCGCGCGCGATCAGCGCCCGCATGTCGGCGATATCCAGGGCGAGCGCCGCCGGCTCGCGCCGCCGGCACAGCGTCTCGCGCGCCACCGCCGCGATGTCGCGCGCCAGCGTGGCGTCGCCGGCGACGATGCGGGCGCGCGTCAGCGCCATGTGCTCCCAGGTTTCGGCGTCCTCGCGCTGGTAGCGCGCGAAGCCGGCAAGCGAGGTCGCCAGCGGCCCTTGGCGGCCGGAAGGCCGCAACCGCAGATCGACCTCGTAAAGCCGCCCGGCCTTGGTCGGCGCCGTCAGCGCGGCGACCAGGCGCTGCGTCAGGCGCGCGTAATAGACCGCCGGCGCCAGCGCCCGGCGGCCGTCGGAGAGGGGCGCGTCGGCGGCGAAATCGTAGATCACGATCAGGTCGAGGTCGGAGGCGGCGGTCATCTCGCGCGAGCCGAGCTTGCCCATCGCCAGCACCGCGACGCGGCCGCCGGCGACGCGGCCGTGCTCGGCGGCAAACTCCGCCTCGACGCGGGCCAGCAGCGCCGCAACCAGCGCCCCGGCGAGCGCGCTATAGGCGCTGGCCGCCATATCGGCGTCGAGCGCGCCGGAGATCAGACGGACGCCGATGAGGAATTTCTCCTCGGCGGCATAGTCGCGGGCGCGGTTCAGCGCCTCCTCGAAATCGTGCGCCGGCGCCAGATAGGCCTCGGCGCGGCGCATCGCCGGCGCCTCGTCGACGAGATTGGCGATCGCGCCGGCACGGCCGGGATCGATCACCGCGTCGAGCGCGTGCGGGCGGGAAACGACGACCTCGGCGAGCCGCGGCGCGCCGCCGAGCAGGTCGCCGAACAATTCGCGCAACGGCCCGTTGGAGCGCAGGATCGACATCAGCTCCGCCGCCGCCGGCATGCGCATCAGCGCGGCGTCGAAGGCGTCGAGCGCCGCATCGGGATCGCCGGAGCCGGCGAAGGCGGCGAGCAAGCCCGGCGTCAACTCCGTCAGCACCTCGCGGGCGCGGGCGCTGCGCACCGCCGGGCGGCGGCCGAAATGCCAGCCGCGGATGGTCTCGGTCGCCTGCTCCGGCCGCTGGAAACCGAGCCGCTTCAAGGTGGCGAGCGTTTCGGGATCGTCGACGACGCCGGTGAAGACGAGGCTGCCGGCCTCGGCGTCGAGCTTCGGGGCGTCCTCGAACAGGCGCGCGTAATGCTTCTCCACCGCGCGCAGATGCCGGGTCAGGTCGCGCGCGAATCCGGGCAGGCCCGCGTAGCCGCAGAAGCGCGCGAAGCGCGCCAGCGGCTCGTCCTCTACGGGCAACCGCTGCGTCTGCTCGTCGGCCTGCATCTGTAGGCGATGCTCGACGGCGCGCAGGAACTCATAGGCGCTGGAAAGCTCGTCCACCGCTTGCCTGGCCACCCAGCCCTCGCGCCAGAGTTCTTCCAGCATCGCCAGCGTGCGTGCGCCGCGCAGCGCCGGACGCCTACCGCCGAAGATCAGTTGCTGCGTCTGCACGAAGAACTCGATCTCGCGGATGCCGCCGCGCCCGAGCTTGACGTCGTGGCCGGCGACCGCAACCTCCTCATGGCCGCGCACGGCGTGGATCTGGCGCTTCATCGCATGGATGTCGGCGATCGCCGCGTAGTCGAAATATTTGCGCCAGATGAAGGGCGCCAGTTCCTTGAGGAAATCCGCGCCGAGCGCGAGATCGCCGGCCACCGGCCGCGCCTTTATCATCGCCGCGCGCTCCCAGTTCTGCCCCAGCGTTTCGTAATACGAGGCGGCGCTCGGCAGCGACATCGCCACCGGCGTCGCGCCGGGATCGGGGCGCAACCGCAAATCCACCCGCAGCACATAGCCGTCCTCGGTGCGCTGTTCGAGCAGGCGGGCCAGCCGCTGGGTCAGGCGCACGAACAGCGGCCCCGGCGCGGCGCCCTCGGGAAGCGCCGCGCTCCGCGGGTCGTAGAACACCACGAGGTCGATATCGCTGGAATAGTTCAGCTCGCGCCCGCCGTGCTTGCCGAGCGCCAGCACGACGAAGCCGCAATTGCGCTCGACGTCTTCGGCGAGCCGCTCGACATCCTGCCCGAGCCGCAGCCGCCCGTCGCGCGCCGCCTCGATCAGCAGGAAGCGCAGCGCCGCGCGCACGGCGGCGTCGGCGAAGCGGGTCAGCGCCGCCGTCGTCTCAGCGACATCGAAGCGGCCGCTGAGGTCGGCGAGCGCGACGGCGAGATGGGTGTCGCGCTTGGCGCGCCGCAAGGCCCGCTTGGCCTCGGCCTCGTCGGCGAAGCGGGCCGCATCGAGCCCGGCGACGACGGCCTCGATGGCGTCTCCCGGCGGCGCGGCCAGCAGGCGGAGTGCGCGCGCGCGGTCTTCGTCGATCAGCGTCGCGAGATAGGTGGAATGGTCGCGGATGGCGGCGAGCAGGCGGGCGTCGGGCGCTGCCTCGCGCGCCCGCCGCAGCGGGCGCGGCGGCGTCAGCGGGCCGCTCACGGCGTCGGCGCCGGCAAGCTGAGCCGCACCTTGAGCCCCGGCGCGTTGTCTTCGAGTTTCACCGCGCCGCCGTGCAGCCGCGCCGCCGCTGCGACCAGCGACAGCCCGAGCCCGGAGCCCGGCCGTGAGCGCGCGTTCTCCAGGCGGACGAAGCGGTCGAACACGCGCTCGCGGTCTTCAGGCGCGACGCCGGGGCCACGGTCGGCGACTTCGATGACGATCTCGGCCCCCTCGCGCCGCGCCCCGACGGCGATCTCGCGCGGGTCGGCGGCATTGGCGAGCGCACCGTATTTGAGTGCATTGTCGAGGAGATTGGCGAGCGCCTGCCCGATCAATTCGCGTCGCCCCTCAATAACGAGCCCGCGCTCGCAATCGACATGAAACACGAATCCCTTCTCCTCCGCCAGCGGCTCGTAGAGTTCGGCGACGCTGTCGACGACCTCGCTGACGTCGACGCACGAAAGGCTGGAGCGGTCGGCGCCCGCCTCGGCGCGCGCGATCAGCAGCAGCGCGTCGAACACTTTAATCAGCCCGTCCGATTCCTCGATCGTGCGCAGCAACGCGACGCGCATCGCCTCCTTGTCGCCGTCGAGCCGCAAGACCTCCTCGGCGTGGTTGCGCAGCCGCGTCAGCGGCGTGCGCAGATCGTGGGCGATGTTGTCGGAGACCTCACTGAGGCCGGCCATCAGTTCGCCAATGCGGGCCAGCATCTGGTTGAGGCCGACGGCGAGCCGGTCGAGTTCGTCGCCGGAGCCGTCGACGGGCAGGCGCTCGGCGAGGTGGCCGGCCATCAGCGTGCGCGCCGAGACGTTCATCGCGTCGATGCGCCGCAGCACCCGGCGCGCCACGAACAGCGCCCCCAGCGCCGCCAGCGCCGCAAACAGCACCAGCGACAACGCCAGCGTGCGCACCATCACCGCCGCGATTCGGGCGCGGTCGCCGAGATCGTGGCCGATGAGCAGCCGGAAGCCGTTGGGCAGCGCATAGATGCGCACTAGCGCGCGCCGCTTGGAGACGCCGTCGAGGCTCTGGTAGCGGGTCTCGCCGAAGCCCGACTTCGGCGTCATGTCGGGCGGCAATTGGCTGATGTTGCCGACCAGGGGCTCGCCCACCGAATCGGTCAGCAGGTAGATCGAGCCCGCCGGCGCGCGGGCGCGCTCGGCCAGCGTCAGCCCGAGCCGGCGCAGGCCGCCGGATTCGTATTGCTCGACCAGCGCCGCGGCTTCCGCCGAGATCGCGGTGCGGGTCTCGCTGTCGACGAGCTTGATGACCTGAACGGCGACCAGCCCCAGCACCAGCGCTGCGCCGATCGAGCCGAAGCCGAAGATCGCAAACGTCAGGCGGAAGGCGGTGGAGCGCAGCGTCCTAACGAGCGCCGTCACGGATCATGTATCCGGCGCCGCGCACGGTGTGGATAAGGGCGGCGTCGAAATCGCGATCGATCTTGGCGCGCAATCGCGACACATGCACGTCGATGACGTTGGTCTGCGGGTCGAAGTGATAGTCCCAGACGTGTTCCAGCAGCATTGTGCGGGTGACGACCTTGCCGGCGTTCTGCATGAGATATTCGAGCAGCCGGTACTCGCGCGGCTGCAACACGATCTCCTCGCCGGCCCGCGTCACCTTATGCGAGAGCCGGTCGAGCTTGAGATCGCCGACCAGGATCAGCGTCTCCTCCGGCGCGCCCTTCGGCCGGCGCCGGGCGAGCGCCTCGACGCGCGCCAGAAGCTCGGAGAAGGCGTAGGGCTTGCTGAGGTAATCGTCGCCGCCCGCCCGCAACCCCTTGACGCGATCGTCGACCTGGCCGAGCGCCGACAGGATCAGCGCCGGCGTCGCATTGTTCTGCGCCCGCAGGCCGGCGATGAGGGTCAGGCCGTCCATCTTCGGCAGCATGCGGTCGACCACCAGCACGTCATAGCCGCCCTCGTGGGCGAGATCGTAGCCGCTGACGCCGTCGGCGGCGTGGTCGATGGTATGGCCGGATTCGCGCATCGCCTTGACCAGATAGGCGGCGGCTTCGCGGTCGTCTTCGATGAGCAGGATGCGCATGACGCTTGTCCGACGCTTCAGGGGCGGCGGTCCTTATAGTCGGCGATGAGAGATTGTAAAAAAGTAGGGCGGCAAGCCTGAGGGGGAAGGCTTGCCGCCCGGATGGGCCAGCTCAGCGTCTTTGCGGGGAGATGACGCTGTTCGCCAGCCACAACGGCCTGCCGAATAGGGGCGTTCGGCGGCCGATGGCTTGAGTCATGACGCTTTCCTGACCGGTAGGGCCACAAAGCGCATCGACTGATTCGTTTTCACTCTGATGAGCACCGACTTGTGGCCGGCGCTCTTTGCCTCCTGCAAAGCGGCGGCGACGTCGGCGGGCTTGGCGACCGCCTTGCCGGCGGCGTCGACGATGACGTCGCCGACCGAAAGCCCGCGCTCGGCCGCCACGCTGCCGGCGTCCACGGTGACGACCTTCACGCCGCCGTCGCCAGGCTCCAGCTCAAGGCCGAGCTTGGCCAGACCAGAGGGGTTGGCGGCCGTTGGCGCCGGGGCGGGCGTCGCCTCGGCGAGCGCGCTATCGGCGGGCATGGCGCCCAGCATCACTACGATCTCACGCTGCTTGCCGTCGCGCGACAGCTTCAGCGACACCGACTTTTTCGGACCCAACGCGGCGATGCGGCGGGCCAGATCGCGCGGGCTCGCCACAGCCGCGCCGTCGACCGAGCCGATGACGTCGCCGACCTTCACGCCGGCGATCGCGGCGGGCGAATCCGCCGATTCCTTGGCCACCAGCGCGCCCGTGTCGGGCGTAACGCCGAGGTTGTCGGCGAGATCGGGCGTCACCGGCTGGATCTCGACGCCGAGCCAGCCGCGCGCCACCGCGCCATGCGCCTTCAATTGCGCGACGACGTTCTGCACGACATCGGCGGATATAGCGAAACCGATGCCGACGCTGCCGCCCGACGGCGAGAAGATCGCGGTGTTGACGCCCACCACCTCGCCCTCGTTGTTGAAGGCCGGCCCGCCGGAATTGCCATGATTGACCGGCGCGTCGATCTGGATGAAATCGTCATAGGGACCGGAGCCGATATCGCGGCCGCGCGCCGAGACGATGCCGGCCGTCACTGTTCCGCCGAGGCCGAACGGGTTGCCGACCGCGATCACCCAATCGCCGACGCGCGGCGGCTTGGCGGAGAAATGCACGGCGGGAAAGTTCGCGCCTTCCACCTTCAACAACGCCAAGTCGGTCTTGGCGTCGACGCCGATCACCTTGGCGGCCAGCGTGCGGCCGCCATCGGTGGTCACCGTCACCGCGCGGGCGTGCTCGACGACGTGATTGTTGGTGACGACGTAGCCGTCCGACGAGATGAAGAAGCCGGAGCCCTGCGCGGTTTCGCGGTCGCGCGGCGGCCCGCGGCGGCCGTCGTCGTTGGGCAGCGGCAGGCCGAAGCGCTTGAAGAAGCGCTCGATCGAGCCGCTTTGCGGCGGCTTGCGGGCGCCCACCTCGTCCTCGGCGACGTCGGCGAGTTTGACCTTGACGGAGACCACCGCGCCTTTGACGTGATCGACGATGTCGGCGAACGA
>DATNDU010000054.1:0-21135 GCA_035606915.1 Roseiarcus sp. | reverse complement strand
GTCGAGCGTGACGACCACCACGTCAGCCTTGGTCGATGGTTCGGGAAGTTTGCGCGCTTCGTCGCGGACCCAGTTCAACACCGCTACGTCGCTGACGCCGAGAAGACGAGCGATGGAGCCAAAACCGACGTTGCCCATGGCGCAGAGAAGCAAGGCCAGCGCCTTCATCGCCGCCGGCTTCCCGCGCGGCGGCGTCATGGTGAAATTGTAGCCGCAGAAAAGGCATCGATAGCGCTGAAAGCCTCGAACATTACCATTCTTCACATAATCCGTAGCAGCATTTGCAACAAATCTCGCTCATGGCAGGAGCCTTTCGCGTTCCCTGCCAAGGGCTTGCCGTCAAAATGGTTAAATCTATCTTAACTTAGGGCTCTCGGAAATTGAACAGATGCGCACGCTGGATCGCGTCGGTCAGAGTAGGCGGACGAAGGACGCGCCCAGACGCCGAAAAATCCGGGCCTCTTCGCTCGATTGCACAGCTTCGCGCACAATATCCTGGCGCACCAACCAATCCGCTGCGCCGCTACGTTCGGCGGCCTCAAATCGATACGTTCAATGATCTTCGGTAAAGTGCGTTGAACAGCCTTGGTCGCAACAGAGAGTCGGAAATCACCGTCAAAGGCAACGACGGAGAGCGCCAGTCCTCCGGTGAAGCCGCGTCAGTAATAGCCAGCCGCCCGCATCACCCGGTCCGCGAGGTCTTGAGCGCGATCGAGGGCGACGCGATCGCTGACTTCGCCGCGCACCGCGCGGTGGATTTCTTGCCCCAGGATACGCTCCAGGAGCAAATATTCCGGCACCGGCGGCCGCGGCCAGGCTTTCAACATGTTTTGCTTGGCGAGCCTGTCGACGATGCTGACGATGGGCGAAGTCGCCGCCGCCTCGGGGTCGGCGGCGACGCTGAAGCGCGGCGCGACGGGAAAGCCGTTTTGAACGTTGGCCTTCATGGCTTCGGGCGACGCCATCCAGGCGATGGCCTCGAAGGCGAGTTCGATGCGGTCCCGCGGCAGGTTGGAGGGAATGCAGAGCAGAAAGCCGCCGATCGGATTGTTCGACGCGCCGTTCGGCCCGCGCGGCTGCGGCAGATAAGTCACCTTGCGCTTCACCGCCGAGGCAACGTCGTTTTCGAAGCGCGCGGCGCGAACCGTCCAGCAATAGGCGAGCGCCGTCTCGCCCGAAAGGAAGGATGTGGTTCGGCGGTCCCAATCCATATCGAGAATGTCGGGCGGCGAGACCTCCCGCAGCCGTCGCAGATAATCGAGCACGTTGCGGCCCGCTTGCGAATTGATTTGCGGGCGCAACTGTTCGCCTTGCGCGTCGTCCACCCCCATCGCCAGGCTGCTTTTCGGGATCTTGAGGATCGACTCGCCGCAGCATCCCATCAGGAACATGAACGTCGAGGCGATCGGCATGCCGCAGCCGCCGTTCCAGGCAATTCCGTATCGGTCCTTGGCGGGCGCATGGAAATGCTTCGCCGCGGCGAGCGTCTTTTCGAAAGTCGTCGGGTACTCGAGGCGGTCTTTCTCGAACAGGTCGCTGCGCGCGGCAAGCAACTCGATTGTGCAATAGATGGGAATTCCGAATTGCTGGCCGCGCCATGAGCCCATCGACCAGACGGTGGGATGGAAATCGAGCGAGGAGATCGTCGCCGCATTGATGTAGGCGTCGAGCGGCAGGACGAGACCCTTCTTCACCGCTTCGCCAAGCCAGGGCGCGTTGATGGCGATGATGTCATAATCCGAAATCGCTTTGCGCGAATTCTCGATCAACTGCTCATGCAGGAACGGCAGCTTCCTGAGATCGAAATTCTTGCGCGAGGCCATGTTGTTGCGGAAGTCGGCCCACATGTTGCGCATCGACAGGAAATAATTGTCGTCGTTGAGCAGGAACTTGATCTCGCGGTGGCCGCGAAACAGACTCTCGATCAGGCGCGGCGGCGGGATGATCTGCGCCGCGAAATAGGAGCCGCCGAAGTAGAAATCCTCCTCGCTGTCGGTCTTGGCGCGCAGGCCGAAGGTCTCGGCAAGCAGGAACTTGATGCGTCGCGCATATTGAGTGAAGCTCTCCATCAACTCTTCGCTGGGTGCGAGCTTGAAGCGCTTGCCGGTATCGCTGGCCGTCTTGGCGACGATGTGGCCGCTCTCGATCAGCGCGTGAATGCGCCGCATGGCGGTGGCGTGCGGAACTTTAGCGACCGCCGCCAGCGTCGAGATGGCGACCGCGTTGCCGGTGATGTGGTTGGCGATGAGGAACAACAGCATGTTCCACGTCGCGTCCTCTTGCGCGACGGGGACGAGTTCCTGGTACGGCATGCGCACCCGTTCGAGGAAGGCGATGATGCGCAGGAGCTCGTGTTCGGTCATGCGATAGCGACGCCCTCCCTCGCCGACGGGTCGCCTTATGCGCCCGGGCAATCTCCAACAGCTAGTTCCGCTGCTGGAGATTGTCGAGAAGGCCGGAGGCGCGCCTTACGGGATGATCCTGTCGGCCCGCAGCGCCGCGAACAGATCGAGGAACGCGCCTTCCGTATTCTGGTAGGCCTGGAAGCCGAGCTGGCGGCTGGCGGCCATGTCGGTCATCACTTCGATCGGCCGGCTAAGGTCGAGGTCGGTGTGCCAGGGCGAAGCGACGCGGGCGAGGTTGGGTTCGGCGAGCCGGTATTTTTCGACCATGCGTTTCCACACCGGCGCGTCGCCGGCCATCGCAGCTTCGAGCGGCGCCACTTCGCCCGTAAAGCCTTCCCACTCCACGCCAAACCATTTCGCCAGCCGCGGCCACATCCAGTTCCAGCGAAAGACATCGCCGTTGACGATGTTGTAGGCGTTGTTCTTGGCGAAATCATTGGTGCTCGCCCACACCAGTTGCTTGCCGAGGATGTGCGCATCGGTCATGTCGGTGAGGCCGTTCCACTGCGCGGCGCTGCCGGGGAACTTGAACTTGGCGCCCGTCTCCTTGCAAATCGAAGCATAGGCGGCGAGCGTCGAGCCCATGTTCATGGCGTTGCCGATCGCCTTGCCGATGATCGTGTGCGGGCGATGCACGCTCCAAGTGAAGCGGTCGCGCGCTGCGGCGGCGTAAACCTCGTCCTCCTGCGCATAGTAGAAGTTGGGGATGTCGAGGCGCGGCTGCTCCTCGCGCACCGGTATTAGCGGCAGCGTCCCGGCTTTGACATAGGCGTCGAACGGCCCGAGGTAATGCTTGAGGCCGGTGACCAGCGCGACATGACGAACAGAGCGGGCGGGCGCGACGGCGCTTAGCAGCGTCCGCACGGCGCCGCCGTTGACTTTGATGTTGTCTTCTTCGGTCGCCTGCCGCGACCAGGTCGTCAGATAGACATGCGTCGGCTTCAGCCCCGCCAATGCCCTCTCGACGCTCGCGGCGCTCATGAGATCGGCCGCGATATGGCTGACGCCCGGCGCGAGTCCCTCGCCGTTGCGGGAGAGGCCGTAGACGCGGGCGCCGGCCTGCATGAGTTCCTGGCAGACGCCGCGCCCGGCGATCCCCGTGGCGCCGACTACGAGGGCTACGATTTCCATGTGTCCAACTCCGTCTGCCGCGTTGCTTGTGAGGTCAACGCATCTTGACCATGACCTTCATTTCCTGACCGCCGGGGTTCAGCAGCGAGCGAAAGCCCTTTTCGACGATGTCTTCGGGTTCGATGCGGCCGGTGATGATTTTCTCGACCGGCAGCTTGCCGCTCGAAATCATGCGGATGACGCGCGGCCACATCGTCACTTCGTAGCACCAGGTCGCCTCGATGGTAATGTCCTTCAGCGCCCACAAGGCGGGATCGACGAGGGCCTTCTTGACGTGCAGGCCGGTCTGAACCACCGTACCGTGGTTGCGCACCGCCTCGACGCAGGTGTTGAGCGCGAGTTCGATGCCTGAGCACTCAATCGCCGCATCGACGCCGACGCCTTCTTCGGTGTTGTCGCGAATGTAGGCCACGACGTTGACGGCGCGCGGGTCGAGCACGGCCGTGGCGACGCCGAGGCTTTCGATGTGCCGGCGGCGGTTGGCGTTGGGCTCGCTGACGAAGATTTTCGAGGCGCCGACCGCATTGCAGATGAGGACGACCAACGCGCCGATGGGACCGGCGCCGGTGACCAGCACCGTGTCGCCGCCGCGCAGTTTGGCGCGATCGACGCCGTAGAGCGCGACGGCGGTCGGCTCGACCATGGCGCCCTGTTCGTCGCTGACGTTGTCGGGAATCGGGTTGGCGTTGTAGTCGTTGATAACCGCAAGTTCGCCCATGCCGCCCCAGGCCCAACTGAGGCCGACGCAGCCCATGCTCGGGCTCAGATGGTTGAGGCCGCGGCGGCTGTAATAATCGTCGAGCGGCATCACCAGCGGCTGGATCGAGATCCGGTCGCCCTTGCGCACGCGCCGCACCGCGCGCCCGGTCTCCAGCACTTCGGCTGAAAACTCATGGCCGAGAATCTGCGGCAGCGTCGCGCCGGTGAACTTGTGCGGATTGATCGGCGTGACAATCGGGCCGCCGGCGAATTCATGCAGGTCCGTGCCGCAAATGCCACAGGTGAGCGGACGCACGAGCACTTGATGGTCGCCCATCCCGTCGGGCGAGGCCACATCGTCAAGGCGGACGTCTTGCTTGGCGTAAAACCTCACGGCCTTCATGGCATCCTCCCTGAATTCTGGCGAACCGCTTCAATCTTTCGGCGCGCTTAAGATACAAGGCAAGGAAAGCGCGCCGTCTGCCTGATCTTCCCGCGCGCAATACCGCCGGCGCGAAACTCGTCCGCTCCCATCGTATACCCCCGCATCCCGTCGCCCATCCATCTGCTTTTGTCCAGAATGAATATTTTGTGGCGCCGGTCCCCGACGGGCCAGGATTAGCTTTAGGCAGGGCCGCGGACCAAACCATCGGCGCGGCGTTCGGGGAGGATCACCCATGTCCAGGCTTGCGGGTAAGGTCGCTATCGTCACCGGCGGCGCGCAGGGCATTGGCGAGGAGATCGCCTCGCGCCTCGTCGCGGAGGGCGCCAAGGTCGCCATCGCCGATCTCAACGGCGAGCAGGCAAAGGCCGTGGCCGCACGTCTCGGCGACGGGCGGGCGATCGGCATCGCCGTGGACGTGGCGGAGCGCGCCCAGGTGCGAGCGGCGATCGAGGCGACGGTTGCGGCCTTCGGTCGCCTCGATATTTTCTTCAACAATGCCGGCTTCAACAAGCCGCTGCCGTTCATGGAGATCGATGCCGCCAACTTCAACGCCATCATGCGCGTCAACGCATGGGGCGTGTTGCTGTGCACGCAGGAAGCGGCGAGGCGGATGATCGCCCAAGGCCTGGGCGGCAAGATCATCAACACCGCCTCGATCGCCGGACGGCAGGGCTACGCGGAATTCGCGCCCTATTGCGCCAGCAAAGCGTCGGTCATTTCGCTAACCCAGGCGGCGGCGCGCGAGTTCGCCAAACACAAGATCACCGTCAACGCCTTCGCCCCCGGCGTGGTCGTCACTCCGCTCTGGGACGGGCTCGAGCAGGACATGATCGACAAGGGCGTCATCAAAAAGAAGGGCGAGTTCATCGACAGCTTCTCGTCGAGCATATTGCTGGGCTTTCCCTCCAAACCGCGCGATATCGTCGGCGTCGCGGCGTTCCTCGCCTCGCCGGATTCCGACTATGTGACGGGGCAGGTTATCATGGCCGACGGCGGCATGGTGCTTGTCTGAAGCCGCGGCGGCTTCTGGTTGCTCCGGAAAATATTCATTTTGAGAATGATTTCGCGCCGAAGACGCGGGCGCTGTGGCAAGCGAGCCAGATAAGGCCATTTGGGATGGAAAGCTGCGAGATGGCAACCGAGCAAAGCGCCGCCGCGACGGCCAGCGCGCCGCGCAACGACGACATCGGCGTCGAGACCAGGCTGGAGCTGTTCCGTCTTCAGGTCGAAATACGCGATTGTGAAAAGCGCGCCTATGACCTCTTCCTCCAGAACATGATCAAAGGCACCAGCCATCTGTCGCTCGGACAGGAAGCCGTGGCCGCCGGTTTCGGGGTGGCGATGCGCAAGGGCGACAAGTCCTTCTGCACCTATCGCGGCCACGCGCATACGTTGGCGCGCGGCGCGGCGATGGAAGGCGTGCTCGGCGAGCTTATGCTGCGCGACGTCGGGCTCATGCGCGGCAAGGGCGGCTCCATGCACCTGACCTCGGTCGAGCACGGCGTCATGGGCTCCTACGCCATCGTCGGCGCGCATCTGCCGATCGCCTGCGGCTCGGCCTGGCGCGCGCAATATCTCGGCCAGAATGACGTCTCCGTCTGCTTCTTCGGCGATGGGACGACCAACATCGGCGCCTTCCACGAGGCGCTCAACTTCGCCGCCGTCTGGAAGCTTCCCGTCGTCTTCGTCTGCGAAAACAATCTCTACATGGAATACACGCCGATCGGCGAGGTGACGGCGGTCAAACATCCCGCCGCCGACCGCGCGGCGAGCTATGGGCTCGAACGCATCGTCATCGACGGCAACGACGCCGATATTGTCTATCGCACGGCGCAGGCGGCGCTGGCCAAGGCGCGCGACGGCGGCGGGCCTTCGCTGATCGAATGTATGACCTACCGCCATTCCGGCCATTCGCGCGCCGATCCCGCCAAATACCGGCCGCCCGGCGAGTTGGAGGAGTGGATGAAGCGCGATCCGATCCTCATCTATCGCCAACGGCTGAAGGAATTCGACGTCGACGACAAGACGGTGGAGGCGATCGTCGCCCACAGCCGCGCCAAGGTTGAGGCGGCGACGGCCGCCTGCAAGGCTTCGCCGGCGGCGCCGGTCGAATTGTTGACGGCGGATGTTTATGCGGATGGAGGCTGGGCGTGGCGGAACTGAGCTATCGCGACGCTGTGGCGCGCGGCATCGCCCAGGAAATGCGGCGCGATCGCAATGTCGTGTTTCTCGGCGAGGACATCGGCAAGGCGGGCGGCGTGTTCAAGACCACCGTCGGCCTCTATGAGGAGTTCGGGCCGCTGCGCGTGCGCGACACGCCGATCTCGGAGCAGGCCATCCTCGGCGCGGCGATGGGCGCGGCGATGACGGGGTTGCGGCCGATCGCCGAACTCATGTTCGCCGATTTCCTGGCCGTCTGCTTCGACTACGTCGCCAACGAAATGTCGAAGCTTCGCTATATGACCAACGGCCAACTTGGTTGCCCGCTGGTCATCCGCACCGGCAATGGCGGCGGCGTGCGCTTCGGCGCGCAGCATTCCCAATCCATCGAAAACTGGACGATGATGATCCCCGGCGTCAAGGTCGTCGCGCCCTCCTCGCCCGTCGATGTGATTGGCCTGATGGCCGCCGCGGTGCGCGATCCCGACCCGGTCATCTTCCATGAACACAAGGCGCTCTACGCGATGAAGGGGGAGGTTCCCGACGGCGAGATCGTCGATACGCTGGGGACCGCCAAGATCCTGCGCGCCGGCGGCGATTGCACGATCGCGGCGTTGGCGCTGATGGCGCCGCGCGCGCTGGCGGCCGCCGAGATCCTGAAGCGCGAGCACGGCATCGACGCGGAAGTGATCGACGTGCGTTCGCTGGTGCCGCTCGATACGCGCACGATCCTGGGCTCCGTCGCCAAGACCGGGCGCCTGTTCACGGTTGAAGAAAATCCGCGCCTGTGCGGTTGGGGCGCGGAGATCGCCTCCATCGTCGCCGACGAGGCGTTCTGGGATCTCGACGGCCCGATTGTGCGCATCACCACCCCGCATATCCCGCTGCCGGCGGCCGATCACCTCGAAGACCTTGCGCTGCCCAGCGCGGCGCGCATCGTCGACAAGGTGCGCCGCGTGATGAATGGTTGACGCGATGAGCAACGCCGTCATCATGCCGCAACTCGGCGAGACCGTCGCCGAGGGCAAGATTCTTAACTGGTTCAAGTCGGTCGGCGACGAGATCAAGGAGGGCGACAACCTCTTCGAGGTCGAGACCGACAAGGTGACGCTCGAAGTGCAGGCGATTGTCGCCGGCCGCCTCGACGAAATTCGGGTTGGCGTCGGCGTCGTAGCGAAAGTCGGCGAGGTCGTCGCCGTGGTTGGCGCGGGCGCCGCTGAGACCCCCAAGTCCGCCAGGCCGGCGATGCAAACGCTCGTGAGGTCGGCTTTCGAGGAAGTGGCGACCCCGCTTGGCCGCTTCGGCGCCGCCAAGGCGCCGAATGGCGTGCGCGCGACGCCGCTGGCGCGGCGCCTCATCGCCCAGAACGGTCTCGACATCGCTGGCCTCGCCGCAGAGGTCCGCCGGCAGGGCGGCGAGCGCATCGACGAGAAAGTCGTGCGGGCCGCGCTGGCCGCGCCCGCGCCGCCTGCGCCCACCGCCGAGGGCGAGGTCGTGATGCTGAATGCGGTGCGGCTGCGCACCGGCGAGCGTCTCGCCGAAAACTGGCGCACCATTCCGCATGTGTTTCAGGCGATCGAGATCGATTTCACCATCCTCGACCGCGTGCGGCGCCAGCGCCGGGAGGCTTTCCGGCAAGCGCAAGGGTTCTCGCTGACCTATCTGCCGTTCGTCGCGCGCGCCGCCTGCCTCGCCATCGAGGCGTTTCCACTAATCAACGCGCGCCTCGCCGACAAAAGCCTTGTGCTGTCGCGCGAGATTCATCTCGGAATTGCGGTCGATCTCGCCCACAACGGCCTCGTAGTTCCCGTCGTGCGCAATGTCGGCGACCTCACGCTCGTCGGCCTCGCCAAGGCGATGAACCGGCAGATCGGCCGCGCGCGCGCGGCCAAGCTGACGCCCGACGACCTTTCCGGCGGCACCTATTCGATCAGCAACAACGGCGCGTTCGGAACCGCCTTCACTGCGCCGATCGTCAATGCGCCGCAAGTCGCCGTTCTCTCGACCGACGCGATCCGTTTGAAACCAGCCGTGGTGTCGACGTCGCAGGGCGATTTCATCGCGCCGCGCATGCTTGGCATGGTCGGTCAGAGCTTCGATCACCGCGCCTTCGACGGCGCCTATTCGGCGGCGTTCCTGTCGCGGCTGAAGCAGATACTGGAACAGCACGACTGGGGCGAGGACCTCGGCCAGGCGTCGTGACCGGCGCCATGCAACCAACGTCAGCGGAGGACCCATGAAATACAACAGCCCGCATTCAACCGCCGCCTACGGGGCGATGGCGAAGGACTGGGAGCAGGGCGTCGACTACAGCCGCCTGTCGAAGGAACGGCTGGCGCGCACGCAGGCGGCGATCCGCTACGCCGGGCTCGGCGCCGTGCTGTGCTTCAACTTCGACAACATTCGTTATGTGACAGCGACCCACATCGGCGAATGGGCGCGCGACAAGTTCTTTCGTTACGCGCTGTGCCCGGCCGAAGGCAAGCCGTTCCTGTGGGACCCGGCGCCGCCGGCCAAGCGCATTTCATCGCCCTGGATCGCAGACAATGTCGCGGCCCCGATCACGACGATGCAGGGCGCCATCCCTCCTTCGATGAACGTGCAGTACGACTTCGCCAAACAGATCAAAAAGGCGCTGGTGCATTACGGCATCGCCAACGAGCCGCTCGGCATCGACATGATGGAAATCGGCATGCTGCGCGCGCTGGAGGCGGAGGGCATCGAAGTCGTCGATGGCCAGCAGGCGCTGCTCGACGCGCGCGAAATCAAGACCGACGACGAAGTCGAACTGCTCAAAATGGCCTCCGCCATGGTCGACGCCACCTATGTCGACATATGCAGAGCGATCCGGCCCGGCGCGAAAGAGAACGAACTGGTGGCGATCGCCAACGATCGGTTGTTCCGCATGGGTTCGGAGCGCGTCGAATGCGTCAACTCGGTGTCTGGGCGGCGTGGCCGACCACATTCGCACACGTTCTCGGACCGCATGATCCAACCAGGCGACATGATCTTCCTCGACATCATGCATTCCTACAATGGCTACCGCACCTGCTACTACCGCACCTTCATCTGCGGCGAGCCCTCGAAGGCGCAGATCGACGCCTATGAGACGGCGTCGAAATGGATCAGCGCCTCGATCGACATGATCCGGCCGGGGGTGACGCCGGACGAGGTCGCCTCGGTGTGGCCGGATGCAAAGGATTTCGGCTATCGCGACGAGGAAGAAGCGTTCCTGCTGCAATACGGCCACGGCGTCGGCCTGTCGTTGTGGGAGCGCCCGATCTTCTCCAAGCGTTTCCGCGGCCAGAACAAGCCGCTCGCCGAGGGCATGGTGTTCGCGCTGGAAACCTGGAAGGGATCGGAGGACGGCTCCGGCGCGGCGCGCATCGAGGAAGAGGTCGTTGTCACCAAAGATGGTTGTGAGATCATCACCAACTTTCCCTCGGACCGCCTGATCTCCTGTGGGCTGCCCGGTTGCGAAGTGTTCTAAACGGAGAGCGCGATGTCCCGCGAAGGGCCGCCGACCGATGCTCCCAGCCGGATTCCGGTGACGCTCGTCACCGGGTTTCTCGGCAGCGGCAAGACCACGCTCATCAATGCAGCGCTACGCACCCCGGAGCTGGCCAAGACGCTGATCGTCGTCAACGAGTTCGGCGAGGTCGGGCTCGACCAGAAGCTGTTCGCGAGAAGCTCCGACGCCGTGGTGGTGCTGGAAAACGGCTGTCTCTGCTGCACGGTGAAGAGTGATCTTGTCGGCACCTTGAACTCTGTCTTTCACGCCCGCCAGGCAGGCGAGATCCCCCACTTCGACAATGTCGTCATCGAAACCTCGGGCCTCGCCGAGCCTGGCCCGGTGTTGCAAGCGTTTCTGTCGGAGCCGACGCTCGAAGGTCTTTACCGCGTCGCCAGCGTCGTCACCCTGGTCGATGCGGTGAACTGGGAGAGCACGGCGCGCGAACATGACGAATGGGTGCGCCAGATCGCACTGGCCGATCAGATTCGCATCGGCAAGCTCGACCTCGCCGCCGGCGACCGCGACGCGGCGCAGTCTCGACTCAGCGCCGAACTGCGCCGCCTCAACCCTGCGGCCGAGATCGGGGCCGTCGATTGGACGCCGGCCGCCGTGGCAAAGCTTCTCACCTCGAAAGGCTTCGACGCCGCCAACCCGAAGGCCGATCCCCGCCGCTGGTTGAACGCCGGAGCGCATGGCTCGCAACCCGACGCGCATGACGACGCCTGCGGGCACGATCATCACGACCACGCCGGCCATTCCCATTTCGATCATTTGCGCCAGAGGGCGATCGAGAGCTTCGTGCTGACGCGCGAGGCGCCATTGTCGCGCGACGAACTCCAATTCCTGCTCGACGGCGTTGCGCAAAATCTGGGGTCGGGACTGCTGCGGGTGAAGGGGCTGGTCAATATTGCGGAAGAGCCGGGCCGGCCCGCGGTGATTCAGGGCGTGCAGCATCTGCTGCATACGATGGCGTGGTTGGATCAATGGCCTGACGACGATCAACGAACCCAGATCGTCTTCATCACGCAGGGCATTCCGCGCGAAAATCTGAAGGACGTGATCGATCTCCTCGACCGCGTCAGTTCGCGAACTTTCAAGGCGCGGGCGAAGGGGCGGCAGGCGATGGAAGCTTCGAAGCCCACGGCGCGGGGCTCATGAGGTTCGATCTCATCGTCATCGGCTCCGGACCCGGCGGTTATGTCGCGGCGATCCGCGCCGCGCAACTCGGCTTCAAGACGGCCGTCGTCGAGCGCGAACACCTCGGCGGCATCTGCCTCAACTGGGGCTGCATTCCAACCAAGGCGTTGCTGCGCTCGGCTGAGGTCTACGATCTCCTGCGCCACGCGGCCTCGTTTGGTCTCGCTGCCGACAATGTCCGGTTCGACGCGCAAGCGGTCGTGCAGCGATCGCGGGATGTGTCGCAGCGCCTCAACCGCGGCGTCGCCGGGTTGTTAAAGAAGAACGGCGTCTGCGTCATCTGGGGCGAAGCGGAACTGACCGCGCCCGGCCGCGTCCAGGTGACGGCGCCGCGACCCGGCCGCCGTCCGGCGCCCGCGCAACCTGCCGCCGCCCTCGGCCCCGGCGACTATTCGGCCGACCATATCATCATCGCGACGGGCGCGCGTCCGCGCACGCTGCCGGGCCTGGAGCCCGGTGGAAGCGATGTCTGGTCCTATTTCGAGGCGATGATGCCGGAGCGGGTTCCCGAGTCGCTGCTGGTCGTCGGCTCCGGCGCCATCGGCATCGAATTCGCCTCCTTCTACAGGCTGATGGGCGCGAAGGTTACGGTGGTCGAAGTGCTGGAACAAATTCTGCCCAACGAGGACGCCGAGATTGCGCTGGCGGCGCGCAAGCAATTCGAGCAGCGGGGGATCGCGTTCCACACCTCAGCGCGGGTCGCCGGCATCTCGGCGCGCGACGGCCAACGACAGGCCACTATCGCGCGAGACCGGGGCGCCGAGGAGATCGCCGCTGAGAAGATCATCGTCGCTGTCGGCGTCCAGGGCAATATCGAGACTCTTGGTCTCGAAAACCTTGGCATCCGATGCGAGCGCGGTTGCATCGTCGCCGACGCCTACGGGCGCACCAATGTCGCCGGCCTCTACGCCATCGGCGATGTCGCGGGACCGCCGATGCTGGCGCACAAGGCCGAACACGAAGGCGTCGTCTGCGTTGAGTCGATCGCCGGCCTGAAGCCTCAGGCGCTGGATCGCAACCGGATTCCTGGCTGCACCTACAGCTCGCCACAGATCGCCAGCGTCGGGTTGACGGAGGCCAGCGCCCGCGCCGCGGGGCGCCAACTGCGTGTCGGGCGGTTCCCCTTTGCGGGCAATGGCAAGGCCATTGCGCTCGGCGAAGGTCAGGGAATGGTCAAGACATTGTTTGACGCCAGCACCGGAGCGCTTCTCGGCGCCCATCTCGTCGGTCCTGAAGTCACGGAGCTTGTTCAGGGATTCGTGCTTGCGATGGGCTTGGAGACCACTGAGGAGGAGCTTTTGCGAACCGTATTCCCGCATCCGACACTGTCAGAGGCTATGCACGAAAGCGTTCTTGCAGCTTATGGGCGAGCCATCCACTCGTAGTTGCGAGCGCAGGGCAATTCTGTCAACTGCGGAATCAGTCAAGGAATATGCCAGTCGCGATGGAGGTGAAACCTGCGATGCGGAGCGCATCTATGGAATGCGGTATGCCTGTCAGTAGGCCGGAAAAGTCGGCCAGCGCCATCACGCTTGCTCCGGCGAGGATAAAGAGCTGCATTCGGCGGTTGAGCATCCGGATGAGCCGCTTCTTTTCGACCAACTACGTATTTCCCAATGGCGCTCGCGAAGAATTGGGGATCTGAAAGAGGCCATGCGCAGCGTCGAAACATCATATCAGAGGAGCGCATGAATGAGCGGTCCATATGCGGCACGCAAGATCGGTTGGATCGGCATGGGCAAGATGGGCCTGCCGATTTGCAAACGCCTGAAGGGCGCGGGCTTTCGGGTGACGGTGCTCTGCCGCAGCGGCGACAAGGAAGGGCTTGCGATCGCCAACGGTTTCGAGATCGCCCGCACCGTCGGCGACGCCGTGACCGGCGCCGATTTCGTGCTCTCGGCCGTCTCGGACGACAGGGCGCTGCTTGACGTCGCGCTGGGCGAGGGGGGATTGAAAGACAGCCTCACCGGTGCGCAGATTTATGTCGATGCGAGCACGGTTTCGCCAGCGGCGTCCGCCCAAGTGGCTGGAGCGCTTGCGCCCGTCGGCTGCGCCTACCTGCGCGCGCCGGTCTCCGGGTCGACGGCGACGGCCGAGCAAGGCGCGCTGACGGCGCTGGTCTCCGGACCCGCGAACGCCTTCCGCGCCATGACGAATGTGTTCGCCGCCTTCACCAGAAAGGCGTTCCTGGTCGGTGAGGCCGAAGAGGCGCGTTACCTCAAACTCGCGATCAACGCCCTGGTCGGGGCGACCTCGGCGCTGCTGGCGGAATCGCTGGCGCTGGGGCGCCGGGGAGGCTTGGACACAAAGACCATCATGGATGTCGTCGCCGAGAGTGCGGTCGGCTCGCCGCTCATTCAGTACAAGCGCGCCGCAGTCACCACGGGCGATTACACGGCGGCGTTCAGCGTCTCGCAAATGCTGAAGGACCTCGACCTGATCGCCGCGGCCGCCGCGGCGACCTCCTGTCCGATGCCGCTCATCGAGAGCATCCGAGGCAAATATCAGGCAGCCGTCGCGCGCGGGCTGGGAGACCTCGATTACTTCGTATTGGCGGCGGATGACCGGTAACACGAACGCGCGGCCGCTGGTCAAATGCTCAAAATGAAAAATTTTTCCATTCTGCGCGTCGGCCGGGCGGATAATCTTCACATCGTCGGCGGCGACGAAGAGGTCCAAAGCGAGACTTGCGCCGCCTGAAAGAACAACAATCGCCGGCGCCGCAGACAAGCGGATCGCGTCGCGGTTGGGGAGGAAATGCGATGGACGAGTCTCGCCGCAGCGCGATCCTGTTGGGCCCCTCAATCGCGACCGGAAGTTGATGGGCGCCATGTAACGCAGCGCTTGGAGGATTTGGCGAGGGAGAGGAACGAACATGCGCGAGCCGGTAGGAATTGCTCTCGTCGGCATGGGCTGGTGGGGCCAGAAGATGCTGAGCGTGCTCCAGGCCGCGCCGGCGGATATTCGCGTCGTGCGCGCGGTTGAGCCCGATGTCGAGGCGGTGCGGGCGCTGTGCGGCGAGAACGGCGTTGCGCTCTCGGGCGAATATGCCGACGCGCTGCGCGACCCGAGAGTCGAGGCCGTGGTGCTGGCGACGCCGCACGCGCTGCATGTATCGCAGATCGAGGCCGCGGTCGCCGCGCGCAAGCACGTGTTCTGCGAGAAGCCGCTGGCGCTGACCAAGGCCGGGGCCGAGAAGGCGGTTGCACTTTGTCGCGAGGCGGGGCTCATTCTGGGCATGGGGCACGAGCGCCGCTGGGAGCCGCCGGTGAAGGCGATGCTTGCGAAGGCTGACGCCGGCGAACTCGGGCGCATCCATCAGATCGAAGCCAATTTCAGCCACGACAAGTTCCTCGCGCTCGACCGCAACAACTGGCGTCTGAAGGCCAATCAGGCGCCGGCGGGCGGCATGACGGCGACAGGCATTCATCTGCTCGATCTCTCGGTGCGGCTACTCGGGCCAGCCCAAAGCGTCCTTTGCATCTGCGAAAAGCTGTCATCTGATCTGCCGCAGGGCGACACCGTGGCGGCTTACGTCAAGTTCCGGGGAGGAGGCACGTCGTATGTATCCGCCTCGCTCGCCAATCCCTTCATGTCCCGCTTCACGGTCTACGGCTCCAAGGGCTGGATAGACATCCGTGACAAGGCGCATGTCGAGGCGCCTGCGGGCTGGATCGTCACCTCGGCCTATAGCGGCGGCCCGATCTTGACGGCGGAAGTTGCCCCGGCGGAGCCGGTGAAGGACAATCTCGTCGCCTTCGCCCGGGCCGTGCGTGGGGCTGAGGCCTATCCGATCACCGCCGATCAGTTGGTCAACAATATCGCTTTGCTCGAGGCCGTCTTCGCGTCGGCTTTGAGCGGCAAGGTGGAAGCTGTGGCTTGAGGCGAACATTCGGGAGGTCACCATGAAAGCGCTCATTTTCGACGAACCCAAGAAGCCGGTCGTCACCCAGGTGCAAAGCCCGAGGATCGACGACAACGAAGTTCTCATCCGTTCGCGGCGCGTCGGCATCTGTCACTCGGACTACGAGTTGCTGGCGGGGCAATACATCATCCCGATCTCTTACCCCGTCATTCCCGGCCACGAATGGGTCGGCGAGGTCGTCGAGACCGGCCGCAACGTGACCGCGCTCCAGCGGGGCGACCGCGTGGTGGGCGAGTGCGTCATCAACACGCCCTCGCGCATCCACCATTTCGGCTTCTCGATGGACGGCGCCAATCGCGAGTATTTTCCCGCCCGGCCAGAATGGCTGCACAAGTTGCCCGACGCCGTCGACGATGCCAAGGGCGCGCTGATTGAGCCCTTCACCTGCGGTTATTACGCGGTGCTGCGCAATGGCGGCGTCAACGCCTCTGAAACCGTGGTGGTCTCCGGCGGCGGCACGATTGGTCTGGTGACGGCCGCCGCCGCCATCGGCATGGGGGCGCGGGTGATCGTCGTCGATCCGGTGTCGCTGCGCCGCAATATCGCCAAGCGGCTCGGCGCCGATGCGACCGTCGACCCCAGCGCCGGCGATCCCGTTGAGGCGGTGCGGGAACTTACCAAGGGCGGCGCTGATCTCGTCGTCGAGGCGGCGGGGCACGCCTCCTCGCTCGCCAAAGTGTTCGACTACGCGCGGCCCGAAGGCTGGGTGTCGATGGTCGGCATCAATATCGGGCAGCAGATTCCCGTCGAACTCGGCAAGATCCAGATGAAGAACCTGACGGTGCGCGGCTGCATTGGTTCGCCCGGCGTCTGGCCCGCGGCGATCCGCTTTCTCGAACGCACGAAGATCGACCTGTCGCCGATCCAGACCCACAGTTTCGCGCTCGACGACGCGATCGCCGCCTTCGAACTCGGAAAGAACGCTGAAGCCGCCGTCAAGATCACGCTGGAGATCGCCTGAACCCCGCTTCGGCATCGAACACCACGAAAGCCAAGATGAACCCCGTCGCCGAAACCAGCAACGAAGCGGCGCTGCCGCGCAGATGGCTTGCGGCGCCGCTGGCGCAGAGCTTCGTCACGGTGGTGGCCTCGACGCTGGCGCTGATCGTCGCCTGCCTGATATTCGCGCCTTCCAGCCTGACGTTCGGCGCCTTGCAGGGCAGTCTGCCGTTCGCGGCGATCATCGCCATCGTCGGGCTCGGGCAATTGCTGGTCGTCCAACAGGGCGGCTTCGATCTTTCGGTGGCCGGCGGCGTGTCGCTGGCCGTCGTCATCGCGGCGCATTTTCCCGATGGCGACAACGCGCTGCTGCTGCCGGCGGTGCTGATCGCCATCGGTTGCGCGCTGGCGGCGGGGCTCGCCAATGGTCTGTTGGTCGGCTTTCTCGAACTGAACGCGATCATCGCCACCATCGGCGTCAACGCCCTGTTGTACGGCGCGGTCTTTGCGGTCTCCGGCGGCACGCCGCGCATCACCACGCGGCTGCTTGCCGCCATCGCCGGCGGCGAGACGCTGGGCGTGCCCAACTCCTTATATTTTGCTTTGGCGGCGTTGCTGCTGGTCTCCTTCGTCTTGAAGAAGACGGTTGCCGGACGGCGCTTCGAGGCGATCGGCGCCAATCCACTGGCGGCGCGGGCGGTCGGGTTGAACACGCGGCTGCATCAGATGATGGCCTATGTATCCTCGCAATTGCTGTGCTGCCTGGCAGGCATTCTGCTCGCCGGCGTCACTCGCGAACCGACGGCGTTTCAAGGCGACAGCCTGTTGCTTCCCTCCGTCGCGGTCGTCGTTCTCGGCGGCACGTCGCTACTGGGTGGGCGCGGCTTCCCGGTCTCGACCGTGGTCGCCGCTTTCTTCCTCAACCAACTGAGTCAATTCGCGCTGGCAGTGGGCGTTCCCTACTCGGCGCAGACCATTATCCAAGCCTTGGCGCTGGGCTTTGGTATCGGCATTTACTCGATCCACTGGACGAGAAACGCCAGAAAGCGCGCCTGATCGCATAAGGGAGGAAACCAGATGAAGTGTCTCAGTCAAAGCTTGACGTTCACCGCCGCCGCGGCCTTGCTGGCGCTTGGAGGGACGACATCCGCAAGCCACGCCGCCGTACCGTCCTGGTGCGGCCCGAAGAAGGCGACGCTGGCGCTGCTCGACGGTTTCGGCGGCAATAGCTGGCGCCAGGTGACGACGGCGTCTGGCAAGCAGACGGCGCAACTCTGCCCCAGCATCACCAAATACGAATACGCCGACGGCCAGGGTAATACGCAGAAGGCGATCTCCGACATCAAGGGCTTCGCCGCCAAGGGCATCGATGCGCTGGTCGTATTCGGCGACGCCGGCCCCGCCGTGCTGCCGGCGCTGACCAGCGTCTACAAGGCCGGAAAAGTCGTCGTGCCCTACCGCGTCGACGTCGGCGGCAAGGCGGGCGTCAATTACACCAAGTTCATCGGCGCCTCGTTCAAGAACGACGGCGTGAACTGGGGCAACTGGATCAAGGAGATCCTGCCCAATGGCGGCAACATGCTGTTTCTCAGCGGCCCCGCCGGCAACAGCCAGGGCCTGGACGAACTTGCCGGCCTCAAGTCCGTGCTGAGCGACAAGTACAAGTTCCTCAACCCGGCGCCGTTCGACGTCACCAACTGGGATCCGGCGCTGACGCAGCAGGTGTTAACCGCCGAAATCGCCAAGAATCCCAAGATTGACGTTATCATCTCCGATTTTGGGCCGTCGCTGGTCGGCGCTTTGCCCGGGTTCAAGAAGTTCAACCGCTCGATTCCGGCGCTGGCGACTTCGGATGGCAATTCGCTCGGCTGTTTCTGGACCGACAATCACGCCAGCAATCCTGATTTCAAGCTGTTCACGGTCGCCACCGGCAACGACAACGTGCGTCTGGCGGTCGAGTGGGCGGTCGCTTCGGCGACCGATGGCAAGCTGCCGAGCGCCGACATCTTCAAGGCTCCCGAGTTTGAAAACTCCGTCACCGGCAAGCCGCACCCGGTGGAGTGCCGCAAGGATCTTCCCGGGGCGATCTATCTGTCGTCGGAACTGCCGCCGGAAGCACAAGCCAAGGCGGTCGGCAAGTAAAATCCGCTCCCGGTCCCGAAGCATTGACACGCTTCGGGATTGCCGCCGAATCTGTGCAACAGGTGGGTCTTGCTACGGAATGCTGTTGTGACGCTCGATCAAGCCAACGCGAAAAGCCCTCCGGCGGCCGCCGCCAACGGCCCGGTGACGATCCGGCTGGCGGAGATTTCGAAGGCCTATGCCGGCGTGGTGGCGTTGGAGCATGTCAGCGTCGAGTTCTACGCGGGCGAAGTGCATGCGATCCTCGGTGAGAACGGCGCCGGCAAGTCGACGTTGATGAGCATCATTTCCGGCGCGATCCAGCCGGATGTCGGCGAGATTCATTTCGGCGAGCGGCGCATTCCTACGATGTCGCCGCAGCTTGCGGCGTCGCTGGGCGTCTCGATTTCGTTCCAGCATCCGGCCGTGCTCGACGATCTCTCGGTGCTTGAAAACTTCCAGGTGGCGCTTCCGGCGACGCTGTTTGCGGCTGAACCGGCGCGCGACGTCGCCCGCCGGGCGCTCGACGCGGTGGGGCTGCACGTGCCGCTGCGGGCGCGCGCGGACACGCTGAGCGTGGCGCAGAAGCATCTGCTGGAAATCGCCAAGGCGCTTGCCATCCAACCGAAGGTGCTGATCCTCGACGAACCGACCGCAGCCCTCGACCGGGACGCGACCGATATGCTGTTCGGGCGCATCCGCGAGGTGGTGAAGACCGGAACCGCGGTCATCTATATCACCCACCGGCTGGCGGAACTGCGCCAGATCGCGCACCGGGTCACGGTGCTGCGCGACGGCCGGGTGCGCGGCGTCGCGCGCGTCGACGAAATCAGCAACGCCGACCTGCTCAACCTCATCGTCGGCCGCGCGCTGGTATCCGCCTTCCCGCCGAAATCGCAGACGCCATCGAGCGAGGTCGACTTCTGCGTGGAGGGCCTGAGCGGCGACAAATTCATTGATGTGAGTTTCGAGGCGCCGCGGGCGCAGATCGTCGGCATTGCCGGCGTCGCCGGCAACGGGCAGTCCGAATTGATGCGCGCGCTCGCCGGTCTCCAGTCTTCGCGCGGCGAGATCCGGTTGAAGGGGCGCCAGCTCGGCGCGCCGGAGTTGTTGCGGGAAGCCGCCTTCATGCCCTCCGACCGCCATACCGAGGGCCTCGCCGGCAGCTTGACGGTGCGCGAGAACGCCACCTTCGCGGCGCTCGACAAGTTCGCCTCCCGCGGCGTCCTCAACCGTAGGCAAGAGGTGCGCCAGGTCACGAGAACCTTCCAGTCGCTGGCGGTGAAGGCCCCGGGGCTCGAAGCGCCGATCCTTTCGCTGTCGGGCGGCAACCAGCAGAAAGTGGTGATGGCGCGGGCGCTGCTGTGCGAACCCGGCCTCATTGTCGCCGACGAGCCGACGCAAGGCGTCGACGTCGGCGCGCGGTTCGAGATCTACCGCATCCTGCGCGAGGTCTCGGGTTCCGGCACGCCGGTCATCGTCAACTCCTCGGACGCGGCGGAGTTGGGCGGGCTATGCGATCGGGTCGTGGTGATGTCGCGCGGCCGGGTCGCGGCGACGCTGAGCGGCGCGGACGTGGTGGAAGCCAAGATCGTCGCCGCGGCGGTCGATGCCGATACTCATGCGGGCGAGAGCGCACAGCGCGTGCGCGACGCGCGCTCGGGCGGGTTCCAGCATTTTCTGCAATCGGACAACGCGCCGGCGGTCCCGCTGGCGCTCGTCACCGGCCTGCTCGGCCTCTATGTCTTCTCGCAGAATTCCAACTTCTTCTCGTCCTTCAACATCTACAACATCCTGATGCTGGCGACGGCGCTCGGCTTCATCGCCCTCGGCCAGACAATCGCGGTGTTGATGGCGGGCATCGATCTCTCGGTCGGACCGCTGGCCGGCTTTCTCGTCGTCGTCGCCTCGTTCTTCATCAACGACGGCAAGTCGCCGCTGAGCATCGCCGCCGGCTTCGCCCTGATGTTTGTCGGCGCTTTCGCCGTCGGCGCCGTCAACGGCGTGCTGATCCGCTTCGCCAACTTCACCGCCATCGCCGCGACGCTCGCCACCTATATTGGCTTACAGGGCCTGGGCTTTCTGCTACGCGATGGACCTGGCGGCTATATCAACGGCACGGTCGTCGCGGTGTTGAGTTGGCAGATCGGGCCAATCCCGGTCGCCTTCGTGGTTCTCGTTGTCTTCGCCCTCGGGGGTGAACATCTGTTGCGCAATTCGCGGCCCGGCTGGCGCTTGAGAGCCGCCGGGTCCGACGAAGGCGCGGCGCGGCGGATTGGCGTCAGGGTCGATCGCACGTTCGTCGCCGGCTACATCGGCTCGTCGCTGATGACGGCGTTCGGCGCCATCATGCTGATGGCGCAGATCGGGGTCGGCGATCCCCGACAGGGCGCAAGCTACACCTTGTCAAGCATCACCGCCGTCGTGCTTGGCGGCACAAGCCTGCGCGGCGGCAGGGGGACGTTCGTCGGCACGGTGCTGGGGGCGCTGCTGCTGACCGAAGTGCTGAACGCGGTCTCGTTCCTCAATTTGTCGGAGACCTACCAATACGTCTTCCAGGGCGCGCTCATCCTGGTCGCGGCGTTGATCTATTCGACGG